>URVB01000100.1 GCA_900551075.1 uncultured Blautia sp. | reverse complement strand
TAATCTCCGCTGACTGTCCAAAGCAGATTCCTTATACGGTTCTCCAACTCCATCTGATACTCTTCAATTTCCAAAGGCCTCTCCTTATTCATAGACATCTTCCCTTGTCCAGTCGGCGGGAATCCTGGTCCGGACTACATCCTCCACGATTTCCTTCTCAAATACATCAAAAGTCTTATTTACTACCCCCATCTGCACAGCCTTCCACGGAGACAGCCCGGCATCTACGATCTTCATTGCAGCCAGCAGCCCACGCAGGTCCAATGCCTTCGTGGAAATCTCACTGTTCAAAGCCTTTAGCTGCAAATCCAGAAAAATACCGATAAACTGCCGAATCGCCTCCTGCTTTGCCCGGGGAAACATTTTCCCAAAAATGAATCCAAGCGTATCTTCTGTCTGAGCCGGCATGTCGATCACCAAAAACCTGGATACCAGCGCCTCATTCAGCTCCTTGGTACCTGCATAGCCGTAATTCATCGTACCGATAAATCTGGCAGCAGGATGAAGCCCTATCTTATCATACCCCGGAACATCTATGGAGCGGCGGTAATCCAGGGTCGCATGCAGAACAGAAACTGCATCATTCTTTGCCATATTGATCTCATCCAGAATTCCAAAGCCGCCGTATTGTGCGCATTGGTAAATGCTTCCCTTTCGAAGCTGCACCTCATTGTCCCGGAACGTATCTGTCCCGATCAGATCTCCACTGTTGGTATTTACATGAAAAGAGACATTATATGAGGGACGGTTAAATATATAAGCCAGATTTTCCGCGAGAATATTTTTACCCGTTGCCTTAGGTCCTGTCAGAAGCAGATTCTCTCCCTCAAGAAGTCCCGCAATCGCCATTTCCAGAATATCTTTTCCGTAAAACGGGAGCGATGGCGTAACAATTCTGTCCGCCGCTTCTTCCGGTACCTCGTAGGTATTTCTGAATTCCTCCACCTTTTTTATCAATACAGGAGAAACTCCCTGCTCCTCCAAAAAATGTAATTCTTCCATTCCGCATTCTCCTTTGCGCACCTTTTATTCGTACTATTATAATCCATTTTCATGCTTTTGAAAAGACTTTTCCATAATAGAAAAAGGCTGTGTTCCCCAGCCTTTTTCTATCTCTACGCGGTTTTCTTATACCTCAAAAATCATATCACCATAAGAAGGCATCGGCCACATTTCCTTGTCAACAAGCATTTCCAGTTCATCCACCGGCTCTCTCAGGGCTTCCATTACTTTCACGACCTTTTCTCTGCAGAATACGGCACGTTCCCGCCCCTCCGGAACCGACGGCACCCTTGCTACAACCTTGGAAAGCTTGCTCATGGCACTGTTGGTACTCTTCAAAAGTGCAGAGCAGCGCTTCAGCAGATCCATCTGGACGCTCACATCAACAGCCCCTGCAGCTTTTACCGCATTAATGGATTCCGCTAAAACAGTCGTGTATTTAATCACTGCCGGAATGATCTGCTTGGTGGCAATATCGATCATTGCCTTTGCCTCAATATTGATCGCTTTTGCATAAATCTCATACTGAATTTCCGCACGGGATTCCAGCTCAGCTCTTGTAAACACATGGAATTCCTCAAACAGCTCCACAGCCTTATCTGTTGTCAAAACAGGAATTGCGTCCACCATAGAAGGAAGATTCGGAAGTCCTCTTCGTTTTGCCTCCTTTTCCCACTCCGGAGCATATCCGTTGCCGTTAAATACAATTCTCTGATGCCTGGTTGCATATTCCTTGATCAGATCATGCACTGCCTTATCAAAGTCCTGTGCTGCCTCCAGACGGTCGCACGCCTCCTTGAATGCCTGCGCAGTGATCGTATTCAGCACCACGTTGCAGGAAGAAATGGAATCCCTGGAACCCACCATACGGAATTCAAATTTGTTTCCTGTAAAAGCAAACGGTGAGGTTCTGTTTCTATCCGTCGCATCCTTCATAAAATCGGGAAGCGTTTTGACTCCTGTTTTTAATTTTCCGCCGCGGATACTGTGTGTAGCCGTTCCTGTGCTGATCAACTGTTCCAGCACATCCTCAAGCTGTTCTCCCAGAAATACAGAAATAATGGCCGGCGGCGCTTCATTTCCGCCGAGACGCTGATCATTCCCCACATCCGCAGCCGATTCCCGAAGCAAATCTGCATGTGTATCCACTGCCTTCAGTATACAGGTCAAAACCAACAGGAACTGCACATTCTCATGAGGTGTTTTGCCCGGTTCCAGAAGGTTGATGCCATCGTCCGTAGTCAGAGACCAGTTATTATGCTTACCGGAGCCGTTTACACCTGCAAAGGGCTTCTCGTGCAACAAACAGCGCATACCATGACGGCTTGCTACTTTTTTCAGAATACGCATCATGATCTGGTTATGGTCTGCCGCAATATTGACCGGTGCATAAATCGGCGCCAGCTCATGCTGTGCAGGTGCAACCTCGTTATGCTGTGTCTTGGCAGCAACTCCAAGTCTCCAGCATTCCTCAT
>URVB01000099.1 GCA_900551075.1 uncultured Blautia sp. | reverse complement strand
CCACCCCGTGGTGCGTACCACCGTAGACCGGTACATCTTCCAGAAGCGCCTCGTCCTCCTTCGTATCCCGGATCGTCAGGCGTGCAAGCATTTCCAGCCCCCTGGAAAACGGAAGCAGGATTACTGTTGCCGTAACGTTGAAGATACTGTGTATCACGGCAATCCCTGCCGCATTCGCAGCTTCATCCATAAAGCCCAGATGCATCATGGAATTAATCAGATAAAATACCGCCATAAATATAATCGTCCCAATTAAGTTAAAATACAGATGTACCATGGCGGCTCTCTTCGCATTCCTGTTTGCTCCCACTGCAGAAAGCAGAGCTGTCACACAGGTACCGATGTTCTGTCCCATAATAATCGGAAGAGCCACACTGTAATGCACGGCTCCGGTCACACAAAGCGCCTGCAGGATTCCGACAGAGGCTGAAGAAGACTGTATGACCGCTGTCAAAAGGGTACCCGCCAGCACACCGAGAAGCGGATTGGAAAATTTCAGCAGAATACCGGTAAATTCCGGCACGTCTGCCAGCGGCTTAACCGCACCGCTCATCGTTTCCATACCGAACATGAGCACTGCAAATCCGATCATAATGGTTCCGATATCTTTTCTGCGGGGACTTTTCTGAAACATCAGGAAAATAATCCCGATCAGCGCCAAAACCGGCGCAAAAGAACTTGGCTTCAAAAGCCTGAGCAGGAAATTATTGCTCTCGATTCCTGCAAGGCTTAAAACCCAGGAGGTCGCTGTGGTACCGATATTCGCACCCATGATAATTCCCACAGCCTGAGAAAGCTTCATAATTCCCGAATTTACAAAACCCACAACCATAACTGTCGTTGCAGACGAGGACTGTATCACTGCCGTAACACCCGCGCCCAGAAGCACAGCCTTTACCGGATTGGAGGTCAGATTTTCCAGTATCTGCTCCAATTTTCCTCCGGAGACCTTTGCAAGGCCATCTCCCATCACCTGCATCCCGTACAAAAACATTGCAAGACCGCCGAGCAGCGTTAATATATTAAAAAAATCCATAATCTTTCTCCTTTATCCTGCGTTTAATATATCCTGATTTTAAAACAGTTATGTAAAATCCGCTTCAGTGCAATGTTAAATTTATGTAAAAAAAATGGAAAAAGCATATTTTACATGCTTTCCCCATTTTTTACAAAAACATAACATTCCGTTTGACGCACTGCTGCGCCCATAATCATATACCTGACAGGTATCTCCGGATCAAAAGCTGCGGATGTCTTCCTCCTCTGTTCCGCTCTTGTCAATAGAGCGGATGATAAGATAATAACTGTAATTCTCATTGACACGGATCCGCACTCTGTCCCCCACCTTACGGCCTTTCAGTGCCTTGCCTATCGGTGATTCAATGCTGACTCTGTTTTCCAGAGAATTGCCCCGGATAGAAGTCACCAGCTTATATGTCTCTCTTTCGCCGTCCTCTTCAAATTCCACTTCGACAATATCGTCCATGCCGATCTCATCCTCTTTCGATGTATCGGTTACAATATCCGCTGTTTTCAGCATGCGCTCCAGATACCGGATACGGCTTTCATTTTGATTCTTATGCTTCTTTGCTGCATAATACTCAAAATTCTCGCTCAGGTCTCCCTGTGCGCGAGCCTCCTTCACCGCCTCAATCGCTTCCCTGCGAATGACCAGCTTGCGATGCTCGATTTCCTGCTCTATTTTTTCTACGTCCTTAGGCGTCAGCTTTTCTCTCATAAATCCTTCACTCCTTACCTTTTGAATCCTCTGTCAAACAGAGTCTCCATTCTCAGTCACGTATATCAGTATACACGATATTCTGCCTTTGGACAATGAAGAATTCAAAAATCAGGCATCCTCCGCCCGGTAAATCTGTATATACCCCTCTTCTGACATCCTCACAATTTGTTCCATCTCCTCGTTTTTTTCCGGAAAATCATCCTCCTTCGCCGCCTGAAACCTCACACACGTTCCGCAGGAAGAGCTTAAGTTTCTCGGCACAGGCATCACGGATGCCGGAAGTCCTGTCTTCTCACAGGCTTTTTTAAAACGGATAGCTCCAAAATGAGAATAAAAGGTCGCAATATAGCTTGTCATTTCTTTATATGAAGGAGGAAATCTTCCCCTTTTTCCTCTGCCGCTACCTGATAGCCCTGATGATTCGCAAAGCGTGTTACGTTTTCCTTTGCAGTCACATTGTCTACCAGCACTTCATACGCAGCATCCTCAGAGGCCAGTGCATTCTTTGTCATAATGACCGGTTCCGGGCAGGACAGCCCTCTAGCGTCAATTACCTTCATCTTTATCTCCTTTCTCTCTTTGCCATAATACTCTGTTATTCTGCCTTTCTTACAGAGTTCATCACTGCAATCACCGCAACAACCGCAATACCGATGATCACTGCAAGCTTTCCGTTTGCAGTAGGACCCTCTGCGGAAGATGCCAGTCCGAAATTATGTGCAAATGCAGCACCAACCATTAAGCCGAATACTGCTACGGCAGAATCTGTATTTCCCTCTCCCGCGAGCACAAGCTGACGCAGCGGGCAGCCGCCAAGCAGCACACATCCAAAGCCTGCCAATGCCATGCCAAGAGCATTCCATAAACCATCCGTATGTGCAACTGCCTGTCCTGCAAAACCGGGATTAAAATACGGTGTGCCTGTCACAGCACCCAGGATCAGGTTCCCCAACAATGCGCTTACCAGTATTGCGATAAATCCAAGCAGAAGTTTCCACTCACCGAACAGTACGGCATCACGGATACCGCCAACCATGCAGAGGCGGGGCTTCTTTTCCCGAACGCCGCCCCACAGTCCCCCC
>URVB01000098.1 GCA_900551075.1 uncultured Blautia sp. | reverse complement strand
CAAGCACGTGTATCAAATCAATTATACATTTGCCATACACATATGCAAATATTTTCAAGGAAATTCTTCAAAAAAGAATATGAAAACAATAGAACAATATTGATCTGTGTGTACGGTAGTGCTATAATAACCGCAGATAAATAATATGCAAAATAGGATTCCATGCGTCAAGTGTTCAGTGGATGGGGAGTTGCCGCAGAAACGAAAAGCTCGTCTTACGATATGGGATTCGCACCCGTTGCAACACACAGATGACAACATCTCGATTGTGAAGGGATATATGAATTATTATTTATTCCAGATACTCATTCACATCGGGATGTTTTTTATTGTTGTAAAAATTCTGCCGCATTTCTACATATGGTGAAATGCCTGCATCCCGAAATATACAAAGGAGGTGCAGGGCACGATGGATCATGAAAAAATCAAAGAAGGTGTCAGGCTGATGCTGGAAGGCATTGGCGAAGACATTCACAGAGAAGGACTTTTGGAGACTCCGGACAGAATCGCACGGATGTGCGAGCAGATTTACGGAGGGCTCAATGAAGACGCTTCCGTTCATCTCAGCAAACAATTTCAGGCAACCAATAATAATATTGTATTGGAAAAGGATATTACCTTTTATTCTGTTTGTGAGCATCACCTGCTTCCATTCTATGGAAAGGCACATGTGGCGTATATTCCGGATGGAAGGGTAGCAGGTCTGAGCAAGCTTGCGAGAACAGTGGAGGTATTTGCCAGAAGACCGCAGATTCAGGAAAATATGACAGCGCAGATCGCAGAAGCGCTGGAGCAGTACCTGAAGCCAAAGGGAGTTATGGTCATGCTGGAAGCAGAGCATATGTGTATGACTATGCGTGGTGTGCAGAAGCCAGGAGCAAAAACGGTGACAACGATTGTAAAGGGTGTATTTGCACAGGACTATTCCCTGCAGCAGACCTTCCTGCAGATGGTGAACCGGTAAGCCATGAAAGATATGGAACGGATTTACCGGATACAGCGGCATCCTGTATATCAGGAACAGTACAGGCTGCTGATAGAGGCAGAAAAGGAACGTATCTTCTGTGGGCATTCCATGGAACATTTTTTGGATGTGGCAAGGCTGATGTATATCTATAATCTGGAGGAGCGGGCAGGATTGGAAAAGGAACTGATCTATGCGGCCGCACTTCTTCATGATATCGGAAGATATGAGCAGATCAGCCGGGGAACGCCGCATCATATTTCCGGAGCGCGAATCGCAGAAGAGATCATGGCGGACTGTGGTTTTGGAAAAGAAGAAATTTCCGCAGTCCAAAATGCAATTCGGGGACACCGTAATGCCGGGAGCAAAGAAAATCGGGATTTGCTGACTGCGTATCTTTACAGAGCAGATAAGCAGTCCAGAAATTGCTTTGCGTGTCAGGCAGAGCAGATATGCAATTGGCCTATAGAAAAGAAAAATCTGAATATACAATATTAGGGAGACAAGCTATGAGAATTGGCGGAAAAGAGTTTGATATAAAAAATAAAACATATATTATGGGAATTTTGAACGTAACACCGGACTCCTTTTCTGATGGAGGAAAATTCAACAATCTGGATGCGGCGCTTTATCATGCGGAGGAAATGATTCGGGATGGCGCAGATATTGTAGATATTGGAGGGGAATCCACTCGTCCGGGACATACGGTGATTACGGAAGAGGAAGAAATTGCCCGTGTAACTCCGGTGATTGAGGCGGTAAAAAGTCGTTTTGACATTCCGGTTTCCATTGATACATATAAGGGAAAGGTGACAAAGGCTGCATTGCAGGCAGGAGCGGATCTGGTCAATGATATCTGGGGCTTTAAGCATGACAGGCAGGTGGCGGAGCTGACAGCAGAATACAAGGCAGCCTGCTGTCTGATGCACAACCGCCATGAGGCTGTTTATCAGGATTTCTTGAAGGATATGGTTCAGGACATGGAGGAATGTGTACGGCTTGCAAGGGAAGCGGGTGTTGCAGACAACAAGATCATGCTGGATCCGGGTGTTGGTTTCGGAAAGACCTATGAAATGAATCTGGAAGCGATTCATCATGTGGAGGTTCTGCATTCCCTGGGCTTCCCGATCCTGCTGGGGACATCACGGAAATCTGTTATTGGTTTGACTCTGGATCTCCCCGCAGATCAGAGAGTGGAGGGAACTCTTGCGACCACAGTCATCGGTGTGATGAAAGGCTGCGCCTTTGTAAGGGTACATGATATTAAAGAGAACAAACGGGTCATTCAGATGACAGAGGCTATTTTGGGCCGTTAGGAGACAGAATGGATAAGATTAATATAGAAAAACTGGTAGTATTTGCCAATCATGGCGTTTTTCCGGAGGAAAATATACTGGGGCAGAAGTTTGTAATTTCCGCGGTGCTGTATACCGGTACCAGAAAGGCGGGCATGTCGGATGAACTCAGGGATTCCGTTCATTATGGCGAGGTCAGTCATTTTATCAAAGGATTTGTGGAGGGCCATACCTGGAAGCTTCTGGAGAGCGTGGCAGAACAGCTTGTCCAGGCCCTGCTTCTGGAATTTCCGCTTCTTTATCGGGTTGATATGGAAATTGAGAAGCCGTGGGCGCCTGTCGGCCTTCCTCTGGATACGGTTTCTGTAGCAATCAGCAGAGGCTGGCATACGGCGTACATTGCTCTTGGATCGAATATGGGAGATAAAAAAGGGTATTTGGATTTTGCGGTGGAGAGACTTCGTGATCAGAGGGATTGTCAGGTGACTGCTGTTTCAGATTATCTGGTGACAGCTCCATACGGGGGTGTAGAACAGGATGATTTTTTGAATGGAGCCCTGGAGCTTCGGACGCTGCTGGAACCGGAGGAACTGTTGGATGTGCTCCATGAAATTGAGCAGGAGGCAAATCGTGTGAGAGAAATTCACTGGGGACCGAGAACCCTGGATTTGGATATCCTGCTGTATGACGATCTTGTGTTGGATACTCCGGGTCTGCATATTCCGCATATGGAAATGCATTTGCGGGATTTTGTCCTGCTTCCGCTGGCACAGATTGCCCCCTGGAAACGTCATCCTCTGACAAAGCAAACTGTAGAAGAAATGAAACGGAAGGTATGTGCAGAGTGAGCTTTAAATATGAAAATAAACAGAACTGTGTATGCTGTGTGAACTGCAGCATATACAGTTTTTTGCTTTATAGGGTGCGCCCAGAAAAGGGCTTGGAATCCGGTGGGTGAAAGTCCCACGCT
>URVB01000097.1 GCA_900551075.1 uncultured Blautia sp. | reverse complement strand
ATTGGCGGGACTGCTTTCTATGTTGGCAAGTATTAGCTGCACGCTGTTTCTGTCTGCAAAGTGTAAAGACTCTTTGACAGCGTTACTGGTTTCACTTGTTATTACTCTTATGCCGATGTTTGCTTATACTGCGTTGGGCGCATCATGGATTTCTTGCATTTTGCCATCAGCAGGAATTGGGTTACAGAATAACTTGCTCTATCAGCTTGCGAATTTTAACTACCTGCATATTGGAGGAATGAGTTTCTGGACACCTTATATTATTTTAGTTTCTGCGGCAATAGAGGTTCCGGTATTCTTGTTTTTGGCAGTACGCTCTTATAGTAAACATCAAGTTGCTTAACATTTTCACGCGTCTATTCTATTGCAGCGGCTTTGATTTTCAGAGCCGCCGTGTCTACTTATTTCTCTTTATAATGGCAAAAAATTTCCTCATTACCAAAGCTGAAGGTCTTATGAAATGATTTGGACAGGATTTCCACAGTTTTCTGATCTTTTCCCCAGAGAAAACTGTTTCACTCATTCTCTCTACTAGGCAATCTGGAAATCAACTAAAAAATCCTAACACAACGGTAACTATCATAATGACAATAGGAATATATACTGTATAGTCCCGTTCCTCGGTTCTGTCATTTGAATGTAGTATTACAATCCTCAGCTTTGCAATCAGTCTAAAACAAAGATAGCCTAGCATTGTTCCGATTACATTTGTAAGAAGGTCATCTATATCTGTTGCCCGGTACAATGTAAATAGCTGAATAATTTCAATAAAAAGGGATAATCCAAAACCAATAAATAAAGTATTTCTCGCACGCTCAAATGTTTTGCTTATAAGCGGACACAGAAAGCCTAACGGGATAAAAAGGAAAATGTTCAATATAAAACTCAAACTAAATCCGTCACTTAAAGGAATGAGGTTTATATTTGGATTAAAAAACGCTTCTCCCAACCCTGACAGTCTTACATATTCACTAAGTGTAGGGATGCCTACGATATTGGACAGCATCAAGCATAAGTAATAATACATGACCAATGATGAGATAGCTATTTTAAATTTAGAAATACTGCTGTCCGTTCTAAAAATTACAAGTAATAAAAATCCAATTAAGACAACTCCCAACCAAAAAATGGGTTTAATCAACAACAAGTCTATGATAGCGTCAAACAGCCCGATTTGAATTTCGACACTTGATTGACTACTTGAAACAACATCCATTTACAAAATCCTCCTACTAAAATTCTTAAAAAGCAATAAATATTTTATCCGAGTTGCAGACTATTCATTTTGATAAGAAAGCATACCGTCATATCAAAGAAAACTCTACCAGCCATACCTTACACTTTTGCACGTTTCCTAACATTTTAATCCCTGAAGGATGACGCATCTCCAATCTCCGTACACACGATTCACATGTCACCGTTTCTGCAAAAACGTTCAAACCGTCTGATGCGTCTGTCCACATCGCGCTGCAGTGCTTTTGTCAAGCGCACATCCGGCTCATACCAGATATTTTTTATATCCAGCTTTACTTGCTTTTTATCATAAGCCATTTCAATCCTGCCCACAAATCTATCCCCATAAAGAATCGGCAGAACATAGTAACCATATTTACGCTGCTGCTTCGGCGTATAGATTTCCCATTTATACGAAAAATCAAAAACTGCTCCTATAAGCTTTCTGTCCCAGAGCAGATTATCCAGCGGTGCGATAAATTCGCAGCGCTTTTTTATCGGGGAATTTTCCAATATAAAGTCTGCGAGTCCTGCATCCTCCCTGCGGCAATACAACGGCTCCTCAATCTCCTCCACTTCCACTTCAATAATCTTTTCTTCTTTTAACAGCGTCTCGAAAACAGCATTTCTTTGTGCCGCCTTCAGCCCCCGTATGCCCAGCCACGCATCAGAAGCACGGTTCCACAAAAGCCCTACGGAGCCAATGCGCTCTGATACCAGCCATTTTCTGTAATCAAAATCCGAAGGATAAGGCTCCGATTGATTCAAAAGCTCCGCCGGAATGCATTTTTCAATCAGATCATAATATTTCAGTGTCCCGCTCTTATGATGGATTCCCAGTTCTCCGACAAAATACATATGTTCCAACGCCGCTCTCGACAACCTGGTATCACTCCAATACCAGGAAACCTTTCCCGATATGTCCAGATCTGCACTGCACAGCGGTCCCCGCCGTGCGATTTCCTCACGCACCCGTTCCTGTACTTCCAAAATTTCTGTGTGGCTTCTCTCCCAGCTCCGGTGAGCCTGCCGTTCCCGCCCAAAATATTTCCAGTTTTCTATCGGAAGAATCGCAAGATTTTTATCAAAATAATCCACCAGCTTCCGGTCAACGTATAAAAGCTCATAAAGCATCGTCTTTTGATATCCTTTTATTCTGGACTGCAAAACCAGATCCGCATTTCTGCCACAGACATCCACCGGATCAAACTGAATACATCCTGCCTGTCGGACAAAAGATAGAATTCCTTCTTTTCCAACAAATTTGTGATCCCCCAACAAGCCATGCTTTAATAACAAAAACTGGCGCGCCTGCTTTTTCGTCAAATAAATTCTGTCCATTTGCCCTCCCTCCGCTAACAAAGGAAGCGACAGAATCCATCATCATACTGCTGTGACAGATTCTGCCATCATGCTTCCTACTTCTTATTTAGAACCCAATAAAATTTATACTGGCTGCCATCGTGTCCGATCAGCGCATGATCCGATTTTTCATACCCCAGTTCCATCAATGCCCGAATACGTTCTTTTGCCTCTGGTACCGCTTTCGTTGCCAACATCCGGCAGGAAAACATGGCAAACGCCGAGGTGCCTATCTGCTGTAAAATCTCCTTTATTACATCCGCCTTTTCATAATCACTCCGCAGATCCAGCCGCAGCAGCCCGCAGTCTGTGAAATAATCCTCCGAATCCCTGTGGAATAACTCAACCGTTCCTATGACTTCTTCCTCTTTATGGCTGAAAATACTCCACCTTACAAATCCTCTTCTTTCATACTCCCAGAGCCAATAGCTGACTGCCTCCTTCATTTTCCCCAGGGATGTATAATGGAAGTCATCCCCACCGCAATTGTCACTGTTAAAAAACGGAACCGCCTTCTCGTCCGAATAGACCTTCAGCAGATCCTCGGCATCCCCTTCTGCAACCAGGCGCAGACAATAGTTTCCATCGTCAAAAACCGGGCAATCCTGATACACATCCCCACAGCTTCTGACTTTTTTGTAAGTTCCCTGATTTCCAGGCAATGCTTTCACAAATTCACTCATCTTCTTATCCTTTCTGTTTCGCTGCCGCCATAAGCGCCCCCACTCTTCCCCTGATTAGAATACACAGTAATCCCTGCTTCTGCAATGCTGACCATATCTCTCTGTATGGTTCGGACAGAAGCATGGAACCGTTCCGCCAGGTCTCTGGCGGAAACATTCTCATGATTTAAAAGATAAATAACAATTTCCAACAGTCTGTCTATTTTCATTTGTACAATTCTCCGTAATAATATCTGTCCGCAATTTCCATAATCCTCTCTGCCGCCTGTTCGGGTGTCATATGGGAGACGTCTATTTTTTCTGTATCCAGCTCCCTGTAGAAGCCAAGCCTTGCAATACTTCTCGGTATCACATCCTCCGTCCGGATACCGGCATCCACATCCTTCTGCAGCCGTTTTCTTAATTCTTCCGAACTGCACAGCAGTGAAATATGATGTATCCGGCATCCACTCGTTTCCAGCTTTGATAATATTTCATCTATGATTCCCTGCTCATGCATCACCCAGCAGAAAATAATATTTTCATAAACACTGCACCGAATAAACTGATTCAGTAAAAAGCAGATGTTCTCCAGCACCATCTGCTTTGTCTCCGCAGTTACCTGAAAAGGATGCATGTCCCAACACCAATCTCCATCCAGCAAAACGCTGTTATCCAGTTTTTCTTTTAATATCTGGCAGGTCGTGGTTTTTCCCACACCCATCGTACCACCGATCATGTATATTTTTTTCACGGGTTTTCCTCTATCTTCGCATTTA
Source organism: uncultured Blautia sp. (assembly GCA_900551075.1). Classification (GTDB taxonomy): domain Bacteria; phylum Bacillota; class Clostridia; order Lachnospirales; family Lachnospiraceae; genus Blautia_A. The sequence goes on along the minus strand of URVB01000097.1, from coordinate 149 downwards.
TTTATTTTTGCCCGGTCAACTGAAATTTATCTTCTTAATCTACTATAACAAAAAGATATATATTCTTTCACTGATATTTCTTTACTGTGCAAAATTGGTAAGTAGATAAGCCCCTTACGGGGCTTACCCCTCTCAGAACCGGACGTGCA
>URVB01000096.1 GCA_900551075.1 uncultured Blautia sp. | reverse complement strand
TTGTACGGCATAGGCTGAAAACAGTCAAGTTCTTCCCGGCAGAGCAGTTTGGCGGTGTTGCGACCATCAAGGCTCTGGCTGCACCGTATGCAGGGCTTAATTTTATGCCGACCGGAGGCGTAGGGCCGAAGAACCTGGCAGACTATCTGACCTGCAGGTCTGTTATCGCCTGTGGAGGAAGCTGGATGGTAAAAGGCGATCTTGTAAAATCCGGACAGTTCGATGAGATTGAGGAGCTTACCAGAGAGGCGGTAGAAATGGCTGCAAAGATACGCAGTTGAGACTTTGGGAGGTGTGATATGCAACTTAATTTAAGACCAGAAAAAGAATGCAAATTTGATGCAGTATCGCTTGGAGAGGTTATGCTGCGCCTTGATCCGGGAGAGGGCAGAATCCGCACAGCACGGAGCTTCCGCGCCTGGGAGGGCGGCGGAGAGTATAACGTTGTCCGTGGTCTGCACAAATGTTTCCATATGAATACGGCAGTGATCACCTCTTTTGCTGAAAACGAGGTTGGCCTGCTGATGAAGGATTTCATCGAACAGGGCGGAGTGGACACTTCTCTCATTAAGTGGATGAAGACAGACGGCATCGGACGTATCTGCCGGAATGGAATCAATTTTACTGAGAGAGGCTTTGGTATCCGTGGCGCCAAGGGGTGCTCTGACCGGGCAAATACTGCCATCTCCAAAGCAGCTCCGGAGGATTTTGATTTTGAATATATTTTCGGCAGGCTGGGTGTGCGCTGGCTGCATACGGGTGGTATTTATGCGGCGCTGTCTGAGCAGTCCTGTGAGACGGTGCTGGCGGCGATTAAGACTGCGAAAAAATATGGAACGGTTGTGTCCTATGATTTGAACTACCGGCCATCTATGTGGAGTGCTATCGGAGGCAAGAAGAAGGCGCAGGAGGTCAACAGGGAAATCGCACAGTATGTGGATGTCATGATTGGAAATGAGGAGGACTTCACAGCATGCCTTGGGTTTGCTATTGAGGGAAATGATGAGGACCTGAAGACTCTGAATCTGGACGGCTACAGGAAGATGATTAACGAGGCGGCCAGGACTTATCCGAACTTTAAAGCGGTCGCGACTACCCTGCGTGAGGTGAGGACTGCTACTGTCAATGACTGGAGCGCAATCTGCTGGGCAGATGGTGAGATTCACAAGGCAAAGGATTACAAGGGACTGGAGATTATGGACCGCGTGGGCGGCGGCGATTCTTTTGCGTCGGGACTGATCTATGGTCTTATGACTACGGGTGATGCGGCATTGGCTGTGAATTACGGTGCGGCGCATGGCGCACTGGCGATGACAACCCCCGGCGATACCACGATGGCGGATAAGAAAGAAGTAGAAGCTGTCATGAGAGGCGCAGGAGCCAGGGTACAGAGATAAAAGGAAAGCTCTCTGCCGATTTTGAGACCGGCAGGGGGTTTTTTGTGTCTGTGGTTTCCTTTTGACAGCCCGCTTAATTTACGGCGAATCTGTGTGCGGGCAATTTTGTGCGGACTGCCTCAGTCCACATGGCATCCGGATTTCATATATCGGGTATCAGACAGTTGGAGGAACGCTTATTATATGAGGAGTGGAAGAGGATGAGTAAAAGGCTGCATAGATATATGTCATTTCCTGAATTTGTAAATATGGTTCAAAGTAAGCAATTACATTTGGTAGACCCATTAAAATGGGAAGATAAATATGAGGGATATTTATTTCGCATGCTGAAATCAGAGAAAGGAAAGCAAAAAATACTCGAAGCTTCTAAAAAATATACAAATGATGAAGAAAAAGTAATTGAAGTGCTGGAAAATAAGGTTCCAAAAGTACGGTGTCAGTGCTGGACTGAAAAATATAATGACATTCTGATGTGGAATTTATATTCTTATAATAATGAAGCCATTATGGTTTCTGTAAAACGGAAATCTTTAGAGGAATTAGACGAAATAGAATTAATTGATATAGAATATGACCCGGAGGATACGGACATAGATAGTGAGATTCACAAAATTATTCATGACGATGGTATATATTTCAGAGAGGTTTTCAAATATAAAAGAAATATATTTGGATATGAAAATGAAGTCAGAATGATTGCCAAAACGTCTACCTATGATAAATTGACCAATACACAGAAAACGTATCCTGTAAAGTTAGGCGACATGGGGACCTTTGTAGAAAATGTATTAGTTCATCCTGCTGCTCCGGACTGGTATGTGAATACTGTAAAGATATTTTGTGAAGCACATGGTGTTGAATTTGGAGGCCGCTCTGATATTTATGAACTTAGGTGAATTTAGGCAGAACGAACAGAAGCTTTAGCTTTCATTTCGTCCATACTCTCCCGGATTCTCAGACAAAATAAAAAAACCTGTCAAACTAATCTGGTTTGAAAGGTTCCTTGAAAGGTTTTGAATTTACCAAGTCCCGAAACCCTGGTGAATCCAAGAATTTTATAGCAGCCAGTACGGGAATCGAACCCGTGTTTCCGCCGTGAGAGGGCGGCGTCTTAACCCCTTGACCAACTGGCCATGTCCAACCGACTTGCTTAGTATATAATACTTTTTAGAAATATGCAAGTACTTTTTTAAAAAAATTTCCAAAATTTTTTACCTGATTTTTTCAAAACTCTTCAAATTCCTCAAATGCTTCCACCTGAATTTTTACTCCGGATTCATAATCTCATAATATAATGATTCCAGCGTCAAAAGGTCAATCCGCACGTCGTGCTTGCACGTAAGTGGGACTTGACATTGGGACGCGCCCCGATATGAGTATGAAGTGGTGCGTAAGCACCATGAAAATACGAATATCGGGCAGGATTGTGGGAGCACGAAGTGCGGAGCAATCCGTGAATCGGCTTTTGACGGGCGAATCATCATATAATTATAATGAAGTCAGATAAAACAGAAAAAGATGAAATCTACTTGCAAATATACACCGAAATAGGTTATTATATAGAACGAATGTTTGAATAAAAGCAGGCACGGCTGATAAAGCCGTGTTTGCGCAGTTATAGAAAGGAAACAAGCAGCCATGGCAAAGAAGGAAACTTATGATGCAGGCAGTATTTCAGTTCTGGAGGGCCTGGAGGCCGTTCGGAAGCGTCCGGGTATGTATATCGGAAGTGTATCCCGAAAGGGTCTGAATCATTTGATTTATGAAATTGTTGACAATGCGGTGGATGAGCATCTGGCAGGGCACTGCGATCATATTCATGTGGTTTTGGAGAGGGATGGCTCCTGTACGGTTACGGATAACGGAAGAGGAATTCCTGTGGATATGCATGAAAAAGGCGTATCTGCGGAACGGCTTGTTTTTACGACCCTGCATGCAGGCGGAAAGTTTGACAATTCAGCGTATAAGACGAGTGGAGGGCTTCATGGCGTCGGTTCATCTGTTGTCAATGCGCTTTCCACCTATCTGGATATTAAGATCAGCCGCGAGGGCTATGTGCATCACGATCATTATGAGCGGGGGATTCCGACGGTTGAACTGGAAAACGGGCTGCTGCCCAAGCTCGGCAAAACAAAGGCTACGGGGACTTGCGTGAATTTCCTGCCGGATCCGGAGATTTTTGAAAAGACAAGATTTTCGGCTACAGAGGTGAAAAGCCGCTTACATGAAACTGCATATCTGAATCCGGCCCTGACGATTTTGTTTGAGGATCTGCGCGGGGAGGACAAAGAAAATATTGAATATCATGAGCCGGATGGCATCATTGGATTTATTAAGGATTTAAATCAGAATTCCGAAGCGCTGCATGAGCCGGTTTATATGAAGGGTGAGTCAGAGGGCATACAGGTAGAAGCTGCATTTCAGTTTACCAATGAATTCCGGGAAAATGTACTGGGCTTCTGCAACAACATTTATAATGCGGAGGGCGGCACCCATTTGACAGGGTTCAAGACAACGTTTACAACCGTTATGAATACCTACGCCCGTGAAATCGGCGTGCTGAAGGATAAAGACCCCAATTTTACAGGCGCAGATATCAGAAATGGGATGACGGCCGTTGTTTCCATTAAGCATCCGGCTCCCAGATTTGAGGGGCAGACCAAGACGAAGCTGGACAACCAGGATGCTGCGAAGGCAACAGGAAAAGTACTTGGGGAGCAGATGGTCCTGTTTTTTGACAGGAATCTGGAAACTCTGAAAACGGTTCTCTCCTGTGCGGAAAAGGCTGCAAAGATTCGCAAGTCAGAGGAACGTGCCAAGACCAATCTTTTGACAAAGCAGAAGTATTCCTTTGACTCTAATGGGAAGCTTGCCAATTGTGAAAAGAAGGATCCTTCTCAGTGTGAGATTTTTATTGTGGAGGGAGATTCCGCAGGCGGCTCTGCCAAGACTGCGCGAAACCGGAATTATCAGGCGATTCTTCCCATCCGTGGAAAAATCCTCAATGTTGAAAAGGCGACGATCGATAAGGTGCTTGCCAATGCAGAGATCAAGACAATGATCAACGCTTTTGGCTGCGGGTTTTCTGAAGGATATGGAAATGATTTTGATATTACGAAGCTCCGCTACGATAAAATTGTCATTATGGCGGACGCGGATGTGGATGGGAGCCCGAGTTCACCGGCGTG
>URVB01000095.1 GCA_900551075.1 uncultured Blautia sp. | reverse complement strand
ACGGCGGATTCCCCATTGCTTGTCACAGCATCTGCGGTATCTGAGGACCTGTATCATAATTTTGTCAATAAGGATGCAGATTCTAAGACGATTCTTCAGGTCGGACGTATCACAGTGATCGTTGTTTCCGTTTTGGCATTTGCTATCGCATGGAATCCGGACAGCAGTATTATGGGGCTGGTATCAAATGCATGGGCGGGTCTTGGTTCCGCATTCGGACCGATCGTGCTTTTGTCTCTGTTCTGGAGAAGAACGAATCTGGCAGGTGCGATTGCAGGAATCGTATCCGGAGGTTTGACCGTCATTATCTGGGATTACATATCGCTTGCGGGCGGACAGACCCTGGGAGCAGCAACAGGGCTGTATTCTCTTGCTGTTGGTTTTGTACTGAGTGCGTTGATGATCGTGGTATTCAGTTTGGCAACAAAGGCTCCGTCCAGGGAAATTACGGATGAATTTGACCGTGTGGCGGCCATGAAATAATAGGTCTATCTTTTTTCTTTTGAATTTGTTATAATATTACTATTAAATGATTTTGTGGGAATTATTTGATTATTCAGAGGAAAGAAGGTTGTTTGCAATGAAAAAATACGATTATCTGATTGTTGGTTCAGGTCTTTTCGGCGCAGTTTTTGCACACGAGGCAGTAAAGCGCGGAAAGACCTGTCTTGTTATTGATAAAAGAAACCATATTGGCGGAAATATTTATACGGAAGAGGTGGAAGGAATTCAGGTGCATCGTTATGGCGCGCATATTTTCCATACTTCCAATAGGCGGATATGGGATTATGTAAATCAGTTTGCAGAATTCAATCATTTTATCAACTCACCGATTGCAATTTACAGGGATGAATTATATAATCTGCCTTTTAATATGAATACGTTTCACCAGCTATGGGGAGTCCGGACTCCGGCAGAGGCCAAAGCCAAAATTCAGGGACAGATTGCACGTATGCATATCACCAATCCGAAAAACCTGGAAGAGCAGGCGCTGGCTCTGGTAGGGCAGGATGTCTATGAGAAGCTGGTAGAAGGATATACCAGAAAACAGTGGGGAAGGGAATGTAAGGACCTTCCGGCGTTTATCATCAAACGGCTTCCCCTTCGGTATACGTATGACAATAATTATTTCAAGGACCCTTATCAGGGGATTCCGAAGGGAGGCTATACGGGCATCATCAAAAAACTTCTGGAAGGCGTACAGGTGGTGCTGAATACGGATTTCTTTGAAAACCGGGAAGAACTGGCCGCACAGGCAGATAAAATACTGTTTACAGGTATGATCGATGCATTTTATGATTATTGCTATGGAGCCCTGGACTACCGTTCCCTGCGGTTCGAGACAGAGGTCCTGGATATGGCAAATTATCAGGGAAATGCAGTTGTAAATTATACGGATTATGAGGTACCGTATACCAGAATCATTGAGCATAAGCATTTTGAATTCGGTACACAGCCGAAAACCGTCATTACGAGAGAATATTCCGCAGACTGGGAGCCGGGGGCAGACCCGTATTATCCGGTCAACAATCCGGAGAATGACGGGCTTTTTGCAAAATATGAGCGCCGTGCACTGGAAGAGAAGCGTGTACTGTTCGGCGGACGTCTGGGGATGTACCGCTACATGGATATGGACCAGGTAATTGAAGAGGCACTGACAATGGCAGAGGCAGAGCTTGCCTACGAAGAAGCATAAACCGGAAGGAGAAGCATACAGATGGATACACCGACAATTGCAGCATATTACAGAGAAGGAGACGCTCTGAAGCGTAAGGCGCTGTTGGAGCAGTCCATAGCTGCCGGAGAAGAGCCGGAAGTGAACAGCATCCGCAAAGAGCTGTGGGAGATTCGTTACAGCGAAACGGCAGATCAGAACAGCCGTGCAGATGGCTATTTGAAGCTTTGGATGGCACTGGAATTCAACCGTGATGCAGGCAAGCGCTGGTTTGGACAAAAAAGCGCGCGCAAGGAAATTGTAAAAAATTTGGATTTGCTGAAATTCCAGGAAATTAAGGCAAGGAGTGAGCTGCATAAGGAGCTGCTTTACAGAGAATGCTGTCATTTGGTAAATCTGTATATGAACCTTTGTGCACAGGATAAAACCTACAACAGTATGATATGTGGGATTATGACGATGAACAGCGATTCTTCCAAGGCAAAGCTTAAGAGAGATATTTACGAGACTGCGGTTGTTCTTCCGAGGGAGCTGAAGATGGAGGAAGAGCTTGGAATCATTACGGAGGCTGCCAGGGAAGCGTACAGGGAGCACTTTCCGGATGAAAGCAGGCTTGCCGATTAAAAACAGGGACGAATGTTTTTAAGAATGTGGATTAGGAATTGGACTTCTGGCTTTAAGGATGCTATAATAAAAAACCAGGTATAGGATTTGGAAAAAATAGCAAAATAATTAGAAAAAGCTGGAGGAAAAAAATGAAGAAAGAATGTCTGTCCGCATATGAAATCATAAAAGAGGAAAACTTAACAGATATCCATTCCATGGGGTATATTCTGCGCCACAAAAAAACAGGGGCGCGGATAATACTCATCGAGAATGATGACGAAAATAAAGTGTTCAATATTGCTTTTCGGACTCCCCCCAAGGACAGTACCGGAGTGGCGCACATTCTGGAGCATAGTGTACTGTGCGGCTCCAGAGAATTCCCACTGAAGGACCCTTTTGTGGAGCTGGTAAAAGGCTCCTTGAACACTTTTTTGAATGCGATGACCTATCCGGATAAAACCTGTTATCCGGTTGCAAGCTGCAATGATCAGGATTTCCAGAATCTGATGCATGTATATCTGGATGCTGTATTTTATCCGAATATATACAAACAAGAGGAGATTTTTCGTCAGGAGGGCTGGAATTATCATCTGGAACAGCCGGAAGGCCCTCTTTCCTATAATGGAGTGGTATATAATGAGATGAAGGGAGCGTTTTCCTCTCCTGATGAGGTGCTGGAAAGGGAGATTATGAATTCCCTGTTTCCGGATACCACCTACGGCTGTGAGTCAGGCGGCAATCCTGAGAGTATTCCGGAGCTGACCTATGAGGCGTTTCTGGATTTTCACAAAAGGTATTACCATCCTTCCAACAGCTATATTTATCTGTACGGAAATATGGATATGACTGAAAAGCTGAATTTTATTGATGAGCACTATCTTTCTGCTTTTGATGAGCTGGCAGTGGATTCCCGCATCCGGCTGCAGGAAACGTTTGATGCATGCCGGGATATTACGCTGGAATATCCGGTTGCAGAGGATGAAGGAGAAGAGGACAATACGTATCTCTCCTACAATATGGTCATTGGGGAAGCGGCGGATAACCTGTTAAGCGCTGCATTTGAGGTGCTGGATTACGCACTTTTGAGTGCGCCGGGAGCGCCGCTGAAAAAGGCCCTGTTGGACGCGGGGGTCGGCAAGGACATTTACGGTTCCTATGATGACGGAATTCTGCAGCCGTACTTTACAGTTGTGGCAAAGGGCTCCAATCCTGCCCAAAAAGAAGAATTTGTATCCATCATCCGTAAGGTGCTGGAGGAAATCGCAGATAAAGGCATTGACAAAAAAGCAGTGGAGGCAGGCATCAATTATCTGGAATTCCGATACAGAGAGGCGGATTTTTCCTCCTATCCCAAGGGGCTGATGTACGGGCTGGATATTTTGGGCAATTGGCTCTATGATGATGAGAAGCCCTTTGCTTCTGTACAGCGGCTTTTGGTTTTTGAAAGATTAAAAGCGGCTGTTTTTGAAGGATACTTTGAAAAACTGATCAGGACATATCTGCTGGATAATTCACACGGTTCTGTACTCACGCTGGTTCCGGCCAGAGGGCTTGCGGCCCGCAGGGAAAAGGTTCTTAAGGAAAAGCTGGAGGCGTACAGGAGCAGCCTTTGTGAAGAAGAGCTTAAAAATATGGTGGGGCGTACAAAAGCGTTGGAAGCATACCAGGAGGCTGAGGATGATCCGGAGACTGTGAAATGTATTCCTATGCTGAAGAGAGAGGACATCAGAAAAGAAGCGGATCATTTCTTTAATGAGGAGCTGGATGTGGAGGGAAGTCTGTTCCTTTATCATGATGTATGCACAAACGGCATCGGCTATGTGGATCTGCTGTTCGACCTGAAGCATCTGGCACAGGAAAAGGTTCCTTATCTGGGACTGCTAAAGGCAGTGCTCGGTTATGTGGATACAGAGCATAGTACCTATGGAGAGCTGTTTAATGAGATCAATGCCAATACGGGCGGCATCTGCTGCGGGGTTGAAGTCTTCGAGCAGGCAGATTCCACGGAGGCTTTCCGTGCCATGTTTTCTGTGCGCGGCAAAGCGCTGTATACAAAAATGAATGTATTATTTGATATGGCCAGGGAGATTTTAATTACTTCGAAGCTTACGGATACAAAGCGCCTGTATGAGATCATTGCCCAGACAAAATCCCGGGCGCAGGCAAGCCTGGTGGAAGCGGGACATACAACTGCAGTTCTCCGCGCATCCTCTTACGGTTCGCCTATGGCGGCTTTTCAGGATGATATGGCGGGAGGGGGAGACTATTAGATTATTTTAAAATAAGGAAGAGAAGGAAAGAAAAAGAAAAGGAAG
>URVB01000094.1 GCA_900551075.1 uncultured Blautia sp. | reverse complement strand
GCCTCATAGCCGTCCCGTCCTGCTTCCCGCCCCCCCCCCCCTCTTCCTCCCCGTGCCCGCCCGCCTCCGCCACAATCTCTCCGGCAGCCTGTTCTGCTTTTTCCTGCGAGTATCCCTGGGCAAGATATTCATTCACTTTGTTATTAAAGAGTGTTTTCTGCTTTTCCATCGTTCGGTATGATGAACAGATAACAGGCTGTAATCCCTCCGCCCGGCAATCGTCCATCATGTCCTGCATATCCGGATACGCCCTTTCGTCAATGGCATGTCCATTCGCGAGCTGTGTCACTGTAGGATTGTGGCCTTCCGGCAGGAGATTCCACTTGTTGACCAGAATCAAATTCCACTCTGTTTTATCAGTCGCTGATGATGTCACTGGATCTGTATCATTCTTGATGCTGATATCCATTGTCGAGTCTTCAGATGACAAACTATCCGTGGACGAACTGCTTTCTTTAGCGTATATTAAGCTGTCATTCTTGTTTTTCATACTTCCAATCAGTGTACCTATCGCTACCCAAACCGCAATGATTCCCACATAAGCTATAATGGGGAAGTAGCGGGACACTGCATTCTTTTTTGTTTTCTTCTGTTTGTACATAGGTTTTAACCATCCTTTTTTTGAATTTGTAAATTTAAGAAAGCAACGCAAACAACAAAGTCCCCTCTGTCGTCTGTCCTGCTTTCATGAATTTCGTAAATTAAGCATCTTTCAATTTATGCCTTATTCTTCATAATTCACTTCGTTCATTTGCCTGCGAATAATGAATAAAAGTGTATCAACATTTCCTAATTCGTCCTTTTTGAATTTAAGCCTTTCTAAATCCATTTCTCTTGCATTATCAAGCATTTCTTCTTTCACAGGAAGGTGCCCCCTCCGTTCTACACATCAAAATCCTCCGACTTAAAGTTGCAATAATATCTTCCTTTTGTGGCGGTGAATTTCAAAACACAATAATCTGGATCTGTCACCCCTTGAGGATAATACATAGTGTTAGCATATTTACCCCCACACTTCCAGCTCTTTTGCTTTGTCCAATTACCCAAGTGACTTCCTATTTAGTTTCTTCTGAACCAAGAACTTGATTATGCCGGTTATCAATAAAATAGCAAATGCACATATGCCAAAAACCAAAATACTTGTGTACCATGGTGCTGATCTCATTTCATACAGATCAGGATGTGCCTTGTAATCCCAAAACACACATATTCCATACACGACGAAAGCTCCTATATCTAAACCAATTGCTATGTTCAAGATACTATTTACTTTTTTCAATATAACAGACTCTTTCATAATTATCTTTTTTTAGCCAGATAAGCTGGATACTGTCACTTCCTGCAAACCGTATTTCCAACAATAAGAATTACAATAATGTCAACAAGAATAGCCCCAAGTAAAACATATGCAAAGCTTGCCGGCAACACATTTGCAAACAACCCTGAAGCAAGGACGAAGAGTGCTATTACAGCTATTCCTATGCCAACTGTTCTGCATAGTCGTTTTTCATCATATCCGGCTTTTTCCTCTTTTGACGCTGCGTTATAGCCGGCAATCAATCCGCCTCCATGCCCGGAAATTAAGACAATTGAAATCGCCGCCAATATAACAAACATAACCCATATAATCCAGTCTGGGCCATGTGATATGTCTGCTAATTTCACTTTTTTCGTCACCTCCTTCAATTTCATTTGCCACTTCATCATCTTATTAGCCGATTCCAAGTTTAAGGAAAACGGCTCAGTTCCATTGCTTAAATACAACGATTTCCGCGTCTTCACCGTAACCGCTATACTCGGATACCATCAGATACTTCTCATCAGCCATAATTCCATAGCATCTGTCGCTGCCTTTCTTTTGCAGCTGGTTTCCGAAATAGATTTTGTTGTCGTCCCAGAACTTAACAATCTGGCCATTTGGAAGGGAATATTCAATATTGGCAAACGAGCCTTTGAGTGCGTTCAACTCTGTTACCTCTTCCATATCCGGAATATCCAGGGCGTTAAATGCTGCCAGCAGTTTTTTCTTGAATCTGCAAAGCTCATCCTCACCTTTTTTACAGCATAAAGCAACCATGCATTCTGCGCCGAAAGGACGGCCATCTGTCGCATCGCATCCCTTGCAGCCGCTGCGCAATTCGCAATTCATACAGTCAATTCCACAAATCGATCCCATGATCTTCAATCCTCCGTTTCTGATTTTGTTTTCTATTTCCCCTGCATCCAAACCTTAGTATAATATCTTTCTGCTCTCCCCGCCTGAGTGAAGGCGGGGAAAACAGAACGAATTCTCATCTTTTGGCGCAGTGAAAAGCGTTATGGACAATCACAGCTTCCTAATCGGGAAATACATATAGCCTTTCCCGGTCTGCGGGCAGGTGAAATCATGAACAGCGCCGGCCAGTGGAATATTATTTTCTTCCAAATATTTGATTACTTCTGGAAAGCTGCTGTCATTTTCACGTTCCGCATAAATGTATTCGTAGCCCGGAACCACCCACTTTGTCCAGCCGTCCGGAGCCTCAGCGTCGTCATTGCACTCCACGCCGGCGAGATACAGCCCGTCACTGAAATTCTCCCATGGACGGAATGAGCGTGAGAAATCAGTCATCGCTCCCCATATCCCACTGATATTACCGTCCTCATCCTTCTTGGCTAAATGCTGAACCTCTCCAAAATGAGAGTTTGCGTCATCCCATAGCTTTTGAATAAATCCTGCACCGTCTGTAGTGGAACCCTCTTTTCCGATTACCACAAAGGACTCTTTTACGCATCTTTCAATTTTCATTTTTTTGCCCATCCTTTCGTTTTGTTTGAATTAAACTCAGTCGTCTTAATCAGTTAATTAGCTTTATTACATCCTGCAGGGTGACTAATGCCATCATACCCATCAACAATACAAAGCCCACCGCGTTCACCGCCGCCTGGTACTTTTCAGGAATTTTGTGTTTGAACAGCAGCAGTGCTACGGCATCCACCAGCAGAAAGAAAATTCTTCCTCCATCCAGAGCCGGAATGGGCAGCATATTCATTACCGCCAGGTTGATTGCAATCAAAGCAGCAAGAAAGGCAATGTCTCTCACCGCACTGGATGCAGATTCAGAAGATGTTCCTACCTCTGTCATAATAGACATGATTCCCACCGGACCGCTCAGTTCTTTCACACTCACGGTTCCACGCACCATTTGGGTTATGCTGAACCACATTTGTTGAACGAAGTCCAAGGTCTGATAGCCGATGAAACGCAAACTTGTTAAAAAATCTGCGGGGACTTGCATCGCTCCCACCTGCAGGCCAAAACTATTCTGTTTTTCTCCATAGGTTCCGCGGTAGAGAGGCAGATCTTCCAAGACAATTAACTCGCCGTTTCGTATAACCTCTATATCTACCCCCTGACCATCGTTAAAACTCAGAAACATCGCTGCATCCCCTCGGATGTAAGTTCGCCAGCCATCAACTTTATAGAAAACATCTCCAACCATCAGGCCGTTCTCACCCTCCAAAGGGAAACCCTCGCTGAACCCAGATACCTGATCTACATAAAAGCCGCTGACTCCTGCAAAGAGTATAGCTATAATCACAATACCTGTGAGAAGGTTCATGAAAGACCCGCCAGCCAAAATCACGAATTTCTTCCAGAATCCCTGACGGGCTAAACAGCGCTCATCCCCGGTGTCTTCATCCTGTCCCTCCAGAGCACAGAAACCGCCAATTGGCAGGAGGCGGATGGAATACTGGGTTTCTTCCGTTTCCCTATGCCAGATGCAGGGACCCATACCGATGGAAAATTCATTAACCCTCACCCCACAGAGTCGAGCTGCCAAAAAGTGCCCCAGCTCGTGAATTGCTATCAAAAAACCGAAAATGAAGATTGCAGCTAAAATAAAGACTATCTTCATAATTGAAAATGCTCCTTTCCAATGTGTCACTTTTCTTTCAGTTACATTTCAACCATCCTTAGTATACACATGAATGACGGCAATCCTCAGACCGCCCGCCTTTTCTACCCGCTTTCGCCGTTCCGTTCGCCAGGATACGCACATCTGGCTTTTATATTCCTCTCTCCTCGCATAAGCTTCTCACCTCTCTTTTGGTTCATGCCCGTATCCTAAATGTTCTGTTTTAATAGCTTAGTATAACAGATTTCCAATCTCTTTGCGTAGCATTTCAAGCCCATCTAATGATAGCTTTCCTTGTATCTCCAGGTAAGCCGGGATTTTTGTAAGCCCAGAAGGGAAGTTGTTCCCCTCTGGGCTTACAAAAATCTATCACACAAATGAGTCTACCCGGATGAGTGCGCTGCTGAGTAATTAGACTTTTTCTGCTTAGTCAGGCATATTTCGTGCCGCTCCAAACCTTCTTTATCAGATCAGTCTTCCCATATAGGTTCGCCTACTTGGTAAGTGGATCTGCCATCGGCCTCATCGGGAGCGATGTCATGCTCATCCGGCTCTTCCTTCTGATTTCCGGAAGACGGGCGATTGGCGGCGCCGTCATCCACCGGTTCCCCCTGCGGATACTCCTGTCCGTCCACCTCATTGAAGCCTACGGTACTCACGTAATATCCCGTTGCCCCAAAATGCTTGTTGCCGAACTTGTACTTCAAATTCCCATGTTTCTCGAAGATCATCATCGCTAACTTTCCTTTGAGATACCCCATGAAACTCGATACGCCAAACTTTACAAAGGGCGAAAACAGACCGTGAAACGGGCTGCTGACAACAAACGGCGGTATGCTCCCGGAGAGGGCAGCATACCGCCTGTTTTGTTGTCCGGGGTTTCCAAAGGGGCTTGCCCCTTGGCACACGACTTT
>URVB01000093.1 GCA_900551075.1 uncultured Blautia sp. | reverse complement strand
GTCCATTTCTCTTTTTTGTGCCCCATCTCTTGTAGTAGCAAAATGATGGCTTCAATCCGGTTTTGTCAGCATAACACCGTATCTGTTTCATAAGGAAGGATAGCTGGCGGAGATTACAATTACAAACAGCTTCCAGATACGGGATTTTCCCAAATCTCCATTCCTCATATTTCTGCTTTTGTAGGATTCCCACATCCTTCAGGACATCCACTGGTGTGGCATACCCTCTTTTCCTGCATTGCTGATAAACAGAATCCTGTACTTTCCCAATCAGTTCCCCGTCTTTCATTCCTGTTCTCCTCTGGTTCATATATGCCTATTATAAATCATAGGGATGCAAAAAGAAACACAAAAAGAGAGACACCAGTTTCCTGATTGCTGGCATCCCTCCTATAATTATTTCCGGTTACGCTCCATATCTGCGCTCATGGCCTGCTCCGGCTGCTTCCCACTCCGGATTGCAATTTCCTTCTGTTTCCGGTGCAGCTTCTCCAGAACAGAAGTCCTCTCCTTCTGCTTTGCTTGTTTCTTCCCGGAAATATTGTTGAGCCTTCCGTCAACAATGGTTTCATCCGCAGCAATCCAGTTTCCCTTTGTCCCTTCAATTTTGAAATCATCTGTCTCCATGGAAATCAGCGTACTGGAAGAATTAAGCCGGATGAAACCGGCAAGAACAATAAGCCTTTCTTTATCTATGTAATAAGAAGTAATGACCCCTTCCTTATTATAGACCAGCACATCGCTCACGCTTATGGAATGGTATCCCTTAAATGTTTTTGGCGGCTTATCCCTTAATCTTTGCCATATCTTCTCGGCACTGTCACCCGGAAGCGCCGCCGCTAAATACACCTGGTCATAATTCTCTGCCCTGACCGCTATCTTCTCATCCATCAGGTTTTGGTAAGTGCGGAAACAAAGTTTCCTTGCCTCCGCACTCCTTTTCAGCTGATAGACGGCAAACTGATTCAGCTTCATTCCCCGTCCTCCGGCTCCTGCTTATATGGCTCCAAATCCAGCTTATGATATTCCGCATCGGAAAGCCGCTTCATTTTTTCCATGGTATTTATCACCAGCGGCAGCACTTCCTCATCATCCCGGATATATGGGATCACCTCCTCCAGTCTCTCTAAGGTATGCCTGCGGTTCCCGGCGGCAAACATCGCCATGACTAACATCTCGTCCTGTTCAAAAGATACTTTTCTCATAATTCCTGTTCCCCTTTCTTACGTTCCTGTGATTTCTGCTCCCTTCTGCTCCTGTGACTTCAATTTTGCCTGTCGTTCCCGTAAGGCTTTCAAAACAGATTGTTTCCGGCCAGTCCCTTCTGATACGGTACTGTGCGTTTCCGGTGCTTTTTTTTGCGTTTGTTCCGGCATTAAAGCATTTTCGCTGGATGCCTCTATACCGGCCTTATCCTTTACTATAGACGGCTTCGCTGGCTGTTCACTTTCCTGCTCCCCTACTTCCGGAACCACTTCCTTCTCCTGATTTTCAGATAGAATCTTTTCCAGATCTGCTATCGCCTTTTGCACCAATGGGCTTTCCTTATAATGTGGGATCTCATTAACAACATCTTTAATTACCGTACCTCCTGACATCAATGCAAACAGGCCATCGTAAATACTGCCGTCCTCCAGACGGAAACCAATTCCTTTCACTCCATTGATGCGCTCTGGCGGAATCTTTTCATATAACTCGTATGCTTCCTGCAGCTTCAGGTTTTCATGGTACTCTCCCATGACCGGATATTCCATGCACTCCGCAACATAAAAGCTGATGCTCGGCTCCACCTGCTCTGTTTGATTGAGAAAATTTTTGTCCTCTGCCTGATGAATCCTGTCAATCAGCTGTTGTGCCTCGGATACCGTTTTTTCCGGTTCCCCTTCGTCAACAAACACCTGCAGCCATGATTTGATAGGTTCTGTTTTCCCGTCTATAAGGTCTTGTTTCAATTCCTGTAACTGCTGCTCACGATCTTCCACCTGATCCTGATACTCATAAAAATCATTGTCATATGCAAAAGTATCAAGATCAGCCGCCAGCTTTTCTACTTCTTTGTTATCCAAATACTGCTCCGCCTGTTCTATATACGCTTCCAGTGAACCTGTTATTTCCGTAGATATTGGGTTGATGTCAACCCACAGACCCCCGATCTTCATGCCATCCTCGTGCAGCACATTAAAAAAATTATCCTCACGGATATTTCCAGTGCAAGAAACCACCACATCCACATCGGAACCCTCCTGATACAGCCCTTCCCTTGTCCGGCTGCCATAGACACGGGCACCAAGCAGCTTCACTTCATCTGTCAAACCCATCCCAGCAATCTGCGCCTGTGCGTAACAAAGCACCATTTCTTCAATCTCCGCACGGCTCTGTCCATTTAGGGATTTTTCCGGTTCTGTCCTATCAGAAATAAGGGGCATCGCTTTTACTGTAGTCAGTTCCGTTTCTCTTTTCTGGACAACTCCCCTGTCTCCCGCATGGTATTCATGGCTCTTTCCTTTCAGGTCTGTCACAGCTTCTGCCGTCAGAGGGTTCCTGTTCTTCTCCTGCTCTGCTTCATTGGCTTTCTCCTGCAGTTCTCCATAATCCATCACTTTGCAGTCTGCCACAGACAGCCCTTCGTCCCCAAGAATATCTTCCATCGCCTCTGCCAGCGTGACATCCGGATTGTCATACACACCGCCATCCAGCTCACGAAATTGATTGTCATAGAATGTATAATCATAACCATCCGATACCGTCTGGATGGCAAAATACCGCTTTGCTGCTTCCAGACGGAAAGCGATCCCCGTGTCATGGTTATCCAGATACATTTGTGCTTTCCGCAGCGCTTCCCGGCTCTCCGGATTTACCCACTTTCCACTCAATGAAACCCCTTCAATATCTTCCAATGCTTCCAAGCCATTCCTGCATGTAATCAAGCTCATGCGGGTGGACGGCTGTTCCGTGCTTTCCATGCCGATTTCCTTTTCCAGATGGTTCGGGAGCATGGCATAGGCTGTGAGGGCAGAATCCAGATCAGGGAAATACTGATATTCCCTTTCTGCATTAACCCCATAGGCGTCATTCACTACATAATACTGTGAAATGAACGGTTCCTCCATTTCCTTCCCCAGTTCTGCAAATTTCTCCCTCTCAAGTCCGATAAAACCGTCCAGCACTGCCGGGTGGCTCTCCACCACGTAATCATAATTCAGGTCAATGCCCCTGCCTATATTCTCCGGTATTGGGATACTTTTTGCCCACTCCTTTGTATCCCTGGAAAACCGCCCGTCGGTTTCCTTATATTGCACCGTGCAGGCAAGGACAAACGAAAGCCTTTCCGTGCCGTATTCCTCCAGCACACCCTCCACCACATCATGGGCAAGATACATCCCGTCAAATTGGCTGCGGATTGCTTCCTCTACTGCCCTTTTACAGTCAATATTCCGTTTTCTGGAATCAAGGTATTCGTCAGCAGCTCCATGCTCCGCAGCATAAGTGAGGGTGTTCCGGTAAACCGGCGGGTAACTCTTTTTCTCTGGTTCCGCTGTTTCTTCCGTTTCCGGCTCCCATGCAATCCCCTTCCCGGCGAGGTACTCATGGATTGCCTCCATTGCACCACGGTCAAACCCATTTTCCAATTCCTGTGCTACCAGTTCCCCATCCGCATTGACGATGACAGCTGCAACAGAATCCCCATATTCGTTATGCTTCATAAGATAAAAGATCTCACCTGCAATCTCACGTTTATCTGACGTATGCCACAGCCCTTCATGATGCTCGATCTCAATCCCCGAAGTATCCAGTGTGACAGCGGAATCATCTCTTATGCGGTTCATTTCCGCTTCATGCAGGCGCTGCCGGACAAAATCAGGCAGCTCTTTAAAGCCAAAACTGTCCACATAGTATGCCTTCGTCTGCCCGTCCCTCTGCATGACAACCACATCACTCACGGAGAGAGAATGCCCCTCATATCCTGCCGGATGGTTCAGGTTGAATTTTTCATACAAGCTGTCTAAGGTTTCCTCTCCCAATAAACGCACGCCATAGATAAAAGCATAATCTGTCGCATCAACCGACATATCATGGGAAGTCACAAAATCCAGCCCCATAAACTGGTATTCCCGGCCTTTTGAATTGTCTTTGATCTGGTAGATCGCATAGCGTTCTTCCATCCCGGAAAGATAGATTTTTTCATTGTTCCGCCCGACAGCGCTTTCCATAATCTCTTTATCAGCTTCTATGTTTCTTTCTGCCATCTCCTGCAGATACTCCGGTATGGTCTGTTCACCTCCGGTGAAATTCAGTCCATCCCCAAGTCTGAGAGACCCCTGCTCTGGTATTGTGACCGGAACTGCCGTCAGAACGGTAGCAGCATGGTTAACTGTCACATATTCTTCCACGGTAAGGGGATGGCCGGGATCATAGTCTGCTCCTCTCAGTTCATAACAGAAGATTCCTTCCGGCAGGGATTCCCTGTCTACACGGCCATTTGAAAACAATGCCGGCACATCATAAAACTCTGCCTGTTGATATTCTTCCGCCTGTTCCGGATATTCCTTTTCCTGTTGCTCCCTCATAAGCTGCTGCAGCACTTCCGTCATGCTGTCGATAAACTCACCCGCTGTTTTTCGGATCGTATCCATAGAAGCACGAAGTTCCTTCATATCTTTTCCGCTGCTCCAGCTTCCGATATAGGGGAAGGAATATTCAGAAGTATCCAGCCCAAAATACTGGCACACACAGTAGGCAACGCTTTCCGCTTCCACCTCCCTGGTCAGTTTATCCTTCTGGACTCCCTGCTCCTCCATGGTCTCCCTGTCATGGAGCTTCGCATGGCTGACTTCGTGAATCGCCGTTTTCATCGTCTGGCCTTCGCTCATTCCTTCCTGAATGACGATTTTTTTATCTACCAGGTGATAATAACCATGCGCTTCTCCCTCAATCTCATCAAAACGGATTGGTACAGGAGAAACATCAGTAATCGCTTTCATAAATGCTTCATAGTTCTCCACGCTGGCGGTCAGATCTTCTACTGCAAATTCCGGCAATGGCTTTCCATCTGTCTGGGACACATCAAATACAGTAGCCACACGGAACCTCGGTATCACATGCGTGATGATTTCCGTTTCCGGCCGTCCGTTCTCTTTCAACACCGGTTCATTGGTAACCGGGTCAATCCTCTACACTTCTTCCTTTTGATATTGTCAACATTAGTTCGTCAACCTCATCATCCGTTTTATGGTGCCCGCGCTTATCTGACAGCCCGTCTTCCCCCTTTGCATCATACTTCTTTACCCAGGAATAGACCTGGCTGTATGAGACGTCATACAGGGAAGCCGCCCCTTTGTAATCCCGGTTATGGGCAATACAGTATTCCACTATTTCCTGACGTTCTGCAAGTATTGCTTTTCTCCGTGCCTCTGCCATATAGACCTCCCTTTTCGGATCATAATCCTTAAGTTCTATATTGGCATTATACTTCAAAATCCACCTTCTGAAAACTTTTGTGTCAGAGATGCCGTACCTGACTGTAATTTCCAGGATAGTGCCTTTCCCGGAAAGGTATTCTTCCACAGCCTGTGTTTTTAATTCTGAGGAGTAGCTTTTGTTATGGTGGGAATGGGTAAAGGCCTCCGGCCCCATCGCCCTGTACTTTGCGACCCATTCACTCAAAGACGTGGAAGAACAGTTTTTCTCATTATATGTTATCCCATACTTTTTACAGACTTGGGCTGCTGTATATTTTCCAGACAAAAAATCCTCACAGGCATGGATTTTAATTTCTGGAGGAAACTTTGGTTTGGACATAAAAATCCCCCTTAAGCAGACTTTGTCTATTCACCTTGTCTACCTAAGGGGTATCATATCAGATAACAAACTTACGCACTTTATTTTACACCCCGGTTCGTCTGATTGTCGTGTCCATTTATTGCCTGAAACCAAAAGCAATCTGTCTA
>URVB01000092.1 GCA_900551075.1 uncultured Blautia sp. | reverse complement strand
CAAACAGAAGTGGGAAACATGGCATACCCACAAAGAGGCTCTGAAACGAAAGGCGAAGGTGGAGAACCAGCAGAACAACGGCACTTTCCTCCCTCCCAGCAATCAGAAAGTATCTCTATATTCTCCGTAAATGGAAAAGGTCACAGGATGAGCTAAAGAGCCCCCTCGGTGATAAATACCAGGACTTTGATTTAGTGATTGCGCTGCCTAATGTGGTTTTCCACTCTCTCAGGCATTAAAGCACCACCTATAAGCTCAAACTCAATCACGGAGACTTGAAAACCACCCAGGAAGATACTGGACACGCTGAAATTGATATGATTACAAAAGTGTACGCTCACATCCTTGACGAGAGCCGTAAAATCATCGCCCAAAAGTTTGAAGGTGCCTTTTACGCTAATCCTGATCTGAGGAATGTAAAACCTCCACAGGAGCCGGAAAAGCCTCAGACACAGACCTTAGATCTGCCAGCGTTGGTGAAACAGCTTCAGAAATCACCGGAGCTCGCAAACACTTTGACAGCATTACTCTCCACCAGGAGAACAGGCTAAAGAACAGCGGACATTCGCAATCCGCTTTGCTGCTTGCTCAAGAGTGCTGCGCACTCCAATCAGCAGGAAGTCCCCCGTGAGGGCTGGGAGGTCATAGAGGGCTGCCATGAAGCAATTGTTCCGCCGGAGGAATGGGCGCAGGTGCAGGAGATCATTGACCGCAGGCCAACCATCATGGAGGGGAACTCCTGCCCTTTTTACAATCACTTTCACGGCATTATCTACTGTGCCACCTGCAAAAAAGCAGGTACGGTATAAAGCGGATGCGTTCTACAAGCGGCTTTCCAGCCGCATGGAGCGCCGGTATATGGCGGCCGCCTCCGAGACGCAGAAAGAATGCGGACGGCTGGAAGCGAGGAATCAGGAAATCGACAGCATGTTTACGAGTCTTTACACCGATAAGGCAAAGGGTATCCTGACGGAACAGCGGTTTATGAAGCTGACTGTCACACTGGAACAGGAAGCCAACCAAAAGCGGCTGCAAGACTTAGCCCTGATGATGCGCCGCACAGACGAACAGGAACGGGAAAGCAACAGCCAGCACTTCCAGATATGCACTGATCTTTGTTGTTGGCTCCCATCCTGATATGTGATAATATCCTGCAAACACAGCAGCGCACATAATCGGAACTATGATGTGTATATACAGTAAAATGCTGTGTTTACATTTCTGATACTCTGCTTTCAAACAACGAAACACGGATGCCATATTTAACCTACCTCCTGTTTTTCAAACCATCTTGCAGTTAAAAATGATAACACTGCAAACCAGACCAGGGAAAGGCATAGCGTAAGCATAATCACCCAAACTGGCATCGCTATGCTCTGATCTGCAACTGGCTTGCCATTAGGCAAAATACCTAACACAGAAATCATAAGATGTGGTACCCAACCATATCGACAGATCACCCATAAAGAAGTTGCGGCTGCCCGCCCAATAGGTTTAATAAAAGAAAAATTACGTTTCCAGCGCAGGAATAAAGGCCGGCCACTCCAATCTTTGCTTTTCCAATTTTGTTCTGTGATACAGGCAAAGAGGCAACAGCGCGGTATTTTAATTTGCCATTATCCCGTTGTTCAATCAAAGCACAGATGAGTGTAAGAAAACCGGGATAGAGCAGAACATACCACCAATTATAAGAATTAAGCTGGAACCAAAGAGGGGCAAAAAAATTCATAAGTACAGTTACAAACGGAGCCAGAATAATCAGCGTTTTTGTAAAAGTTCTTTTATGTTTTAGATTTTCAGCCTGCATATATTTCATTTGGCACCCCTCCTTACCATTTCTGCGAATAACATCCATAAAGAGCTGTTCTAAATCTTCTTCTGAATGAAGTTCATTCTCATAACCGAGGATTCCCCCAGCAATAATGCCGATATGATCGGCAGTCTGATGGACTTCGGAAAGAATATGGCTTGAGAGAATAACCGTAATTCCACTGGCTGGAAAGGAGCGGATCAGTTCACGAAGTTCCTCAATACCAACAGGATCAAGGCCATTCGTCGGTTCATCCAGAATTAAGAGTTTAGGATGATTCAGCAATGCGATAGCAATGCCAAGACGCTGTTTCATTCCAAGAGAAAACTGTCCAGCTTTTTTCCTGGCCGTATTCGTTAACCGAACAATTTGCAGTACCTCGTTAATACGCGCATCGTCCAGACTAATCAATGTGGTTCTAACTTTGAGGTTTTCATAGGCCGTCAGGTTTTCGTAAAGCGGAGGTTGCTCAATCAAAGCTCCAATATACATCAAATCATCCCGTTTCCAACAATGTCCCTCAAACTCAATACGCCCCGATGTAGGCCGTAAAATGCCAGTAAGCATTTTTAAGATAGTGGACTTACCAGCCCCATTCGGCCCAAGCAACCCATAAACTGAGTTGTGCTGAATATTCAGTGATACATTATTTACGGCTATCTGCCCGTTGAAATTTTTGCAGAGATTTGTTGTTTTCAAAATCATATCCATGTAATCAAGTCCTTTCTTGTAATTTCATGGATAGCATACGGGGCAATTTTGAAGATTACATAAAGATTTTCCAATTTTCTCAAAATACGAAAACGATACACAGAATCCTCTCCTATGAGATTGGCTCATGGGAGAGGATATTTTTTTGCCATGATTTGAATTCACCGCTTGACATTGTGGCAAAGAATTGATGACCCAGGACGAGACCGCTGTGATAGACGGAGGCAAATGTATCTTGCAGATCAGAGGAACCAGGCCGTTTCTATCGGATAAATTCGATATAACCAGCCACAAGAACGTAAGCGCCAAATAATAACGCGGTAAAATGAAAAATTACCCCAGCCCTTTGCGAGTTGGAGTAATTCACTACCATTCATATTCGATTTTTGATAGATTGGAGTTTTTCACTCCAAGGTGCCAGTTCAGCCAGCTGTTCATCGGTCATGTTCTGATTCGGTCGGCACTCCAACAAGAATTTAAGGTATCCGTAAATATTCAGATTGTGTGCTTTCGCCATCTCGACCATTGTGTATACAACTGCACTGGCATTGGCTCCCTCTACGGAACTGCTGAACAGCCAGTTCTTCCGGCCTACTGCAAATGGGCGGATCGCATTCTCGCTGAGATTGTTAGTAAAGCTGCACCGTCCGTCTTCCAGATAGGTTTCTGCTGTACCGCGCCGGTTGAGAACATAGTTAACTGCTTTGTCCATCCGGGTATTCCGGACGGGCTTCTGCTGGTCGAGCCATGACCAGAAAGCCTCCAGAACAGGCTTTTCCTTCTCGAGGCGTAGCTGTCCCCGCTTTTCATAATCACCGGGGTGCTTTTTGTTAATGGAGTCCTCTATGGCAAACAAACGATTGCAGTACTGGACACCCTGTACTGCCGGCTGGCTGTAATCATACTGTTTTCCTTTCGGAACGGCATCGATAAAATACCGGCGGATATGGGCCCAGCAGGAACACCGTTTGATCCCTGGCAGGTTGTTGTACCCCTGATAACCGTCGGTTTCCAGATATCCGCTGTAGCCTTCCAGGAATTCCTTTGCCTGGCTGCCGCTCCTGGTCGGAGAATAACCATACAGGATGAGCACCGGAAGCCCATCCTCACCGCTTCGGAACAGCCACATAAATGACTGGGACTGGGCTTTACGTCCTTCCTCATTCAGCACCTGGACTCTTGTCTCATCTGCCATCGCAAAAGCGCGTTTCAACAGTTTCCGGTGGAAGTAATCATACATCGGCTGGAAATAGTTCTGTGAACAGTAGATGATCCAGTTGGCAAGGGTGGTCCGGCGGATATGGGCGCCATACTGTTTCCAGTCCTTTTCCTGGCGGTAAAGGGGGAGCCCGTTGGCGTACTTCTGGTACATCGTCCACGCAACAGTGGATGCCGAGGCAGGGCCTTTCCCAACCAGGGACGTCGGAGCCTGGGACTTTATGATTACAGGTTTTTCTGTATCTCCAAGGCCTTCTTTGCAGGAGGGGCATCCATAACTCTGGCTGTAGTATTCAATGACTTTGCATGTGGCAGGAACGAATTCCAGTTCCCGGCGGACATACTCCTCGCCGATCAGGACCAGCTGTGTGCCGCAGACTGGACAGGTCTGTTCTTCCTTCGGAAGAGGGATGACTACTTTTTCCACCTTCAGACCCTTGAAGAGATCATCATGGGCCGCTTTCTTTTTACGGGTATGCTCCCTGATCACAGTCTCTTCTTCCAACAGGGAAGGATCCTGTTCCATTTCTGCTTCATCAAAAAGATTCTGTTGTCCTGGAATATCATCGGACCTTCTTTCGCTGGATGAGCCAAAAAGTTTTTTGGTAAGATAGTCCACCTGTTCCTGGAGCACTTTTTCACGGCTGGACTTTTCGTCAATCATAAAACGGAGGGATTTGATCAGCTCCGTCTGTTCAGATACCATTGTGTTCAGTTGTGAGATTGTATCTTTCAGCTCTCTGAGCTGGATATCTTTTGCACTGGAAGCCAGCGTTTTTCTCCTGGGATTTCATATCCTTATTATATCAAAAACGGGGCTGTTATCAAGGGAAAATGCGATCTGAAAACTGCTGATTTTCACTCCGCGTTCAGTGCTTTGGGCTGGTCAATATCAATTCCAGACATCAGCCAGTCAAACTCCCTCCAGGAAAGATTCCTGACCTCTGACTGCTTCCTGGGCCACTGATAACCGCCGTGGACAGCCAGCCGCTTATAGATCAGAATGAAGCCGTCCGGTTCCCGGAACAAAGCTTTGATCCTGTCCCGTCTTCTTCCACAGAAAAGGAAGAGGGCACAGGACGATGGATCCATCTTAAGCTGGTCTTCTATGATGGCACAGAGCCCATCGATGGATTTCCGCATATCGGTGTAACCGCACACAATGTAGATCTTCTCAAGTCCAGAAATGTCGCCTAACATAAAGACTCCAAAAGCATCTGGAAGGTTTTAGTAAGCAGCGCAGGCTCGGCACCATTACGGATACGAATGGTGATATCCTTCACAGCAATTTCGATGGTATGTGAATTGTCAGGGTACGGTTCCTGCATCTGCGATGGCGCATGTTGTTCCGAAAAGGAATCCGGTACAAGATCAATGGGAACGACATCTTGTCTCGGATGCGGATTCTCAAGGTGACCGTAATTCGGTGGCAGTATCTGATCCGCTGCTGCTTTCCGACAGCGGCTGACCCAGTTGTAAAAAATACTCACTGCAATGCCGTTTTCACGGCACCAGTCAGTATCTGTCAGGCCGCTCTGGCGGCATTCATTAATCAGCCTGATCTGTTCCGACATTGGAACACGGGCTTTGCGAGTAACTGACATAACCTATCCTCCATAAATGTAGTAAAATAATCTAAATATCTTTCGACTACTATTATAAGTTAGACGGGAGGATTAAGGAATCCGGTGGAATATTTGGCGCTTACACAAGAACTACAAGTACCTTGCCGACACCGATAAGAAAAATGAATTTGATTTAGAACGGTACATGAGGCGCAGGCCTTCCATTTTAAAGCCCAACGAGCCTTTTGAGATGTACGAACTGACGATAGAACCTGAAAACGAAAATGAATAGAAAAATCAGGGAGAAAATTTATATGGAATTTTTAATAGTGCTGTTGACGTACTGCAGACATTGGTGATCGCACTTGGAGCCGGTTTAGGTATCCGGGGCGGCATTAACCTGATGGAGGGTTACGGAAATGGCAACCCTGGTGCAAATGCTCATGTACGGTAAAGAAGCAAGAAACCCAAAACAAGAGATAGACCGCCAGCACTACACTATTCCGAACCAAAGACTAAAAGCCACAATGCCGACTACGGCGGAATCACACACATTCATCACTTATACCTTGTTAAGAGAATTATGAGTATTCTAATTTTCGTATATGGTAGCTATATTGTGTATTCTACGCTTCATTTCGGCACGAACATATAACGGTTCCAAGCACTCACACTTGTTACCAAAACCAAGAAGAATGTCGTAATAATATTCATTCTCTATAAATGGAAAATCAACGATGTAATGTTCATCACCATTAGGAGAAAAGCGTTCATAAGTGCAATAATCAAGTACCCTGTCCATGATTGATTTAT
>URVB01000091.1 GCA_900551075.1 uncultured Blautia sp. | reverse complement strand
CGGCAGACAGATGTACAATATCTCCGACCACCAGATCGTCCATAGGAATTTCTGCTTTTTCCTGCTCCCTGCGGGTAACCGTACAGGTGGTCGTGATCATGGCCAGCAGCTTTTCCGCTGCGCTGCCGCTTCTGGATTCCTGCACAAAACGAAGTGTGCCGGAAATTACAACCATAGTCAGAATAATAACCACAGTCAGGCAATCAAAATCCTCCGGCGTACTACCCAAAAGAGAGAAATAGGGAAAAACCATATCAGTCATTGTGGACACAAGCGCCAAGCAGAACAGGATCGCAGTAAAGGGGTTGATGAATGCACCGGCCAGCCGTTTTGCCAGAGATTTCTTTTTTTCATGGGTTACTTTATTGGTACCATATTTGGTACGGCTTACGGGTACGGCTTCTGCATCAAGGCCACGAAGTGTGGTATGCAGGCTTTTCAAAACCTCTTTAATGGGATTGGTTGCCGCAAATTCAATACGGCGGTTCTGCTCCTCACGGATGACTGCCTTTTCCGCAGCCTGACGAGCGGACAGATGCGTTTCTTTCTTGTTCATTGGTCTTACCTCCTTGAATTTTAGTAGAGGCAAGCAGGGTCACATGAGGGACACGGAACTCCTGATCCCCATATGCTGCTCTTTGCCTTCGTGGACTACCATCGGAGTCCATGCCATTCACCTCACTGTTTTTATGGAATATCTATTTGAAACCGCAATGCGGATTATTTGCTGCGATAGCGGTCGCTTTTTGAGATGTACCAAACGTCAAAGCCGGCAACGATTAGCCAGGCGATCATGACAAATACAAACCAGTGGTTTGAAAATCCTGCCCAAAATCCCTTCACCAGAAAAATGATGCCATTGAGCATAATAATTTCCCCAATGTTGCGGCAAAGCGGGATAATTTTAATCTTCTCTTTTTCTTCCTGCGGCATATTTTTCCAAGCGGAAAGGTGTATGTATCCTTTCCCAAAGGCAAATACAAAACCTGCTATGGTGAATAGGACTCCGAAAAAGATGCAGGTGTAGTCCATGGTTACTCACTCCTTCCTGTGATTGATTTCATTTCTTAGTTTGTTTAATTTTAGAAGTTTGGTAAACAACATCACTGCCGTAACTGCCAGAACAAGCCAAATGACAGCAGTTACTTGATACCAAATCTGAACCATCAAAATTCTATGTTCGAAAAACATCCAGCTTAAACAGCCGCATGTTATTGTGAACACGGAGTAGAGTGCAAAGAAAATTGCCAGTTTGTAATCTTTGATTTTCATCTTCACTCACATCACCTCCCAACCGGCGCTTATTACTTCCGGGATTGCCAATGCCTGCCCGACAATTCCCTCTAAAATATTGTTTTTCGGTTTTCCAGAAGAACAGTATTCAGCAACAATCTCAACCTTATCTCCAACAACATCGCCGCTTTCCAGATTGTTTAGATACATCGTTTTGCATGAGTTGCTGTTGATCAGCAGCAGACGAATTTCCTGCTCTGCATCTTCCTGACAAGTGACCGAAATACGATATTGTTTTTCAGATTCATCGCCGGCTGTGATTGGATGCAACTTTCTTGCAAGAGGACGCAGAATCAAGTTGGAGACAATCAAAATACCAGCGGCGGTAATTGCCATTGCATACATTCCCGTACTTGCAAGAATACCAATGGCCGCCGTACACCAAAGAGTGGCTGCCGTATTCATCCCTCGCACCGAACCGCTGTCCTTGAAGATTACACCGCTGCACAAAAAACCAACACCGGATATAATGCTGCTCCCGACACGGAACACCTGATCCGAGCCATAGAGCATTGGAAACAAGGTAAAGAAACTTGTCCCCATGCAAATCAAAACATTGATACGGATGCCTGCCGGATGGCCGGTGAGCTGCCGCTCCAATCCAATCAGAAAGCCAAGCGCCAAGGAGAAGGAGATTCTTAAAACAAAGTCGGTGTAAACCATACGAATCGCCTCCCTTCGAACAATAACAGTATATAAAAATCGCAAGGAGAATCACATGGCTAAAACCTTGCGATTTCCTTGCGATTTGGCAAGATTTTAAAGAATAAGAAGTTGATAATAGTTCATAAATTGCTATGTTCTACTTTGTACTGCCATCGGGGACAGTGCTTGCTGGATTTACATGGACCATGCAGTGTTTTACTTCTGGAAAGGAATTTTCTACTGAGTAATGAACCTGCTCAGCAATAAGATGCGCTTCTTTTAACCGCAGGTTTTCATCCACGCCAATCTCAATATCCACATATATTTTCATACCAAACAGGCGGGTGTGTAGCAGGTCAATACGCCTTATTCCAGGGATAGCGGCAATCAGACTTCGTATTTTATCTTCAGTTGCCTTATTGCAGGAATGATCTACCATTTTATTGATGGCATCATGGAAAATATCCATGGACACCTTCACAATCACCACACAAATGATAACGCTAGCAACTGAATCTAAAATAGGATAGCCAAGCCTTGCCCCCAAAATCCCCGCAAACGAACCAATAGAAGATAGGGCATCTGAACGGTGGTGCCACGCATCTGCCATTAGAGAGCCGGAATTAATCTTCTTTGCCGCCGATCTGGTGAACCAGTACATCCACTCCTTTACAATGATGGATACTACGGCGGCCATAAGCGCCAATATTCCCGGAACTGTCAAATCATCCCCAGTGCTGCCAGCAATAATCTTTTTCAACCCAACAATTCCGATTCCAATTCCCGTTACCAGCAACATACCCGAGAGGATAATGGATGATACGCATTCAATACGCTCATGTCCGTAAGGATGCTCTGCATCGGATTCCTTGCTCGACATTTTTGCTCCAACGATAACCACAATTGTGCTAAGCACATCGGACGCTGAATGAACTGCATCGGAAATCATGGCGTCAGATCTTGCGATGATTCCGGCAATCAATTTAAATAAAGACAAAAGGAGATTGACAATGATACTGATACTAGAAACGTGCGTTGCAGTCTTTTGTGCGGCATTATCGAGATTCGATTTTCTCTCCACTGTAACCCCTCCTTCTTTTATAATTTTGATAATCATGGCAAAGCGGTCCAATGCCGCTCTCAAAATGTCTTTAGGCTTTATTCTCTTCATACATGTTTGAGATGAGCCGCGGGACAATACCTTACAACAGGCACAACTTTAATAATACAACGAGCGCACGAAGACTCCCATGGCGAAAACCTTGCGATTTCCTTGCGATTTTGCAAGAATTTAGTCGGGCTTAAACCGAAGGCGGTATCAGTCCGCCTATGTTATAGTTGGTCATTAAATATGTACCCGATGCCCCAGATGGTCAAAACGTACTTTGGCGCGTCCGGGTCAGGCTCGATTTTCTTCCGAAGTTTTCGGATAAATGCCATGATGTTGCTGTCATCCCAAAGGTAATCGTCTGCCCAGACTGCCCGATAAATCTGTTCTTTGGTAAAGACTTTGCCCCGGTTCTGCGCAAGAAAATACAGGATGTCAAATTCTTTTGGGGTCAAGCTCTGAACCGCTCATCAAAACCTTTCGGCCTTTGGGGTGAATCTCCAATTCTCTAATCAGCAGCCCGTCCGGCACAGCACCCACAGGAAGCTCTGTTTCTTCGGATTCGCCCAAAAGCAAAGAAGATACCTCTCCGCTGATCATATCCCGGAGACCGGAAAGTAAATCTTCCACGCAGTCACTTTTCGGCGGCTCTTTCATCAACTTTTCCAGCAGCCACGTTTCAAGGACGGAATCCATTGGGACGAAACTGATATTCTTTTTCACGATGGGTTCCTCCTTTCAAATCAGTTCGTGGTGCTTCTTCTGATACAAGTATTTGGCTACCGTAGTCAGCAGCATATACACAAGCGCTTAAAGGTAATAGCAGTAAAGGCAAAGATTCCTGCAAGAGTAATGCAAATAACCGGCGCAGACGGCCTGCTCTGCACAAAAGGAACTTTATGGGTTCGCAGAAAATGCAGGATCAGCACCTGCGTCCACATGGACTCCAAAAACCATCCCGTTTGGAACAGTGACGCATACTGAAGCTGTAAGGCAGGATCGGTAAGATTCAGATAGGTTGCCCCTCCGCACAGCATGGGACACAGGAAGTAATACAGGAACAGGAAAGTCGCAATGTCAAACAAGGAGCTGATCGGCCCGAAGGACATCATAAACCGTCCCAAAGTTTTTCCCGACCAATCCCTCGGAGACATAGTTTCTTCTTCATCCACATTGTCCCAAGGCAGAACGATACACAAAATATCGTACAGCAGGTTCAGAAGCAAAAGCTGAACAGAAGTCATGGGCAAAAACGGCAAAAAGGTACTGGCACAGACAATAGCAAAAATATTGCCGAAATTGGAGCTGGCAGTAATTTTAATATATTTGAGCATATTGGTAAAGGTCTTGCGCCCTTCCAAAATACCCCGCTCCAGCACATTGAGATCCTTTTGCAATAAAACCACATCGGCTGCGTCTTTGGCTGCATCCACCGCCGTGTCCACCGAGATACCCGCATTGGCCTCGTTTTAGTGCCGGAATGTCCTTAATTCCGTCGCCCAAAAAGCCCACCGTATCTCCGTTTTCCCGCAGAGCGGAAACCAGACGAACCTTTTGACCCGGCGTAAGCTCCGCAAAATCATGGATTTCCTCAACCGCCGTGCTAAGTTCACTGTCTGTCATTTCATCCAGCTTGGCACCGGTCAGTACAGTCTTGGCAGAGATGCCCACCCGGCGGCATACAGACACCGCAATGGCTGCCTGATCTCCCGTCAGAATTTTGGGGGTCACTTTCAATTTTTTAGCGCCGCCACAGATTCCTTTGCGGTTTTCTTGGGTGCATCAAAGAATGCGAGATACCCCATCAAAATCATATCTTTTTCATCGGCAGGGGTGAACTGGTTCTGCTGTCCTACATTTTTTCGTGCAAGGGCGATGACCTTCATGCCATCCTGGAGCATATCATCTACCACAGAAGATACGCTCTGCATCTCGCCCTTTTCTATCGGCAGAATTTCACCCCGATACTCCACATGGCAGAGGACAGGTTTTTCGGGGGCGGTGCAAACCCTGTCTTATTTTGTCGAAACACTCTTTGCTTCATGGCAGCTCCCTCCGTTTCGATAGTTTTGTTTTTTCCGCTGTCTACTTTAAAGGGAGCATATCAAAATCAAAGCCGCCGTGATTTAATCAGGCATTGGAAATAGGCTGCTGAACGACGGCTTTTTTTCTTTTGCCGTCGTGCGGCAGGTTTACTCATTATTCTTTACTATGTGAAATGTCGTGGTGATAATAAAACGATTATTCTTTACATTCCCTGTTATGGAACCATTCAGACGTTCTACCAACTCTTTAGCGATTGACAACCCCAATCCTGTTGAGGTTTTGCTTCTGGCCTCATCCGCCTTATAAAAGCGGTCAAACACTTTATTGGTGTCAATAGGCTCCTGTGTCTGGTAGTCATTTTCAAAAGAAGTCTGCACCGTATCAGCGGTATTTATTAGACGGACAGAAAGATGGTTATTCCCATGTTCAATACAATTTTTCAGTATATTCTGGAAAATGCGGCGGAGCGCAGGTTCGTTTCCTTGAATCAAAATATCCTGTTCAGGGACATCAACCAACGGTTCTATGCCCCGCTGTTTAATATCCTTATAGAAGCTGAAAAGCACACTTAAAAGAATTTCATTGACAGCACATGGGGATAATTCTACTTCATACGCCTTATTGGTTAACTTTGCGTAGGTAAACAGCTCGTCCAGCATTTCTTTCAAGGAAAAAAGGCGGTCGCGGATAATGGCGGCATACTGTTGCCGCTCCTCTGGATCATCGCTTTTCAAAAGCAACTGGAAATATCCGTCCATAGAGGTCAAAGGCGTGCGTATATCATGGGAAAGATTGATAATGGTATCTTTCAGATGAGTTTCGTTTTCTGAAATTTCTTTCCTTAAATTGGAGGTCTGCTCGATCAGAGTGTTCAATTCTTCTGTCAGCTCGGCAACACAACCATCTTTTCGATCACTGGTAATCAGCATATTTGTCTTATGCTGATTGAAAAAGATAATCTGTTCTCGAATAGATTTGATTTGTCGTCGGTTATAGAGAGCTAATCCTATCCCGAAAACCGCTATAACCGCCAAAATGATACACGCAATCGCCATCTTTTCACCTCTTTTCCTAAATTTTATATATCTCTTTTTTGCATGATAAATCCGCTCAAACTTCCCATCAGGATTAGCGTGATGGCCGCAATAACAAAGGCTTTTAAGTATAACGAGCCACCACTTGCCATAGAGATAAGACCTACATTTCCTGATGATAGATAGTTCATAATGCTAAAGTCTGCGATTTCTTTTAGGCGGGGGACAATCTTCATCAGCAGTGCGTCAACAATCTGTAAAATTCCTGCCGCCAACAAAATTCCTGTCAGTAGACTTGCCACCACATTCTCGAAAGATAAACAAATAGCAGGATAACGCTACCATAGGCAATATGGAGTAAATATTGAATACCCAAAAAGCCTATGAATTTTCCCACTTCCTGGATATGAACATACCCAAAAAAGAGAACGCTTCCGGCCATAATTGCCAAAACCGCCGCAATCAACAGTACCGCCGTAAAAACCGCAATCGAAAGAAGTTTGCCCACAACCAGCTCCCAACGGTGTCTGGTCTGCCCGGCGATGTTCTTAATAAATCCTGTTCGGATTTCGTTGCCTGCAAAAAGCGCGATAAACGCCACCAGAAACATTAGAAACAACTTGCTCTGTATATTCATAGTGAACTGCACCCCATTTGTTAGACAGTGTGGTATACTATCTAATGAATGGGGTGT
>URVB01000090.1 GCA_900551075.1 uncultured Blautia sp. | reverse complement strand
TCATTATGATGGAATTTCTACCCAGTGTCGACCCGACCAAAATTTAAGCGCTTACGAAAGAATGAGGTATCAGAAATGATTGAGAGCAGAAATGACGCAAGCAGAAATTTAGAAAAGGCATTATTGGCACTGGAACAGACGAAGCAGCGTGTAGCCAACGAAAAGAAAAAGCAGAACGAGAAAAACGCAAAGCTGAGAACCACCACAAGTACATCATGGGCGGTATTATCGTGAAGTATTTCCCCGACTGTTACAACTATGACGAGGGCGAGTTAAACCGTATCTTATCGGTTGCCTTGCAGACAAGGGAGTGTCAGCAGATTATTAGTAAAATCAAGTCAGAAAGCCGAGAAACCACTCCCCTACAATCATTATTAGAAGCAAAAGAAGTAACAAAAATCTATAGAAAGTAGTCTGATTGTGGATGGTTTTGAGGAGTAAAAAGATAATTTATTACAATCCCCTTGATATTATTCCGCAAACCGAATATAATATAAAATAGAGACATGAGAGGAGCCGGAACATGAAATTTATCACGACTACGGAAGCGGGTAAGAAATGGAACTTGTCTGCCCGGCGTGTTGGCGTTCTCTGCAGTGAAGACCGTATTCCCGGCGTTCAAAAGACCGGGAACACCTGGCTCATTCCCGAAGACGCAGAAAAGCCAGCCGATGCACGCATTAAAAGCGGTAAATATATTAAGAAATGCGAGGAAAAAGGCAATGCCTGAGATGCAGAATATAGAATGGAAAGCGAAATGGAAAGATGATTACCTGGAATGGATCTGCGGCTTTGCAAATGCCCAGGGCGGAAAAATTTATATTGGATGCAATGATGACGGGGAAGTTGTCGGATTATCCAATTCGCGCAAACTTCTCGAAGATATCCCCAATAAAATCCGTAATGCAATGAGTATTGTCGTAGATGTAAGCCTGCTGATGCAGGACGGCAAGGAATACATTGAGATTGTGGTTCCGCAATATCCTGTTGCCATTTCATGTAAAGGCGCTTACTACTACCGCAGCGGAAGCACTATGCAGACACTCTCCGGTCCTGAGCTGGAAAGCTTTATCCTCCGCAAGCGTGGCGCCTCCTGGGACAATATGTCTCTGCCCGGTTTGACCGTTGATGACATAGACGATTCTCTTAGTGGACAAATTCAAAAAATTAGCCGCTAAAAAGGGACGAATTGATAAAAGTGTCCTTGAAGAATCCAAAGCAAATTTGATGGAAAAGCTGCGTCTTACAAATGCCGGATATTACACGAATGCTGCCATGCTCCTTTTTAGTAAGAATCCAGATAAGTGGCAGCTTGGCGCTTATACCAAAATCGGTTACTTCGAGACAGATGCGGATCTTCGTTATCAGGATGAGATTCACGGCTCTTTATTGGAACAGATTGATAAAATCATGGAAGTGCTTTATCTTAAATTCATGAAAGCCAAAATCTCATATGAGGGAATCCAGAGAATTGAACGCTATTTTGTCGCGGATGAGACACTCAGAGAGGCATTGCTCAATGCCTTATGCCACAAACAATACGAATCCTGCACCCCCATACAAATCAGCGTATATGATGACCGCCTTTATATTGCAAATTGCGGAAAGCTGCCCGAAAATTGGACAGTTAACAATCTGATGTCCAAACATGCTTCAAAGCCATATAATCCTTCCATCCTTAAGGCTGCCGAGAGGCTTGGCGTTTCTCAGCCGACCCTTAGCGCCTGGGAAGGGGAACGAAAAGCTCCGTCCATAGAAAGCCTTGAAAACATGGCTGACCTATATGGGGTTACTACAGATTTTCTGCTTGGCCGCTCTGACTCCTATATGCAGGATTCCAAACAGCCGATTTCTCCAGACTCAGATTTGCGAAGGGAACTGCAGGGATGGTACCGGGTAAAAGACCGATTTGTTGAAAATGAGTATGGGAACCGATTTTATCTGGATACCTATGGTTCCAAATGGCTGGCATTCCTTATTGAGACCGAAACTTGACGGACGGAGCCGGCGCTCAGTATGGTACCGGGTGCCGGCTTTTGATTTTTTACGCTCTCTGAACAGGCTGCCAATTATTCAGTTTTGGGAAACCACATCAGATAGGCAATAAGGAGAAGAGAGTTTTTTTAGTTTCTTTGATACGCATCCCTCCATTTTTCCGATTTTTTATAGTTGACTTTTTAGCTGCCCTCCTTCTATCATCCGCTTATAATAAAACGCGAGCCGATAATCCGTGAAAATCTCACGAGATTACCGGCTCTGCGTCTATGCGTCTGGCTCTGTCACTATCCTTATTTTCAAGTCCTTTGCGTCAATGATGCTTTCCTTTTTGCACTTAGGACAAAATAGTGGAAATCGTTTGAGTATCGTGTCCCTTCTCAATTTGGTATGCGTTTTATTTCCGCAGATTGGTCTTTCCCTTTATTCCAACCCCGTCAATTGAGCGATTAAGCCTGCAATCCGCTCCGTACAATCCATTTCGCGGGTTTTCGCTCTTCTCCAATCCTCGGAAAGAGGGAAATACACTTTATCTTTTACCGTCTTCCCCATATCCCACATCCCGTTTTGATTCCGATTTTGGTTTAGCCAATCAACGACAACCGAAAGCTTAGGGGCGGCATACTTGTATTCTGCAAGAAGCTCAATCGCCGCAAGGTATCGACTGGCCTGTTTGCTTGCAAAGACTTTTGGTGCGGTTAAGAGCTTCCTCTCATATATGTAATAGATTCCGCCCTCGCTGCTTATTACATAGTCCAGAAAAGCCTTTTCCGTTCTCTCATCCAGACCATCTCTCACAAGAGAAACGACATAGAAATTCGTAAAATCAACGAGTCTGCCGCCTCTGGGTTCTGCGCCAAAAACACTTCGATATGAGGAGAGGTAGTGTTCCCAATCATACTGTCCAGTGCGAAAAGCAGAGGAAATGACCTCTTTCCACTGTTCAAAAACCCTGTTTGCCGCCGGGATTTCATCTGTGAACCTTCTGATCCAGGCTGCAAGCATGAGAACGATAAATCCATCCCAGTCTACAAGCGTTTCACGGCGATCTGGAATCTCCGCTTTTCCGGTCAGACAGGCATTCATATAGCAAACTGTTTTTTGAATATACGGAGCTTCTATCGTAAAGCTCAGCCGCTCCAACCGCCTAAGCGCCTGTTCAGTTGTAATCGGTGCGTTATAATATTGGTGCAGGGTGTGGAAGCATCCCCATTTTCCGTCATCTTCTTGTAAAGCAATCAGTTGCTGCGCCCATTTTGTGTCTTTGTGCGTAGTATTTTTCATACGGAATCCTCACGGGCTGATTTCCCCATTTTGGAGTCTGAAGAAATCAAACGTCCTCGTCCTTCCACCTTCATCATCGTCTCCAGCTCTTTTATAGCATCCTTCCCAATCCATCGCTGTGCCTTGCTATCACTCTCCACAAATTCGTGTGCCAGTAAAAGCGCCTTCTCATTGAAATCAAAATCCCGTTTCCCGATCTCGCGCAATGCCCAGGACGCTGCCTTTCTGACATGCTCGCGGTTATCATCGGAATGCTGAGAAATCAATCTGAGATAACATTCCAGCCTGTCGTCCGTGAGCAGCTTATCATGTACCACAGATGCGGCAATCAATGTAAATGCGCCTCGTTTCCGATATGTCTGCGGAGAGATAATCCATTCTTCGATAAGCGCATTCCTGCAATCCATTTTCATCAATAAATTCTTACACAGGTGATCGCATAGGTCCCAGGATATCACATCTCCCATTAGCTGGTTTACAGCGTCCTTGGTCATCTCTTTCGGATCCATCAACAAAACTGCCAAAAGCCTTGCTTCATGATAACCAGTAACCCATAAGCTAAGCGCCAGCTCGTTGGATTTTTCCATCTTTTTTGCAAGGCTCCTTACCACCGCTGTAGATACTCCTATGCTATATTGCTCCGGGATTCCCATCCGAACTACATTTTCCTTATATTTTACTGACGCCTGTGCTTTAAGCTCGGCGATCGCCTCTGAACAGTTCATTTTTGCCCTCCTGATCTATTTCTCACGCTATGATAAAGTTATTTTTCTATATAGAAGCTCCTTGAGATACCTTCCCGCACAAATCCATTCTTCTCATAAAAGCGCTGCGCCCCCGTATTTGTCAAAGCGGTATCTGTATCAAGTCTACGGACTCCCTTTTCATACAAGGCGTTTTTCAGGCTGCACATACACTTTGTGCCCATCCCTTTTCCTTGCAATTCCTCTTTTACATATATCCAGCGCAGGTACGCAATGCCTGGCTGTTCCAGATAGTGAATCTCGCACTCTCCTATCGGATTGGAATCTATGAGAAACTCACCATATTGCTGTCTGCCAGCACTCATTTCGTACCAACGTATGGCAACGTCCTCATGGTTAACATCCTCCAAACCGGAAGCGTAAAACACATTTTCGTGTTCAACTTGAAATCCATTTTGGAACAGCAGATCACTGATATGCGGGCAGCTTTCAAACAGCTTACCGTGCCGTGCATAGCAGGACATTCCGAAATAGTGAAAGAATGCATATATCATATCTGTCTCCGACTGGAAATGTTCCAATGCACTGCTTAGCAGCAATCTTCCTGCCTCCGGCTTGTTCCTGTTAAAATAGAACGCTCGAATAACCGGGTAGGAAACACTATACGAAATCCTGCCCTTATCACCAAATCCAAAAGTCGTTCGGCCATATTGAATGAAGCCAACCAAATGATTCTGCTGATAAGCCCTTTTGACCGTTAGTTCTTTAAACAGCGTCCTGCCTTCACCATCAATATCATGGAGAAAGGACTTTTCCCAAACATCAAAGTCCACCGGGTAATGATAAGGCACTGCTATCTTGCTATGATATTGGTAAAGATCGTTCAGATTGTCTGTTATTTCAACTATGCTTATCATTTGCTTGCCCCCATACTCAGCCTGATTTTAACCAATGTCAACTTTCCGAAAATGCGCAATGCCTATCGCCAGCGGTAGTAGCGTCCATACAATTGCCATCACAATACTACGAATCAGATACTCTGGTA
Source organism: uncultured Blautia sp. (assembly GCA_900551075.1). Classification (GTDB taxonomy): domain Bacteria; phylum Bacillota; class Clostridia; order Lachnospirales; family Lachnospiraceae; genus Blautia_A. The sequence goes on along the minus strand of URVB01000090.1, from coordinate 1,882 downwards.
AAAGCGCCTCTGTGGAACAATCTGCCATAATGTTCAACACCCAGTAACCACTAATTGCAGTCCTTAGCTGCAGTTTAGAAAGCAACAAATCCGCGCCTTGCATGAGCAGCGGAGAAAACATAATCAGAGCCATTGTAACCCCAATTCCCGCTGCCATATTCCGGCTCCATTCACAAACAGCGATTACAATGCTACTTACAGCCATGCCAAAAAGCAGCTGAAGGCTAAAATAAAGCAACAGTCTTTGAAAAGACAGCCATCCGTCTTTTGGAAGTCCGATCATTACCAAACCAATCAGCAAAATGGCAAGAAATATGGCTAAGTTCATAATCAGGGTAATTACTGTTCCAAACAGATGCTTTGCCAGAAACACCTGCGTCCTGGAACAGCCCTTGCCAACCGTGTTCTTTATTGCACCATGAGTATAATCACTGACTATCCAAATGCAGAGGAAAACGGCGCTGAACATCGTTACAAGCCCTCCGCCTGCCAATTGTTCTGCCATGCCGGAAATCCCCGTTTCTTGCAAAACATCCCCACCGGCTCCCATTGCCTGCCCTGCTGCAGTCATGGTCAGATATATAAGGAGTATCATCCCTACTGCGGATAAAAGACATATCCAGAATGCTTTATTCATCTTCCACTTATACCATTCTCCATTTAGAATATTAAGCATGGATGCCTCCTTCCTGCACGGGAGACCCGCCCATTCTTTCCATAAAGTAAGTTTCTAAATCCTCACCGGCAAAGCGACTCTCTTTCAACCCTATTCCACTTGTCACAACGACACGATTGATTTCCTCGGCTGCATCCAGCTTTTCATACACACATACAGTATGAGAATCTACTATGTTGCTCAAAATACCGAACTTTTCCGACAAAGCCGCAGCGGTCTTCTGCACATCATCCACTGTAAGCTGCAGATACTGCCTGCACGCCGCATCAATCTGCTCCGCATCACGCTCTTCCACCATCACACCATTTCGTAAGATGCCATATCTCGTTGCGATCTTCGACAGTTCCCCTAAGATATGGCTGGAAATCAGCACCGTAACATGATGTCCCCGATTCAGATTCAAAAGCAAATCCCGTATTTCCTTAATACCGGCTGGATCCAGTCCGTTGATTGGTTCATCCAGAATCAAAAAATCCGGTTTCTTCATCAAAGCAATGGCTAGTCCAAGCCGCTGTTTCATTCCCATGGAAAAATTCTTTACCTTTTTTCGTCCGGCTGATTCCAGCCCAACAAGCTTTAACATATCGTCAGGAATATGCTTGTCTGCAATTCCGTAACTTCTCCGAACAATTTCTAAATTATCCTTGGCGCTCATACCGGGATATCCACCCGGCTCTTCGATTATACTTCCGATCCGTGCCCTTTGGCGTTCCAAATTCGTATCACCGAAAAGCTCCATCTGGCCGGAGTCGGGAGAAGCAAGTCCCAGAACCATGCGCATAAATGTGGTTTTGCCGGCGCCGTTTTTCCCTATAAGGCCATATATGTCTCCCTGTCCCACCGTCAAACTGACTTTATCAACAGCAATACTTTTTCCGTAAGTCTTTGTCAACTTTTCTGCTCTCAGTATCTCTTTCATAGAAACCTCTGTTCCTCCTAAGTTAATACCCACTCTTGCAAATCAATTCAGTTGGATAGCTATCCCAGCGCAGGGAGTCTGTTATTCATAGAGCATAATGGTATTGCAAAAGCACGGATGAAATCCCAGCTTCTCATACAAAGGTACCGCTTCACTGGAACCGCTGAGCGTCACACACGCAGCTCCGTTTGCAAATAGGTTTGCAAGCGCCTTGGAAGAAAGGATAATTCCTGCTTTTCTCCGCCTGTATTCTTCCAGCGTAGACACAAATTCTAAGGAAGCTGTAT
>URVB01000089.1 GCA_900551075.1 uncultured Blautia sp. | reverse complement strand
TCCGCTGCCTGCACGGCAGCGGAAAGGCCGGACGGACCTGCCGCGATCACGCAGATCTGCGCTTCATACCTTTTCATATGCACGCTCCTTCGTTTTTGTTTTTCAGAAAAATACTTGTTATGTTTTGTTGTCTATCCTTATTGTATTCTTTTTTGTCCCTGCAAACCGTCTCGTTTTTTTCAAAATCCGACCTTGTTTTTGCTTCTATAATGTAATACTAAGGCACATACAGCAAAAATCAACCTCTTCTTTTTATCCTTTTGGATTCTATCCAAAATAAAAACAGGCAGAAGGGTCCCTTCACATAAGGAGCTTTTCATATCTTGGCAGACAGGTACATATAAAAGTTGGCGAAAGTGATTTTTATATGGACTTACTTTTTTACCATGTGCATCTGCATTGTTATGTGGTGGTGGAACTAAAGACAGAAAAATTCAGGCCAGAATTTGCAGGCAAGCAGAATTTTTATGTTACAGCAGTCAATAAGAATATGAAAATGGAGCAAGACAACCAGACAATAGGCATCCTGATTTGTAAAGATAAGGATGACGTTGTTGCGGAATACGCCCTTGATGACATGTCACAGCCGATAGGGATTGCACAATATGAATTGACAAAAGTACTTCGCGAGGAATATAAAAGCAGTCTCCCAACGATTGAAGAAATTGAAAATGAACTGTCGGAATAAATTGGCTTACAAGTCGTAAGCCAATTTATAGTACCTCATAAGAAATGCAGATATCCCAAAAAAGAATTATAGTAAGCACAATAATGCTCAAAAAACGGCATAGCCACGAATGACTATACCGTAATTTGTTGAAGAGCCGCTCTCGTCCTCTCCACTTCCTTATGTGAAAGGAACGAAAAGAGATTTCTCTTTCTTCCGCCTGTCAGCATCATCACAGCTTTATCATTATTTATTTTGCCGCATTTCTTGCATCCAGCTCTGTAACGATCTTATCCATCATCCTTTTATCCAGTTTATACCAGAACAGCGGGATTGCAGAAACCACTATGCAGGCTGCCGGAATCAGATTGACCACTGCATTGATTCCCGTTTTTACGGCCTCTGTCTGCTCTGCATTCGGCACATATCCGGAAGCAGCCAGCAAAAGGACGGTTACAGAACCGCCTACTGCGGTTGCCAGTTTTACACCAAAGCTCATGTAGGAATAAGTAAGACCTTCTTCACGGATCCCATATTTCCAGTCGCCGTATTCAATACAGTCGGACAGCATACCGGTGGATACGTTTGCGGCGGAGTTGCCGAAGCCGATGAATGCACTGATTGCCAAAAGGAATACATTGTTGTTTGCCGGTACAGCAAACATGGTCACAAATCCGGCTACCATGATCACATTCAGAATCAGCAGCCAGTTCCTCTTTCCAAAGGTCTTGGTTCCCCAGGGGAGGCACACACAGCCAATCAGCTCTGTAAAGGTCATGACCGTAAAGATGGGGGCAATCATTGTAAAGGAGCCCACTACATAAATGACATAATAGGTCAGCATGGACATACGGGCCATAATGGCAATTGCACCCAAGAATACGTTAAATACGGTAATAAGAAGCATTTTATTCCTGCACATCATCCTCAGAGACTCCCATACCGGTTTTTTCTCTGTCGGTGCGGCAACGTTCACCACCTGTACGGTTTCTTTACATCTCAATGCACAGATCCAGAAGCACGGAATCATAACGATGGAACATACAACCGTTGCCCAGAAATAACCTCTTGCATTTGCCGCATCACTTTTACTGAAATACAGGATCATCGGCATTGCCACTGCGGAAAGGATCATTTTGATTACAGAGGCGCCCGCTGCACGGCAGGAAGTATAGTTCATACGCACCTGAGAATCTCTGGCGATCAGGTTTACCAGGCCGCCGTAGGTTACGCAGATTGCCGTATACGCCATACCTGCGCCTATGTAACAGATCAGGCACAAAATTGCTTTTGCCGCGCCCTGTACCGGAAATACCGTAAAGGTCAATATGTTAAAGACAGCCAGGAACGGCGATGCAAACATCAGCCAGGGTCTGAATTTGCCCCAGCGGGTTCTGGTGCGGTCCGCAATCACGCCCATCATCGGATCATTGACCGCATCCCATACACGCGCGATCAGCATGATCAGGGATACGGCCGACGCAGTAAGCCCTACAATATCTGTGTAAAATACAGTCAGGTAAGTATTGATCATATACCAGGATAACTGTGAACCAACTTCACCGAAGCTGTAGCACAGACCGGTTACCATATTCGTTTTTTCTTTTGTTTCTCTCTGATTTCCCATAGTTTTTCCCCATTTAAATTAATTTTTGATATTTCCGTAGCTGTTTGCATCCGGCTCAAAGGCGCCAGGATTAAATGCTGCATACGGTGCCTTCAGTTCCTTCAGATTTTTGATAGTTCCGGACGGCTGCGCCTGTGTTTTGATCTCGGTGGAATGCTCCAGTTTACCGCCCCATCTTAACCGGGAACGCTCCAGTTCTTCCTCTGTGTAATGCATTTCAAGCTTTCCGTCCTCAATGGTGAAGGTCCCATGACTGCCGCAGACTACACAGTCCGCCGTCTTTTTGTCATGGGCGATCTGTATCAGGCGTGTATGGCAGACCGGGCAGCAGCCCTCCTCGTCCCCTCTCCATTTCAGCCGTTCTTCCTCGGTTTGTGCATTCAGGGAATCCACGATATTCTGTCCGACTTTTGTCATACGCTCCATCATTTCCGGATTTCCCAAAACAGATTCATGTGCCATTGCACCATAATACTCCACGGTATCTACCACATCGATTCCCAACGGGAATGTAAATTCATACATCATCGGCATGGTAAGTGCAATCCAGTTCTCTGTCATGGCGCCGCCCACGGAAATAAGAGCTGCCGTACGTTTCCTGAAGCTTCTTACATCCGGCAGCGCTGATTCCGGTTTTCCCGCGGCTTTTCCTTCTTCATATGCAGCTTTGCGGAAGGTGATGTCATGACTTGGTCCGATTCTGTCACAGATTGTCTTAAATCTTCCGGTTACGGATGTCTCGTAAGTGGGACATGCCAGGATCACCGCATCTGACTGCATCACACACTCATCCAGAATATCAAAATCGTCATGGCGTACACAATATCCTCTGCCTTTTCCCAGCATGATCTGAACCGTACAGGCAATACAGCCCGTACAATTCTGAATATTCAGATCATCTGCACGCAGAAAAGATACTTCACAGCCTGCCTTTTCGCATTCCATCAGGGCATGTTTTACCATAATGTCACAGTTACTCATTTTCCTGCCAAAAGAAATACCTAAAACTTTTTTTGCCATTTTCCCTTTCTCCTTGAAGACTTCTTAACACGTATTTTTCTGATAAAATGATTATATTTAAAATAAAAAGTTCTGCCTCTTGCCTGCTTATTCCAAATCTTATTATTTTTTTTCCAAAAACCAGACAAAAATAAAACAAGGACAAATTCACGTATCGCAATTTGTCCTTATCATGCCTTCTGCATCATACATATTTAATTGTTACATGAATAAACTGTATCTCATTGGGTTCCAGCACCGTATCAAACCGAATCTTTCCATTGTGTTCTTCACAGCTTAAATGCACCAGTCTCGGTGTTGTAATCCTTTCCAGATAATTCATATCTCCCGGATTCAATTCATCCTCTCCTGACATTTCCGCCCATTCATCCAGAATACTTCCATATTTCTGGTTGATCGAATAAATCCGCATCATATATTTTCCATCGGGCTTAGCCGGAAGCTCAAAGTGTATCCGGTGTTTTTTCATATCCGTAAAAAGATTGTTCACATTATCCAGAATATGCTTATCCTCCCCGATCAGGCCATATTGATATCCCAGCTTTTTCAGGTTATGGCAGACGATCCGGTAATTGCCCTTTCCGTTATCCGTAAGAATGTAATGCTTCCCTGACTTTATAAAATATTTCCCCAGATGGTTCATAAATTCGATGGCATAGTATGCAGGTTTCGGGATTCCATCCTTTGAGATCAGTCCGCCGCCGCCATTTAATATCCACTTGGAATCGAAGTAATCCGAATACAAATCCGAACCAACCCAATAGCCCATGAGCTCCGCCAGCCCCACACTGTCTATCAGGCTTTTTACAAGATACGCACCCTTCATACAATGATCATTCAAGAAATTTCTGCTGGAAACCGAAAAGCTCCACTCTGTCACATGCAGCCTCCGTACCGGAAAATCTGCCTTCTGAAGCAAATCCCGGATACGTGTCAGTTCTTTTTTTACAAAAGAGCTGTCCAGGGTCTGGCTTTTATTCAGCGCAATAGAATCTACAGTATACGGATAACAATACATGGAAATAAAATCCGGAAGATTTTCTCTGCGCTTCCACGCCTCCATCATTTCCAGGAAATGTTCCTCGCCCCAACGAAGGGCAAATCCGCCGCCGCCGATCTGAATATCGGGCAGGTACTTCCGGAGAGTTCCTGCCATGGTGTCAAATACATCCAGATACATGGGAATGGACTCTGCCTTATCTGCAATTTCAACTACATTCTGGTATTCTTCCCGTTCTGTTTTCCAAACCTCAAAATACCACTTTTCTACCTCTACGGTCGTATACCGGTTGATCAGGTGTATGATCAGTTTCCGCATAAACACTTCAATGGTCTCTTTCGACCGGTCAATGATTCTTCCCTGGGGCTGAAGCCTGCCCACACTGTTCTGAATGAGAATCTTCGGCTTATTGCGTAGTTCAATGTACGGCAGCAGATCGTTTTTGGTCAGGAAATCCAGAATGCGGTCGAGCTTGTCAAAATTGTATTCCCCTTCCTCCAATCCATTCAGCATGATCTCCGACGAATACAGGTCCCAGAAACGCACATACCGGAAATGCAGCGTATTTTTCAGATAGAGCACATGCTGCTGGACATCGGAATGCAGCAGGTCCGAGGCCGAGCCAATGTTGATCATCCGGCACCAGTTCTTATCCAGCGGTGTCCTGTTCACTTCCTGAAGAATGGCATATTCCACTCTTGTATCCGCTTCCTTTTCTTCTGTGCCCTTATTCCCTTCAAAGTATCTCGCCGTCTGCTTATGGATTCTTTCCTCCATCTCCACCGTACTGCGTTTTTTGTCTTCTTTTCCTTTCCATTGAATCCGGTACTCCGTGGGCGTCATATGGTACTTATCTTTGAATGTCCTGTTCAGCGCCGTGGAGCTTGCAAAGCCCGTATCCATGGCAATCCGTCCCAGCGGCTTGTCAGAATACAGAAGCTGGGAGACCGCATAATTCAAGCGAACAGAATTTACATATTCGATAAAATTCATGCCAAACTGCCGCTTAATATATTTCGACAGATATGCATTCGATAAAAACAGCTTATCCGCAAGATCCTTTAAACTGATGTCTTTATCATAATTCTGCTGTACATAGTCCGCAATTTTATATTTACGGTCATCAAATTTGTGATCTTCCATATGCTGCCTTTGGTTTTCATCGCGCAGCAAAAAATCCGTGGTCAGTCTGTGCAGCAGGTCAAAATACAGACTGTTCATATAAATATCGTCGTTTCTCTTATGGTAATACTGCTCATTGACGATTTTTTTCAGGATTACCCTTATTTCACTGATAAACTCGTTTTCTTCTACTGCGGAATTGCAGACAAAAAAGAACATATCCTTTTTCAGCATTTTCCGGAGATTGGAATACGAAAATTTAAGGCTGGCTGCCAGAAAATCTTTATCCAGTGTATGAAAGGAATGCTTTTGATTGGGATTGACGATAATAAAATCTTCTTTTTTCATATGGTACCGTTTTTTTTCCAGGGTAAAGTACCCGGAACCGTCAATCACAAAAAATAACTCTATGTCAGCATGAATATGGGTCTCATCATTCCGATCCACCAAAAAACAAAACTGTGTAGTATCCAATTTCACTTCCTCCTGACATAATACCGCTGATTTTATCGATTTGTTTACATTTGTTTACATTTGTTTCGAATTATAAATGGATTCCCTTGACTTTTCAATATAATTTTTATTATATTTATATAAGAATAATATTATTTTGGGAGCTGCCAATGTTTCACACCTTTCACCATACAAAACGTCAATTAAAAAATCTCCCTCTGGCCATCAATATGTTCGGATATAACCATCTCCAGGAGCCTGTTTCCAGACCTCACGGTGTTTCTCTGTTTCAGTGGTTTTATTGTGCCGACGGACAGGGAGAGCTTATTCTCAACGGTCAGAAATCCGTTCTTTCTCCCGGACAGGGCGCATTGGTCCATGCAGCTCTGCCCCATGCCTATCATGCGCTTACAGATCAGTGGCACGTACATGTGATTGGTTTTACCGGCAGCTATTGTATGGATTTGCTGAAAATTCTGAAAATGCACGAATCCGGTGTCTATCATTTTTCGGATTCTGAGGTTTTCCCAAAATATCTGGACAAGCTCATGGAAATACGGCAAAAGCAGAAAAAGCTTGCAGATTCTGATGTACGCCCCAACAAACGCAGAGACCTCTGTTTTGGAAATGATCTTTCCAAGCTCTGTTATGACTTCCTTTTGGATCTGTCTTCCTCCATCCGCTTTATCCGCACAGACATTCCTGCCGGAGGAAGCGAAATTATAAAGGAAATCATTACTTATATGGAAGAGCACTATGCAGAAGCCATTACTCTGGATAACCTGTCAGAGCACGTACAGCTTTCCAAAGGATATATGAGTACGGTTTTTAAAGCTGAAATGCAGCAAACCGTGATGCAGTATCTCACCAAGCTCCGTATCAGCCAGGCACGTATCCTGCTGATCGAATATCCGGAAAAGAAAGTTCTGGAGATTGGCCGGAGATGCGGCTTTGAAAGTCCCAGTTATTTTGGAAAAACCTTTAAAAAAATCGTAGGCATGACGCCGGAGGAATTCCGGATTTCATAATTTCCCATATACGGCCAAAGAACTACCGGCCGCATCCCCAATCACATATTAATACCGTTTGAATCTTCCCACCCTTGTTAAGCGGTCAGGCAGCCCCGGCACA
>URVB01000088.1 GCA_900551075.1 uncultured Blautia sp. | reverse complement strand
TTATCAGCCTCCACCTTTTGTTCCGCATTCTCCATAAGCTGCCTCAGCGTATCCCAAACGACCGGCTTTTTTCCGTAAATTCCCGTTTCTCCGGACAGCAGGGATGCCTTTTTTATCGGTACCGTATGCGCTTCATAAAAATACGGCTCAAAACACTGCGGATATTTTTCCTTTAAGGTCCGATACCGCTCCTCCAGCTTTCGTATGCTTTCCTGTACCTTCTCTTTCTTTTGAAGATTTTCCTCTTCATGGAACTGTCTCGTGGCATCCCCATTCCAGATACTCTGAAAATATGTTTCTACCTGAGAAATCACGCTTTTCTCCGCTCCATTTGCAGAATCCGTATTGTAGATCAGCACTTCCCTGTCGTAGCTTCTGCCATCCGTATCATAATCCCCTATAAAATAGGAAAAGGTATTTCTGCCGCCAAGCAGCAGTGTCTGATCGTCGCAGATCACATATTTGTCATGCATACGGCCGTTCACGGTCCACGGCTTAATTGGATTCGGGATATTATAAAGCCGTATCTCAATCTCCGGATGACTGGACAGAGCGTAAAAAAATGGATGTCCCTCCATACGCAGAAGTCCGCTGACACCATCTACCAGAATCTTTATCTGCACACCCCGCTCTGCTGCATGATAAAGCGCGGCCGCATAATCCCAGGTGCTCTCATCCTCCCGGAAATCAAAAGTCGAAAGTATGATCCGTTCCTCCGCGGCCTCTGCCATTCGAATTCTCTGCTCTAAAGCCTCCATATTTTCCTCTACCACATGCGCACGGTCCACAGACCTCTCCCCCTGTCCTTCCGCATAAAAGTCTTCTTTATGGAAAGAATTTTCTCCTTTGTCAATACTTTTCTGTACGGCAAATGGCGCCAGCATGCCAATTATGATATAAAACACCACTGCCAGTACCGTCAGCAGCTTCCAATGTCTGATCCAAAAAGTCCTCATCTGCATTCTCCTATTCAAATATTAGTGTATACTATAACCCCCGCCCGGTTTTCTGTCAATGACACCGCCCCAAAACGGCGGTATGAAAGACATGCTTTTCTCATAAAAAGTTATTGACATTTTATCGTTTCACCACTATAATATCGTTCGTACCCTAACAGTTCGGTTGCGAACAATTAAGCAAAAACCCACTAGGAAAAGAGGCTGAGATGGAACAGAAACGCCTGATAGGACACGAAATCCATACACTGGACAACATGATAGGAAGGTTGATTTCCTCGCTCTGCGAAAACGATGGGCTGACCAGGATGCAGGGCTGGATCATCGGCTATCTCTATGAACATGACGGAGAAAATGTCTTTCAGAAAGATCTGGAATCACAATTCCGTATTGCCCGGTCAACGGCTACCGGAATTCTGCAGCTCATGGAGAAACGCGGTTTTCTGCGCAGAGAGCCGATTTCCACAGATGCCCGGCTGAAACGCCTTTTTCTGACAGAAAAAGGAATCAGCCATCAGCTTACGGTTATCCGTAATATAATGCAATTTGACCAAATGCTTCAAAAGGGCATTCCGCCGCAAAAGCTGGATACTTTCTTTGAGGTCATCCAGCAGATGAAGCAAAATCTCGAAAACAACAGCAACCTATAACAAGGAAAGGAGTTCTTTTTATGCTGAAAACACTACTTGCCCAGGTCAAAGAATTCAAAAAGGATTCCCTGCTCACACCTCTGTTCATGATTCTGGAGGTGCTCATGGAAACCCTGATTCCCCTTGTCATGGCATCAATTATTGACAACGGAGTAGAAACCGGAGACATCGGGCACATCTACCGCATGGGTGCGCTTATGGCCCTCCTTGCATTTCTCGGTCTTTTGACCGGAATTCTGGGCGGAAAATACGGTGCCCGCGCCTCGACCGGCTTTGCCAGAAATCTGCGGAAGGCTATGTACGAAAACATTCAAACCTTCTCTTTCGCAAACATCGACAAATACAGCACTGCCGGACTGATCACACGCCTGACTACAGACGTTACAAACATGCAGAATGCGTATCAGATGATTCTGCGTATGTGCACACGCGCTCCTGCAAGCCTCATCTGCGCCATGACCATGGCCTTTCTGGTCAATGCCAGGCTTGCCAGCATCTATCTGATTGCTGTTATTTTCCTGGCGCTTGCACTGCTTTATATCTTAAGCCACGCTACCCGGTATTTCCGGGAGGTCTTCCGCAAATACGATGATCTGAATGCCAGTGTTCAGGAAAACATCACCGCAATCCGCGTAGTCAAGGCATATGTACGGGAGGATTACGAAACCTCCAAGTTCCAAAAGGCCTGCAATAAGGTATACGAAATGTTTATCAAAGCTGAAAAGCTGGTGGTTCTGAATATGCCTTTGATGCAGTTTGCCGTTTATGCATGTATCCTCGGCATAAGCTGGCTGGGCGCCAAAATGATCACAGGGGGCTCCCTGACTACCGGTGAGCTGATGAGCCTTCTGGCATACTGTATGAATATCCTCATGAGTCTGATGATGCTCTCCATGGTTTTTGTCATGGTCACCATGAGTACTGCCAGCGCACAGCGAATCACAGAAGTCATCAATGAGAAAACAGATTTAAAAGACCCGGAAAATCCGGTTATGGAGGTTCCCGATGGCAGCATTGTCTTCGACCATGTAGATTTCAGCTACAGGAAGGACAGCCGGGAGCCGGTGCTGAAGGACATCAATCTCTCTATTCGGTCCGGAGAGACCATCGGCATCATTGGTGGTACAGGAAGTGCCAAGTCCAGCCTTGTCAATCTGATCAGCCGCCTTTACGACGTATCAGCAGGTTCGGTTTCGGTAGGCGGCATTGATGTCAGAGCTTATCAAATGGACGCCCTCCGCAATCAGGTATCGGTTGTTCTCCAAAAAAATGTCCTGTTTTCCGGAACGATTCTGGAAAACCTCCGCTGGGGCAATAAAAATGCTACGGAGGAAGAATGCCGCCATGCCTGTCAGCTTGCCTGTGCGGATGATTTTATTGAAAAAATGCCCGAAAAATACAACACCTATATTGAACAGGGCGGAACAAACGTCTCCGGCGGTCAAAAGCAGCGTCTCTGTATTGCCAGAGCGCTCCTTAAGAAACCGAAAATCCTGATTCTGGATGATTCCACAAGTGCAGTGGATACTGCAACAGACGGCCGCATCCGACGGGCATTTGCGGAGGAAATTCCGGATACCACCAAGCTGATCATTGCACAGCGTATTTCCAGTGTACAAAATGCCGACCGTATTATAGTTATGGAAAACGGACGCGTAGATGCATTCGGAACACACGAAGAATTATTAGAAACCAATGCCATTTATCAGGAGGTATACAACTCTCAGACGAATGGCGGAGGCGATTTTGACCATTCCGGTACAGGAGGTGAACAGGCATGAAAGACAACAAAAATATGAACAGACGCAGTAAAATGCCTGATTCAAATGTAGAAAATCCGGGACTGCTGCTGAGGCGGCTCTTCCAATATATTATGAAGACATACCGTTTTCGTCTCTTACTGGTAATCATCTGCATTTTTATCAGCGTACTTGCCAACGTACAGGGAACCATGTTTACAAAAACCCTCATTGACCAGTACATACTGCCGCTTCTCAAAACCAGCACACCGGATTTCGGTCCGCTGACTCTGGCTGTCGGCAGGGTTGCCTGTTTTTATGCAATCGGCGTAGCCGCTACCTACACCTACAACCGGATGATGATCTATGTCAGCCAGGGTACCCTGCGGAATCTGAGAAACGACATGTTTGCTACTATGGAAACTCTTCCTGTAAAATACTTTGATACGCATCCTCACGGAGATATCATGTCCATCTACACCAACGACATTGATACTCTCCGTCAGATGATCAGCCAGAGTATTCCGCAGATGCTTTCCAGTGTGATCACCATTGTCAGCGTTCTTGTAAGTATGCTGATCCTGAATATTCCGCTCACCATTCTGACTCTGGTCATGGTGGGGCTGATGCTGACGGCCAGCCGGCGTCTGGCTTCCCTGAGCGGAAAATACTTCCTTGCCCAGCAGAAAAACCTGGGTATTATCAATGGATATATCGAAGAAATGATGGAAGGACAGAAGGTAGTGAAGGTTTTCTGCCACGAGGAAGAAAGCCTGGAAAAATTCAACGAGCTGAACGATCAGTTATTTGAAAGCGCAGACAATGCAAACAAATTTGCCAATGTCTTAATGCCTACCGTTGCACAGCTCGGCAATATAAGCTATGTACTCTGCGCAATTTTCGGGGGCATCCTCGCGATCAACAGCTTCGGGAGCTTTACTCTGGGCGGTCTTGCCAGCTTCCTGACCTTTAATAAAAGCTTCAACATGCCGATCAACCAGGTCAGCCAGCAATTTAACAGCATTGTTATGGCACTTGCCGGAGCAAAACGAATCTTTGACCTTCTGGATGAGCAGCCGGAAGCAGATAACGGCTATGTTACCCTGGTCAATGTCAAAGAACAGAACGGCCAGCTTGCAGAATCCGGGAAGCGTACCGGACGCTGGGCCTGGAAACATTTCCACAAGGCAACCGGAACTACCGATTATATCGAACTGAAGGGTGATATGGTACTGGACGGCGTAGATTTTGGCTACAATCCGGATAAAATCGTCCTTCACGATGTTAAGATGTACGCAACACCAGGCCAAAAAATTGCTTTCGTGGGCTCCACCGGTGCAGGCAAAACCACGATCACCAATCTGCTGAACCGTTTCTACGATATCCAGGACGGAAAAATCCGCTACGACGGCATTAATGTCAATAAGATCAAAAAAGCGGACCTGCGCCGCTCTATGGGAATCGTATTGCAGGACACAAACCTGTTTACTGCCACAGTTATGGAAAATATCCGCTATGGAAAGCTGGATGCCACAGACGAAGAAGTCATTGCTGCAGCAAAATTAGCAAATGCAGACAGCTTTATCAGACGGCTGCCGGATGGCTACAACACCATGCTGCGCGGCAACGGTTCCAACTTAAGCCAGGGACAGCGGCAGCTTCTTTCTATTGCGAGAGCAGCCGTGGCAGACCCGCCTGTATTGATCCTGGACGAAGCTACCAGCTCCATCGATACCCGTACCGAAAAATTAGTACAGGATGGCATGGATAAGCTGATGCAGGGCAGAACCACCTTTGTCATTGCCCACAGACTGTCTACCGTACGCAACAGCGACTGCATCATGGTTCTGGAGCAGGGACGTATTATTGAAAGAGGCTCCCACGATGAGCTTCTGGAAGAAAAGGGCAAGTATTACCAGCTTTACAACGGCTGATATACAAATAAGGCTGCAATGAGTGCACACGCCTGACCACCTTCCGAAAACAGGGTGTACCGGAGCAAATCCGGTACACCCTGTTTAGCTTTCTTCTCCCGTCAAGCGAAGCACGTCTTGCATTTCTTCTATATCCATGTCCAGAATGACTGCAAGCTCCGCAATACTGAACTTACCCGTCCCATCCTCTTCATCCTCTGTCAGCTCCCTGATTGCGGACTCTAATTTCTCTACCCTTGCCACCAGGCAGTCATCCTCAAACCTCCGCTGTGTCTGTTCTTCAATTGCCTGCATGACTCCCCTGCGCATTTCCGCCCTGAGCCATGTATCATCCTTTACAGGCGGCTCCGGCAATTCCAGCGCGGACAAAAGGCTTACATTTGCTTCCTGGATCAAATCCGCCAGAAAAATCTCCCCGCAATGATATTCCACTGCCATCTCTGCGGCCACCGGCAGATACATTGCCGTCAGCCCTGCTTTTGCACTTCTGTCCCCTTGGGACAACCTTTCAAAAAGCATCTCCGCAGAGGCCCCGTCCTCACAGCATCCCTGCAATCCGGCTTTATATTCCGCAAAATATGCTTTTTCTTCCGGAGTCAGAGGTGCCCGCTCCCTTACCTCAGCGTCTTTGCCCTCTTCGGATTCCTGCTGACTCAATCCTTCTATTGTAATTCCCTGTGCTTTTAAATACTGCAAAACCTTAAGCATCTGTGCTTTCTCGAGCTTCATTCCCGAAAAAAATTCCACAACCTGTGCTCCGCTTAAAATCCTTCCGTTTTTCAGGGCGATATCCCTGATTTCTCCCAGTATTTTCTGAAATTCCTGCACGTCCATATCCAGTCTCCTTACCCGACATCATCATATTTATCTTTACCAGATTATGGAAGTATTGTATCATACATCAGGGATGTCTCCAACAAAAAATTCCTGCAATTTTTTCCATAATAAGAACGAAATAATTGAAAAAAGTGTTGACATTTGAAATCCTCTATAATATAATATGTCTTGCGTCAAACGACGACATAACTTCATACATACAGCGGGGTGTGGCTCAGCTTGGCTAGAGCGCCTGGTTTGGGACCAGGAGGCCGCAGGTTCGAATCCTGTCACCCCGATTGCTGTAAACAACATTACCGTTTCAGCGAAGTATGCGGGTGTAGTTCAATGGTAGAACACTAGCCTTCCAAGCTAGATACGTGGGTTCGATTCCCATCACCCGCTTCTCTGAAAACAGAGAATGTGTCTGTAGCTCAGCTGGATAGAGCAACGGCCTTCTAAGCCGTGGGTCGGGGGTTCGAATCCCTTCAGGCACGCTGTGGTGGGTATAGCGCAGTTGGTTAGCGCGCCAGATTGTGGCTCTGGAGGCCCAGGGTTCGAATCCCTGTATCCACCCTTTGCCCTTGGGCTATCGCCAAGCGGTAAGGCACAGCACTTTGACTGCTGCATTCGCTGGTTCGAATCCAGCTAGCCCAGTCCTATATGGGGTATTAGCTCAGTCGGTAGAGCACTTGACTTTTAATCAAGTTGTCCGGGGTTCGAATCCCCGATGCCTCATGAAAAAGCCCGCAAACCTCTGATCAAGGGTTTGCGGTATTTTTTTAAGAAAAGAAGTGCTTCTGCTCTTCTCTTAAATTTCTCTGCGGATATGGCGGAATTGGCAGACGCGCCAGATTTAGGTTCTGGTGTCTACGACGTGCAGGTTCAAGTCCTGTTATCCGCATTTTTTATTTTTTCATGTGAATCTACATTCTCTCAAAACCCTTTATTTTAAAGGGTTCTGAGAGGAGGCCGAAGCTAAATGATATCATATAATACAAACGTTTCTGCCCCTTTTTTGCCCCTCGGTTTTGTATGGATTTCTTCCTAATTATTATAGGCAATAACAAGCGCTTTTATTAGAACCATTATTATTTTATATTTCTATACAATTAAAACTTTTTGTTTGCATTCTCATCAAGTAATCCCCGGCCAGACTTATTCCGGCCGGGGATACTACTTACTTCCTCCGGATATATTTTGCAGACACGAATCCGTAAATTCTTCCGTCAA
>URVB01000087.1 GCA_900551075.1 uncultured Blautia sp. | reverse complement strand
CACAAAAATTTCCCGGAAGAAATGGCGAAGAAAACAGTGCTGAACCGGGCGGCGAAGAAACTTATCAATGCCACTGATGATGCCTCTATTATGTCTGATGAAGCCATTCAGGCCTTCAATGAAGCGGACGAAGTGCGCCGGGAAGATGTGGTGGCTGAGCAGGTGGCAGCAGATGTTAAAGAAAATGCGAACTCTGTTCCGTTTCCAATACCAGAGCAGACGAGGAACACAGTGGAAGGTGTAACAGAAGAAGTTAAGCAAGAATCCGCATCAGAGAAAGTACAGGGAGAGGTTGTTGCTGATGATGAAGTGCCTGATTTCATGAAATAGGAGGCGCGCCATGAGATTGATTAGTCAAGACGGAACACTTAACTTTCCGTATGAACAGATAGTAGTACAGAGGGATGATTCTGCAATCTATGCGAGAATTATTGGTGAAAGCAAGGCAAGAAATGTTCTTGCGAATTATTCTAATGAAGAGAAAGCCGACAGGGCCATGAAAATGCTGCGTGAAGCATATGAATTTCCACAGATGGATGATGGAATTAATTTGTATTTGGGAAATACGTTTCAGTTTCCGGCGGATGATGAGGTGAAGCCATGAAATTACATGTAATCGGTTCTTCCTCCAAAGGCAACGCCTACGCCCTTGAATCCGCCAACGAAATCCTTCTTCTGGAAGCCGGGTGTTCCATGCAGGAAGTAAAGAAAGCTATTGGGTGGCAGGTTGGCAAGATTGTGGGATGTGTTGCCACTCATGCTCATGGCGATCATGTTGGTAAGATTCGGGATTACTGTGAAATGGGATTCCCTATTATCACTAATGATGAGACGGCGGAGTTCATTGAAACGGTGTATGGGGAAAAGGTGCTAAGCGTTCCAGAATGCAATTTAAGGTTTTTTGGAAAGTTCTCAGTGAACGGATTCTATTTACCCCATAATGGAGTTGCTAATTTCGGTTATCTGATACACTACCCGGAAATGGGAAATCTGCTCTTTATGACAGATATGGAATATTGCAAGTTTGATTTCAGTGCATTGCAACCAAATCACCTACTCATTGAAGCCAACTATGATATGGAATTAGTGGACAGGAGCATTCCAAATTACGAACATAAGCTGTTGGGACATAGCAGCATTCAAACCACCTGTGGCATTATCAAAGCCAACCGTACACCCCAACTCATGAATGTGGTGTTGTGTCATCTGGGGGCTTTCAGTGATGAGGTGGATTTCATCAGACAAGCCAGGGAAGCCGCTGGTCCCGGTGTCATGGTGGATGTTGCGGATACCGGGAAGGTATTTGAGTTGGGATTGGAACCATTTTAGGAGGATGAAATGGACTGCAATAACATGAACTGTCGTTATTACCATAAAGCCGATAAGCCAATGCGAGATTGGTTTAATGGAGGTACAATTCGTGATTACGGCAGATGCACAAAGGGATATTGTGTAATTCAAAACAGAAAAATAGAGGAGGAAGCCAACATGGCATTAAACATTGATTTAGAGAACCTTGCCGGTGGTGAACTGGCAGAAAAATTTGAAGATGCAATGAAGAAAGTTGTTGAAAATATGCTTGACCCGAATACCCCGTATAAGAATAAACGGAAAATTACTGTGGAGTTGACATTTGAGCAAAATGAGGACAGAAACGATGTAGCGATTTCAGCAGTAGTCAAAACCACTACATCACCAGTAAAGGCCGCCGCCACCAGAATGGCGATTGGAAAGGATTTCCGTACTGGTGAGATTTGTGCGGAGGAGTACGGCTCAGGAATTCGTGGACAAGCAAGAATGAGCACCGATATCGCTGGTAATATCGCAATCGAGCAGCAGGGAGCATAGAATCAGTAATCTGTGTAAAAGTACACGGCACAAACAAACCAAGTAACTCGGGAGAAACCCAACAATATAAACAAATCATACATAGAAAATGGAGGATTATATCATGATTAAAGAAGCATTACAGTACATTGTAGGATTACAGCAGCCGAAAATTATTGAGAGCGGAGCACGCCGTTACACAGACGCAAATCTTCGCCTTATGGATGAGGAGCTCAGGGCGGAGCACATTGAAATGTCAACTCTTTCCGGTCTGGTGGACTATATCAAAGCCGGAGTTGATGATATGGCAGAAAGAATGCTCGTGCAGGTTGTATCGCCTACAGAAGTTCGCCTGATTTCCCAGTTGGATTTTGACCGTAAACGTGAATGCCTGGTGAAAGTAAAAGCGGAGATTCCAGAATTTTCATATGGAAGATTCATCAACACCGAGGCATTCTTGATTGGAATTCGTTCCAAATTCATTCAGAACGAAGGAGCGGAAGCTATCCTGAGATTTGCCGGAACAGTGGAAAATGGAACCGTTGCCAGCTACGGAGATGATGGTATAAGTCAGACTGCAACAGTGAAAAAAGGTGTTGCCAGCAAAGAAACCGCACTTGTACCGAATCCTGTAAAACTTCGTCCATTCCGTACATTTACAGAAGTAACTCAGCCGGAATCAGAATTTGTATTTCGCATGAGAGACAGTGGGGGTGATGTCACCTGCGCAATCTTTGAAGCTGATGGTGGCGCATGGAAACGTGAAGCCATGAAAAACATCAAACAGCATCTGGAAGTAGAATTGGCTGAGTTGCAGCAGTTTACTGTAATTTCATAAGTGATAACGATGGTTGCCCTGCCGGTATGGTGGGGCAACAGATAGGAGAGAACATGAATAAAGTGATTTTGATGGGCCGCCTCACTAGAGACCCTGAAATCAGATATTCTCAAGGTGAGAATTCCATTGCGATTGGTCGATACACTCTTGCGGTTGATCGGAAATTCAAAAGGGATGGAGAGCAGACGGCCGATTTTATTTCCTGCTTATGTTTCGGGAGATCAGCTGAGTTTGCGGAGAAATATTTCCATCAGGGAATGAAGATTACGGTTGTCGGAAGGATTCAGACGGGAAGTTATATCGATAAAGAAGGTATTAAGCGATATACCACAGAGGTTGTTATCGAGGAGCAGGAGTTTGCGGAAAGTAAGAAGTCCAGTGACGGTTCTGGAAGCGGACAGGCTACCGGACATCAGGCAGATAGACCGAAGCCTGGGGATGACGGATTTATGAATATTCCGGATGGCATAGATGACTCGGAATTGCCTTTTAATTAAAGGACGGTGATACATAATGATAACGATTCTTGAGGACACACGTCAGCAGGAAAAGAAGCATGAGAATAAACACAAATATTTCCGGGAAAACGGCATTCTTTGGCGGCGTGTAGCACTGGATTGCGGCGATTATGCCCTCCCAAACGATAGAAGCATTATAATAGATACCAAAAAAGATATAGAAGAATTTATCGGGGACATACAGATCAAACAGATGCCAAAGGGTGTTATTCGTCAGGAGGTAAACGCAATTTGTGCAGCCTGTGATATTTCTTCAGCGACGGCGCTCTGCATATTTAATCTGATTACCGGTAATGATGCTGGGTGTTTTCCGGAAGGTGAGATTGCGCAATTTTGCTGGGATAACCGGATTGAGGGCGTGATCTATAAATGCTGCGTAATGAAGAAAAATGGTAAATCTAATAAATGTGTTGGGACAATCTATGTGAGTAATAAACCTAACGAGGATAGCAAGGAAAGAATGCTCCTGGATTATCCAGATGCGCACAAGGTAACTGTAAAAACTACGACAGCCGAAAAAGAATTTCAGAATCTTTATGTACAGCGGTATGGATTCCTGCACCGTGATATTAAGAGGGCGGTCAATAACGGGACACGCTTCATTCTGCTGATAGAATCCGGCCGTAAAATCAATAGTATTGATGATGTGGAAAAATATTTTGTGAACAAACGCCAGTGGCTGTACGAGCAGAAAATCCGGAAACAGTGGGGGATTCCCCCAAATACCGATTTCGAAGAATCCGTATCTGATTTACGGGCACAGGGTGCAAATATCCCAATAGGGCCTCAGAACGGGAAGCGAGTAGCCCGGATTATGCGGACGATGGTAGAGAAGTACGATGTGGAGTTTCAGTTTTGCCGGAAAAGCGAATGCGGGAAGCGGATCATTGAACTTCTGACAGGTTAAGCTATGGATAAAGAGCAGATTAAGCAGACGTATTCCATGAGGGATATCGTGGAGCAGTATGGCTTCCGGCCGAATAGAGCAGGATACATCAAGTGCCCATTCCATTCCGGGGATAAAACCGCATCCATGAAAATTTATGCCCATGATGCCCATTGCTTTGGATGCAACTGGAATGGAGATATTTTTGATTTTGTCCGGCAAATGGACAACCTGACTTTTAAGGAAGCGTTTCTGACCCTAGGTGGAACTTATGATCACGAGGACAAGGAAGAGGTTAAAAGAAAAATCAAGCTGGCTGAAGAAAGACGTCGGGAGAAGGAAGCTGAGAAAATGGCTCTGAAGCAAAAAAGAGACATGAACAACAAATATATTGAGGGATTACGGAATGGAATTGCTTATTTTCCACCTCTTTCGGATGAATGGTGTTTTTGCCAGAACGAGTTGCAAAAAGCACTGTATGAACACGGTGAGCTGAATGGTATTCCATATTAGAGAAGAGGTGAGATAGAAATGGTTCCTTTGAACCAATTGGATGCGAAGTCCATATTGTCGAGGAGTATATTGGACGAGGTTTTTCAACAGGAGGATGAGATTTATAAGGCAGAGCTTTTGGCGAGTTTGGCGCTCAGATCGTCGGAACTAAAATGCAAAAAAGAGTTCTCTGATTTGGTAGCTGCGTATAAGCGAACGATAAAAGAAGCCAAAAAGCGAGAACATGAAGCACAGAAGAAGAGCGGTAGCTTGGTGGAGCATTATACAAATTTTACGGATTCCCCATATGACAATATGGCCTGTGAGAATTGGATTGCCTCTGACGATGGCGTGTATACGTGGAATCCAAATACCGGCCTTACAGACATAAGAGCCTGTTATCACCCGATTCTTCCAGTGGAAAGATTAAAAAACCTACAGACGGGGGAAGAACAGATAAAGATAGCATTCCGGCGTAATTTTACCTGGCAGGAGATCATTGTACCAAAGACAATCATTGCATCGGCATCTAAGATTGTCAATCTGTCTGCGAAAGGAATTGCTGTCACATCAGAGAATGCGAGGTATTTGGTTCGGTATCTTTCTGATGTTGAAAACGCAAATGATGATTATATAAAAGTCCAGTATTCTTCCAGTAAGCTTGGATGGATAAAAGACGGATTTATTCCATTTGACAACGATGTAGTGTTTGACGGTGATGCAAAATTTAGGGAAATTTTTGAGTCAATCAAAGAACATGGAAGTCGTGATATTTGGTATGGATACGTGAAAAAATTAAGAAAAAAACGTATATTTGAATTGAATTTTATGATTGCTGCATCGTTTGCCAGTGTTCTTATCAAGCCGCTAAATGTGCTTCCATTCTTTGTAGATTTGTGGGGATTAAGTGGAAATGGGAAAAGTATCAGCCATATGATAGCTGCTTCTGTCTGGGCGGATCCTGCGGAAAATAAGTATATTGGAAATTTCAAAAATACGGATGTTGGATTGGAAATAAAAGCGGATATGTTGAACAACCTTCCTTTAATTATTGATGACACTAGCCAGAAGGAGAAAAAAATTGAAGAAAATTTTGAAAAAATTGTTTATGACTTATGCTCCGGACAGGGAAAGACTAGATCAAACAAGGAACTTGGCTTGAATAGGGAGAACAGATGGAGTCTTTGTATCCTCACAAACGGCGAATACCCATTGCAGTCTTATATGAACCAGGGTGGGGCGATCAATCGTATCCTGGAAGTAGAATGCACGCACGAACGGATATTCACAAGTCCACAGGATACCATTGATACTTTCCAAAAAAATTATGGTTTTGCCGGGAAAGATTTTGTCAATGCCGTTAAGAAACTTGGAGTTGATAATATAAAAAAATTGCAACAGGAAATACAGAAATACATCACATCTGATGATAAAACAGAGAAGCAGCTTTTATCATTATCAATAGTTCTGACCGCTGATAGGATTGCCACAGATATGCTTTTTAAGGATGGTATATACATTGACGCTACGGAAGCTAAACGTGTCCTTGCAGACGTATCTGATGTATCTCCAAATGAGAGATGCTATGAGTATATCGTGGATAGCGTGGCTATGAACGATCAGCGGTTTGATTTTGATACAAAGTGTGAAAAATGGGGAGAAATCGAATATAACCATGATTGTGAATGTAAGGTTGCCATGTTTTATCCCAAGGCACTGGATGCACTCTGTAAAGACGGAGGTTTTTCCAGAAAAGCATTTACCTCCTGGGGATTAAAGAAAAAAATAATCATCGGGCAAGGTGGGCTTGATACAAGGGTTCAAAAAATCTCCGGGACAAAGAAGACCAGAAGGATGGTGTTTGTAAAGATCCTGGATGATTTAGATGAATATCTGAAAGGTATAAATCAAGACCAGAAAAATCAGGATGGATTGGTATTTGATTGATAAGGTTACACAGTTACAAGGTTTCATTTTAAATATCATATATATATAAATAAAAATATTTTCTACTTTTACAAATAAAAAAAATCCTATATATGAGAAATTGCGTGTAACCATGTAACTTTGTAACCAATCCCGGAAACTAGCATAAATACTGGATTTTTTGGTTACATAAAGTTACAATCGGACTATTTTATTGTAACCACGAGGTGATAATATGGCAAGCGTTAAAGCATCTGACATACCAGAGATACAACAATTCATGAATCCGTTATGGACAGCAATAAAAAAGTTTTATGGGGTAGAGATTACTGATGAATATTCTGCCGAGGTTTTTGATTATCTTGATGAATTATGCGAGCAGTTCCCTCATCCGTTATGCAAAAAATTGGTTTTGGGATTATTTGGGTATATCAGCGAAGAGCAAAGAAAGCAACTTGCAGCAAATAAAAACAAGGCAGGTGATACAAATGGGAAAGATGCGTGATTACGAAGCCGGACGGGCTGATGGATTAGATTTGGCTTTGCGGATTGTCCGGGATGGCGGTCTGGAAGCATTGGAGAGGGAAATTAAATTTCGAGGAATAACTGGAATTAATACTTCTCTTGCAAAAAAAGATCTGGACAAGGCGGCAACCAAGATCAAAGAAATGACAATGGATCTGTTGATCGTTCTTGGCGTGGCGGCACTCCATGATGAGTTTGGCTTTGGAGAGAAACGCTGTCAGAGATGGATGAATAAAGTAAGTGAAGGTGCCGATTATATCATTGATGATATGGCTCAGTGGAAGGACTATATAGATGCGATCAAGGAGAATATCGGCTTGGAACTTGATGTGAGATGGAGTTAGGGGGAGTAATTATGATTGAGATTATAGGCGAACCGGGAAGACCGGCAACACAGGAAGAGAGT
>URVB01000086.1 GCA_900551075.1 uncultured Blautia sp. | reverse complement strand
AACGCGCGACCTTGCCAAGGTCGAGACCGCGGGTTCGAGCCCCGTCTATCGCTCTGAAGAGGGAAGATTCTGAGAAATCAGAGTCTTTTCTTTTTTTGCTATGTAGCAGGAAGCTCTGCACGCGGCACAGCTTCCGGGTATTTCAGGCTTTCAACTGGTAAGCTACCAGAGAGATATTCCAGCAGCCCTGCTTATTCAGTTCCCGTTCAAACTCCTGAATTTTTTCTTTGCAGGATTCTGAGAGGTCGGCGATTTCTGCTTTGGAAAAATCAAATGGCGGGTAGTTGGATGTTGTAGTTTCTGCCATTAGATTTCCTGCCTTCCCTGATCTACAAGACCATAGAAGGTAAACAGATATAAACCGCACAGGCCTACCAGTCCGTAGATGCTCCTGGAAATCCAGCTTGTGCTTCCGAAGAGCAGCGCCACCAGATTCAGGTTGAAAAAGCCGATGATACCCCAGTTCAATGCACCGATTACGGCAACCGTCAGTGCAAAATATTGTAAAAATTTATTTCCCATAAGTCACCATCCTTTCATATGGATAGTATCCCGGAAAAAGAAAAAAATATTCGCAGTTGTTTCTTTAAAAATCAACTGCGGATATTTTTTCTTATTTATTGTACTTTTAAAGTTTGTGATGTGGTGGTTCCTCCGCCGAAGCTGAAGGCTTCTCCTGCCTGAAGTGTGACATCAGAGGTGTCATTCAGAGAAAATGCCTGGCAGACATTGACGGTCTGTCCCGGCTGTATTTCAGACATGAATTTATCGATGGCATCGTCATTGGCTTCCGGAATAGCGGCGCTTAAGGCTTCTCCGTTCTGATACGCCTGCATGCTGACATCCACCATGGCGCTGGAGGCTGCTGTTCCGTTGTTGGTATAATCATAGTATACAAGCAGGCATGGGCTTCCGCCGAAATCCTTAGCAACTCTGTGCTGTGTGTAGTGAATGGTGAATTTGTCATTGCTCATATCAATGGTGTCCCGGTCAGTGGCGGCAGGTGCCTTCTGCTCTGTATCGCCGCTTCCGCTTTCTTCCATGGTCAGAAGGGACTGCTGGATTTCATCCTCAACATTCTTGAAATTGGCGGACATGATTTTGACAGTTTCATCATCCAGGGATACGATTTTCCATACGCCGTTTGCCAGGATCAGCGGATAGGTGATATCAGTCTCTGCAAACCTGTCTTCCATGGATTCGGATTTTTCCTGAAGAATCGCAGCCAGCTTCTGCTGTGTCTGCTCCTCAGTCAGTTCTTCACCGGAAAATGCCGTGGAAACGATCTGACGCAGGAATTCAGTAATCGTTTCTTTATAAATATCAGAGCCATCGATATACCTGATGTGCGCAGTGATATTGGCAGTTCCATTCTGGATACTGAATTGAGTTTTTGTGAGTTCATAGGTCATTTTTTTATTGATCGTCTCAAAGAATGCACGGTATGCATCATTTCGGATATCCGCATTGTCAAGCGCAGTCAGATCGTTGCTTTGCAGAAGTGTCCCCATTCCTTCAAAATCCATTTTCTGCATACTGTGCAAAAAGCTTTTTACGGTATTCTGTGGCTTCCGGCGTTCCATAAAATAATAGGCAGAAGCACCGGCAACGGCAAGAATCAATACGGCAAGGAAAATGATCAACCCCCTGCCCTTTGAAATGCGCAGCCCTCTGCCCCTTTTTTGCTTTTGGACCGGTTTAGGCTGGTCTTCATTGATTTCCTGATTTTGTGTATCCATAAGTCCTCCTTATTTATCGGTTATTTATACTTCCAATAACTGCCCAACCCCAGGACAGTTCTGTGTTTATTATAACAGAATTTGTTGACAATAGCAATTCCCGGACATATAATATTCCCATGACCGACCGGCCGGTCGGAAAAGCGTCAGAGACTTAAGAATGGAGAGAAGGCCTTATGATTTCACGATACAGTGTAAAAAAACCGTATACGGTTGTTGTCGCGATTGTATTGGTATTGATTCTGGGTGTGGTTTCCTTTGGGAAAATGAATACGGATCTGCTTCCCAGCATGAATCTTCCATATGCAATCGTCATGACTACATATCAGGGCGCCAGCCCGGAAACAGTGGAGACAGTAGTGACTAAGCCGGTGGAGCAGTCCATGGCAACGGTCACTGATATCGAGAATGTAAGCTCACAGTCCAGAGAAAATGTATCCCTGGTGATCCTGGAGTTCCAGGGGTCTACCAATATGGACTCCGCGACTATTGAAATACGGGAAAAACTGGATCAGATCAGCGGATATTGGGATGATGCGGTAGGAAAACCAATGATCATGAAGCTGGATCCGGATATGATGCCGATCATGGTAGCAGCCGTGGAAATGGATGATATGGAGGCTACGGAGGTCACAGATTACGTAGAGAGCCACATTCAGGCAGAGCTGGAGAGCATTGCAGGTGTGGCCAGTGTTTCCACTACAGGAAATATTACGGAGAGTGTCGATGTTTTTATCCGGGAACAGAGGATCGAGGATACCAATAAAAAGGTATTTGCTGCATTGGATAAAAAGTTCGGGGAAAAGGAAGATGACTTAAAGGACGCGCAGGAGGAGCTGGATTCGGGGAAAGAAAAGGTGGACTCCGGCAAGGCGCAGATGGAAGCAGGACAATCCCAGCTTCAGGCGGGCAAAGAACAGATGGTGGAAGGAATTGCCCAGGGGGAACAGCAGCTTGCGGCAGCAGAAGAGAAGATTGCAGAAGGCGAAGCTGCCATTAATGAGCAGCTTCAGGCGTTGGACGAGAAGCAGGCAGAGCTTACGGAAGGCCTGGCGAAGATTGCGGAAGGAAAGACGCAGGCGGAACAGGGACTGGAACAACTGAGCCAGGCACAGAGCGGAATCGAAGGTCTTAGCCAGGCGTTGAATGAGATTTCTGCAAAGGCGGCAGAGCTTCAGGCGGCAGCCGCCTCCGTGCAGGAAGGAATTGCCGGAATTGACCAATTGCTTGAACAACTGGAAATGGCTCCGGATGCAGAAGGCTATGAGGAGCAAAAAGCAGCCTGTGAACAGCAGAGGGCAGAGCTGGAGCAGCAGCTTACGATGATTCAGTCAGGGCTTGAGGAAATCGCAGTCAGCAAAGGTACGCTTGAAGAACAGTTGAATCAGGCTGCGGCCTCTTTAGGTCAGGAATCTGCGGAGCAGGCGCTGGCATATATTGCGGAACAGAGTACGGTCATTTGGAATACGCTGGAAGAATTGGGCGGGAATGAGACGAAGCTTCAGGAGGCGCAGGCTCAGTTGGATGCCGGCCGGGAAGAGCTGAACAGGGCAAAGCAGGAAGTGGCTTCCGGCAAGACACAGCTTTCTTCAGGGAAAATCGAGATGGAGACGAAGAAACTGCTGGGCGCCATTGAAATGAGTGTGGCGGAATCCAGGCTGAACTCCGGAAGTATGCAGCTTCAGACAACAGAGCAGCAGTTGGAATCCGCACAGAAGGAGTTGGATTCCGGTAAGGAGCAACTGGAAGACGCAAAAGAAGAAGCCAGGGAACAGGCAAGCCTGAAAAATCTGATCACCAAGGACCTGATCAAGGGGATTCTGGCAGGAGAAAACTTCTCTATGCCTGCCGGATATATCCAGGAAGGCCAGAATGATTATCTTGTCCGTGTGGGTGATAAATTCCGGGAAATGAAGAATCTTGAGGACATGGTTCTTTTGGATTTGGGGCTGGAGGGTCTGGCTCCGATCCGTCTGAAGGATGTGGCAGATGTTTCCATGCAGAATGACAGTGATGAGGTTTATGCGCGGCTGAACGGAAATCCCGGAGTGATGCTGACCATCGAGAAGCAGACAGGATATTCTACGGGTGATGTGACGGACCGTCTTCTGGAGAGGATTCAGGAAATCGAAGCAGAGCAGGAGAATGTTCATTTTTCCGTTCTCATGGATCAGGGAGTCTATATTGACCTGGTGGTGGATTCTGTTATACAGAATATGCTGTCCGGTGCAGTGCTGGCAGTGTTGATCCTGCTTATTTTCCTGAAGGATCTGAAACCGACCATTGTCATTGCATGCTCCATTCCGATCAGTGTGGTTGCAGCCTTTGTATTGATGTATTTCAGTGGAATTACGCTGAACGTGATCTCTCTTTCGGGACTTGCGCTCGGAATCGGTATGCTTGTGGACAACTCGATTGTCGTAATAGAAAACATTGACCGTTTGCGCCAGAGCGGCATGCCGGCCAGAAAGGCAGCCGTAGAAGGAGCGAAACAGGTAGCAGGAGCAATTGCTGCATCTACACTGACAACGGTCTGCGTATTTGCGCCGATTGTGTTTACAGAGGGAATTACAAGACAGTTGTTTGTGGATATGGGTCTGACAATTGCCTATTCCCTGCTTGCCAGTCTGGTGGTGGCATTGACACTGGTACCGATGATGTCTGCAGGACTGCTCAAAAGCAGCAAACCCAAAAAATTCCGAATCCTGGATGGAATCCGGAATATTTACGGCAGAATTCTTGGAGTGGTACTGAAACTAAAATTCCTGGTATTGCTTCTGGCTTTGGTTTTGTTTGGACTGAGTGCAGTGCTGGCCTTTAAGAAGGGAACGGCATTTATGCCGGAAATGGAGAGTACGCAGGTCTCTATGACAATTACAACGGAGAAGGGAACCTCCTTTGCGGATACAACGGCCTGTGCGGATAAGGTGATTGCCGCCATTGAAGATTTGGAGGATATAGAGAGCATCGGTGCGATGTCCGGCGGGGGCGGCATGGCGAGCATGATGGGAATGGGCAGCAGCGGAAATGACAATTCCATAAGTATGTATCTGCTTTTAAAGGAAGAGAAGCAGCTTTTCGGAGAGGAATTGGAAAAAGAAATACTGAAAAGAACAGCCGGGCTTCCATGCGAGGTAAATGTGTCTACTCAGTCTATGGATATGAGCGCATTGGGCGGCAGCGGAATCCAGATACAGATCAAAGGTAAGGAACTGGATCAGCTATCGGATATATCAAAAGAAGTAGCGAAGCTTGTAGAAGCAGTGGAAGGGACACAGAATGTTTCCGATGGACAGGAGGATTCCGATGCGGAATTCCGCGTTGTAATCGATAAGGCGAAGGCTATGGAGCACAAGCTGACAGTTGCACAGGTATATCAGGAGGTACAGAAACGTCTGGCAGAGGCCTCCTCCGCAACGACCCTTGCTACGCAGAATAAGGATTACAGTGTTTACGTGCGGGACGAAAAGGATGAAACACTGACAAGAGAGGGCGTAAAGAATCTGACAATAGAAGTGACAAACAGCGATGGAGAAAAAGAAAACATCAAGCTCTCCGAGATTGCGCAATTCCAGGAAGCAACCGGGCCTCAGACCATCAGCAGGGATGCACAGTCCAGGTATATGACGGTTTCTGCTGAAATCGCTCCGGGATATAATATTGGTCTTGTCAGCCAGGAGGTAGAGAAGAAGCTTCAGGACTATGAAGCGCCGAAGGGGTATACACTGTCTATGCAGGGAGAAGATGAAACCATCAATGAGGCTATGGAGCAGCTTTCTCTGATGCTGATATTAGCGCTGGTGTTTATGTATCTGATCATGGTAGCTCAGTTTCAGTCCCTGCTGTCTCCGTTTATCGTTATGTTTACGATTCCTCTTGCATTTACGGGCGGATTTTTTGCACTGCTGGCAGCGGATATGGAAGTCAGCGTGATTGCAATGATCGGTTTCATCATGCTGTCCGGTATTATTGTAAACAATGGGATTGTGCTGGTGGATTATACGAATCAGCTCCGAATGGGCGGGATGAGTAAGCGGGAAGCTCTGATTCAGGCAGGAAAGGACCGTTTCCGTCCGATCATTATGACGGCTCTGACTACGATTCTCGGACTTTCCACTATGGCCGCGGGCATGGGTATGGGCGGTGATATGGTACAGCCTATGGCAGTTGTTACCATTGGAGGTTTGCTCTATGGAACAATGCTCACCTTATTTGTGGTACCGTGTATTTATGATCTGCTGAATAGGAAAGAATATAAATATGACGAGCTGAGATTGGAGGATGCGGTCAATGGAAATGGAGAGGAATGAGAAAGTGCTTGCCATATATCGTGCCGTATGGAAGCTGATTGATGAGGGAAATGATATCAGCAGAGTGAAGGTTGCGGATATTACGGCAAAAGCCGGAATCGGTAAGGGAACAGCGTATGAATATTTCCGCAGTAAGGAGGAAATTGTTGCAAAGGCCCTTCGATATGATTTTCTGACGCAGTTTCAAGCCTTGGAGGATTCCGTGGAGAATCAGAAGGATCTGCATTCCGCTATAGAAAGCTGTTTTCAGTGGCTGGAGGAAAACGCAGGCCACCGCGGACTATCCATGCAGTTTTTGCAAAAGACGGGATGTCTTCCCGGAATTTTGGAAGAGGTTTGTGATGGAAAAGAGGGGGATACGCGTCTGAGTGTTATAAAACGGATACTGGGGTATATGGTGAAGCTTGGAAAGGAAGAGGGAACCATTGATCCGGATATTCCTGATTGTATGGCAGGGCTGCAGATCTTTTCACAGCTTGTTGGCTTTTTCGCTTTTCAGGAGTTCAGTAAATTTACCAAGCTGGGGGAGACGGGCAGGACAAAAAAGTTTTTATATGATAATATAGTAAAAAGCCTGAGAGCAACATAATAAGACGGCTGTAATATTATACGAGGAGGTATGAGAATGAGCAGAAAATATGAGAGTTCTTTTGTGTCAGAGGCAGATGGTATGAACATCTCTGTAATGGCAGTATTGCCGGATGAAAAACCATACAGAGCCATGGTACAGATAGTGCATGGTATGAGTGAGCATAAAGAGCGGTATCTGCCGTTTATGGAATATCTGGCAGAGAAGGGATATGTGACAGTCATTCACGATCACAGAGGTCATGGAAAGAGCGTACGCAGCAAGGGGGATCTTGGCTATATGTACGGGGGCGGAGCGGAAGCGATGCTGAAGGACATTGGTACAGTGAACCGTGACATCAGAGAAAGATTCCCTGAGCTTTCCCTGATTCTTATGGGGCACAGCATGGGGTCCCTGGCGGTGCGCGCCTTTGCAGGAAAACATGATGACTGTATGGATATGCTGATCGTGTGCGGTTCACCCAGCAAAAATGCGGCAAGGCCGCTGGGGGAAGCAATCGCACATGTGGAGAAACGTCTCTTCGGCGCCCGTCATAAGAGCAAAGTACTGGAGGCGCTTTCCTTCGGAAGCTATGCTGCACGTTTCCGGGACGAAAAAGACAAGAATGCATGGGTTTGCTCAGATGCAGAAGCGTATAAGGCGTACGGGGAATCGGATTTGTGCGGATTTACCTTTACGGATGATGCTTATCTGGCGCTGTTTGGCTTGATGAAAGAGGCTTATGATGTGAAAAACTGGCGCTGTACGAATCCGAAGCTTCCCGTGTTATTCGTTAGCGGCGCGGAAGACCCGTGTATGGGAAATGTGAGACAGTTTGCAAAGGCCGTTCAGGCTATGCGGTCGGCAGGCTATCTGGATGTAAAAGGGAAGCTGTATCCCGGAATGCGTCATGAAATTCTCAACGAAAAGGAGAAAGAGAGAGTATATCATGACCTTGCCGTATATATGAAGCAGAAAGGCTTTTAACCGGAATAGAATCAAGACGTTTGGTCTATACTAACTGTGAAAATATCTGAAAATCTGTGAGGAATGGTTGCAGCATTTTATGGAAACCAGTGAAAGGAGCAGGAGGTATGCGAAGAAACGGTGTGATTTTACTGCTGATCTTGATTTGCGTGGCGTTTTTGGTAAGCTGCGGCAAGCGGGAAAGTGCAGATACGGAAAAAGGCGAGCTGGTACGGATAGAGGCTGGAGGGAATTTCCCTTCAGCCTCTTTACATAGGACTCCGTTGGGAGATGTGTTTGCACAGGATTTCCGGAGGAGATGTTGACCACTGGTCAGAGATTAGGTATAATTAATACATTGCGGTTGTTTTCAGAAAATTACAGAGATGTGGAGGAAGATAAATGAGAGCGAGTGGTGTTTTATTACCGATTTCCAGTATTCCCTCAGAATATGGAATCGGATGCTTCTCAAAGGAGGCTTATGAATTTGTGGATCAACTGGTAGAGGCAGGACAGAGGTATTGGCAGATTCTGCCGCTGGGGCCCACCGGCTATGGGGATTCCCCCTACCAATCCTTCTCCACCTTTGCGGGCAATCCCTATCTCATCGATCTGGACGCTTTGGCAGAGGAGGGCTTGCTGGATCGGGAGGAGTTATTGGCCATCGACTGGGGGGAAAACCCAGCCA
>URVB01000085.1 GCA_900551075.1 uncultured Blautia sp. | reverse complement strand
CCGTCCAGCTTATCCTGCGGGCCCCGGAGTCCCCCCGACCCAGCCCTCCCGGCTGGGGGGCTGACCCGCCGATAGGGAATTGCACCCTGCCCTGAAGATATTTCTATATGAAATTAAGATAAGTGTAACAACATCCATATGCTCTGTCAAGTGAAAATCACATTTTATTCCTGTTTTCAGTAAACATGTGCTGCTGAAATTTTTTTGCAGCCTGTAAATTTCGATTTTTCCAGGAACCGATTCTCCATAAATTCATATTCTAAAGAGAGGTGATTTTAATGAAGCAAAAATCTTGCAGATTCAGCAATGTTACAAAAAAATACCTGAATGATTTTTATTGTATTTTGGATCAAATGATTCAAGGCATGACCGATGCCAATCTCTCCGACAGCATTTCCCATAACTTCATCGTACAGATGATCCCCCATCACCGCGCTGCCATAGAAATGTCCCAGAATCTTCTGCAGTACACCACTTTTATCCCTTTACAGGACATTGCCCTCAATATCATTCAGGCCCAAACCCAGAGCATTGAACATATGCGGCAAAGCCTGAACATATGCACGGACCTGAAAAATTCTTCCCGGGAATTATGCCTGTATCAAAGGAATTTTCATCAGATTACACAGACCATGTTTTCGGAAATGAATTGTGCCTGCTCTTCCAACAATATCAACAAAAATTTCATAAGGGAAATGATTCCTCACCACGAAGGCGCTATAAGAATGTCCAAAAACGCGCTTCGTTTTCCTGTCTGTCCTGAACTGATACCAATCCTGAATGCAATCATCACATCCCAGGAAAAGGGAGTACGTAAGATGCAGTGTCTTCTGTCCTTTAACATTTGAGAGGGGAATTCCCTTTTCCCCTCTCAATATTTAATCTAATAAAGATTTTTCCATTTGGAAGTAGAATATCAGACATTTCCATTACAGCACAATCGTTTCCAGATCATCCGGAATCAGCAGATTCCCGGAATAATACTGCTTCCCTTCTGCCGTATACAGCCCCTTACGCCTGCTGATATTCTTATCCTCCGTATGATACAGAATCAGATTTTTCACACAAAACCGTTCGCCCACTTCGCAGGCCTCCTTCACGGTTGCATGGTGTTTTTCGTAAGGCTTGAAAATTTCTCTCTGGGCATACAGACAGAAGGCTTCATGCAGAAACCAGTCCGCACCCTCCACATAAGGTGCCTCATGTTCCTGATAATTTTCATCTCCGATAAAGGTAAATTTCTTTCCGTTTGCCAGCATTGCAGTAAATCCAAACTGTTTTGCTTTTGTGGAACGGATATCAAAGAATGTCAGATGATATCCCATGATATTCCGCTCCTCTCCATCTGAAACCGTATGAAAGAAAATCCTCTGTCCAATCATCGTATAAAATTTTTTCTGAACTGTCAGACGTACAATCGTCAGAATTGTTTCCTTCAGCTCCTCATGGCAGTATATATCCAGATTTCCATCGTATTTTCCGTTTTTCATACGTGTTGCAATCATACGTATCAGCCATACCAGGCCAAGCATATGGTCTGTATGTTCATGACTGATAAATATGTTATGGATCCTTTCCATCGGAACCTCCGCCTTTTCCAGTTGAGCCAAAATGCCGTTTCCGCCGCCGGTATCCACCAGAAGATACTCATCCTCTTTTTTGATTGCAAAACAGGTATTATAACATTTTGTCACGGTAGCATTACCGGTTCCCAATATGATCAGTGTTTCCTGCATTCGTTTACCCTCCGGTTCATTTTCTCTCTGCACAATCCGCCTTCCATGTCTCCTGCTCTGCCTTTTACTTACTGTTTGCTTTAAGCCATGGAAATCGGGCCGCCGCGCAGCCTTCCTGCCGTCACAATTCTGTTAATGGCCACCATATATGCACCCATACGCATTGTGCTGTTTTTCTCCTTTGCCATATCGTCTACATCATTATAAGCTTTCAGCATGATTTTCTCAAGTGTTCTGTTTACTTCGTCCAAATCCCATGCCATGCTCTGAATATTCTGTACCCACTCAAAATAAGATACAACCACACCGCCGGCATTTGCCAGAATATCGGGTACAACAATGATTCCTCTGCGGTCCAGTATCTCATCGGCCCCTACTGTTGTCGGTCCATTCGCGGCCTCAATAATCACCTTAGCCTGGATACGCTCTGCATTCTCAGATGTAATCTGATTTTCCAGTGCTGCCGGAATCAATACGTCACATTTGCAGGTAAGCAGCTCATCATTTGTCAGATGCGACACGCCTTCTGCATTGTAGTCTTTCAGGCAATGGTTCCTGTCAGCAAGAAATTCACTGATCTCTGTAATATTCAGCCCCTCTTCCTTAAATACACCGCCGGAGTAATCTCCTACTGCAACGATCTTCTTTCCTGTCTCATAGAAAATACGTGCTGCTGTACCGCCTACGTTACCCATACCCTGGATTGCATAACTCTGTTCACCTGCATCCAGCCCCATATTTTTCAGGCACTGAAGAGTGATTATGGTCACGCCACGTCCGGTTGCTTCCGTTCTTCCGATAGAACCACCGATTTCCAGCGGCTTGCCTGTAACAACACCTGGAACGGAATGACCTTTGAACATGCTGTATGTATCCATAATCCAGCCCATAACCTCACCGTTTGTATTCACATCAGGGGCCGGGATATCCTGGTCCGGTCCGATGATCGGAAGAATTCTGGTAGTATATCTTCTGGTCAGGCGAATCAGCTCATCTCTGGAGAGCTCTCTGGGATCAACCTTGATTCCGCCCTTTGCACCGCCGTAAGGAATATTCACAACTGCACATTTAAAGGACATCCATGCAGACAAAGCCTTTACTTCATCCAGACTGGAATCCTGATGATAACGGATACCTCCCTTGTAAGGTCCTCTGGAGCTGTTGTGCTGTACACGGTAGCCTTCGAATACCTTAATTTCCCCGTTGTCCATCCTGACCGGAATGGATACGGTCAGCTCACGCTCCGGATAACGGAGTGTTTCATACTCGCTTCTTTCCAATCCCAATTTTGCTGCCGCCTGATCCAGCACGCTCAGCATGTTTTCATATGGATTGTAGGTTTTGTTTTCCATGATTGCTTCCTCCCTTTTTAATATAAACTATTTTTATTAAATATCATCACTTTATTTATATTTCTTATATTTATGAATAAAAATATAAGAAACACTCTGATACAAATGATCTGTAAACGTTGTAACCACATGAAGAGCGTTTCTTATATTTTGTAAGTATCCTTGTCTGCATATATCAGTCTACAAATTCAAAACCAACCTCTTTTAATTTATCCTGTACCCACGGACGTTCCCAGCCCTTGCCCGTAAGAATACCTTCCAGTTGTTTTTCTTCACTTGAATTCGTTGCTTTTGCTTTTGCTGCGATTTCTTCTGCATATTTCGGATCAATGACAAGCAATCCGTCAGAATCGCCTACAATGATATCACCAGGATTGATTACGATTCCTGCAAAAGAAACCGGGAAGTTTATTTCGCCGGGACCGTTTTTGTATGGACCATTGGGAGTCACACCTTTGGCATATACAGGGAAATCCATAGTACGAAGTCCCCGGCTGTCACGGACACATCCATCAATGACGATTCCTGCCAGACCTCTGCTCCTTGCATAATTACTCATAATCTCACCGCAAAGGGAACGGCTTAAGCTTCCCTTATTTGCCAGAACAATTACATCTCCCGGCTGTGCCATATCCAGTGCCGCATGAAACAGAAGATTATCTCCTGCAGGCGCATTTACAGTAAATGCGGTACCAAGAATACGTGCATCCGGATTCAGAGGAAAAATGCTCTGATCAACTGCTGCAATTCTTCCCATATTATCATCAATGTTCGCTACCGGAATTCCGCGGAATGCTTCCACCACTTCTTTTGCCGGTCTTTCAAAATTTCTTCTAATTCTGCATCCAACTGCCATAACTGAACACCTCTTTCTATTTACATGAAAGTCTTCTACTCTTTCTTTTCTATCTGCATCATATCATAGAATTTTAGAATTGAAAAACGAATAATTTCTTTGTATAATATAAATATCTTTTATAATTAAATTGGAGGTCTGCCTATGAATCTATCTGAAATCGAAACCTTTCTGACTATTGTAAATACCAAAAGTATTACAAAAACCGCAGAGCTCCTTTTCTTATCCCAGCCTACGGTCAGCCACAGACTGCGCTCTCTTGAGGAGGAGCTTGGATTCTCTCTGATCATCCGCAAAAAGGGACATAAACAGGTGGAACTGACCTCAAAAGGCACCGAATTCATCACAATTGCAGAGCGTTGGATTTCCCTGTGGAAGGAGACACAGACACTGCAGCTGAATCAGGAACAGATGCTCCTCATCATCGGATGTACGGACAGCCTGAATACAGCTTTGTTTGCGCCTTTGTACTGCCAGATTCTCCACAGGGACTACCGAATGGATCTAAACATCCGTACACACCAGTCCTCTGAACTATATAACCTTCTGAATAACCATGACATTGATATCGGCTTTGTTTATCATCACCTTCACTACAAAAATATCATCTCCGAAAAGTTATATGAAGAGAAGCTTTATCTGGTACAGTCGGATACCCCTTCTGTTCCCAAACCTTTGGTACATACGGATGAACTGGATGCTTCCCGGGAGCTTTTTCTCAGTTGGGACAACAACTTCCAGATATGGCACGACCGCTGGCTTGCCGCTTCCTCCCGTCCTCATATCGCAGTGGACACCGTTACTCTGATGAACCGGCTCTGGAATGATCCTGCCAGTTGGGTGATCGCACCGGAATCTGCTGTAATCGAACTCTCCCGGCATCGGCCGGTTTATGTCAGCAGGCTGAGAAACCAGCCGCCGAACCGTGTCTGCTACAAAATCACGCACAGATATCCCAAGCTCACCTGCGAACGGGCAGTTGCCTTATTGGAATCGCTTTTGGATGCATTTTTGATAAACCGGAATGTGGAAATTCCAATCGGAAAAGTCTTTGGAGGAGAAAAAGAGCTCTATCTGTAATCTTTAAAAACAGAGGAAAGAGATGTACTATGTATAGGGTAGATTTACCCCCTGATACAATGAAAGCTCATCGCCTGCGGGGGCTTTCGTTATTTATAATATCACTGACACCAAAACTCATAAAAAGCTGAAAATATCTCAAGTAGCCGGACGGTTTCAAAATGGAAAAACTGATATTTTTTCGGAAATTATTATCCTGAAATATCTTCTCATTTAGACTTGATTATTACAATAACCAATACAAAATTACAATACTCTAAGACAATAACATGCTATTTTATCATCAACTAATTTTATACTAGGAGGAAATATATGAATAAGGGACGAAATCCTGTTTTGCCGCCCGATATCTGTGTTGCAGATGGTGAAGCACATGTATTCGGGCAGGAATTATATATATACGGAAGCAGAGATTTTGAAAAAGAAACATATTGCAGCGATCAATATAATGTTATATCAACAAAAGATATGATGCATTGGGATATTCATGAGAAGTCTTTCGATGGCAATGATGTACCCTGGATAAAAGATAAAAAGAGAAAACATTATCCCGTAACAGACATGAATTTAAAAAATCCTACGCATATGTTTCAAAATATGATAAACAGCTTGCCGGCACCGATTCGATTCTGGATTAAAATTTCCGGAAAAAAGAATCTAAACTTAGGAAAAATTATGCCGAATCAGCAGTATCTGTTTGCGCCGGATTGTATAGAGAAAGACGGGAAATACTTTTTGTATTTTTGCATGGCGGATAACTCGGAAGGCGTCGCTGTCGCAGAAAAACCAGAAGGTCCGTTTGAAAAACCTTATCGGCTGCCATGTGGAGGAATCGACCCGGCAATATTTATTGATGATGATGGAAAAGCTTATTATTATTGGGGACAATTTCGTGCATGCGGCGTTCCGCTGAATGCAGATATGATATCTTTTGATGCGAAAAAAACAGTACACAATATTGTTACAGAAGAAGATCATGGATTTCATGAGGGCAGTTCTATGCGTAAAAGAAACGGAATCTACTACTATGTATATCCATGTGTATATCGGGACAATAAACCTACATGTCTTGCGTATGCAACTTCTACAAGCCCGCTTGGACCGTTTACTTATCAGGGAATTATTATTGATAATGCCAAATGCGATCCGAAATCCTGGAATATTCATGGGAGTATCGAAGAATTTCTCGGACAATGGTATGTTTTCTATCATCGTTCTTCAGAAAACTCTATGTACCACAGACGATTATGTGTGGAAAAAATTGACTTCAACGAAGATGGCACGATTACAGAAGTAAAAATGACATCCATTGGTGCCGGGAAAGCTTTTGAAAGAAGAGAGCATCTTGAAGGCTGGAGAGCCTGTGAAGTAGAAAATGGTGCATATATAAAAGGAACCGATTTAATAATGTGCGATGGCAGCAAAGCTGTGTTTCGTTACATTTATCTTGATATGACACCACAGGAAGTTATCACGAATCATACAGGAAATGGTAAAATAACTGTTTTAGCCAATGGACAGAAAATAACCGACGTCCAACCGGGAACATATGAAATAACAGTCGTTTGTGAGGGTAATACAGTGCTTCATTCGATTACAGTGAATTGAATACAAAACCGGAAATATAATAAAGTACGCTCTCCCACTGCAGCTTTCTACAAAAAAGCTATTTACGATTACGAAGACAAGGAAATATATACAAGAATATTTCCTAATGTTTTTCTTCCTTCCGGTGTGATTTTTCCAGCTTTATAAAGCATATATCATATATCCCACACCGGAAAGCAAAAAAACTGACACAATCTGTTTAAATAATGTGATGATCATGGATTATTCACCAGATATGGTTTCAGGTTTTCAAATATTATCCGATACGCATCTGCATACATATGAACCCCTTCGATGGTATATTCCTGTTTGAGTTTCCCATTTTCATCTGTAAGGTTTTCATTGACATCAATGTAATGATATCCCATCTTCTGTGCCAGTTTTTCCAGCTTCTGATTCACTATACTGAGATTTTCCTGTGTGCGAACCTCCAGCATATTTGCTGCTCCCGGATTCTCCTTCACATAAACATCATTAACCGGATAATAAGCCATAACATATACGTTTGTCTCCGGCAATTCTTTTTTCAGAATGCTTAAAATCTTCTCGTAGTTTTTAAAAAGGCAATCCATCCACTTTTCCCCATAGGGATGCTTACTCATATCATTGGTTCCGATGTTTATAAACACCTTTGAAGGAGCAAGATCTAACAGAACAGTGTCTATTTCCCGCAGAAAGTCTTCCGTTCGAGTACCGCCGATGCCACGATTATAGACCAGTTTATCCAACTGCAGATTTTGAGCCAGTTCGCAGATGGGGAACTGTTCCATCAGTGAAGAACCTGTAAACAAAATCTGTCCCTTCTTTGCCGATTTATTCAAAGATTTATAATTCCGCACCTTTTGTTGCTGCTCCCGCTTCATCTGGTTCGCCATATACACTGTTATTTCTTCGATGATTTTCTGCATATTTTCCAGCGGCATATCTTCTTTATTCTCCTGCATATGCTCCTCCCTTTTGCCTTTTTATTTATGTGTATTCATTGCCGCAAGAAGAGTTTCAAAAGCTTCTTTTGTCACACCCGGAACAAAACTGAGTAGCTGACGAAGAGGCATTCCTTCCAGCATGGCCATCATCATCTCACTGCTGATTGCTTCTCCGTCACCGGCCTCCGGATTTCCCATAGCCTGTTCTTCACCGCCTGACATTGCTTCCATTGCCTGCTCAAAAACAGCATTTGCTTTCGGATCAGCCATGATCTCTCCCAACGTAGAATTCATGGTATATACATGGGGAATCACAGTTTCTGATTCAACCTTCACAGGAATCTGCAGCAGAATATCCTGCGCATTCCTGCCAATCTGGATATTATAAACACCACTCTCCACATACCAGTTATGAATATCTGTATTCCAAAGAGCAAAGGCTCTGGAATTTAATTTTACCGTAATTGTTTTCGTTTCCTGCGGTTCCAGAATTATTTTCTCAAAGGCTCTCAGCTCTCTCATTGGCCGAATATAAGATCCTGCCTCCGGAGACACATAAACCTGAACTACCTCTTTTCCTGTCACTGTTCCTACATTGGTCACATCTACAGACACCGCTAAAGCTTCACTTTCTTTGATCGCTTCTTTATCAATTCTAAGATGACCATATTTAAATTCGGTATAAGAAAGTCCATGACCAAAAGGAAATAAAGTTGGCATTTCTTTGGATGTATAATAACGGTATCCCACAAATACACCCTCGTTATAAACAGAATGATCATGC
>URVB01000084.1 GCA_900551075.1 uncultured Blautia sp. | reverse complement strand
TAATGCTTTCGGGTTCATTCCGGCGTTTGCTAAATTGGTACAGAACGTATGACGTAAGGTGTGCGGCGTTGTCACGTTCGGTAATGCTTCCTCATGGCACTTGTTGTATTTCTTCACAAGCCCCCGGAACATACTTTCATAGGTTGCCGCCACTTTTGGCAAGCCGTTACGGTTAAGGAAAAGGAATTTACCGTAACCGTCGATAATGATAGGCTTTGCCCGTCCTCTGTTTTTCAGCACTCGCTCGAACGCTTCATATACCTTTGTACTCATGCGAAGCTGCCTGATACCGCTTTTTGTTTTCGGCGTTTCAATGTGATAACCAATTCCCGATACTTTTAAAAGTTGGTGGTCTATGTTGATTAGCCTGTTCTCAAAGTCAATATCATTTTCAGTCAGCCCGCAAAGTTCAGAAATGCGAAGCCCTTTTCTAACAGTATGATAATCTCGTCATAATACTTCTGATAGACAACATCATTCTGCACAAAGGACAGGAAAGACGCTTCCTGTGTGGGGGATAAGGGAACCTTTGGTTCGGTGTTATCTTCTAACACTGTGTTCA
This sequence comes from uncultured Blautia sp., assembly GCA_900551075.1. Taxonomy (GTDB): domain Bacteria; phylum Bacillota; class Clostridia; order Lachnospirales; family Lachnospiraceae; genus Blautia_A. The sequence continues at coordinate 8,436 of URVB01000084.1, read as the reverse complement.
ACTGGAAGTCAAACGGATTTTTCCGAATACAATCATCCTGTATGGCTGTGTAAAAGGCAGCTTTCAGAGAACGCTTGTGGTTGTTGATGGTCTTGAAAGAGTAGCCTTTTTCTTTCATACGCAAAGCCCATTCTTTCGCGTCGGACAGCTTCACGTTTTCAATACTGCAAGCTCCAAGACTATCTTCTTCCAATATCCGCATAAGCTGTTTGCGTCCCTGTTTGGTGCCATGCCGTACATTCGCCCGGTGTCGTATCTGCTTCGCGTAGAGCTGGCAGACAGTCATTTACTTTCCTATGGGGTCGATACCGTCGTCAAGGTCTTTCTGAATTTCTTTTTCCTTTTCTCTCAATGAAATATCGTCCCGCTTTCCTGCCGGGGTCTTGTCCGTGGGTACTAACTTCCAAGCATAAACAAATTGTGGCTTTCCAAAGGTATCAGTATATTTGTAAGCATATCTTCCGTCTTTTCTCTGGCTTTCTCCTGTCCGTAAGATACGGTTTTTGTTATCTCGTCTTTTTTTGACATCTCTCGTCATGCTCCTTTCATGACGGAAAAAGCCTTGATATGCCTACATCTATTATAGCATATTCAAGGAAAAATTACATCATATTACGTCCAAAGTATCTATGATTTTTTCAAACTGTTTCCGCTTGATTTGTATACGGTTGCCGTTCATGATTACCCAACCTGCGGTGGGGTTTTCCTCTGCCAGTTTGCGAAGTTTGTTCTCTCCAATGCGGAAATATTTAGACGCTTCCTCAATCGTCAGCGTGTACTTTTCCCAAATAGGCACATCAGCACTATTCATAAGTTAAGCCCCCTTTCATGGTAGTGCTAAAAGGTTGACAAGTTAAAAGGGGCTTTAATCGGACGGCTTTTGGCAAAGCTCCACGGGAATTTCACCCCTGCATGGTTCTCATGCAGCCCTATCTATTGCCTGCGACGCTTCTAACGCTCGGACTGTGGCGATAAGGGAGTATCATTATACTTTCTGTGTGGTCGTCGCTCGCAAGCCGCTACACTTGCTTTCCGGCGCGGTGTTGATCGCTCATTCCCGGTAAGAGGAAGTCATGGCGCACTCGCCGTATGGCTCTGCACAAAAAGAACGTATCCGATTTGCCCTATGCTGCGTCGCCGTTATCTTGCGCCGCTTTCTTTATCAAGGTACAGGGTAGGTCAGACAGGACAGACAAAGCGGAAAGGGGGACGCTTCGCCTATGCCCTTAGTAGTCTGCCTTAAAGTTCAGGACAGCCCGCATGAGTTTGGCTTGCAGCCGTTGGCGTAAGTCCTCGTCTATGCCCCAATAGGTATTACCGTTTTCGTCACGGATTTTCTGCATGGACAGGTGGGCTATGTAGCTTTGGTAATGCTGCAAGACAATTTTCATAGCGTCCGGGTCGCCCTCTGTCGTGGCTAAAATGACCGGGTAGGGTAATAAGCCGCGCTCGTCGTCGTTACAATTCGTCCCATTCATCAGCGCGTTCCTCCAAATATCGTTTTAGCAGTTCAAAAGAGCTTGTCCGGCGGTACTGTACTGTGCTGCGGGGTATCTTCATTGCTTCCGCAATCTCAACGTCGGTCATGTTGAAAAAATAGTACAGCAACACGGCTTGCCGTTTATCCTCCGGCAAGCAGCTTCGCGGTTATCTTCAAATCTCCCACGCAAAAGGCTTCTTCTTTATCCTCGTTGACAAAATACTTGTCCACGGTATAAAGCTGCTTTTCCTCATGCGGGGTAAGGTCTGAAAAGGTCACTTCGCGGCGACGCCGACGTTTGCGTTCCCGGCTTGCGTCAATTAGTTCATTGTGTAACGTGCGCTTGCAGTACGCATTATACTCGCCCCGGGTCTGCCATTCAAACCGAGCAGGGTTCATGTTCTCACCCCCTTTCCAATCCGGGGGGCGGAGTAGTGTTATCCCCTTTCGGCAGCCCTCCACGACAGCGGCGGGAATATGCCAAAGAAAACAGCAAACTTTTTCAAAAAAGTTTAGTGAAAAACAAAATGCGCCCGACTGCAAAACGCAATCGGGCGCAAAGGAAATATAAACAGCATTATAATGATGTGTGTGTTTACCTATAAAATCAGAATATCCGGTGGTGGTGGGCGGGCTTTTTTTGAAAAAAGATTTGTCGGTTTATGTCGATACAAAAATAACACGGCAGCACCTCCTTGATACCGCCGTGTCCTAAAAAGGGCGACTTTAACACACCCTCCGTACTCTAATTTTTCAAAAAGAAAACGGCGGCTTTAATTTATCAAAGCCGCCGACTAACTGGCTATCCCTTAGTCGCCATCTTTTGATAGTTATTTAGTTCATGTTCACCCATTCTAAAATTTCGTTCTTGACTTCATCTAAAATGTTCTGCCCGGTCACACTGTCCTCATTCTGACCTATTAAAGTGCAGTTTAGCGTACACACGTTTTGAAATGTGCTTACAGATAATTGAAAATCAGGTGGTAATCGGTACGTCCCCGTTGTATAGCAGCTTTTAATTTTGCAGCCCTCAAAGAACAGTTTTGTATGATCTATTCTTCCGAAGTTCGTATAAGAAACAGGGAATAATTGGTAAGTCCATTTAATAATCTGTGCCATAACAGGGTGCGGTATTTTGTGAAACACATAGTCTAACGGGCGTATACCGACAAAACAACGATAACGTGATTTTTGCAGTTGCATTTCTATATGAACTTGCAATAAGGTTTCGTGGAAAGAGTGCTGCGGCTTAATTTCAACAACTATCTTTCTATAAATACCCGTCATGTTTGCTATGCTCAATTTATCCGACATAGACGAAAATCCACGCAAGTCTGCCGGACAGGGAATAACAATGGTCTGTATCTTATGCAAACGGGATATTACACGGGCATAAGCAGTAATAAATATGTCATTGAGCGTTACATTTTGTTTTTTACTTTTGCTGTAAAGAGCTGAAAAGTCTTTAGGGCAAATACGGCTACACAAACAGAAATACAGTTTCCCATCGCTGTCCGCCCTTAAAGGTGGAACGGTAATGTGCCGTTGTCGCCATGTCTGTTCCGTTGGTCGCCCAATATGGATATTCCTCAAAACAGGCGAAATATCTCTGCTATTCTCCAATGGAAAAGAGGGGGTCTGTCCGTTATAAAGGGAAGCCAACAAGTATAGATATTGCAAAAACCCCTCGCCGTCAGTCAGAATGTGGCTCATGCCGATTGTTATTTCATTTTCATCACCATTCATCACAATTTGCAACTGCGGTTTTTTGCCTAAATCCCATTGTAGCAGGACAGAGGCGCGGCTAATGGTATCGTCCACGGTAAAGCCTTTATCAATAAAGCGTCCTCTTGTAAAATCGTAGGTGTAGAGGATTTCCGGCACATATTGACAGGATCGGGCGATAGCAGACCGCAAACGGCTTATATCTAAATTTCCCTCAACTTCCATGTGGCAATACATAAGAGGATATACCTTGTGTCCGTGTGCTGCTTCGACAAAATCCAAGCTCTCACATTTTGCTGTTAGCCTTTTCTCTTTGTTTGCCCTGCTTTGACAGAAACGGATTACTCGTTCCTTAAAACCAATCCCAACTATCCCGATAATCCCCGTGACTAAAAATACAATCAGAGAAACTTTCCATTCCCCCTGCCGCATAGTTGAGCCAATAATTGTTGAGGAAAGGACAGAGGGAATACGGGCAAACGTGGATATGCCTATAAATTTCCAAACACTCATATCTGTTACGCCGACAATGTAAGTAAGCATATCTTTGGGCGTTCCGGGTATTAAAAACAGAATGAACGTCACCATTGAACATTTCCGGCTGTCTTGCAGCCATTTTCCCCTTCCCCCTGCACTTTTTCCTTGCTGAACAAGCTATATAGAAGCGGCTTTCCGTACCGTTTGGATAGGGCGAATATAATTGTTGAAGCTATCACACACCCGGACAAGCAGATAAGAAGCCCGCCCACCGTTCCATATAACGCGCCGGAAAAAATCTCTACCGGTTCACCGGGGATAAAGGCAATAACAACTTGTAAAATCTGAATACCCAATACTACAAGGAAGCCCATAACCCCCATTTTTTCTAATAATGCTTCTATGTCATTCTGAGATTGAGGGTCGGACAGGCGTTCAATATAGGGAAATAGTACAACGGTTATTCCTACAATAAGCCCTACAAATAAAATGCAATAAACAATCACTCGCTTACGAGTTTTCTTCTCCATACGCATTATCTCCGTTATCTAAAACAATCCTGTCTACAAATTGCAGCTTTCGGTAATAGTCAAGCTCTATAAAATCTGTTGGTTTGACGCGGGCGGCTTTCTGTTCAAAATAATTCAGCCCTGCAATTTCCAACATGGTATATGTGAATTGTGAACAGAACATAATATTGGGTTTCCGCGAGAATTTGAATACCAATCCAATTAAGTTATAGGCGCTTCCCTCGTTGTTTATTTCCTGTACCTTGTCAAGCATGGTTTTTTTCTGCTGACGGGTCGCCGGAAGTTGATAAAGCATAATTGACGCGCCTGTTTTCTCTGTCAGATGTTCAAGCAGTTCAGGGTTAAGTCCGGGTGGCTTGATTTTTTCGCCGCCGTTATAGCTGATAATCGTCTGCAAATCTCTGTCAAAAGAAAGTGACACATGGTTAAATAGCCTGTTGGTAAACAGTCCGATTACTTCACTTGACGCACTTTTTGTCTGTGTAATGACAAGATAAATAAAGCCGTCGTTAAAACTTTCAGCAGCTTTTTGAAAATACTCTGCTGTAAGGCTTCCGTTGTTGATGTAAGAAAATGAGCTGTGGCGCGGCAAGTCATGTAAAATTTCCTGCAAATGCGCTTTAGACAATACCTGTCCTGTACTTTTCAGCTTTTCAATTTTAGAAGCTATTTCATTTTTGTTACTCAACAGTTCAGAATAGGTCAGTGCCGGATATTCACCTAATACGCAAAAGGGAAAACCATTGCGCCTGTAAAAGAATATCTGCTTAATAATAATGGGAATAAAGATAAACAGTATTCCAAGTAATCGGCATAAACAGCCAATTATACCGTTGTTCTCAAACAAACTGCGTAATACTAAGGTATTGAAAAGTATCTGTACTACCATAACAAGTGCATATATAATAATCTGCACTATTTTTTCCAAAATTGTTGAAGCCGAAAAGAGAGCGTAAAAGAGCAGAAACACAAAGGAAAAAATGTATGCAAGGTTATATTCGGTGTAGCCGCCGCCAAAATAAAACGCGATACAGGCTAAAATGACTACACCTAATATCAATATGGGAAAAAGCCGCTGTTTCATTGCGTCACCGCTATATTCCCGTTGTTGGTTTCTGTTTTTACCGTGACGGTGGGAGTGCTGCCGACAGTTCCACGGGTAGTACGTCCGTCAATGCTGATACTTTCTTGAAATGATGTAGAAACAGAGCCGTTTTTTGTAGTCGCTTCAAACTCAAATTCCAAATCCTGCGGGAGTATCAATTCGATATCGTCATTCTTGTTAAAAAATGATAGGTCGCCTGTCACTTCGGTATAAGCCACTTTTAGATTGCCGGAATTATTTGCCCGATAGCTTCCAGAGCCGACAGCAGATTTTACATCAATGTCACCACTTGTAGAGGTATAGGTGACAGCTCCGTTAAGCTCCGCACAAGTCACGTTACCGCTGGTGGTATCAAGTCTGATTTGTTCGCCTGTTATGTTCCCTAAATCCAGTTTTCCGCTTGTAGAGGACAAATGAACAACGGAAGCGTCGGCGTTGTCTAATTGTACTGTTCCGGCGGTGCTGTCAATACGAAGCGAGTTTAAGTCTAAGGTTAAATCAGACATATCAATGTTGCCGTCAGTAGTTGTAACAGTAAGGTTTGCCTGATATTCCTGCGGAAGATATATTTCTATGTACCTCGTAAAATTGCTTTTGAGGAATGGCTTTCCACCTTCGCTAACGTGAATACTTCCACTGTCTTGCTTCACGTCAGCATAATAGCGGCTTTTGTTTTCAGTCATATATTCCTTGATTATTAGCTCGTCATTTTCTGATTGGAAAAAGGTAACGCTTTCTTCATCATAAGAAATAGTTACGTCTGAAATACCGTTTAGATTAAATTGCAGCTCGTTTGCCGCTTGTGCAGGAGTAGAGTGTGAACAGCCCGACAGGGTAAAAAGGCAAGCCGCCATAAGCATACCGTTAATGATTTTTCTTTTCATTGTCATTTTGAAAACCTCTCTTTCTTTACTAAATGAATTATTCATTCATGATGTGGTAAAAAATCAGGGGCAGTTGACTGCCACTAATTTTTAGGATTTATATGCAGATATAATATTGTCTATACAGACTTTTTTTGCGAGTTCGGGGGGAATGTCCTGTGTTTCAAAAGACGTGTACCGTATATCCATCGCCCACCATGATAAAATTTCAATAATCAAGGTAGTAGTCAGTTCAAGCTGCTCTAATGGTCGTACGTTGCCGCTTTCAACAAAGGATGTTAAGTATTGTGTCATAGTTTCAAGAAATTTTTTGCGGTACGCTCTGTAATGCTCTGCTAAAAATTTGAAATCAAATTGATTTTTTTCAATGAATAGACAACCAACTGCATATTGAGCAAGAATGTCAAAAGCGTCGGACACAAGTGTTTCAAGGTCATAATCGGCTGCTTTGTTCACAAGGTGCTTTGCAAAATCGCTTCCTGTTTTTTCAAATACGGCAATAATATCATTTTCCAAACCGACAAATAAATCATCTGTAATAGGTCTTTCAAAATTTTGATTGATAAATGCCGGGTCTATGGTACATTTTAAGACAAAGTGCATGATTTCCTTTTTCCCGGCAAAATCGAGATAGATTGTACCAACAGATACACCGACAGCTTTTGCAATATGGCTAATCTGTGTTTTAGAATAGCCTTGCTGTAAGAATAAATACGTTGCAGCGTCTGTGATTGACTTTATGCGATCATTCATGTTCCACCCTCCACTTCTTATGAATGAACTATTCATTTACATAATACCACCACGATATTTTAATGTCAATTACCGTTCAAATAAATTTCCCGGTCGTCGAGTCTGCATATATGCTCTATTACTATCAATACTATGATATGTGTAATCATATCCAAGAAAGAAAGGTGAACGGTAAAATGTAATAGGGTGAAAAATATGAAGCAGGACAAAGTGAAGTATGATTTTAAGGCTTTCGGGCAAGCCATAAAAGAAGCAAGAAAGGCAAAGGGTATCTCACGCAACCAGTTAGCGGACAGGCTGAACATTGCGCCGCGCTATATCGCGTCCATTGAGAACAGCGGACAGCACCCAAGCCTCCAAATCTTTTATGAGCTTGTTACCTTTTTAGATGTGTCAGTAGACCAGTTCTTTTTTCCAAATGCGGAAACGGACAAATCTACCGGGCGGCGGCAGCTTGACAGTCTGCTTGCCGATATGGGCAGCCGGGATCTAACGATTATGACGGCAACAGCAAAGGGAATACAGGAAGCGAACAACAAAGAAACGGGGAAATAAAATCCTCCGTTTTTTCGTCTGTGCTGCTATTGGAAACGTCGCAAAGTGCGGCGTTTTTTCTTTTTCCGGGGATAGGTTGGCATTTTTCTGTCTTTGACGTGGAAGTACATGAAAAGAAGAATAGTTATCAGGAAATTTATATAATCAGGAATTTCTTAAAAGAATCAAGTATCCAAGAGGACTTCCCTACAAAAATGTCCTGATTACATTTCCAGCAGTCCTTTTTTTCCATCCTCACGAAAACCGGTCCAACTTTCATATTTCCTGATTACATGGTATCCACGATAATAGTATTGGCGGACAATCCTGTCCGCTCAAATACCACTATCAGAGGAGGGATACCATGAAAGTACAGGCACTGATTGACCAGGTGCTGGATGAAGCAATGCGTCTCGGCCAAAAGCCCCACGGAGCCTACAGAAGCTATTGGGACGTCTACAACCCTATTATCACGTTTTTCCGGGGCCGGGGGCTGGAAGACTATTCCCCGGAGGTTCTAAAGGAGTATATTGCCTGGGTGACGGATAAGTACCAGAACGGGCAAATCAAGCGTGAGCGGCACTCCATGCTTACCACGGCGGCGCGGAGGGTCGCCCACTTTGAGCGCACCGGCGCTTATCTCTGGAACGTTCCCAAAAGGGGAACCCGGTATGAACTGGACGCTTACTACACGGGACTTATGGATGAGTTCCTCGCCAGCGATGATTTTCATCCGAACACCGCCGGGGATTTGGAGTGGGTGGCGAGGCGGTATTTCCACTGGCTCCGGGGACAGGGGATCACAGACATCCGGCAGGCAGAACAGGAGACCATCCAGAAATATCTCCACAGCTGCATGGAAGAAATGAAACCCACATCCGTATATAACGTCCACGTCATACGTTCTGTACCAATTTAGCAAACGCCGGAATGAACCCGAAAGCATTA
>URVB01000083.1 GCA_900551075.1 uncultured Blautia sp. | reverse complement strand
CGCTTACTCCTGTTTTATTCCGCAATGCGGCTAGTAATACCCCCGTCCACAGCCGCTTCGCTCTCCAGGATATCCCCACCTTCCACATTCTCTCTGAGCCAGCGGATACCGGCAGCATCCTCCGGAAAATCTGTTTCCAGATACGACACCGCATTTTGTCCTTTGTATTCTGAAGGTGACAAAACATTTCCGAACCAGGACTTAACACTGTTTCCAAAATATCCGCAGGTACAGATAAGAAGTATAAATGCCACACCTGCAACTGCTTTCGAAAGCTTCTGACGAGTGGCCGCCCCAAGGCGGAAGATCACATACCCCATAGTCATCCCAAACAGGATATACGCCTGATAAGTCAGCTTAAACATAGTATTCGCACGGGCATTTCCGTTTTCATAAATATCCCGTACATATACAAGTTCCGGGATTGCCACAAGCCCGATCGCACAAAGCCCCATAATCACAGCGAATAAATCCGGGATATCGACCGCCTCCATAAAACGGTACAGGCTCTTCGTTTCCATGCTCTGACACTTTTCCCAAAGAACCGTTATCAAAAATGCGGCTGTCAGAATTACGGGCAGCCCCCACAGGATGAAAAGCTGATGAGGCAGAGAATGGTTCTGGGCCAGCGCAACCCCCTGCACCATAGTTTCAAACTGCAGAGTAAAAGGCAAAATCACTACATAAGAAATCCCCAGCACCTCCGCAGCCTGAAGCGCAGTCACAGCCAGAATCTTTTTTGCCTTTCCCTCCAGACAGATGATATTTGTAAACAGCACAACTGCGCCTGTCACCACAAAATAAATTACAAAATCCCAGAAATTTGTCCACTGAAACATTCCAAGCAGCACACTTGCCAACAGAATATGCGGCATCAGAAGCTGTCTCTTCCAAAAGTTCCTTCCGGTCTTTGGCAGCATGCTTTCCGGATTCTGCACCCCCTGCTTTTCGCTCCGCATCTTTTTGTTCCATGCATAGAGCAGACCTGTGAGCAAAAGCACAAACATGATATTCACCACATGTGCATGCAAATCCCCCAAAACAAAGGAATAGCACGGAAACTCGTGAATCGTTTTGTCTGCCACATCCGGATCAAAGCCAATATATCTGGTCGCATCCGGAAACCAATAGCTGTCAATGACCTCCATTCCCTGGAGCTTTTGTATCAGGGGCTGAATCACACCATAAACAACATAATGCATATTTCCTGCAATAGATACGGCAACACCTGCCGTAATACCGGAAACTGCCGGGAGCACCCGGCGTTTTCTGCCCACAAGCTTCCCCTGAAGCTTGTCCGCCGTCATCTGATATACCAGTGAAAATGGGAGCACAAATGCAAGACCTGCAACAAAGGTGCGCATCAGATTATAGGTCATTGCTGCCGTACTTCCGGAAAGCTTTGTCAAAAACACCGCAAAATACTGTCCGCCGTAATAATAATTAATATGTCCCTGTGAATACCAGATATCCTTTGCCGGAAGCTCTCGGCTGCGCATCATGACCTCCATAAATCCATAGTCCATGAATTTTTCTGTTCCGTACGCCTCCGGGTGAAAACCTGCAAGATATGTCCATAGAAGAAACATACCGAAAAACAGTACCTCTTCCCAATAGACCAATGTCACCTGTCCCGCAGGAAAACATTCGATTCCTTTTTTTGTCTGTTGCCGGAACAGCCAGAAACAGCCGATTCCGCAGGCGGCTGTTACCAATATGCAGGTCCCCGTGGTAAACTTCAAAAGCCTGACAGAAACCAGAAGCCATGTGAAAAACCCCGCTGCCGCAACAGACAAAACCTTCGAGAACAGCCAGCCCTTATCCTCAAATCCTTCAAACACCCTTCCTGTTACCGGCATTCCCATTAGCCCCATGATTCCTGCAAGAAGCCACCAGGTCCAAAATATCCACACATCCCCCTTAAGAAGAAATGCTGACGCTCCTATCAGAAGCACTGCCGGAACTGCTCTGACGCCCCATTTTTTCATCCTCTTTTCCTCCTTGTATAATAAGTTTGCAGACCTCCCCCAGAGTCTGTTCAGATACTTCTCTTCATCTTTCGGAAATCCTTCCATGCTTGTTTTCCGATTCCGGCTATCCGCTTCATATTAATAGAATTTTTCCCTCCCTGGCGGGGACGAAAAGTAATCGGATAGTACTGTACGCCTAAATGATGCTTCTCATAAATCACTGTCATCAAAACATTTGAAAGGTCAAATCCCTCCGGAATCCGTTCCAAAACCTTCTGAAGCTGCGAAGCCTTCATAAGACGGTATGGGGTATTCGCATCCTTTATCCATACACCAAAGGTGAAAAGCAGGACAAGACGCAGAACCCTTGTCACAAATACTCTGATAAGCCCATCCTTGCGGTCCTTCCGGTATCCCAGCAAAAGACCGCAGGCCTCTCTGTTATTCCAGAATCTGCCAAACTCTTCCGCAAGTGTCTGCCCATCGGAATCCGTCTGAAACACATAATCCGCACCTGCTTCGATTGCATAATGATATCCCCGGAGCACAGTTGCTCCATGTCCTTCATTTTCCTTATTTATTCCGATCAGCCTCGGATACTTCTTCTCACATTCCTGAATTTTTTTATATGTGTCATCCAGGCTTCCATCATTAAGTACAACAAGACGGCTTTCTCCGCCGATTTTTTCCACGATCGGATACCAATGCCCGATCACCTTTTCAATATTCGCCTCTTCATTGTAAGCAGGCATAATGATGTATAAAAAATCATGCTTCATAAATTCTGATTCTCCCATCCTCTGAACAATATGCCAATGAGCATATTTTTGCAATCACATCTTCTCTGCACCGGTTCTGCTCAAACTCCGAATCCTCTTCAAAAAGGATATAGGTAATTCCCTCCTCATTGATCAGCTTCTTCACCTGCTTCTCATCAGATGAGGTATATATCTCAACTGCACGGTCAGCCCGGTAATTCGTATCATATCCCGCCGACCACGCATAATATGGCCAGCCGCAGTACAGCATGACGCCGGACATCGTTACCTCATTCATACTGTATTCCGGAGACAGAAGCAAATCTGTGGAATCCAGGTTTGCCGCAAGCCACTCTGACAGCCCGCTGTCCATATTTACTCCAACTCTGTGACCAGCATCATTGTTACGCAGAATAATCACAAAATCATAGACTCCGGAAACTGTCAGGAACAAAACAAGCAATAAGGCAAATACTTGAGCGCCCCCTCTTTTTTGCCGGATTTGCACTGCTGCCCATGCCCAGAACATCGCCAAAAACGCATAAGAGATCATGATATACTTATGATTGACATTAATGTCCGGAGTGAGGGAAATGCAGAACGCAAACATTGTCGGCAACAGAAAGCTGCACAAAATCGCCCTCTCTCTTCGTTCCAGAAACAGCATCAGGAACAGTGCGCCTATGAAAAAAATTCCACTCATCTGAAATAAATACCAAAGTACACCCAAAACCGTCTTTTTATCCGCCAAAAAACCCCAGCAAATGGAAGGGCTCATATTCTGCCCTGTCATAAAAAACTTCGTCTGAAGCAATGAAAATATAACTGCCACAGCCGCAGTCAGCACATAGTCCAGTTTGCCATCTGAGAACAGTGCAAACCCCATAAGAATCAAAAGGCCGCCGATGACTGCCGCCCCATTCCAAAATGCGCATAGCCCCAGCAGCACACCCATATATAAAGCAGTCTCCCAGTTCCTGCTCCGCCAGCCCTCCTTTGAGGCAAGCCTCTGCCTGAACCAGCGGACACCTCTCTCAGGATGAGAAACCCCTGCGTCCATCCAATCCAGATAACCCCAAAGTGCCGTACATACAATTAACAGACCGAACGCCAGGTGTCTCTGATTCAGATATACGTTGAAATTCCACAAGCCCCAGTTTTCATTCAGTGTATACCCTATGAACGACGTATTCGTAAGCAGCGTATTCCACAAATCTCCCGCCCGCAGATGCTCCCAAACAAACTGAAAAAAAGTAAATGCACTTCTGAAGAAAAAGAGCAGTACCGTCAAAGCCCCTGCGCAAAAGCTTCCTGTAATCCTGCCTGCCAGCTCATACAGCAGCATCAAAAAATTCCACAGAGCCAAAATGCTGATGATATTATAGGCAAAATCTATACGCAGCCCCAGATATTCCAAATTCCCGGCCAGGAACTGGAACATAAAATGATACTTGACATCTGCTCCTCCAAAGTGGGGATACTGTGTGGGAAAATTGTTCCCCCATGAAAAGGAGCGCATCATCGCTGTATGCGGCGCATAATCTCCGTAAACGGTAAAGCCGGAATATAAAACTCCTTTTGTGATGTGAAAAACATAAAACATAATCCATGTCAAAAAAAATAAAAGTATCCCAAAGAAAACAAGCTCTTTGTAAAAAAGTGCTTTTTCAGAAATAAGCTTTTCCCCTTTTACGCAGCTTCCCCGTCTGTATCTGCTCCAATAGAGCGCCGCAAAAACAACGGTCAAAGCCCCCATAACAATGAAATTTCCAAAAAAGAGCGGCCGTCCCGCCCCCAAAGCACTGGCAGCCCAGGAGATCAGATAAACCGCCCAGCCCATGACCAGGGTACCGGCGCCAAAGGAAACAGGCAGCATGACCCAAAGGCGGTTCCACGCCGTAATTTTACCCCCGGTATTGTGCAAAACCAGCCTTCCCAGCCATTCTTTTCCTAATAAAATTCCCAATAACAGGTAAACAATCCCAAACATATTGACTCCTTTGTCCTCAGTATAGCAAAAAGTACCCTCTATTCAAAGTATCTTCACAGAATTTACAAATTTTCAACTGCCTTCCGCATATCTGCCAATCCCCTGTGCTATGGATTCCGCGACTTTTTTCTGATATTCCCCGGTCTGGAGTAATGAGGCCTCATCCGGATTCGTCAAAAACCCACATTCCACGATCACCAGTACCCCCAAGCTGCGCTTCAAAAGATAATAAGTCGTATTTCCTTTCGCCTCCCTCGGGCGTTCTATTCCAAGTCCGGTATTCAGGCTTTCCTGCAGTACCTTCGCAAGCTGTTCCCCCTCCTGGGAATCCTTATAATAAAAAACCTGGGGGCCGCGAACCGACGCATCCGGATAACTGTTTTGGTGAATGCTGACAGTCAGAACCGGATTCGCTTCATTAATTAACGAAATCCGTCTCTGCATATCCTGTGCCTTTTTATTATGAGACACATTATCATAAAGCCCTTTGTCCTCTTCCCTTGTCATGACCACAACAAACCCCTGCTGCTCCAATGCAGCTTTCAGTTCCATGGATACGGCAAGATTGATTCCCTTTTCCTTCAAACCGCCTACTCCGATCATCCCAGGATCATCTCCTCCATGACCAGGGTCTACTACGACGACCTTCTGCTGGTTTTTCTCCGGTGTGATTTCCTTGGAAACTTCAGCGGCCTCTCTGGATAAAAAGAAAAAGGATACAAGCAGGAGAACAGCCATGGATAATTCCGCAACATATTTTTTCAACATAAAACACCCTCCGGCATACTCACTTTAATATATGTTCCGGAGAGTGTTTTTAGCATATCCTGCCTTTTCTTCTGTATTGTTATTTCAGATTTTCACTAATGACCTGCCAAATGCCGCTGTTCTCAAATCCAAGCTTCCACTGTGCCACTCCGGCAAGCCCATACTTCGGCACCAGCTGCACCTTAGCTGCTACAGACTGGGCGTCCTCCAGCCAAATCTGGTAGGTATCCCCTTCGCTTTCATAAGTGCCGTAGTTCTGTCCTGTATTGTTATCCCAGTAAGTTTCTACCTGGTATGTGGAAACCACCTCCTGGGCCTGATCCATGCCGATTGCCTCACTGGTCAAGGCACCTCCTGTAGTTTTCCAAAGCCTTGTGTAGAAAGGAATCGCATTAATGACACGTTCAGCCGGAACCTCCGCAAGCGTATCCTGAATACCCTTTTCCACCCAAGGCAGGGAAGCAACGGAGCCTGCCTCCTCAGAGCCTACATAATGCTCATCATATCCCATAATGATCACATAATCGACAACCCGCCCCTGTTCTGCACGGTCATAATGACTCGTAAAGTCCTCCGGAACAGGATTGTCCACGGAAAGCACAAGTCCATTCTTATGACATTCAATGGAAAGTTCCCGCAAAAACTGGAGGAAATGAACACCAACATCCTCACTCAAGGACTCAAAATCCACGTTGATTCCATCTAATCCGACATTTACGGCAGCCCCCATGAGCTGTTTGATCAGGTTCTGACGGGATGCAGTCTTGGAAAGCGTCTCTGTTGTGCTGACCTCCACGGTAAAGTTATCAATCAGTCCCCAGACCTGCATTCCGCGTTCATGTGCCTGCGCCACATAATCTGCGGAAGCAATGTTTGCAATGTTGCCTGCAGTATCCTGAATATAGAACCAGGTCGGTGAAATCACATTCACCCCGGTCACATTCTGAACCGCATCCGAAAAATAAGTATTTGCCTCCTGGGAAGTTACCTGGTGCCACGCCATATTCACAGGCTTATCCATGGTCAGATATGTATACTGCTCACTCTGGAAGCTTCTCTCAATATCAACTGTCCCGGGAGCAGAAATTTTCTTTTTCTCAATATAACCAATGTATCCCTCCGGAGTCGCTACCCGCGCCCAATCCTCCAGTTCCTCCAGGAAAATAAGGCTGTCTCCCTTATTAACCGCTGTCAGAACCGGTGATTTGATGCCCCCGCGGTAACGGATATAGCCATCCTTTTCAACAGTTGCCATATTCACACCGCTGAACTGATATTGAATGGATACTCTTGCAGGTTCCTGCCCCACATAACAGTCCAGATCTGTATACTGCTGCACAAAAGGAAGGCTTAAATAAACATTTCCCTCCTTCAGCCATACCTCACTGCCTGCGGTTTCAGATGCCGGTACTGCCTTCAGCTCCGAAGGCGTCGCATAAAGAATCTGCTGATTCTCACCGTCCCAATAATATCTTTGGTTCAAATATTTCGTTACAAGCTCAAGCGGAAGGTACTGCTGTTCTTCTGCAAGCAGGCCCTTCTGCTCCATAATTTCTGTGCCGAGAATAACCGCGGTCTCACCCTCCGCTACCTGTCCGTAATATTCATTCAAGTCCATTCTTGCCTTCGTCGGAGTATACTTCACAATGAAATGTACAGCCAGGCCTATCACTGTTACCAGAAAAATCAAAATGCATACAACCGCAACGGGCATGTATTTTTTTTTCATTTGTTTATTCCTTTCGGTTTAAAAGTTTTGCCTTAACCTTTAAAGGTCTCGGTTGTTGGTCCAAACGCGCTCTTACGAACGGACATTATGCTACATTATATCATATTTTGCAGAGATTGCATTATAAAAATCGACTTTTTACATTTTTTTCACATTTAGGATTCCTCCGTATGGTCATGTATGAGGGGGAAACCTGCCCTTATCCGAAGGAATCCTCTTTCTCCTGCGTACTATTCTTTTTCGATAAAATCGAAATCAACCC
Organism: uncultured Blautia sp.; assembly: GCA_900551075.1. Classification (GTDB taxonomy): domain Bacteria; phylum Bacillota; class Clostridia; order Lachnospirales; family Lachnospiraceae; genus Blautia_A. The sequence continues at coordinate 1,718 of URVB01000083.1, read as the reverse complement.
GTGCTATCCGGCCTTTTTCATCTTCCGTATAATCCCGCATATAACCTCCGCCTTCTGCAATGGTACAGGCCTTTGCAATATCCTTGGGACTGCTTGGCTCTCCGTTCAGATAAAGTGCAATTCCTTCATCCCGGTAAACCTGAAGCTCCCGTTTCAGAGGTTTCATGGATTTTTTTCTCTTTTTAATCGGTGATATATTTTCCGTATGCTGCCCTCCTTTCTGATAATTTCCGGATTTAGAAAACACCTGCTAGGTTCCTGGAAAAGATATTTGTGGATCAGCCGAATTTAATCTCATGGAAATTGCTCTGCTGCCGCAGCGAGAATGCTGCATGACGTTTCCCGGCAATGACGTGTAAAAAGAAAACTTATAATTGGTTTTTGTAAACTGATATCTGGCTGTTACCGTTCTTCTTCTGTCCGCCAAATATCTTTTCTTCTTATCATTATACTTTTTTTCCAATGATATGCAATACTTTTCGTCAATTTATAAGAATTTTTTGATTTTTTTTCCAAATATTTTATAATTAGGCAAATTGAATTTCTTTACATACTGTACGATTGTGGTATATAATAAATACACAGTCATTCCTGATACAGGGAATGAATGAATCACAAAAGCATTATAATAAGTCATGGACTATGTCCTGCCTGCGTTAATTTTTCATATACGGTGCCTTATCAGGTATACCGCTATTGGCGCAGCAAGTGCAGCCGACATAATGTAAATAAAAAGCAGGATATCAAGAATAGGATGTGATGAAATGAAAATAGAAAAAATCAACGAAAACCAAATCCGCTGTACACTGACCAAGGAAGACTTAGAAACCCATCATATTCGCATCAGCGAGCTTGCCTATGGTACGGAAAAAGCAAAAAAACTGTTCCGGGATATGATGCAGCAGGCACAATTAGAATTTGGCTTTGAAGCAGATAATATTCCTTTGATGGTTGAGGCGATCCCTGTCAATATGGACAGTATCATCCTCATTATCACCAAGGTAGAAGACCCCGAAGAACTGGATACCCGTTTTTCTAAATTTGCTCCATTTAAAGACAATGAACAAACAGAATCGATCCAGCTTGACGGCGCAGATAATATCATCGATATTTTCCAGAAGCTTTGCGAGGCCAAATTAAAGAGCCTTCCTAAGAAACAGGCCTCTCAGAACAGTTCCAAGGAAACCAAGGTTTCCCATGAACAGGAATCCGTTTCTGTGAATTTGATCCGGTTATACAACTTCTCTCGCCTGGATGATGTAATTGCCGCTTCTCATGGACTGAACGGATTCTTTAACGGAGAAAATACTCTTTACAAAAATCCGGCAGATGGCAGATACCAGCTTGTCATTCATCAGTCTGCCTGTACACCGGAAGAATTCAACAAAATCTGCAATATCCTTTCCGAATACGGAAAAGGAAAAGCCTTCACTGCTTCCGGTGAAGCACACCTTAAAGAACACGGTGAATTCATCACCGCCAATGCATTACAGCAATTAACGCAGCTTTAAGGAAACAGTTGAAAAAACCTTGTATTTATGCGCTTCTCCAGATTTACGTTGTGACTAATATGTGACTAATCTAAAAATTAACAAATTTGATTAAACCTAAGATGATACAATATTTATGTTCCCCGGCCAGACTTATTCCGGCCGGGGATACCACTTACTTCCTCCGGATATATTTTGCAGACACGAATCCGTAAATTCTTCCGTCAA
>URVB01000082.1 GCA_900551075.1 uncultured Blautia sp. | reverse complement strand
CAGCGTGGGACTTTCACCCACCGGATTCCAAGCCCTTTTCTGGGCGCACCCTATAGAATAAAAAATGCAGCATCAGAGACGCTGCACTTTTCAGTGACTTTGAAAGCGAAATACACAAACAATCACCCTGAATGCCGAAGTGCATCAATGGGCTTCTTTCTTGCCGCCTTATCAGCCGGGTACAGTCCGAAGCCCACACCGATGATTCCGGAAAATCCCACGGAAATCCACACGACCCCCATAGACATGGTAAAGGTCATGGAGGGCATGAGCATCCCTGCAATCTGAAGAATCAGCCAGGAGACTCCGATCCCTGCCAAACAGCCCAGCATGCTCACAAGCAGGGCTTCTATCAGAAACTGCAGCATAATGCTGCCCCTGCCGGCACCAATGGCTTTGCGGATACCGATTTCCCGGGTCCGCTCTGTTACGGATACCAGCATGATATTCATGATGCCAATGCCTCCAACCAGCAGAGAAATTGCCGCAATGCCGCCAAGCATCAGAGACATGGTATCATTCACGCTCTCCATGGCCTCCATAATCTCGGACTGATCCGTAACCGTAAAAGCATCCTCATCATTTCCAAACCGTTCCAGCATTTTTTGCGTAATTGCTTTCTCCGCATACTCCAGTGTTTCTTCGCTGGCCGCTGAAACATAAAACTGCGTGACATCCAGAATATTATCAGAAACTCTTGTCATCGTAGAATAAGGGATATACCCTTCCAGCGAAACCGTTGTATTTTCGGAGTCTTCCGAAGTGCCCGTGCTCATATTCCCTCCCATATTTCCGGTCAGGGAGGACGTGCTGTCCTCATCCAGCACACCTGCAACCAAAAAGCTCCTGCCGTTTAAAGAAATGGTCTCGCCCGCCACATCTGCCCTTCCCAGCAGCTCCACTGCTGTGTCCGATGTCAGGACGACCACGTAAGAATTGTTTTCCACATCCGCATTCTTCAGGAACCGCCCGCTCTGTACCTCCATTTCCTGAATCTGCGCATAACATCCCGTTGTTCCGACCAGGGTCATGGTACCGCTGGTATATCCGCTCTTCGCAGTAACACTTGTTCTGGCATATGGGGCCGCTGCCTCTATCTCTTCCGGTTCCATAAATTCCGACAGTTCCTTCCACCTCAAAGGATTCTCTTTATCATCTGTGATGGATACCGTCAGATAGCTGGCACCCATGCCGGAAATTTCATCTGTGACCGAGGTGGTTGCTCCATCGGCAATAGATACCAGAACAATCAGAGCCGCCACACCGATAATGATTCCAAGCATAGTCAGAAATGTCCGAAGCTTATTGGCAGTAATGGCACTCCAGGCCATTTTTACAGACTGAAAAATCATACGCACCGCCTTTACATTCCCGGAGGACCGCCCTGGTTTCCGCTGCCCTGAATGCCACCGCCAAAGCCTCCGAAATCTCCATTGAAATCTCTTTCAAAATCTCCGCCGCCCCGGCCGCCTGCTTCTCCCATTCCTCCTCCGCTGTTCAGAGAGGTATTTCCTGTTCTGGTATAATACACGATATCTCCTTCACTCAAACCTTCTGTAATCTCTACGGTACTGCCATCCGAAAGTCCGGTAGTCACTTCTCTTTCGCCTGACAAGGTACCGTCTTCATTCTGTGCCGTATAAACAAACACCCGGTCACCCTGTTCCTGCAGGGCATTCATCGGAAGTGTAAGCACCTGTTCCTTCTTTTCTATGGTGATCGTTGCAGAAGCATTCATTCCTTCCCGCATCTGCTCTTCCTTTGCAATGGTGAGAACGACTGCATATTTGGCAACACCGCCGTTCACGCTTGCTGTATTTCCAATACCCGTAACCTCACCTTGAAATTCCTGATTCTCAATGGCATCAAAGGTAACGACTGCTGTCTGTCCCAGCTCTACGGAATTAATATCCAATTCATCCACACTGACTGACAGCAGCATATTCTCATCCGGAGAGATGGTAAATGCAGTTACATCCGTGCTGTATTCCGAAAGATACGAGCCTGTATCCTTTTCTTCCGATGCCTCTGACTCCTGAGAGGAAGTACCTGTTTCCGTTTTGGAAGTACTGTCCGTATCTCCCATGCCGCTTCCGGTATTGCCTGAACCAGTCCCTGTATTTCCTGAATTTCCATTTGATCCGCTGCCGTTTCCGGAAGTTCCTGAGCTGTTTCCCTCTGCCGGATCATCTGTTCCGGTACTGCCGTTTCCGTTTCCATTTTCAGGGTCCGTAAATATATCCGTTTCACTTCCGCCGTATTCCTGATTCTTCTCTTCATTTCCCTCTGTCTGAGAAAATGCAATCTGAAATTCTATCGTACTGCCATCTCCAGATACCTGTATGCCCGATATGGTTCCATGATCTGCTGTCTGCACACTGTTTTGTGCAAACATATAGCCCTCTGAAGCATACAGTACCACCAATGCCTGATAACTGGTTTCTCCGGCGAAAACCTCTCCTGACGGATTCCATGTCACTGCTCCTGTATAAGTGCCATCCGAAGCATTCACTCCTGATACCGGTTTCCCGCCCGTTTTCGGGGCCGGAATGACAAGCACGGATGCATTAGAATCCCCGGCCCCGGTCACAGCCAGTGATAATACCTGACGTGTGTCCTGCACAGGTTCATCACCATCCTGATCACTGCCGTTTTGTAATGATTCATCATAATCCTGAAAATCGTCTGTCAGCCACACAGCAGTATCCTCAAGCTCCTTTACTTCTGTTTCCGTATCATCCGAAGTAAATGCCATCCGCTGCACGCCTCCTGCCAAAGCATCCGTCCTGCCGGCCATCTGAGATGCTTTCGCTGAACTTCCTCCGTTTGTGGATTCTCCGGCAGCTTCCGAAGAATCTGTACTGGCAGCCACATAAACGCTCTGTATGGTTCCGCTCTGCTCTGCTGTAATTTCCGGAGCTTTTGTCAGGAGCAGCAGTTTTTTCAGGGTAGCGGTTCTGGCTTCCCGAGTAGCCAAAAGCTCCTGGTATTCCGTCTCGCTTTCCGCACCTTCCAGCACCAGCAGCTCTGTCCCCTTCTCCACGCATTCATTTTCGGATACCGATATCTCAGATACCGTTCCCACAGTTCCTGTAATTTCCAACGACTGATGAATATACAGTTCTCCGCTTCCCCATTCTTCACCCTCCGCATTCAATACGGTAACTGTCTCTCCCAGACCTGTACCGTTATCCGTCATGACAACCGTACAGGTGCTCCCTGCCGTTTTTTCCACGGTTCCGGTAATGGAAGTTCCATCTGGAAGAAGAACCTCCACCTCTTCCTCTGCCTGTGCCCCTGTTACAAGCTTCAGATCCACTGCCATCAGTCCATCCAGAGAAAGCGCCATAAGTGCACCCTGCTCCAACATCACATCTGTAACTTCGGAGTCCTCCTGCACATAAATCGCCTTTACCCGTCCTGCCACAGAGCTTTCGATCACATTCTCCTCCTCATCCTCCTGGCATTCACTGATTTTTTCATCCAACTCCGTCATTTCTGTCTGAACCTCTTCCACAGCGCTTAAAACAGATGCCTTTTCCACCGTAGCCAGGACAGTCCCTGCAGAAACGTAGTCTCCGTCTTCTACAAAAACTTCCTCTATCTTCAGCCCGGAAGGCACCGTCACTGCCTGTGCAGCATCCAGAGCCAGATTTCCCGTTCCCACAATTGTGTTGGCAATACTTCCGACTTCCACAGTTGCGGACTGTGCCTCCCTGTTTTCCTGAGGCATAGCGGCCGGACGCTTAAATTTCCAATATGCAAAAGTCCCTGACACGCCTAAAATCAGGACTGTTCCAAGGATTCCGGCCGCTATTTTTTTCTTGCTTTTGTGTCTTCTCTTTTTGGGTATGCCTTCCTTTCCCTTTTTGAACATCCGTTATTCCTCCGGTTGAATCGTACCGCCATCAGATAGTGTGATCGTCTCTCCGTTCAGCCACGCATTATCTTCATTTGCAGCGTCATAGTAAATCGTATAGCCATTGGAAACAATGTTGCTGTTGTCCTCTGTTTCATTTTTCAGGACTGTCACGTGGGAATCCCCCGTTACATTCCAGACGGAAGTACCGTCCAGGGAAACGGAAGCGGACTTTGCCGTATCTTCCGCATCTACAGCTCCTTCCAATGTACTATTGTCTGTTAAGTTAACCTCAATCGTACTGATCTCATCACATACAATATCCCCCGCAAACGTCTGTGAGGAACCGGTCAAACGGAAATCCCCTCCGTTTTCCCCTTCTTTTCCCCAGTTGTTGGTATTATTTCCGGAAACCTGCACCAGGGTGCCGCTTTCATAATTCAGGGCCGTATTGGTAAAATCTGCCTCTGCGTCCGTATTCGTAATATAGAACATCGGACCTCCTGAGGTTGTGGTCAGTGTGGAATCCCGGACAGTCAGAACTGCAGTTCCTTCTCCCGCGTCACCGGATGTACTCTGGTACAGCATCAGGCCATTCTCTCCTGCTCCTGTCAGATCACAGTTTTCCAGAGTAATGGAATTCTTGCCTTCCACCACAAGAGTCTGACTTCCTGTAGCTGTTCCGGTTACATCCGTAGCCGTAATATTTCCGGTTGAGTAAATACAGGGGCTTCCGTCTCCTGCTGCCGAAAGCGTTCCACCCGTCACTGCAATGGTCCCCTCTCCCCGGTCTGTCGCCAGAGGTGCACAATGTGCGCCCTCCGTCGTAATATCCACATTGGTTCCCTCTACCGTTCCTCCGTAAGTAGCATCCAGCCCTCTGGAAGAATCTCCGGTTGTGTGAATCTTAATATTATCTGCCCGGATCACCGCATCTTCTCCGGTTGCAAACACTGCATTGGCGCCCTCCGCATTTGTATCAATCACGGTATCCGTAAGCTCTGCCTCACTTCCCTTCCGAACGGCCACTCCCGCATTCAATGCATAGAAATTGCTTTGGTCCACATCAGAGGTATCTCCCGATTTTGTCAGAGAAGCACCTGTCATAGTGACTTTTCCGCCATTCTGTACAAGAACTGCACTCTCGTCAGAAGCTGTACTCTCGTAGGTTTCATTCTCAGAAGTCTTTTCTTCTCCATCAGCAGCAAAGACTCCCGTCAATGCCGTACTTCCTTCTGACGCGCCTGCCATGTCACCTCCGGTTCCCGGGCCGCCCTCTTCACCGGGCCCGCCGCGCATATTGGAAAGAGTCAGAGTTTTCACCACATCGCCCTCCATTTCAATCATCAGAATGTCACCCTCTTTAAGATCATCTATCGTGATCTCAGTCTCATTATCCTTTTCCTGCCTGATGATCCTGGTGTCCTCTGTTATTTCCAGCGTCAGCTCCTCTCCTTCCGGGGTAAAGCCGTCCATTCCCTCAGGTGCGCCCTCGCCCTCCGGCATATCCGGAGCTTCTCCCTCTTCGCCTTCCGGTTTCTCCGGTGCCTCTCCCTCTTCACCTTCCGGTTTCTCCGGGTTTTCCCCATTATCACCTGGGCGGCCGTCCGTTTTCATAGCTCCAAGCTCTACAGTTATCTGATTACCGGAGATCGCCGTAACCCTTCCGAAAGTCTTATCCTCCATATTTTCCGGTGCTTTCTCACCTCCCTTTGCTGTGCTCTCTGTATTTGTATCATCTGAGTCTTCCGTATCCTCTGCTTCTTCCGCCTCCGATATCTCCTCTGCAGCCTCTTCTGAAGAAGCAAATGTCATCAGGGGATACCCACTCAGCATGATGCCTGTCATCGTAGCTGCCAGCAGCGCCTTTACCTTTTTTCGTTTCATTTCATCCATCCTTTCTGTTTTCTTTCTGTCTATACTTTAAAGAAAAAATGTGTTTACTTTTTGAGGGAGCTGTGAAAAGGATGTGAAAATATGGAAAATCATCTTTTTTGTTTTTTTCTGATTTTTACTTGGGTTTTCCTTGTTTTTTGTTCTTTTTTAATATATTAGTGGAAATTATCTAAAAATTATGTTATAATCCTTTCATAGAACAGGTAATATCAGAGAGGAGGCATAGATATGAGCAAAAGAATCGTCACAATTAACCGTATGTTTGGAAGCAATGGCCGCGTAATCGGAAAAGCCCTTGCCGAAGAATTGGGAATTGCATTTTATGATAAAGAACTGATTGAAATGGCAAGCAAAGAAAAGCAGATACCCTTCGATGCATTTGCCAGAGTCGATGAAAAAAAGGCGAACCAATGGCGTTTCCCCGTAGATCACGAAATCCAGATGGAACCGGAATATCATTTTGTTCCCATGAATGATGTCCTTTATGATCTGCAGCGCAAAATCATTCGTTCCCTTGCAGACAAAGAAGACTGCGTGATCGTTGGGAGATGCGCAAATCATATTTTAAAAGATAAGACATTGAGTATTTTTATCTATGCACCTTTTGAAGAAAGGGTCGCAAATGTGATCGCCCGTACCGGCCGGGAAGAAAAAAGCGTACGGAAACTGGTAAAAAAAATGGATAAACAGCGCCGTGCCTACTATGAGTATTTTACAGATGCCAAATGGCTGGATTTAAGCCAGTATCATCTCTGTATTGACAGCAGCCGTTTTCATCAGACACAAATTCTGGAAATACTGAAGAACAGTCTGTAGTATCCGTATTTCCTTCTTAAGATTTTCGCTCCTGCCCGCAGCCCGGAATAAACGGAGAATTCATTCCGGACTGCGGGCAGGATACTTTTTTACTGCGCTTCTATATACGCCTTTAAAAATTCATAAATCTGTTCCTCCGTAGGCGGACAGCCTTCCAGATGACAGCGGAACTTTCCGGTACAATGCCCTACACCAAGCTCTCCTGTTTGATTACGGAAGCCCTGTCCAATGCAGATTTTCCGGTTCAGCCTTCCGAAAAGACCTTCTTCCTTCAGCATTTCCAGAGCAGGAATCAAGTATCCATAACAAGCACTGCAGGATTCCACCTCTTCTACAGCATCCTGAAGCTCTACAACCCTGCGTGATTTTGGAAGCCTCTTTCCTGCATCTGTTCCGCAGATACGGATATCCGCTTTTGACAGGTCCCCGCAGCCCACACCAAGCTGCGCCGCCATACCCACATAGGGAACTTCCGACACCTCATAATGCATCATATGGCAGACGTAGGCATCCATCAGCACAGGATCCGCTCCTGCCAGAATCCGGTTCATAACCACCGGATTTCCGCCATCCTCAAAGTCCAGGTCTCCACAGATATTATCCACAACGATAAAATCCTGATGAATTCCCACCCCCAGATGTGCAATCGGTTTATGAAGGCCCATAGAATGGAACCGTCTCTTCTCAGAATTCGGAATCAACCCCTTCATATTCTTTAAGGCACAGGTGATCCTTGTCTGGCAATGGCCCTTTAATACAGGGACGTTGATAAGAAAATCCAGTTTTTCCACACTTTCACAAAGTTTTAGCTGCATTCCTGCGCAATCCCGGGAAATCCCTTTATCCTTCTGGGTATCCCGAAACGAAACCCCATACTTCTCAGACAATTCCCGGTAACCGCAGACTTCATATGCATCCGCAGTCTTATCACCCACCCAGGAACCTTCCAGCATCAGCAGATTCTGAAAATCATGCTCTTGCAGATATTCTAGGATTCCTGCCACAATTTCCGGATGTGTGGTCGCCCCAAAGGAGGCTTCCGTAGGAGAAACAAGATTCGGCTTTATGCCTATCCGTTTATTTTTCTCTCCGATCATATCTGCCAGCGCACACTCCCTGAGAAGCTCTTTGGTCATTTCCTTATAGTTTGTACCGCACTTTATATAAATCTGATTTTTTTCCATGCAAATCTCTCCAGTCTGTCCATCTTTCCTTTTTCTAAAATTCCTTTTTTTTCATAATTCCAACACTTATCTTATAAGAAACGCCAAAACCAATTGCAGCCAGGACACTCAGGGCCGCAAACCAAATACGTATTTCTCCAGTACATATGTTTCGCGCTGAATCGGCAATGTCATCAAAAACGCCATTCCATGATCAAAATCATCAAAGGAAATCGTGTTCAGCACCAAAATCACTGCGATCAGAGTCACATAGGCTACAAAGAAATTCACGGAATTTCCGCCCAGGAACAAATAAAACAAAGAAATCGCTGCCACCACTCCATATGTTTTATAATTTCCTGCCAGCAATTCCCAGTCCTTTTTTAACAGACCTTTCATAATTTCTCCCCCTTTACCATGATAGAGATTACCTCGTCTACAGAACCTTTTTCAATGACAATCTTCGGGTAATTTTCCATATAATAATACTTTTCATCTGTCAGGCAGCTATATCCATAATGCTCCTTTTTCACACGGAGTATATATTTTTTATCCAGATTCCTCCATGTATCCGCATCCACCTTCAGCAGTCCATACTGCTCAAGCAGTACATCCGTATCCTCATGCAGAATGATCTTTCCTTTCTCTATCATATACAGATCATCGCAAAGCCCTTCCAAGTCTGAAGAAATATGGGAGCTTATCAAAACAGCCCTGCCCTCCTGCTCCATATACTCCCGAAGCAGCTCCAAAATCTCATCCCTGGCAACCACATCCAGTCCCGCTGTCGGTTCATCCAAAATCAAAAGCCTTGCCCCATAGCTCATAGCCAGAAGAACCTTCAGCTTCGCCTTCATTCCGGTAGAAAACTCCCGAATCTTTTTATTCAGAGGAAGACTGAACTGCTTACATCTTTCCTTGAAGGCTTTCTGCCGAAAGCCCGGATAAAACTCCGTCATAATATCCACAATCTGCCGTATTTCCAAATATCCGCTAAAACCACTCTCCGAAAGAACAACACCGATTTCTGCCTTTTCATCGGAGCTCATTTCCCCATATTCTTTCCCAAAAATTCTGATTTCTCCGCCTTCCGGATGAATCAGATTCAAAATCGCCTTAAAGGTCGTGCTCTTTCCCGCCCCATTGGCGCCGATCAGCCCGGTTACACAGCCCTCCGAAACCTCCATAGAACAATCCAGTTGGAATCCCGCATACTGCTTCTGCACATGATTCAATTCAATCAACATATCTATTCCTCCATAATCAAGTCAAATAACTCCCGTATTTCTACATCCGTCAGGCCGCTGCCGCGCCCTTTCCGGATTGCCTGCTCCAAATCCGCTTCCACCTCTTTGCGCCGTTCTTCTGCCAAAAGACCCTGATTGGTATCTGCAATAAAGCTGCCTTTGCCATGCACAGTAACCACAAACCCTTCCTGTTCCAGGTAATCATAGGATTTTTTACCGTCAGGGCACTGATCTTCAGCTCCTTCGACAGAGTTCGGACAGAGGGAAGCATTTCCTGCGCCTTAAGCTCCCCACGAATGATCATTGCCTTAATCTGGTCAACAATCTGCTCGTAAATGGGCTGCATGGATGTATGGTTGATGATCATCTTCATATTATATTCCTCCCGACACAAACAGTATATAACAGTTCGACACTGTTATCAAGTGTTATATACTGCTTGTTCCAGATTTAATAAAAAAAATAATATGTATAGGCGGTCTTTGGTAAGTAGATAAGCCCCTTACGGGGCTTACCCCTCTCAGAACCGGA
>URVB01000081.1 GCA_900551075.1 uncultured Blautia sp. | reverse complement strand
TCGGCATTAGAGTGCCTGCTGTAATCCGTTTTGGCACTTCTTGGGCTGTTCATTCAGCTGAAGCAAATCTGCCTGAATGACATACGCCCCCAGTACAGATTCCAGATACTGCAGTACTGTACTTTTTCCGGCACCCACTCCGCCGGTAATTCCGATCACTCTCATTTTATTTTGCCTCGTACCAGCTTTCTCCTTTGTGCATATCCACTTCCAGCTCCACAGACAAGCGGGCAGCCCCCTTCATCTCCTCTTCCAAAATTCTGGATACCGCGGCAAGCTCTTCCTTTTTTGTTTCAATCAGAAGTTCATCGTGCACCTGCAGGACCAGCCTGGATTTGAGCCCCTCCTGCGCCATCCTTCCAAACACACGGTTCATGGCAATCTTGATAATATCGGCTGCAGTTCCCTGAATAGGGGAATTCATGGCAACACGCTCTCCAAAGGAACGCTGCATAAAATTGCTGGATTTCAGCTCCGGAACCGGACGTCTGCGTCCGAACATGGTACTTACGTAACCCTTTTCTCTGCCTTCCTCCACCATACCCTCCAGGAATCCCCTTATCTTCGGATATGTTTCAAAATACTTCTCAATATATTCCGCTGCTTCTTTTCTTGTAATGCTCAAATCCTGACTCAGGCCAAAGGAGCTGATACCGTAAACAATTCCAAAATTGACTGCCTTTGCATTTCTCCGCTGCAGAGAAGTCACCTCATCAAATGGAATATGAAATACCTGGGAAGCCGTCAGTCTATGGATATCCTGTGCTTCCTTATATGCCTGTATCAGCTTCTCATCGCCGGACATGTGCGCTAATACACGAAGCTCGATCTGAGAATAATCCGCATCTAAAAATACATAGCCTTCTTCCGGTACAAACACCTTCCGAATCAGCCTTCCAAGTTCCATCCGCACAGGGATGTTCTGAAGGTTCGGTTCCGTACTGCTGATGCGTCCCGTTGCCGTAATTGTCTGATTAAAGGTGGAATGAATCCTTCCATCCTTTTCAATCACATTTCCAAGTCCATCCGCATAAGTCGATTTCAGCTTTGTAAGCTGCCGGTATTCCAGAATGTCATTGACCACCGGCTGCTCCGGCGCCAGCTTTTCCAAAATTTCCGCCGCCGTAGAATATCCGGTCTTCGTCTTTTTTCCTCCCGGAATACCCAGCTTTTCAAACAGAATCACGCCAAGCTGCTTCGGGGAATTGATATTAAATTCCTCTCCTGCCTGCTCATAAATCTGCTTTTCCAGCTCCTGTATCCGCCCGGCAAGCGCTTCACCATATGCCTTCAGCTCCTCTCCCTTTACACGGATTCCCCATTTCTCCATAGAAGCCAAGGTAAACACCAGCGGAAGCTCAATTTCCTCATAAACCTTCCACATTTCTGCTTCTTTTAATGCCTCTGTAATCGTCTCTCTGCTCAGAAGAGCAGTAAAGGCCATATAACAGGCACAGCTTTCCAGACCTTCTGCTCCCTCTTCCCAGGCTTTTTTGAATGTTTTTTTTCCGAGCAGGTCCTCTCTGGAAGGAAGCAGCACCCCATTCAGATATTCTTTTGCAATATCGTCAAAGGTATAAGAAGATTTCAGAGGATTTAAAAGATAAGCTCCCACGCCTGTATCAAAAACCTGTGACGATTTATTTATTTTCACATACTTTAACAGAGCTTTTATATCCAGGGCACATATAACCGTCTTCTCCGCAAGGCTTTCGATCTTTCCGCAAAGGTATTCTCCTGTCAGAAGGCCCTCCACCGGAAGATAATAGATTTCCTGCCGGCTGAAAGCTGCCCCGACTCCATACACCCTGTCCTTATCCGCCATAAGTGCGATACCAACTGCCGGCTGTGCAGATGCCTTTTCAAAAAGTGCCTCTGCTCCTGACAAATCGCTGCAGGTAAAAAACTCCTGTTCCAAAAGCTTCTCCGTGGCTGCCTGCGCGTCAAAACGACCAAGCAGATTTTTAAATTCCAGTCTTTTGCAAAGCTCATAAGCCTCGCCGGTATACAGATTCTCAAGCCTTGCTTCCTCAAAAGAAAACGCTAAAGGACTGTCCGTATTGATGGTTGCCAGTGTCTTACTCAAGGATGCCAGGTCATAGTGAGCCCGCAGAGACTCCCTGGCTTTATTCGGCTTCACCTCTTCCAGATGTGCATAAGCATTTTCAATAGAGCCGAATTCCACCACCATTTTGGTTGCTGTTTTCTCCCCAACTCCCGGAATTCCCGGGATATTGTCCGAGCTGTCTCCCATAAGTGCTTTTAATTCAATGATCTGTACAGGCGTTACCTGATATTTTTCCAATACCTGCTGTGCATGATAATCTTCGATCGTCGTCCTCCCTCCGGAGGTTTTCGGAAGACGGATCATGACCTTTTCTGTTGCAAGCTGAAGCAGATCCCGGTCACCGGAAAGAATCGTTACCTCCATTCCCGCCGCCTCGCTCCTGCGGGCAAGCGTACCGAGAAGATCATCTGCCTCAAATCCCTCCATAGTCACGATCTTAACGCCCATAGCGGCCAGCATTTCCTTCATAAGCGGTACCTGCTCCCGCAATTCTTCAGGCATTCCCTTCCTGGTGCCTTTATACGCATCATAAAGCTTATGACGGAAGGTAGGCGCATGCAGATCAAAGGCTACCGTCAGATAATCCGGCTTTTCTTCCTCCAGGATGCGAAAAAGAATATTTAAAAACCCATACACGGCTCCTGTGTGCTTCCCTTCGGAATTGGTCAAATCCGGCAGCCCATAAAAGGCTCTGTTCAATATGCTGTTGCCATCAATCAATAATATTTTTTCACTCATGTTGTCCTCCTGATACTGCAGATTACAGAAACTGCTTTAATTCCAAAACAATAAATACAAAAAATGTCATCAGCACACCGATAAGCACAAGCACCAAAAAAGCGCCCATAAGCCTGAAAGCTTTTTTCTTGTAGATATAATGTCTTGATTTTTTTATATCCTGCTCCAATAAGTGCTGAAAATCCAAAACAGGTCCTTCTTCTTCCTCATCAAGCTGCTGCATTGCCTCATGAACAATAAAATATGTCTCCAGTTCATCATAGCAGGAAGAGCAGGATTCAATATGTTCCAGAAAATCCCCCAGCTCTTCTACACTCAATGTATGATTGATATAACGGTTTACCATGCCTTCCGCTGTACTACATGTCATTATGGATATCCTGTCCCTTTCTGAACTACTGCCAACAAAAGATTCCTTTATAGATTATAACGGAACGGCAGAAAAAAGACAAGTTATGTATTCTATTCTTAAAGAATGCGCAAAAATCTGAAATTCATTCCGTTATTTATCGTTGGGCTCACTTGCCGCCCCAACAGCAGTATGCCTGACAAGGAATAAAAAAGCAGTGATTCCAAACATCTCTGTCAAAATCACTGCTTTTATTGAGAAGATTTTTCTTATGCTTCCTGTGTTCCCAGGGGCTGCCCCTCTGTCACTGCCGGCAGAGGCTCCTCCAGAATCCTCATAAATTCTTCGCCCGTAATCGTCTCATGCTCATACAGATATTTCGCAAGCTCATGCAGCTTACCAATATTATCCTGCAAAATCTTCAGTGCCTTCTCATGCTGCCTGCGCACCAGCTCTACAACCTTTTTATCCAGAAGCGTCTGTGTTTCAAACGAGCAGGCAAGACTGGAATCCCCTCCAAGATACTGATTGCTGACGTTTTCCATAGCAACCATATCGAATTCATTGCTCATGCCATACCTGGAAATCATTGCCCGTGCAATCTTTGTGGCCTGTTCAATATCATTGGAAGCACCGGTTGTGATCGAATGGAAGATCAGTTCCTCCGCCGCACGCCCGCCTGTAAAGGTAGCGATCTTATTCTCCAATTCCTCTTTTGACATCAGAAAATGCTCCTTTTCATCTACCTGCATGGTATAGCCAAGCGCACCTGAGGTTCGGGGGATGATCGTAATTTTGTGTACGGGAGCGGAATCCGTCTGTTTTGCAGCAACCAGTGCATGTCCGATTTCATGATAAGAAACGATCAGCTTCTCCTTATTGGAAAGCACACGGTTCTTTTTCTGATAGCCGGCGATCACGACCTCAATACTTTCCTCAAAATCAGCCTGCGTCGCAAACTTCCTTCCATCACGAACTGCACGTAAAGCTGCCTCATTTACAATATTCGCAAGCTCAGCACCGGATGCACCTGCTGCCGCCTTTGCGATCTCATCAAAGCGTACGCTGTCTGCAATTTTAATCTTCTTCGCATGTACCTTCAGGATTTCCTCACGGCCCTGCAGATCCGGAAGCTCTACCGGAATCCGGCGGTCAAAACGGCCCGGCCGAAGCAGCGCAGGGTCCAGAGAATCCGGACGGTTCGTCGCAGCCAGAATGACAACTCCCTTCGAACCATCAAACCCATCCATTTCTGTCAGAAGCTGATTCAGGGTCTGTTCTCTTTCGTCATTGCCTCCAGTAAATCCGGCGCCATCACGCTTCTTGCCTATGGTATCAATTTCATCAATGAATACGATACAGGGAGCCTTTTCGTTTGCCTGCTTAAACAGGTCACGTACCTTTGCCGCACCCATACCAACAAACATTTCCACAAATTCGGAACCCGAAATGCTGAAAAACGGAACCTCGGCCTCTCCTGCAACTGCCTTTGCAAGAAGGGTTTTACCTGTACCCGGAGGGCCTACAAGAAGAGCCCCTTTCGGCATGGAAGCACCAATTTCCGTGTATTTACCGGGGTTATGAAGATAATCTACAATTTCCGTAAGCAGTTCCTTCGCCTCATCCTCACCTGCCACATCTGCAAATTTAATCCCTGTGGAGGATTTTACATAGACCTTGGCATTGCTCTTTCCGAAAGACATCATGCCTCCCGGCCCGCCATTTCCCATAGAAGACATCATCTTCTTGCTGAGCCATCTTCCGATCAGCATAAAAATCGCAATCGGAACCAAGTAGCTGAAAAGCAGGCTCAGAAATACAGACGGCTTCTCCGGAAGTGTTTTTTCCATATTGACGCCAGCCTCCAGAAGGCGGTCCACAAGATTCGGATCATCCATCTTCACAGTCTTGCACAGCGTATCCTTACCATCTATCCGCGCAACATAATAAATATAATCCTCATCTACCGTAGCCTCTGTCACATTTCCTCTTTTTACATTACTCAAGAAAGTACTGTAATCCGTTTTCTCCACACTTCTCTCCTGAAAAGCAGGCACCACCAGGAGATTCAGCAGAACAATTACAACGCCTACGATTATATAATAAACGTATAAAGGCGTCTTCTCAGGTTTCTTATCACCCAGATTCATTTCATTCCCTCCGTTATCTATCGTAAAATATCCCAGAATATTTTATAAAAAAGTACTCCGTTCATTCCACAAAATAATTGTAGAAAGTACCATAACACGTTCGCAGATACATTGCAATGTATTCTGCATAAACTTTTATAAACTTTTCATAAATAATTCTATGATTGCCAGATTTTACGTATTTATTCCCTGTTTGCAATATAAAAATGAAAAAACTCCTTGAAAATCAAGGAGTTTACTGCCGGCAGCGGGACTTGAACCCGCACGTGGTTGCCCACAACAGATTTTGAGTCTGCCTCGTCTGCCATTCCGACACGCCGGCATCTGAACCGAAAATTATAATACCACAATTATATGACTATGGCAAGTGTTTTTCTATTTTTTTATCTGCTTTTTTTAACGGATACAGCATTCCGCTGTACCCGTTCTCATACAAAGAAATCCTGTTTAGCCCTTAACAAGCTCGTCATAAATTGGAAAGCAATCAAAGGTGGCAAAATAATCTTCCGGTGTTTCTGCACGGCGGATCATCTCAAAGCTTCCATCTTCGTGAAGAAGAATCTCTGCTGATTTCAGCTTTCCATTGTAATTATAACCCATAGCAAAGCCATGTGCACCTGTATCGTGAATAACCAGTAAGTCGCCCTTGTCTACCTTCGGCAGGTAACGGTCAATGGCAAACTTATCATTATTCTCACAGAGGGAACCCGTCACATCATACACATGATCGCAGACTTCATTTTCCTTTCCCATAACCGTAATGTGATGGTAAGCTCCATACATGGCCGGGCGCATCAGATTTACTGCACAGGCATCCACACCAATATACTCTTTATGGGTATGCTTTTCGTGGATTGCCTTTGTTACAAGACAGCCGTAAGGTCCCATCATAAAGCGCCCAAGCTCCGTATAAATTGCCACGTCACCCATACCCTCCGGGACCAAAACTTCCTCATATACCCTGCGGACTCCCTCTCCGATTACGTGAATATCATTAGGAGTCTGATCCGGGCTGTATGGAATTCCAATACCGCCGGAAAGATTGACGAATTTGATATGCGCCCCTGTCTCCTTCTTAAGCTTCACTGCAAGCTCAAACATCACCTTCGCAAGCATTGGATAATATTCATTCGTTACCGTATTGCTTGCCAGAAATGCATGAATGCCAAACTCTTCTGCGCCCTTTTCCTTCAGGATGCGGAAAGCATCAAATATCTGCTCTGTTGTCATCCCGTATTTTGCATCTCCCGGATTGTCCATAATGTCATTACTGATTTTGAACAGTCCGCCCGGATTGTAACGGCAGCTAATCGTTTTGGGAATTCTGCCGACTGCACGTTCCACACTTTGGATGTGCGTGATATCATCCAGATTAATAATGCCGCCGATTTCATCCGCATATCTGAATTCTTCCTCCGGCGTATCGTTGGAAGAAAACATCACATCTCCCTTTTTACATCCAATGGCTTTGGAAAGCATCAGCTCTGTCATGGATGAGCAGTCACAACCGCAGCCGTATTCCCGAAGAATCCTGATCAGATATGGATTCGGAGTTGCCTTTACTGCAAAAAATTCTTTAAAACCCTTGTTCCATGCAAACGCATCTTTTAATGCCCTGGCATTTTCGCGGATACCTTTTTCATCATAGAGATGAAAAGGGGTAGGATATTTTGCTGTAATTTCTTCAAGTTTCTCCAATGTCACAAATGGTTTTTTCTTCATAATCCTCTCTCCTCGTATACCGTTTTGGGTCCTCTCAGCCTGTCTGCCAACCGATCCCCCTGTTCCGTATGAAACCGGAACACCTATTTTGCCTCAATAATATGAAGCATATTTGTAACTGCTCCCTCTCCGGTTCTCATATTGGTTGCCGGATCACCGGCAGTAAATACCACCAAATCTCCTTTTTTGATCAGGCGTTTTCTTCGCACTACGCTCATGGCCTGAGAAATGATATGCTCTGTAGATTCCTTCTCATATCCCTTCAGCGGATACACACCCCATGCAAGCTGAAGTCTGTGCTGCACTGTCTCGTTTGGTGTGATCGCATAAATCGGTACCTCCGGCCGATAATTGGAAATCAGCCAGGCAGTCTGACCTGCCATTGTAGGCGTTACGATTGCCTTTGCGTCCAATTCTCTTGCCGTACGGACCGCTGCCATACCAACCGCACTCGATACCCTTCCCTGACGGTACATATTACGGTTCTTCACATGACTCTTATAATTCAGACGAGGCTCTGTTTTCTCCGCAATCTCTACCATCATTTTCAATGCAGCCAATGGATATTTGCCTGCCGCTGTTTCACCCGACAGCATGATCGCATCCGTGCCATCGTAAATCGCATTTGCCACATCCGCCACCTCGGCTCTTGTCGGGCGCGGATTACGAATCATAGAATCCAGCATCTGGGTAGCGGTAATAACCGGAACATAATTTTCATTACATTTTTCAATGATCGTCTTCTGAATATGCGGTACTTCACTTGCCGGAATTTCCACGCCAAGATCACCTCTGGCAACCATGATTCCATCCGATACCTGAATGATTTCATCAATATTTTCCACACCTTCTGCGTTTTCAATCTTTGCAATAATACCGATGCCTTTGCCTCCGTTTTCATCCAGAAGCTGACGGATTTCCTTGATTGCCTTCGCATTTCTGATAAAAGATGCGGCAACATAATCAAATTCCTGCTGAATACCAAACAAAATATCTTTTTTATCCTGCTCTGTGATTCCCGGAAGCTTCACCTTTACATATGGTACGTTAATGCCTTTCCGCTCTCCCAGCTCACCGCCGTTTAAAATTTTGCATATAATATCGCCGTGCTTGATATCTTCAATCTCCAGCTCAATCAAGCCATCGTCAATCAGAATTCTTCCACCCTTTTTTACATCCTTATACAGATTCTCATAGGTAATGGCAACCTTACTCTCATCCCCCACATAATCTCCGGTTGTAAGAATAAACTGTTTTCCGGCCTGCAGCGTTACTTTTTTGCCATCTTTTAAAAGCTTCGTACGAATCTCCGGTCCCTTCGTATCCAGAAGCATTGCTACCGGAATGTTTAACTCCTCACGCAGGTTTTTTACCATGTCCACCCGTTCACGATGTTCGTCATGCGTGCCGTGAGAAAAATTGAACCTGGCTATATCCATACCCGCTTTCATCAAAGACTTCAACGTTGTCTTCTTACTGGTTGCCGGTCCTAAAGTACAGATGATTTTTGTTCTCTTCATTGTCATATCCCCCTGTTATTTTACGTGCTGGTGTGTGAATAAATGATCCTGGCAATATTCGTAATTCCCGTTGCATTTAGAACAGAAACGGAATTCCAGGTTTGGATCGTCCTTCTCCGTACGACCGCAAATTGCACATTTGTGCTTCGTAATGCCGCCGGTTGACGGATTCACTCTGCTCTGCGCCACAGCCTTTTTGAACTGCTGTTTTCTGCGTATCTCTTTTGGATTATAACGGTACATGTCCCTTGTGCTGAAAAAAAAGATTACAAAGTTCAGCAGAGATGCCACAATCGGCACTGCCATGAACCACAGGCCTCCACGGATATACGAAATAATATCATAAAGAATGATTGCGCCATACACATATGCCATCCAACGCATTTTAATCGGAATGACAAACCAAAGAAGAATATGCATATCCGGACAGGACATCGCATAAGCCAAAAATACCGACATACTGACATAGTATGTGGTAAAAATCCCGCCGCCGAGCGCATATACCATACCATCTATGTTCACCAGCCCTCCTGTCAAAAAATGCAGAAGGAACGCCCCGATCATGGTAAATAAAAGTCCGGAAAATATATACAGCGTATACCGGAAGCTTCCCCACGTATGCTCCAATGAGGTCCCGATCGGATAATAAAAGAATATGATAGATACAACAAACAAAATAAAACTTCCAAAGCTCGGCGGATAAATCACCCAGGTTACAAGCCTCCAAATCTGTCCCTGCAAAATTTTGGCCGGATCCAGACTCATCATAGACAGCAATCCCGGATTGAACTGCATCAGCAAATACCCTGCCACATAACAGATGATCATGTACATAGTCAGATTGGGTATTCCGCGGTTACCGAATTTACGCTCCAGTTTTTCAATCAGCTTCATATAATTTCCTCGTCTCCTTTTTTTAATTGGGAAAGATGAAACACATCATTAAAAGAACTTTTTCTTTGTAAGAACAAACACCGCAATAATACTGATTGCTACGGAAAACAGGATAATGATCAAAAATCCCCACTGGGTTCCCGAAAAAGGCATGCCTGTCTCATTCAGATTCATTCCGTAAGCTCCAAATACCATCGTTGGAATACTCATTACGATGGTGATTATCGACAGCACCTTCATAACATCATTCAGGTTGTTGGAAATAACAGAGGCAAAGGCATCCATCATACTGCGGAGAATTCCGCTGTAAATATTTGCCATCTCGATTGCCTGTGTATTTTCGATGATAACGTCCTCCAGAAGCTCCGTATCTTCGGGATACTTCTTTATACTCTCGACCTTGATCAGCTTTTCCAGCACAGCCTC
>URVB01000080.1 GCA_900551075.1 uncultured Blautia sp. | reverse complement strand
GGCATAAAGCGTAGCCCATTCCCTGCTCCACAAGAAAGGTTGCATTGTAAATCAGGTTAAAGGTTGCAACGATGTTCAGTTTCTTATAATCGAGACCTTTCCAGTCAATGGGATGATTGCCGGTCCAGGTCTGTCTGGACATGATAATTGGCAGCTCATAGAGCTCATCGATGGCGATGACCTCTTTTTTTGCGGGCGCTGAGTCTTTCGGCATGATGAGAACGAAGGTATCCTGCATATTCATAGACAGATAATCGTATTTGTCCAGCATGCGGGGCGCCAGCAGCAGTCCGATGTCCATAAGCCCCTTGTCAAGCTGTTCCATTACGGAGTCAGCGTCGCCACTGTAGAGGTTTAATCGGAGCTTGGGATGCCTCATATGTATTTCCTTATAGACGGAAGTGATAAAATCCAAAGCATAGGTCTC
Source organism: uncultured Blautia sp. (assembly GCA_900551075.1). Lineage (GTDB taxonomy): Bacteria > Bacillota > Clostridia > Lachnospirales > Lachnospiraceae > Blautia_A. The sequence continues at coordinate 9,503 of URVB01000080.1, read as the reverse complement.
TCCGCAGCCGAGAAAAATGTCGCCGCAGATCTCCTTGTGACTGCTTTTTAATGCAGCTTCTGTCTTGTTCATCAAATCCAGCATTTCCCGGGCTCTTGCGCGGAAATACATACCGTCATCCGTTAATTCGATTTTTTTCTTGCTGCGGTTAAAAAGCCGGCAGCCGAGCTGAGCCTCTAAGTCCATCATCTGCTTTGACAGAGTGGGCTGGGAGATGTGAAGACTTTCGGCTGCTCTTGTGATGTTCTGCTCTCTTGCGATGGCTAGGAAGTATTGGAGATATCTGGTCTCTATCATAAAAATCATTCCTTTGAGCTATGATAAACATTCTGTATAACTATTTGCTATTATAAAGGATTGCGGCTAAAATGTATATAGAGTAATTGGCATTTTCGGATGAAAAGAAAAGGAATGCTTTTGCAGCGAAAGCTGACGCTCGACGAAATGCACGTTGCGGAAAAGAAAGGAGACTGTATTGATTTTCTGCTTTGCAAATGCAAAAAGAAAATGGATTAGAGGAGGATGCAAGGATGGCAGCAAAACAGACGGCCGGCAGAAACCAGCTTGGTGAATTTGCACCGAAGTTCGCAGAACTAAATGATGATGTATTATTCGGTGAGGTTTGGAGCAGAGAGGATAAGCTTTCTCTGCGTGATCGTTCTTTAGTAACCGTAGTATCCCTGATGGCCATGGGGCTTACGGATGAATCCTTCAGATATCACCTGATGAGTGCAAAGGCCAACGGCATTACAAAGGAAGAAATTGCGGAAACCGTAACCCATGCGGCCTTCTATGTGGGTTGGCCAAAGGCCTGGGCGGTATTTCGCATGGCAAAGGATATCTGGAATGAGGATGAATATGCAAATGATGCGAAAGCGCAGCACGCAAATTCCATGGTGTTCCCTATCGGCAATCCGAATGATGCTTTTGCAGAATATTTTATCGGCCAGAGCTATCTTGCTCCGGTTTCTACAGAGCAGGTTGGTATTTTTAATGTGACCTTTGAGCCCGGCTGCCGCAACAACTGGCACATCCATCATGCGGACCAGGGCGGCGGACAGATTCTTATCTGTGTTGCAGGCCGCGGCTATTATCAGGAATGGGACAAGGAGCCTGTACGGATGGTGCCCGGTGATGTCGTGAACATATCTGCCGGCGTGAAGCACTGGCATGGTGCTGCACCGGATAGCTGGTTCAGCCACCTTGCGGTGGAGGTTCCCGGAGTAAACGGCAGCAATGAATGGCTGGAGATAGTAGACGATGAGCAGTATGGAAAATTGAAGTAAGGGAGATTACACATTTTAAGCAAAAAAGTATTGGCTATTTCTTCATCCGGCACTTACGGAAGCCTGTGAAATGGCAAAGACTATTTGAGTATTTGGGAGGAGCTATATGATATATAGAGATTATCAGAATATTAAGCTGTCCGGGTTAGGCCTGGGCATGATGCGTCTGCCCGTGGTTGATGGCAACGATGCAGAGGTGGATTTTGCTGCCGTAGACGAGATGGTGGCTTATGCCATGGAGAGCGGGATCAATTACTATGATACTGCATGGGGCTATCATAACGGCAATTCTGAGCTCGCCGCAGGCAGAGCTCTGTCAAAGTATCCAAGAGAAAGCTTCTATCTGGCGAGCAAGTTTCCGGGCTATGACAATTCCAATATGCCCAGGGTGAAAGAAATCTTTGAAAAGCAGCTTGAGAAGTGCGAGACGCCGTATTTCGACTTTTATCTTTTCCACAATGTTTATGAAGGGAATATCGATGATTATCTGGATCCCAGGTTCGGGATTCTGGAGTATCTGCTGGACCAGAAGAAGAACGGCCGTATTAAGCATCTCGGCTTCTCCGCTCACGGCTCTGCGGAGGTTATCAGTCGTTTTCTGGATGCCTATGGCGAGCACATGGAATTTTGCCAGCTACAGATTAACTACATGGACTGGCATTTCCAGAAGGCAAAAGAAAAAGCGGAACTGATTCACGCTGCAGACATTCCCATCTGGGTGATGGAGCCCCTTCGTGGAGGAAGGCTTGCAAAGGTCCCGGAAGACATGGAAACGGCCATGAAGGAAATGCGCCCGGACGAATCCATCCCGGCATGGGCGTTCCGGTTCCTGCAGACTATTCCCGGTGTGACCATGGTGCTGTCCGGCATGTCCAATATGCAGCAGCTAGAGGACAATATCCGTATCTGGGAAAAGGATGCGCCGTTGAATAAGAATGAAATGCAAAAACTGCTTGCTATGATCGATGCGGAGAACGCAAAGGGCGGCCTGCCCTGTACCGCCTGTCATTACTGCACCAGTCATTGCCCGCAGGAACTGCCTGTCCCAGAGCTGATTGCCCTTTATAACGAGCATAAGATCACAGGAGGAGGTTTCCTTGCACCCATGGGGGTCGCCAGTATGCCTGCTGACAAACGGCCTGCCAATTGCATCGGCTGCAGAAGCTGTGAGCAGGTTTGTCCTCAGCAGATCAAAATCTCTGAGGCTATGGCAGATTTTTCAAAAATGATTGGAATGTAAACAACGGATTCTGCCCCGGACGCCTTATACAAGGGCATGGGATTCCCAATCCGGCTGGCGTGCCGCCAACTGATAAAATGCACCCCTGGCAGTCAGAGGGTGCATTTTTAACAATAGGCCATACCCCAAAAACGACAGGGTGCATTTGACATGGATTTGTGGTATTCTAATGGTAAAACACAGCGATAAGGTTTGGAAGTAAACTTCCAAACTGTCGTTCATGATTTTAATTCAGCGGGCTGATTAAATTCATTTCATTAGAAATATGATTTTCAGGAAAGGTGAGGTATTGATTATGAGTAAAGTATTAGTAGCATATTTCAGTGCAGGCGGAGTAACTGCGAAACTGGCAGAACGGCTTGCAAAGGTAATCAAAGCAGACTTACATGAGATTCAGCCGGAGGTTTCTTACACAGAAGCGGATTTGAATTGGATGGATAAAAAGAGCCGCAGCAGTGTGGAGATGAACGACAAATCTTTCCGGCCGGCGGTGGCAAACCGGGTGGAGAACATGGAGCAGTATGAGATGGTTTTTACGGCTTTCCCCATCTGGTGGTACATCGCTCCCACCATTGTGAATACGTTTTTGGAGCAGTATGACCTAAGCGGAAAGACGATTATTCCTTTGGCAACTTCGGGTGGCAGCGGCATGGGGAATACAAATAAGGCGCTTAAAGATTCCTGTCCGGGTGCAGAATTAAAGGAAGGAAAGCGGTTTTCTGCGGATGCCGGTGAGGAAGAATTAAAGGCCTGGGCAGAAGGCTTTGGTATTTAAGATACATAGGATAGACCGATAAAGTTATATATGGACCAATAAAAAGGCTGCAGAGCAGGCAGAGAACAAGACATTTACAACGCTTTATTACGCTTTGTATGGAAAAAAATTTTGAAAAATACAGGAGGTACAGGAATGATTATCAATACAGGCGGGCGAACAGATACCGTACAATATTACACGGAATGGCTATTGCGCCGTTTTTCGGAGGGCTATGTTCTTTCGCGCAATCCGATTTTTCAAAACAAGGTCACACGCTACGAATTGACCCCTGACAAGGTTGACTGCGTTGTTTTCTGCTCGAAAAACTATAAACCGATATTACCCCGCTTACATGAGATTACGGACCGTTTCAACACCTATTTTCACTATACGATTACAGCTTACGGCAAAGATGTTGAGCCGGGTGTTCCATCTGTTGAGGAAAGCATGCAAACGCTGATTGAGCTGTCAAAGCAGGTTGGCAGACAACGCATTGCGTGGAGATATGACCCTGTTTTGCTTACGGAAAAATATACGGTTTCACGCCACCTGGAAACCTTTGAGCAAATGGCAAAAATCCTTGCCCCTTATATTGACCGCTGCGTTTTCAGTTTTGTAGAGATGTATAAGAAGCTGGAAACAAATATGCCGGAGATCATTTTACTGTCCGAAGAAGATAGGAACGCTTTGGCGCATGGATTTGGCACAATCGCAGATAAATACGGTATTTCCATTCAAACCTGTGGTAAAAACGGGGATTTTACACGTTATGGTATTTACGCTTCCGGGTGTATGACACTTGACATTTTAGGAAAAGCAAATGATATCCTGTTCAAAGATTTGAAGCACAAAGGGATGCGGCAAGGCTGCCATTGCATTGAGAGCCGGGATATAGGGGCTTATAATACCTGTCTGAACGGCTGCAAGTACTGTTATGCGAATACCAATCCCCAAAAAGCGCGGGAGAATTACAGTCTTCATGACTCCGCTTCTCCTTTGCTGTTGGGACAATTAAAGGGAACGGACACCGTACAGCAGGGAGCACAAAAATCCTTCCGGAGAGGATAAGCCGTTTTTTTAATTTTGACTCTGGACTGCGGCGGTCATAAAATCGCAGCAACTGTTTTGGAAAGCGCAAAAAGGCCATTAAATGTTGTTTGTTAAATTACAATTCAAAAAGGAAGATAACTTTATGGCGCAGTTAAGCAAACATGATTACATTTTATCGAACGAATGTTTTCGTAAAGAATTAATTACGATAGCTTTGCCCGTTGCACTGCAAAATCTGATGTTGGCATTGGTTGGCGCTTCCGACGCAATTATGCTGGGAAGATTCTCGCAAAATGCTGTTTCGGCTGTTTCTCTTGCCAATCAGATTTCTTTTATCATGAATTTATTTACGGGCAGTATAATTGGAGGCTGCGGTGTTTTAATCACTCAATATTACGGAAAAAAAGATTATGATACAATAAAAAGCTTTATGTCTGCAGGAATAAAACTCTGTGCAGTAATTTCACTGATTTTTTTCTTCGGCACTTTCTTTTTTTCAAAAAATCTCATGACTCTATATACATCGGATAAAGACTTAATCAGCACAGGAAGCGAATACCTCAAAATCGTCAGTTGGTCTTATCTGTTTTCAGGTGTAACGCAGGTTTACCTTATGGTGATGAAAATAAGCGGCCGGGCTTCGGCAAGTGCGGCTATAAGCGTAATGACAGTTATAATAGATATGCTTGCAGATTTATTTTTGATATATGGCTTGGCCGGAATACCCCGTCTCGGCATTGCAGGCTGTGCAATATCAACAGTAGTTGTTGAGGCATGTGCCTTTATAGTATGTGTGGTGGATTCGTACGGAAAAAACCATATTCGTCCTGATCGAAGTTCATTTTTCAGTCATTCGCCAATTCTCTATAAAGACTTATCAAAAGTTACGTTTCCTGTACTTGCAAGCAGTCTTTCCTGGGGAATAGGCTATTCCATGCGTTCAATGATTATGGGACATCTCGGAAATGACGCTGTTGCGGCGGAATCGGTTATTACCGTAATTCTGGAATTGACAACCTGTTTTTGCAAAGGCCTGTCAAGCGGCGCATCTATTATGACGGGACGCCTGCTTGGTCAAAACCGGATGGAGGAAGCAAAAATATGTGCTGTAAAATTCTGCAAAGTTTCCATTCTTTGCGGAATTGTAAACATGATAATTCTTTTAATTATCGGTCCTGCAGCCAGCGCATTTTTTGTTTTTACAGACAATGCAGGAAATTATCTGATTAAAATGATGTTTGTTTCATCTGCATATCTATTTGCCTACTCATTAAACACAATCATTACCTGCGGCATTTTTCCGGCAGGGGGAGATACTATTTACGACGCTAAATCCGTGCTGATAAGCAAGTGGTGTTTCTCGCTTCCGCTTGCAATCTTAGGTACTTTTGTTTTCCATTGGCCGGTCATGTTGGTGTATATGATCGTGATGTCGGATGAAATCATAAAAATTCCCTGGATTTATCCAAGGTATAAGAAATATATCTGGGTGAAAAATATTACAAGGGATATTAGTTGATAAACAGGTGTATGAGAGTTGTTTACAGGGTAAATTGGAATTGAACAAAATCGCTGCGCGATGGCCTGTTAAGGTTGTGGCGCAGTTTTTATATTAAGAAAGTGCTTGACGGGGCTGTCGCACTCTCTACAGGCACTACAAAAGCAAGCAGGGTGTATTCGAAGCAATATTTACTGAAATGGCTAGTCGGTATGACAAGCAGATTTCCTCAATGGAAATACATTTGAATGATGTCGTCTCCGATGGGGAGATGTTTAACACGGGAACGACAGCCCGGTATGCGAAAATGCTTGGACAGGAAACAAACTTACCTGTTTATTCGACAGACGAGGCTAAGAAGACGGCTCCCGAGGGAGCAGAAATCATTTATTTAGGTTGGATTATGGCAGGAAAAGTAAAGGGTTATAAGGCTACGGCAAGCCGCTATCATGTAAGGGCAGTCTGTGGTGTATGTATGGGAAAAACCGGGAGTCAGTTAGAAGAAGTACGAAAGAAAAATGTGATACCCGACAATTCACCGGTTTTTACCCTTCAGGGCGGATTCGACATCAACAAGCTGCATGGTATCTATAGGCTTCTGATGAGTATGATGAATAAAACAGCGGGGAAAGCATTGGCAGAGAAAGCTGATCGTACACCGGATGAGGATGATATGCCGGATATGATGCAGCATGGTGGTGAGCGTGTAAATGTGGAGAATTTGAGATGTGTACTGGACTGGTATGGATAGTCCCAAGGGTCAGCGAGGTGAATCAAATGAAGCTATTGAAGTTATTTTTTGGAAATGCAACAACTACGGTTACGACAGTATTGACTCTTACTTTGCTTGGCTTTGTTGGATATACCATTTTGCAGGGCACGTGACATTTAAACGGTGTGACGTGCCTGATTTGACGAGTAAAGGGTGGGAGCAAAACCATAGGGGGGTATCTGTATGAAGTCGGAAAGGGGCTGCTGCGCATCAATTCGAGTACCCATCGAGCTTATACAGTGTAAAGTGATTTCTGTTTTTTTTAAGAATACCATCCTTTTGAAGCTTAGAAAGCTCAACTGACATGGCAGCTCTTTCGACACAGAGAAAATCTGCTAACTGCTGCCGGTCAAATGGGATATCGAAGGAGAGACTTCCCTGCCTGATAGATTCTGATGATAAATATGACAAGAGCTTTTCACGGGTTGTTCGCTTGCTCATGTGCGTAATTTTATCGTTAAACATAAGAATCCTGTTTGCAAGAACAGAAACCAGATTACGGATAATCTTGTTGTGATGTTCACAGGCACAAGGGCAGACGGTTAAAAGGCGTTTCGTATTCAGCATCAGTATTTCACAATTCTCATTTGCAACAACACTAATATTTAATACTGAGTTTGGAATGGCAGCAAATGGTTCTGCAAAGAAATCTCCCGCTTTGGATTTGGTCATCACATTTCTGTGCCCCCAGAGATCCTCCTGAACAATCAAAACCGAGCCTGACAGCACAAGCCCCATGGCGGTCGTGCTGTCACCGACTCTTAATATATATTCCCCCGCTGTTTTGTTTATAATGTTCGCGTGAACACAGTGTAATGCGGAGAGTATTTCCTCGTCGTTAAGGCCGTTAAAAAAAGGATTGTTCCGAAGTACAAATAAATATTTTTTCAAAATAATTACTCCTTGTTTGAAATCAAACATACCTGTTTGTAATACAGTACTATAATCCAGTTAAGAAATCAAGCTTTGGAGGTAGTTCAAATGAAACGAAAGATTATAAAAATCGATGAAAATCTGTGCAATGGATGTGGGGCCTGCGCCGCAGCGTGTCACGAAGGTGCAATCGGTATGATTGATGGAAAAGCGAAGCTGCTCCGTGATGATTACTGTGATGGTTTGGGTGACTGCCTGCCGGCCTGTCCTGCCGGTGCAATCTCATTTGAAGAAAGAGAAGCTGCCGCATACGACGAAAAGGCCGTTTTGAAAAATAAACAGAAAAAGAAGGCAGAGGGAATGGGCATTCCTCTCAGTTGTCCCGGAAGCAGATTAAAGACAATGCAGAGAGAGCCTGTTCGTACAACTGAGACGGCATCTATATCTGCTGGTGTTTCTCAGCTTCGTCAGTGGCCGGTCCAGATAAAACTTGCTCCGGTTAATGCACCATATTTTGATGGCGCGAAATTGCTGGTTGCTGCTGATTGCACGGCTTATGCATATGCAGCTTTTCATGATAAGTTTATCAAAAACCACATTACTCTTATTGGATGCCCGAAGCTGGATACTGTTGATTATTCGGAGAAACTGACCGATATCATTAAGAACAATAATATAAAGAGCGTAACTGTAGTCCGAATGGAGGTTCCGTGCTGTGGAGGCATTGAAAATGCTGTAAAAGCGGCATTACAAAACAGCGGTAAATTTATGCCGTGGAATGTGGTGACTATTTCCACTGACGGACAGATCATTGATGAATAAGGAGGAGACGATAATGGAGAAAAAAATGTTTTGCTTTCAGTGCGAACAGACTGCTGGCTGTGCGGCGTGTACAGGTAATGCAGGGGTTTGCGGGAAGAAATCGAATACAGCGGGTTTACAGGATGAATTGACAGGCGCATTAATTGGTCTGGCCCGGGCAGCAGAAGGAAATTCTGCGCCTGTGGACAGCACCTGCAAAGCGATCATTGAAGGATTATTTACTACAGTGACCAATGTCAGCTTTGATGACAATGCAATCAGAAGACAGATTGAAGCAGTCAGAAAAGAGAAGGAAAAACTGGTTCCTGCCTGCAGCGCATGTGCCTCACGCTGCGGAAAAAATGATGAGTATGATATGAACCTGCTCTGGAATGCACAAGAAGATATACGTTCTTTGAAATCACTTATTCTCTTTGGTATCCGTGGAATGGCTGCGTATGCTTATCATGCGCTGATGCTGGGATACAGTGACATGGAGGTGAATGACTTTTTCTGCGAGGCTTTGTGCAAAATCGGCTACGAGGAAACTGTGGAGTCGCTGCTTCCGACTGTATTAAAGGTTGGTGAGATCAATCTTAAGTGCATGGCTTTGCTTGATAGGGCAAATACAGACACTTATGGAACTCCGGCACCGGTTACCGTTCCTTTGAAAGTTGAAAAGGGGCCGTTTATTGTGGTTACCGGACATGACCTGAAGGATCTCCGGCTTCTTCTGGAGCAGACGGATGGCAAGGGGATCAATATCTATACCCACGGCGAAATGCTTCCCGCTCATGCGTACCCGGGATTAAAGAAATATAAACACCTCAAGGGCAATTATGGCACGGCGTGGCAAAACCAGAGAAAAGAGTTCGATGCACTCCCTGCACCTGTCCTTTACACAACTAATTGCCTGATGCCTCCGAAGGACAGCTATGCGGACCGTGTATTCACTACCGAAGTGGTGGCATTTCCCGGTGCAGTTCACATTGGAGAGGATAAAGATTTTACCCCTGTCATCAACAAGGCTTTGGAACTCGGCGGGTTTGATGAAGATATGGAGTTCTTCGGCATTAATGGCGGCAGTGAAGTTACCACCGGATTCGGTCACAACGCCATCCTTTCCCACGCAGGAACGGTTGTGGATGCGGTGAAGGCAGGTGCGATCAAACACCGTTTCCTTGTTGCAGGATGTGGCAGAGCCGAGCCGGGAAGAAACTGCTACA
>URVB01000079.1 GCA_900551075.1 uncultured Blautia sp. | reverse complement strand
TACTTGCCCCACTCTAAAGCAAGCTGTTTTGTCATCTGAATGATGCCTGCCTTGGCAGTACCGTATGCAAGATGGCGCTCTAAGGCTACTACTCCCGCCTGGGATGCAATGTTGATAATGCTTCCGCCACCATTCTCAATCATCTTTTGACCCACAGCCAGTGCCATTCTTGTGCTTCCTGTCAGATTTACAGCCATGGTCATATCCCATACCTTTTCTGTGCTTTCGGAAGCCATCTCCAGGAAACCAATTCCTGCGCAGTTTACCAGGACATCAATTTTTCCCATTTCCTTTACAGTCTCGTCCACTACCCTCTGGATATCTGCGGTCTTGGTAATGTCTCCACAGACACCAAGATATTTTTTTTCCATTCCCTTCACATAGGTATGAAGCTCTGCTGCATCCTGAAGATCAAAGCAAACGATGTCTGCGCCTTTCCTGGCAAACATCTGAGCAATTGCTACTCCGATTCCGCCGCTTGCACCGGTGATAATTGCCGTTTTTCCTTCCAGGATAAAGTTTTCATCAAAATTGCGGTATTTGTTATCTATTTCCATTTTTTATGTTCCCCCTTTTCACAAAAAAATTTAAAAAAATACCCGCTTTAAAAGCCGGATATCTGAGCCTGTCTCAACTTGTATAAAAAGTACGTAAAAAGGGCCAGGCAAACAGCCCGACCCTTTTTACCAAATATCCAGCAAAAGGTCCTATGGACTTTTTCTCTGGTTTTTTCCTTACATTTCGATAAGAATCTTCAGGCTCTCATCTTTATTTTTTTCAATATACTTGAATGCTTCCCGGTACTCATCAAAGGAGAATACCCTGGAAACCAGCGGTTCCATATTGATTTTGCCCTCCGCCATATAATCAATGGTATCCTGAAAATCCTTGTCCACATACATCAGGGAACCAATCAGTCTGAACTCACGATCCTGAACCCATGCCATATTAATCTGAGGATTGGTACCGTATACACCAACAATTATAATGTCATGACCCTTCTTGGAGCACTCAATAGCCTGGTTGACAGTTGCTCCGATACCGATACACTCAAAGAAAATATCAGCACCTTCATCGCCGAAGGCTTCTTTGATTGCATCCTGCATAGAAACCTTACCGGTGTTGGCAGCATGAGGAATGCCGCACTTTTTCGCAAGCTTCAGACGATATTCAGAAAGATCAGTAATCAAAACGCTCTTAGCGCCCTCTGCCATAGCTGCCTGTGCAGTTACGTTACCAATGGTACCGGCTCCCATTACCACAACATTCATGCCCTTGATGCTTCCGCTTCTTCTTACAGCGTGAACACCAACTGCTGCCGGCTCGATGGTTGCTGCAATCCGCGCGCTCATGCCTTCTGGGATCTTTTTGATTAAGGCTGCATCTACATTAAAATATTCACAAGCCGCTCCGGGAGTCTGACATCCGATAACCTCCAGAGTATTACAGATATTATATCTTCCACTCTTACACGGCTCACACTCATGGCAGAATTCTTGGGGCATTGCAGTTACTAAATCGCCTACTGCAATTCCGGTTACTTCTGCTCCGACCTCCACAACTTCACCGGCCATCTCATGGCCCAGACGAATTGGGAAGGACATAAATGGATGCTTACCATAGTATGCGTGGATATCAGAACCACAGATTCCGACATTTTTAACCTTCATCAAAATCTCATTTGGCTTAATAACCGGTTTTTCAATTTCACTAAATGCAATTGTCTCTGGTGCTGTTAAAATTGCCTGTTTCATTTTATTTATGTCCTCCATGTACATGTATTTGCAGCTCCCCGGAAAACTCCGAGGAGACTACGGTTAATAAAATTAGTCTAACATACCATTAGCAGTATATCTTTCGATAAACTCATCAACGTTGTCAGCTGTAATCAGGGTTACAGGAATCTGAACCTTCTCATACCCATCGGTGTTCTCACCGGTCAGAACCTCATGAGCAATACGAGCGCCTTCCTCTGCCATAACCTGAGCATCCTGCAGTGCGGTAGCATTAAGCTCACTGTTCTGGATAGCAACAGCTGCGTCAGCAAGACCATCAACACCATAGAAAAGGATATCGTCTGCCACACCAGCGTCCTTTGCTGCTTCGTAAGCGCCGATTGCCATTGCATCGTTCATGGAAATAACTGCGTCGATATCATCGTGAACCTGCAGCCAGTTCTCCATTAATTCCATACCTTTGGATTTCTCCCAGTCACCAAGCTGCTCATCAAGAATGGCGATATTCTCATTCTGAGAGAAGATAATATCTTCGTATGCACGACGACGCTCAATGGAGTCAGTGTTTCCGGACGGACCAAGGAGAACAACTACATTTGCATCCTCTGGCAGCTCACTGAGAGCCTGAGTAGCAACGATTGTTCCAAGGTCGTATGGATTAGCGATAACGCTGGAAGCAGTCTCTACAGCCAGGTCATCAAGGTTGATATTCATTATAGGAGTTCCATCTGCGATGTAGCTCTCCACGAGGTCATCCTCTGCTGCCGGCTCAAGGGGAAGGAGAATTATGTAATCATAATTCTGAGATACGCAGGTCTCAAGGTTGCTAATCTGAGTCTGAAGCTCGTTCTTGGAATCGATGATGGTCAGTTCCATGTCATCGTAAGCTTCAAAAGCAGTCTCTAGCTCACTTGCCAGCCAGGATGCGAAGGTAGCGGACATATCAGTAGGAAGGAATGCAACCTTATAGGGCTCCTCTGCTGCAGATACGTTTACTGTTGCACCAGCCATTAACCCAGTCATCATACCTGCTGCCAGCAACACGCTTAAAACTTTCTTTGCTTTCATTGTAAAAAACCTCCTCTTTTTTCTTTGTGTATTTTTTTGGTTTTGCTATCTTTACTTCTGATGAGAGTCAGAAGTTGATGCCATAATTTTTACAGACTTCTTCTGTGTCTTAGAAATTACGTCCATCAGCACTGCCAGAATGATAATTGCCCCCTTGATAATCATCTGGAGATAGGAGTCAATTCCCATAAGATTCATGATGTTGTTAAGAACACCGATAATCAAAGAACCAAGTAAGGTTCCGACTGCAGTACCGGCACCACCAGAGAAGCTTGTACCGCCAATTACAGTAGCAGTGATGGCATCCGTCTCATAGCCTGTGCCCTCGCTTGGGATACCTGCATTCAAACGTCCCATCAGTACCATACCTGCAACAGCTGCAAAAATACCGGATACGATGAAGGCTGCCCATTTTACTTTACAGACCTGAATACCAGCTGCATTGGCTGCCTCAGAGTTGCCGCCGATTGCGTATAAGTAACGGCCAAATTTTGTATATTTCAGCAGAATATGTGTGATAACCAGCATAATCAGCATGAATACAACAGTGGAAGGAATAAAACCGATACTTCCCTGTCCTAAGACCTTAAAGTCCCCGATCTGGTAAATGTTCTGGCCGCCTGTGTAGAGACAAATGGCACCAAAGCACACCGTCTGCATAGCAAGTGTTACGATGAAGGCCGGCAGCTCGAAGTATGCAACAAACAGACCGTTGATAGCGCCGACTAAAGCGCCCAGGAAAATGCCGAACAAAAACGCAAATACAAGGTTATGTGTAGCAACGTACACGATACATGCGTAGCTTCCGGCCATACCTGCCAGATAACCGATGGAAAGATCAATATCCCCGGTGATGATAATCATGCCCTGTGCAAAGGCACAAATGGTAACAATACTAACCTGCTTTAAAATGTTCGTCAGGTTCTTTACTGTCAGGAAGTTACTTGACAATATGGAGCACACAACCATCATACCCACAAGAATCAATACCAGAGAGTATTTCCGGATATCCACTTTTGATTTCTTCATTTATAATTCCTCCTCGTGGTCATTTTGCCACACCTGTGGCCATCTGCATAATTCTCTCCTGATCAAATTCCTCACGGTTCATGCAGCCCTTCATGTAGCCCTGACTCATAATGTAGATTCGATCGCACATACCTAAAAGCTCAGGCATCTCAGAGGAAATCATGAGAATCGCATAGCCCTTCTTTGCAAGTTCTGTCATGATGTTATAAATTTCAAACTTTGCGCCTACGTCGATTCCTCGTGTAGGCTCATCCAGAATCAGAAGGTCACTGTCAAGCATCAGCCAGCGGGCCAAAAGCACCTTCTGCTGATTGCCGCCGCTGAGAGAGCCGATGGGTGTTTCAATACCGGCGAAACGAACCTTCAGCATATCGGACATTCTCTTTGCATCCTCCACCTCTTTTTTCAGGTTCATGAAAACGCCCTTTGTAAGGCGATGGTTGCTGATAGTAATATTCTCACGGCAGCTTCGAACGCCGATGATACCCTCTTTTTTACGATCCTCTGTAATCATCAGAATCTTGTTCTTGATAGCGTGAGTGACACTCTTTGGTGTATAGGGCTTTCCACAGAGAGTGATTTCTCCGGAGTCCAGCGGGTCCAATCCGAAAATAGCGCGACATACCTCGCTTCGTCCTGCACCTACCAGTCCGGCCATTCCCACGATTTCGCCTTTTCTTACGTTAAAGCTGACATCCTGAAACATGTCCTTTGCGGAAAGGTTCTTTGCCTCAAAGGCGATGTCTCCGATAGGAAACTGCACTTTAGGATATACGTTATCAATAGAACGTCCTACCATATGTGTGATAATAGTATCCTCTGTAAAATTCTTTACCGGTCCGCTTGTAATACTCTTACCGTCACGAATAATGGTGATATCGTCTGCAATCTGGAAAATCTCTTCCATCTTGTGGCTGATATACAGGAAGCTGATGCCCTTATCTCTCAGTGCGTTAATTTTATCAAAAAGGAATTTTACCTCCTTGTCGGAAATGGATGAGGTAGGCTCATCCATGATGATTACCTGTGCGTTAAAGGCAACAGCCTTTACGATTTCCAGCATCTGGATGCTGGCAATGGGAAGATCCTTGATTTTGGTTCTGGGATCATAGGGAAGGTCGTTGTCATCCAGAATCTTCCAAGCCATCTCATTCATTTTTTTCCAGTCCACCACTCCTCCCTTGATAGGCTGACGCTTCATGTAAATATTTTCAGCAATTGTAAGGTCCGGGAAGAAGTTTAACTCCTGATAAATCATGGCAATGCCTGCTGCAGAAGACTCCATGGGACCGGAAAAATGCACTTCCTTGCCATCTAAGAAAACTTGTCCTCCGTCGCGCTGGTATAAGCCGTTAATAATCTTCATCAAGGTGGACTTTCCGGCGCCGTTCTCGCCTACAACAGCATGAACGGTTCCTTTTCTAAGAACGATGCTCACTCCATCCAGAGCCTTTACTCCGGGAAAGCTTTTTGATATATTGCGCAATTCCAGTTTTATCTCACTCATTGTCCCCTCCACTTGCCGATTTTAAGCGTTTGCGTCAATCATGGCCTGAATGGTCTGCGGATTGATTTTGCCCTCCATCGGTCCAAATGCTGCTGTATTCAGCGCTCCTGCAGCAGATGCCATCTTAAGAATATCCTCAATCGTTTTTCCTTCCAGAAGGCCGCTGATAAACGCACCGTCAAAGCTGTCTCCTGCTCCTGTTGCGTCTACCGCAGTAATAGAATAAACCCCCATGGAAAGAATCTCGTCTCTGGTATATACGGTACAGCCCTTGGAGCCCTGCTTTAAAGCCAGAATTTCCAGTGTCTCGTTTTCAAAGGATGCCTTTACAGCCTCCTCTACGGTATCCTTGCCGGTAATCATCAGAAGCTCATCTACGCCGGGAAGGAATACGGATGTATTGGCAACGACCTCTTTTACCATTTCCAGAGAGGAGCTGTCCTTTAAAAGCTCTTTTCTGATGTTAGGGTCAAAGGAAACCTTTGCGCCAAGGCTCTTTGCAAGACGCATGGTTTTTAAGATTTCTTCTCCGAAGTCCTTTCTTGCTGCCAGAGAACATCCCATGATATGAAAATATTTTACGCCATCTAACACGGAAGCCTCAGGCATTTTTGCGTCTGCTGCCGGGGTATTTCCCATGTGGAAAATGAATTTCCTGGAGCCGTCTGCAAAGTAGGTGACAAATGCAGCTCCTGTTGCACAGGTATCGCTCTCGATTACGTGACTTACATCTACACCGTCGCCCTTTAATCTTCCTAAAAGGCAGGTTCCGAAATCGTCCTTGCCTACGCCTCCTAAGATTCCTGCGCTGTGACCCAAACGAGCCACTGTATCAATAAAGATAGCCGGTGCACCGCTTGGGTACGGTCCCTTAAAAAGTCCCGGCTGGTCCAGAGGTATGTCCTCCTCTGCCCTCATGATTTCGACAATCATTTCTCCCATAATCCATACTTCAGCCATTTTTCTTTCCTCCGGTCATCAGCCCTCGCAGCTCTTTTTCACAAACTCAAGGGAAGCCTTTAACAGCTCATCCTGCTTTGCAAGATCTGCACCGTTGCTTAAATCTCTCCATACGCGGATGTCATAGCCTACAGCGCCTCCGTCATGTAAGAACGATTCTATTACAACACCCTTGTCATAGTTTACATCACGAAGAGCCTGTCCGATTGCTGCCCAGTCAAGGGAATTGTTCATGCCCGGAAGCTTTCTGTTGTTCTCACCTACGTGGAAGTGTCCTAAAAGGCTCTTGCTTCCGGCCAGACGGATGGCCTCGCACATATCATCCTCCTCGATGTTCATGTGATAGGTGTCCAAAAGGAGGTTGACAGCCTTGCTGCCTACCTGTTCACAGTAGTCTATAGCTTCCCTGCAGTCTGTGAGGACATAGGTCTCGTTTCTGTTGAGAACCTCAAGCGCAATCTCAATGCCGTAGCTCTCTGCAATATTTCCGATTTCACGTATCATGGGGATGCTGTACCCCCATGCAGCTTTCTTATCTGCCACCTTAAAATCAGACGGCCAGAAAGAGTAGATAGCTCCTGCCAGTGTGGGAGATTTTACTGCATCCATGTTTTTCAGAATTTTTGTAAAGTATGCAAGGCCATTCTTTCTCACCGCCTCGTCTGCGGAAGAAAGATCATACTCTTTTGCCGGGCCGCTGTTGGTAGAAAGAGTCAATCCATACTCCTTGCCGATAGCTGCCATCTCAGCTACCTCTGCCTCGCTCATATGGAACAGGTGATCCGCACTGATTTCATACATGGTGAAGCCGAAATCAGCAAGCTTCTTTGCTATCCTTTTATACTTCTTGATGTCGCATTCCCAGGTGTTTCCCCAATAAGCATATCCAATACCATATTTCATATCATTTTCTCCTTTGCAAAAATTATTGTGCTCGTGCTCTTAATTAAATAATAGCAACTTTTTATTTTTGTGTCAATTGTTTATTATTTACATTTATTGATTTTTATATTAGTTTAATTAGCACAAAAATACCATCTTAATTCTTTGAGATTGAAATTGTGCTCGTGTCTATACAATTTCAAGTCGTTTTTGTACATTTTTCCTTACGAATTTTTTCAGAGCGGACAATTTCTTACAAATTTTGTAAAATGCGGTCTGTTTTATCTTGCCCAAAAATCTCCTTTATGCTATTATTTACTCTATAGAAGTTAGAGAGAACGGAGCCTGTCTTTTATCCCGGGGCGAGCAATATTTTAAATTGTTTTACAGCTTTTTATTGCTTTCACATCTCAGACGGACACCTGCAAAATATCCCCGATAAAAAACAGGACTTTTTAAGGAGTCCATATATGTCTGCTGTTACTATCAATGAAATTGCCAAGCTTGCTAATGTTTCCCGGGCCACGGTGGATAAAGTCATTCACAACCGCCCCGGTGTCAAACAGGAAACCCGTGACCGCGTGCAGGCGATCCTCGATAATGTAAATTATCATCCAAGTCTGGTGGGAAAAGCCCTGGTTCTCAGCAAGAATCCCATTATAATCGGTGTCATTCCTACCCCTGACTATAACCCGTTTATTCAAACGCTGCTCAGCGGCATCAAGAAAGCCCAGAAGGAATTTTCCTCCTTCGGCTTTAAAGTGGAAGTACGCATGCCCACCACCCTGGAGCCCGCGGAGCTGTTAAGCCTTCTGATTGAATTTGAAAATATGAATATTGCCGGACTGGCTCTGATTCCCATTAACGACCCTCAGGTCATCCGAAAGCTTAATAATATGCAGGAAAAGGGCATCAAGATTCTCACCTTTAATTCTGAGTTGGAGGAGATTCACGGCATCCGCTATGTGGGACAGAATCACGTAAAGGCCGGCTCCGTGGCTGCCGGGCTGATGGAAAAACTTCTCCCTGACGGCGGTGAGGTGGGAGTTATTATCAGTTCTAAGACGCTGGCCTGCCATCCGGACCGGTTAAACGGCTTCCGCAGCCGCCTGCAGGAGCATGACAACGGCATTACCATTGTAGGCGTGGAGGAAAATCAAGATAAAAAGGAAGAAGCCTTTAAGATTGCCCTCAGCTATCTGAACAAATATCCGAATCTTAAGGGCTTTTATCTTTCCGGAAGCGGCAGTGACGGTGTGCGCAACGCCCTGACTGTGGCCAATGTCACACGTCCCATCAAAATCATTAGTCATGACCTGGTACCTGAGACAGAGACTCTTCTAAAAGAGGGAGTTCTTGATTTTGTCATCTCACAGAATGCCAGAGACCAGGGCTACCAGATTGTAAAGCAGCTCTTTGATTATCTCATTAAAATGCAGAAGCCCACCAGCTATTACTACGAGATTCCTATCCAGATTATAAGCCGCGAGGTCATTTTATAGCAGTCTTCGTTGCGCACCTTCTGAACGATTATTCAAAGGTCAACAGTTATCTGACACCGGAGGAATACTACCGGTGTCATCAGTCAGTAAAGAAAGGCCTCTTCTATCAGTCGGAACGGATGAAAAAGCGAAAAAATCAAGTAAATCTAAGAGTTGGATAAAATCCTTTCTCTTTAGCTGTCTATGCTGGCGGGGCGGTTCAACTATTATACCGCACTTTGGGACATTCTCATTTGTGGTCTACTGAGATATTATCATAAATGGCTTATAAAAATCGCTGGTTTATGAATTAGCTGAAGTGAAAAGTTAAATTCTACTTTCAAAATTGTAAAAATAAATGGATTTTAGTTTCACAATTTGGGGGAGTGGAAGTAACATTTACAGGCTTAATAGCTGAATTTACAGCTTTCTGTCAAGGTATCGGCTACGACTCGCCAAAGGCGACCCTGACAGAAGTCAGTAAATCCAGCATTTAGGTAATTAAGGGGATTAAAAATCCCCTTTGCATTAACAATACAGCACCTGTAAGACTGAATTCCACTCTTGCAACAGGTCAATAGATGGTATTTTCAAAAATGAAAATACGCTGTAAAACAAGTTCCACTTATACCCCCTTAAAGTAGAAATAAGCTTTTCACTTCACAGGTTCATAAATTTAAAAAAACTTTCATTTTTTTATTGACAAACCCTTCAAAACTTACTATAATAGCTCTTGCAGTTGACGAAGCGTGGCTCAGTTTGGTAGAGCGCTGCGTTCGGGACGCAGAGGCCGCAGGTTCAAATCCTGTCGCTTCGACTGATGAAGGAATACCGGAAGCCTGAGGGTTTCCGGTATTTTTTATCCGAATTCGCCTCTTCTTTGCCCTGCCGTTTTACGGCATCTCTATTTTTCACCTTGTTTTCATAGATAAATTCCTGTATATTGAATATAGATTATTGATTCACTGACCCCAACACGCAACGCCGTTTATTCAACGGGTACATCAAACAAGGAGAAATACTGTGAAAGAAAGCAGAGGACAGCCAATAAATGGCGCACTTTAACAAGCTGTCTGGTGGCAGCGTTCAAAAAAGATTGTTGTTTCAAAAAGCTAAGAAGCGAATTGTGACTTGGGAATTTTCCCTTTGCGTTTAAGAAGTTTCATAGCTTGCCTGATAGCCTTTTCCTTTTGTTTTTCTTTCATAGGTTCTGGCATATCAATTTTAAATAAATCGGTCGGATTCCATGCTTCACCAGTAGATAGCATCTGATAGATTGCAGTGACAATCATCCGGGCGATAGCAATAATGGCACGTTTTTTACCACGACGTTTCAAAATGCGCTCATATTTATGTTTGTAATAAGGAGATTTATCAGATTTCACGGCTGCATGGGCAACTTGTACCAATGCAGGTTTGAGGCAGACACCGGCACGTGTTATTCTGACGGATTTCTTCTTACCAGCAGATTCATTGTTGCCGGGAGTCAGTCCCGCCCAACAGCATAAGCGTTTGGAATTCGAAAACGGAGTCATATCGGTGCCAATTTCAGAGATAACAGTGATAGCACTGTTACAGTCAACACCTGGAATGGTACACAGTAACTGGACAGCATTTTCATAAGGAGCAATCAAAGAACCAAGCATAGTGTCTTTATCATTTATCGTAGATGTGATATAATCCAGATGTGCCCGGAAGCAGACCTAATCGAAACAAATTTCCAATCCATTTGGAATCTTTGATGTCGTCTTTATTACTTTTGACAGCCTTTACCCATTTGGGATTAGCGATGGTGACGTTGATTTCGTCTTCC
>URVB01000078.1 GCA_900551075.1 uncultured Blautia sp. | reverse complement strand
GGTCGCTTACCCGGACCGGGGGGTTCGCCTCCCCCGCCTGTAGCGGCGGGAGTAAATCCGCGGCGAATATATCGAAAATTCGTGAAAAAAGTATAAAAAAAAGAAAATAGTAGTTGATTAATTCCCCAAAAAAATATATGATATATCTATATGTAAGTTGATATAGAGAGAGAAATTCAGATATCAGGAGAAATAAAGGAGGAAGTACATTGTTAGAGATTATGTCAAACGAGGCTGAATCATCTGCAAAAATTATAGTAATTGGCGTGGGTGGAGCCGGAAATAATGCGGTAAACCGAATGGTGGAAGAGACCATTGGCGGAGTGGAGTTTGTAGGTGTCAACACTGATAAGCAGGCTTTGACTCTGTGTAAAGCTCCGACTGTACTTCAGATTGGTGAAAAGATAACGAAAGGCCTTGGTGCGGGAGCACAGCCGGAAGTTGGTCAGAAGGCCGCTGAGGAGAGTATAGAGGAAGTAAAACAGTTAATGGAAGGCGCAGATATGGTATTTGTTACCTGTGGTATGGGCGGCGGCACCGGCACCGGTGCGGCACCTGTCATTGCTGCGGCTGCCAAGGAAATGGGAATCCTGACCGTAGGTGTTGTTACGAAGCCCTTCCGCTTTGAAGCAAAAACACGTATGAATAATGCCCTGGCAGGCATTGAAAATCTGAAGAAATCTGTGGATACTCTAATTGTCATCCCGAATGATAAACTGCTGGAAATCGTTGACCGCCGGACAACCATGCCGGAAGCACTGCGCAAGGCGGATGAAGTGCTTCAGCAGGCGGTACAGGGCATTACGGACCTGATCAACCTGCCGGCATTGATCAATCTTGACTTTGCGGATGTACAGACTGTCATGACGGATAAGGGCATTGCGCATATTGGTATTGGTGAAGCAAGAGGCGATGATAAGGCTATGGAAGCTGTTCAGCAGGCGGTTTCTTCTCCGCTTCTGGAAACTACCATCAAGGGAGCAACTCATGTTATTATCAATATTTCCGGAGACATTTCCCTTATGGATGCCAACGATGCGGCAAGCTATGTACAGGAACTTACCGGAGAAGATGCAAATATCATCTTTGGTGCCATGTATGACGATTCGGTTGCAGATTATGCAAGAATTACAGTTATCGCAACAGGACTTACGGAAGCTGCAAAGAGTAATAACACCTTTGGCGGAAGAAGCTCTAATGCTTCCTTCGGCATGAAGAGACCGACAGTAAACCCGGCTCCGAACAGCGCTATGAGTATGCCGAGCTTCAGCCTGCCCAATATGAATGCAACACCGTTCAGCACGAAGGTTCCCTCCAGCACTGTTCAGAAAAAGGACATCCAGATTCCGGATTTCCTGAAAAATCGTTAAGATTACCGTTGTATTATACAAAAAGACAGAGCCGTCGTACCGAAATGTACGGCGGTTTTTCTTATTATCAGGTAAGTGCTCCATCATAAATAAGAGGGACTGGGTGCGTTATCCCGCACTCTGTCCCTCTTTGAGAAATTCCGTTATATTGTTTTCAGAAGCTTAACACTGACAGGCAAAGGTATCACATTTTGTATCCTGGCAGCGGCATGCGCTGTGACCGGCAATGTCGATTGCGGCAGCAGTACATTTGCAGTGCTCGTTGTAGGTACATTCCTCTGCTTTGCAGTCAATCCGGATCTTTTCACAGCCGCAGTGTTCTTTGGAGCTGTTGATTGCCGCACCTTCGCTGCGTTCGCGGAAGCTTCCGCAGCAGGTTTCGTCAGAGCGGCGTGCGTCAGCGCCCATAACTTCGATTTCACCTCTGGAACAGAGCTCGTTTTCGTTATAGACACAGGTTGTCGCTGAGCAATTGAGAATTGTCATAAGTTTGTCCTCCTTTTTTACAGTATGGGAATAGTGTGCACGAAAAAGCGGCAAATATGTACTGTACTGAAAATTAAAATAATGATATAATAGGTAGAATACCGATTGAGGAAGGGAGATAAACTATGGAGAAACAGAGAGGCAGCTTTACAAGTAAGCTGGGATTTGTCCTGGCAGCCGCCGGATCTGCAGTAGGTTTAGGGAATTTATGGCGATTTCCGTATTTGGCTGCGAAATACGGCGGAGGTATTTTTTTACTGGTATATCTTGTTTTGGCAGTATCCTTCGGATTTGCACTGATGATTACGGAGATTGCACTGGGAAGAAAAACACGGTTAAGTGCCGTGGGCGCGTATGAGACCCTGAATAAGAAATTTCGTTTTCTGGGATATCTTTCCTGCGCTGTGCCGTTTATTATCACGCCTTATTATTGCGTGATCGGCGGCTGGGTAGTAAAATATTTTACGGTGTTTGCAGGAAACCGGGTTTCGTCAGCGGCCAACGACGAATTTTTTACCGGCTTTATTACACAGCCAGGTGCTCCGATACTGTTCTTTTTGATTTACGTCATTCTGACGGTGGTTGTAGTCATGCTGGGTGTAGAGGACGGAATTGAGAAGGCAAGCCGCTTTATGATGCCGGTTTTGATCGTCATGACGATTTTTATTGCTGCGTTCAGCCTGCTGCAGCCGGGTGCACTGGAGGGTGTGAAATACTACCTGCTTCCTGATTTCAGCCGGTTCAGTGCAACAACTGTGCTTGCAGCTATGGGACAGTTATTCTACTCCATGTCCCTGGCTATGGGAATTATGATTACCTATGGCTCCTATATGAAAAAGGATGCGCATCTGGAAAAATCTGTGCGTCAGATAGAATTGTTTGATACGGGCATTGCGTTTATGGCGGGCCTGATGATTATTCCGGCAGTTTTTGCTTTTTCAGGAGGAAGCGAAGAGGCTCTCGGAAAGGGCCCGAGTCTGATGTTTATTACTTTGCCGAAGGTATTTCATAATATGAAGTTCGGTACCCTGGTGGGTGGTATTTTCTTCCTGCTGGTTCTCTTTGCGGCACTGACTTCTTCTATTTCGCTGACGGAGACCTTAGTTTCCATTGTTATCGATAAATTCGGCTGGAGCCGCAAAAGGGCAAGTCTTATCATTATGCTGTTTCTGGCGGCGGTAGGTATTCCGGTGTCACTGGGCTTTGGTGCATGGAGATTTCTGGCGCCTCTTGGTATGAGCCTGCTGGATTTCTTCGATTTCCTGAGCAACAGCGTTATGATGCCGATTGTGGCATTTCTGACTTGTATATTCGTGGGCTTTGTGATGAAGCCGAAGGTGATCATTGAAGAGGTGGAGGTTAACGGCGAATTCAAAAGCAGGAAATTCTACACGGTGATCATTAAATATATTGCCCCCATATGCCTGGTTGCTATTCTGATCTTTGCAGTAATGGAAGCCATGGGAGCGATTACTGTGTAAAGCGGTTATGAAATTTTTAAACAATCCCCGTGGAAAGGGCAAATTTTTGCTTGACTTTCTCCGGGGATTGTGCTATTTTTATACAGTACGTGAAGAAAACAAAGCAGAGTTCCACTCTCACCTCAGCGCACGGGATGCGGCTCGGGTTTATATTGCACAGTATTACAGGCATTGGTCTGTGTATCAGTGGGTATATGAGAGTGTGGATTTTTGTCCGCACTTTTTTTCATGTTTATGAAAGACCGGGATTGCGGCTGTTTTTTCCGGAAATTCAGAGGGCGACGAGAAGTCAAGGGTTTATCATCTATTATGTATGGAGGTGCACGACAATTAGCAATTTAATGATTAATGAACAGATCAGAGACAAAGAGGTACGCTTGATCGGAGCGGATGGAGCACAGCTCGGTATTATGTCCGCAAAAGAAGCGATGTTTAAAGCTCAGGAGGCAGGGCTGGATTTAGTAAAGATTGCCCCGCAGGCAAAGCCGCCGGTATGTAAGATCATTGATTATGGAAAGTACCGTTACGAGCTTGCCAGAAAAGAAAAAGAGGCTAAGAAAAAACAGAAAACCATCGATGTCAAAGAAGTGCGTCTTTCTCCGAACATTGATACCAATGACTTGAAAACCAAGGTGAATGCTGCGAGAAAATTCCTTACAAAGGGAGACAGAGTGAAGGTTACCCTGCGTTTCCGCGGAAGGGAAATGGCACATATGGCAAGCAGCAGGCACGTGCTTGACGATTTTGCAGAGCTTCTGGCTGATATTGCAACCGTAGAAAAAGCCCCGAAGGTAGAAGGCAGAAGCATGACTATGTTTTTATCTGAAAAACGTTAAAATATTACGGTTCACCTATGCATGACTGCAGTTACGGACCGTAATGTGAAATAGACATACGAGATTAAGGAGGAAATTACAATGCCAAAAATTAAAACATGTAGAGCAGCAGCGAAACGCTTCAAAAAGACAGGTACAGGAAAATTAGTGAGAAATAAAGCTTATAAGAGCCATATCTTAACTAAGAAATCTCAGAAGAGAAAGAGAAATCTTAGAAAATCTACTGTTGTTGATTCTACAAATGTTAAGAACATGAAGAAAGTATTACCATATTTATAAGAAGATAAGAAGACGAGCAGGAGGAAAACAAGAAATGGCAAGAATTAAAGGCGGATTGAACGCAAAGAAAAGACATAACCGTACATTAAAGCTGGCAAAGGGCTACAGAGGAGCCCGTTCCAAACAGTATAGAGTAGCAAAACAGTCTGTAATGAGAGCGCTGGCCAGCGCTTATGCAGGCAGAAAACAGAAGAAACGTCAGTTCCGACAGCTTTGGATCGCACGTATCAATGCAGCAGCAAGAATGAACGGCTTATCCTACAGCAAGATGATGCACGGTCTGAAGGTTGCAAACATTGACATCAACAGAAAAATGCTGGCAGAAATGGCAGTAAATGATGCAGAAGGCTTTGCGGCGTTGGCAAAAATTGCCAAGGAAGCGGTTGCATAAGAGAAATATATGTTTCCCGGGGACAGAATCCCCGGGTTTCTTAAATTTTCCAGTACAGTTCTTAAATTTTTCTAAATTTTCACTTGCATTCAAAAACACATAATGCTATAATCATTAACATTAAAGTATTAGCGGACGAAAGTCAGTAGGAGGCCAAAGCCGGCTGGGAGCCCAGCGGGCTTTTTACCTTTTTTACCTGCATAGATTGTTTGGAGACAGGCATCCGCTGATGAGCGTTAAAATTTAAGGAGGAGATTTATTATGAGAAATTGGAAAAAAGCACTCAGTGTTGCAGCGGCAGCAGCTATGGCAGCAACTGCAATGACACCTGCGGCAGTATTTGCAGATGACGAAACATTTAAAGTAGGCGTAATCGGACCCATGACAGGTGATTATGCACAGTATGGTACAAACGTATACAACGCAGCAAAGATTGCGATTGACGAAATTAATGAAGACGGCGGCTTCAACGGATATCAGGTGGAGCTTCTGGATGCCGGCGATGACCAGGGTGATCCGGAGAAGGCTGTGAACGCATATAATGACCTTCTGGACAAGGGCATGCAGATGCTCTGCGGGACTGTTACCTCCGGCGCCTGCATTGCAGTAGGCGCCGAGGCAGCAGAGAGCACATTCCTGTTCACTCCATCCGGAACAGCGGTAGACTGTATCACGGCAGGTTCCAATGAGTTCCGTATGTGCTTTACAGACCCTGCCCAGGGAACAAAATCCGCGGAATTTATTTCCGAAAAAGGTCTTGCAACCAAGGTGGCGGTTCTCTATGACTCCATGGCAGATTACAACGTAGGTATTCATGATGCCTTTGTTGCAAGTGCAGAGGAGTATGGTCTTGAAGTAGTTGCTGACGAAGCGTATACCACAGACAGCAATACAGACTTCTCCGTACAGCTTAACAAGATCAAGGAAAGCGGCGCGGAGCTTCTGTTTTTGCCGAACTACTATTCTGACAATGCGCTGATTCTTCAGCAGGCGGCAGATGCAGGCATGGACATCCAATTCTTTGGTGTAGACGGTATGGATGGCATTCTTTCCGTAGAAAACTTTGATACCTCTCTTGCAGAAGGTGTGATGCTTCTGACACCATTCTCTGCAACAGGAGAAGATGAGGCTACCGTAAACTTTGTAAAAGCATACAATGATGCGAATAACGGTGAAACTCCGAACCAGTTCGCAGCAGATGCTTACGACGTAATCTATGCTATGAAGGCAGCGGCAGAGGATGCGGGAATTACACCGGATATGTCCAATGAAGACATCAGTGCAGCAATGTCTGCTTCCATGCTGAACATTGAAGTTACCGGTCTTACCGGAACAGCGAAATGGACAGAAGAGGGCGAATGCGATAAAGCGCCGAAAGCATACGAGGTCAAAGACGGTGTTTATGTAGAGGTCGAGTAATTCTTTTACAGTGTTGTGATTTTAGTGACACTTCCCTGATTGCGCAGGGGATTGCCGTTTAAAGAACGGGGGACGGTTACCTGTGAATGAGGAACCGTCCCTTTCTTATTTCATAGAAAAATACTCCGTATTGTTATGCCTTTGAGGAGTATTCCTGTGGAATCCGCTTTGTTTGTAACAAGAATGATAAATTTATTTTATGAGGTGCACTATGAGTTTTATATCTTATTTAAAAGATGGGATAAGCTTGGGCAGTATATATGCAATTATCGCTTTGGGCTATACAATGGTGTATGGAATTGCGAAAATGCTGAATTTTGCTCATGGGGATGTTATCATGGTCGGTGCTTTTGTGATTCTTACTGCGATTACAAAGGCGGGCATGTCACCGCTTTTGTCCGTGCTTGCAGCCGTTATCGCATGTACGGTCCTGGGTATCACCATCGAGATGGTTGCCTATCGTCCGCTTCGGAAGGCTGCTTCGAACCTGGCTGTATTGATCACGGCAATAGGTGTCAGCTATTTGCTTCAGAATCTGGCGCTGCTGATTTTTGGGGCAGATGCCAAGAGCTTTGTAACGGTTATCAATGTTCCCACAGTGTCGCTGTTTGATGGGCAGCTTACGATTAAGGGAATCACAATTGTTACGATTGCTGCATGTGTGATCATTATGACGGCGCTTACGCTTTTTGTTAAGAAAACAAAACCGGGACGTGCCATGCAGGCCGTTTCCGAGGATCGGGATGCAGCACAGCTTATGGGGGTCAATATCAATGCGACGATTTCCCTGACCTTTGCCATTGGGTCAGGTCTTGCGGCGATTGCCGGCCTGCTTTTGTGTTCTGCATACCCTACATTGACTCCGTATACGGGGGCCATGCCCGGCATTAAGGCGTTCGTGGCTGCAGTATTCGGCGGCATTGGTTCGATACCGGGAGCAATGGTGGGAGGAATACTTCTGGGAGTTATCGAAATTTTCGGAAGGGCTTATATTTCTTCTCAGATTGCAGATGCGATCGTGTTCGCCGTATTAATTGTCGTGCTCCTTGTGAAACCTACCGGGCTTTTCGGTAAGAACATTCAGGAGAAAGTGTAAGGTGACCGATATGAAGAAAAGGATAAACAGAACATCAAAAGATAATTTTATTAATTATGCAATGGTGATTGTAATCTTTGTAATCGTACAGACGCTTTCCTCTACCGGAAACCTGTCAAACCTGCTTACAGGATTATTGATTCCTCTTTGCGTTTACATCATTGCAGCGATTTCTCTGAACCTTGTAGTGGGGTTTTCGGGAGAGCTGAGCCTGGGTCATGCAGGGTTTATGTGCGTGGGCGCTTATTCCAGTGCACTCTTCTCTCATCTGGTAAGCGATTCCATTCCGTCCGTACTGCGCCTGATCCTTGCGATTCTGATCGGTGCGGCAGTAGCCGGAGTATTTGGTATTGTCATCGGTATTCCCGTACTGAGGCTTCGGGGTGACTATCTTGCGATTGTTACTCTGGCTTTTGGAGAGATCATCAAAAACCTGATCAATATTTTATATGTGGGAGTGGATGAAAACGGACTTCAGGTAGCGACCAGCTCAGCCGGAATTAAGCTTGCACCCGGAGGGAAGCAGATTCTGAAGGGTGCCCTTGGCATTTCCGGTACTTCCACACTTTACAAGGATATTAAGGGCAGCTTCTTTCTCATCGGTGTAATACTGATACTCCTTACCTTATTTATTGTACAGAATCTGGTAAATTCCAGAAGCGGCCGTGCGATCATGTCTACCCGTGACAACCGTATTGCGGCAGAATCCGCAGGTATCAACGTAACGAAATATAAACTGCTGGCATTTACCATATCAGCGGCACTGGCAGGTGTGGCAGGCGTGCTCTATGCCCATAACCTTTCCATGCTGAAGGTATCGATTTTTGACTATAATATGTCTATTCTGATTCTTGTATATGTTGTTCTTGGAGGAATCGGAAATCTTCGGGGGTCTATTATTGCGACGATCATTCTGTATGCACTCCCCGAGCTGCTGAGGGGATTCTCTACCTACCGTATGCTGATCTATGCAATTGTCCTGATCGTGATGATGCTCTTTAATTGGGCGCCTGCGGCACGTAACTGGAGAAGCCGCATGGTAGAGAAGCTTAAAGGAAACAGACAGAAGAAGGAGGCTGCTTAATTATGTCAATGTTGGAAGTTAATAATTTGTCCATTCAATTCGGCGGTCTCCATGCAGTAGATAACTTTAACCTGTCGATTGAGAAGGGGCAGCTTTATGGTCTGATCGGACCGAACGGCGCAGGCAAAACCACCGTCTTTAATCTTCTGACTGGCGTATATAAGCCAACAGAAGGTATCATTAAGCTGGATGGGAAGGATATTACAGGAAAGAGTACGATTGAGATCAACAGGGAAGGAATTGCAAGAACATTCCAGAATATCCGTCTTTTCAAGGATATTCCTGTTCTGGACAATGTAAAGGTTGGGCTCCATAATCATTACCGTTATGCAACAATGACAGGAATCCTGCGTCTGCCGAAATATTTCAGGACAGAAAAAGAAATGAATGCGCGTGCCATGGAAATCCTGAAGGTGTTCGACCTTGATAAGGAAGCGGACTATCTCGCAGGGAATCTACCATACGGAAAGCAGAGAAAGCTGGAGATTGCGAGAGCGCTTGCAACAGATCCCAAGCTCCTCCTTCTGGATGAGCCGGCGGCAGGTATGAACCCAAATGAGACCCAGGAATTGATGGATACGATTCGTTTTGTCAGGGATCATTTTCATATGACGATTCTCCTGATCGAGCATGACATGAAGCTGGTAGGCGGTATCTGCGAGGAGCTGACCGTTCTGAATTTCGGCCAGGTGCTTGTTCAGGGCGAGACTTCTGAGGTGTTGAATGATCCTGCAGTAATCACAGCATATCTTGGCGAATAGGAGGAGCATGAAAATGGCAATGTTAGAGGTAAAGGATTTGCACGTTTATTACGGTGTGATTCAGGCATTGAAGGGTGTTTCTTTTGAAGTCAGCCAGGGTGAGGTTATCGCGCTCATCGGAGCCAATGGCGCAGGCAAAACAACAACGCTGCAGACTTTAACAGGACTCTTGCCGGCAAAGCAGGGTTTCATTGTTTTTGAAGGCAGGGATATCACAAGGACACCTGCGCATAAGATTGTAGAAATGGGAATCGCCCATGTACCGGAGGGAAGACGTGTATTTTCACAACTGAGCGTATACGAAAATCTGATCATGGGTGCTTATACCAGAAAAGATAAAAATGAGATTGCAGAAAGCCTGCAAAATGTATACAAGAGGTTTCCGCGTTTGGAGGAACGAAAGGGGCAGCGTGCCGGAACCTTATCCGGCGGTGAGCAGCAGATGCTTGCTATGGGCCGCGCTTTGATGAGCAAACCCAGACTGATTGTTATGGATGAGCCATCTATGGGCCTGTCTCCGATTTTTGTAAACGAAATCTTTGATATTATTAAGGAAGTCAGTGAGAGCGGCACAACCGTTCTGCTTGTAGAGCAGAATGCAAAAAAGGCGCTTTCCATTGCAGACAGGGCATACGTATTGGAAACAGGAAAAATTTCTCTGGAAGGCAATGCCGACGACCTGCTTCATGACGAATCCGTGCAGAAAGCATATCTGGGAGAATAGGAGGTAAAGTATGGATCATATTGTTGTTACCATTGCAAGACAGTATGGAAGCGGCGGACGTACCGTGGGTGAAATGCTGGCGAAGAAGCTGGGCGTTTCTTATTATGACAAGCAGATCATCCGCATGGCTTCGGATGAGAGCGGCATTGACCTTGGCCTTTTTGGAAAGGTAGAGGGAGGAGTCCGTGTAAAGCCGTCTCTCTTTAATAAGGCGGGTCTATACAAAGGAAACCTGATCAGTCCTGACAGCAAGGAATTCATATCTGATGAAAATTTGTTTAATTATCAGGCAAAGGTAATCCGGGACCTTGCAGAGAAGGAATCGATGGTTGTGATCGGACGCTGTGTAAATTATGTGTTAAAGGACAGACCGAATACCCTGAGAGTATTTATACATGCACCCTGGGAATTCCGTGTGGCGGAAGCGTCGAAGAAGATTTCCGGCTCCAGGGAGGAAGTAGAGAAATTCCTTTTGAAGGATGATAAGCGTAAGCAGGAATATTACCGCCGTTTTGCAGGCGGAGTCTGGAATGACGCGACCAACTATGACCTGTGTCTGAACAGCGGTAAGCTGGGCTTTGAAAAATGCGTAGAATCCATTGAAGCACAGCTTCGTATCATGCAGGGAAAATAAAATACAGGATGAAAAATGCCGGCAGCTTTTCCCGGGGGAAGCCGCCGGCATTTTTTGTCAGGCATGCAACAAAAACGTCCGCCGGGCGTTTTTGTGCGTTCTGAGACATGTTTCGTTTTCTTTCCGGGAGAAGAGCTTCTTTCTGGTGTACTTTTGTCATATATTATGGTGAGCACAACAGAAGGCGGCATAAAATGAAAAAGAAAAGATGGTGGCTGGCAGCAGCGGCCGCTCTGGGTATTTTGGCAGTTTTGCTGGGAAATATGGAGGAAGACAGTGTGAGGGAGACCGGACTGGCAGCAGCCCGGATCATGGCGGGGGGGGGGGGGGGGAGGGTGGTGGGGGGGACTAGTGGGGACCCCAAGACAGCAGTGGACC
>URVB01000077.1 GCA_900551075.1 uncultured Blautia sp. | reverse complement strand
CATGGAACAAATGAACAAGATGGGCGGGCTTGGTAGTGTGCTGAATATGCTGCCGGGTGTTGGCAGCAAAATGAAGGAGCTGGAAGGTATGATCGATGAGAAGGCAATGGACCGGACGAAATCCATCATTCTATCCATGACCCCGCAGGAAAGAAGCAACCCGAACATTTTGAATATATCCCGGAAAAACCGTATTGCAAGGGGTGCTGGTGTGGATATATCCGAAGTAAACCGTCTTGTAAAGCAGTTTGAGCAGAGCAGGAAGATGATGAAGCAGATGCCCGGAATGCTGGGCGGCAAAGGTGGTAAAAGAGGCGGCTTTAAGCTTCCCTTTTAATAAATGAAAAACCAAAAGAAAACATAATAAATGGAGGAAGACAAAAATGGCAGTAAAGATCAGATTAAGAAGAATGGGACAGAAAAAGGCACCTTTTTATAGAATCGTCGTTGCAGATTCCCGCTGCAAGCGCGATGGAAAATGCATCGACGAAATCGGTACCTATGACCCGAATCTGGAGCCAAGCGCATACAAGGTAGATGAAGAAGCAGCAAAGAAATGGCTGGCAGCAGGCGCACAGCCGACAGAGGTAGTTGCGAGAATCTTCAAAGCAGCCGGAATCGAAAAATAATAACAGAGGTACCAGCCAGGTATTTCTGTAAGGCCCGTAAGGGCGATGCAGGGAGGTATGTAATGAAGGAATTAGTAGAAGTAATTGCAAAATCTCTTGTGGAAAATCCGGATGAGGTAGTCGTTACCGAGAACGAAAAGGAAGATGCAGTTATCATCGAATTAAAAGTAGGCCCTTCTGATATGGGAAAGGTCATCGGAAGACAGGGCAGAATTGCAAAGGCAATCCGTACCGTAGTCAAGGCGGCTTCTTCAAAGAGCAGCAAAAAAGTAATTGTAGATATTCTGCAATAAAAGGGATCAGGAGCTGTGGAAACATGGCTCCTGATTTTATAGACAGAAGGAAATTGACGGAAAGATTTCTTTGGAATACAGGGAGTTTGGTTGATGGAAGATTTATTGAAGGTTGGAGTGATTACGACGACCCACGGCGTACGCGGAGAGGTCAAGGTTTATCCTACGACAGATGGGCCGGAGCGTTTTCTGGAGCTGGAGTATGTACTTTTGGATACAGGAAAGGAGCTTCGAAGACTGGACATCCGCAATGTCAAGTTTTTTAAGAAGCTTGTGATTTTAAAATTTGATGGTATCGATCATATCAATGATATTGAAATGTATAAGGGCCGCAATCTGTGGATTCCCAGAGAAGAGGGGCAGGAGCTGGGCGAAGATGAATATTACATTGCCGATCTGCTTGGGCTTAGGGTGCTTCTGGAGGATGGGACGGAATTCGGAACTTTGAAGGATGTCATGGAAACGGGAGCGAATGATGTTTACGTAGTGACAGCAGAGAACGGAAGGGAAGTGCTTCTTCCGGCTATCAGGGAGTGTATTCTGAATGTGAATACGGAAAAGGGCACGATGACCGTACATTTGATGAAGGGGCTTATATAAATGAATTTTCATGTGTTAACGTTGTTTCCGGAGATGATTGAGCAGGGGATGCACACAAGTATCACAGGCAGAGCAATTGCAAATGGATATCTGTCCGTTCATGCGGTAAACATTCGTGATTTTGCATTTAATAAGCATCAGAAGGTGGATGACTATCCGTACGGAGGCGGAGCCGGAATGCTGATGCAGGCGGAGCCGGTTTATCTTGCGTATGCGTCCATCGAGAAAAGGCTTGAAAATAGGCCAAGGGTCGTCTATCTGACGCCGCAGGGCTGTGTATTTAACCAGAATATGGCCCGGGAAATGGCACAGGAGGAAGACCTGGTTTTTCTCTGCGGACATTATGAGGGAATTGATGAGCGTGTGCTGGAGGAAATTGTGACGGATTATGTGTCTATTGGAGATTACGTGCTGACGGGAGGAGAGCTTCCGGCCATGGTTATGATGGATTCAATTTCCCGTATGGTTCCCGGTGTGTTGAGTAATCAGGAGTCCGGAGAAACAGAATCCTTTGCCGGAAACCTGTTGGAATATCCGCAGTACAGCCGTCCGGAGGAATGGCATGGAAAAAAGGTTCCGGAGGTGCTGCTTTCCGGGCATCATGCGAATATAGAGAGGTGGAGACGGGAGCAGTCCATTCTGCGCACGGCAAAACGGCGGCCGGAATTGCTGAAAAAGGCAGAGCTGACCAATAAGGAGTGGAATGAAGTGCGTCAGTGGAAAAAGCAATGGAAAGAGGATGCGGATAAAGGAGATACACTATGAAAACAGCAGATTTTTATTATGACCTGCCCGGGGAATTGATTGCGCAGGACCCCCTTAAGGACAGAAGCGCGTCCAGGCTTCTGCATCTTTCCCTGAGGGATGGAAGTCTGGAGCACCGCCGTTTTACAGATATTCTGGAATATCTGGAGGAAGGAGATTGTCTTGTTATCAATGATACAAAGGTGATTCCTGCCCGCTTATATGGCAATAAAGAGGATACAGGCGCACTCATTGAGATTCTTCTTCTGAAAAGAAAAGAAAAGGATATATGGGAATGTCTGGTAAAGCCGGGCAAAAAGGCACGGCCGGGCGCGCGCATCTCTTTTGGAAATGGAATTTTAAAAGGAGAAATTCTGGATGTGGCCGAGGAAGGCAACCGTCTGATCCGGTTCCATTACGAGGGGATTTTTGAGGAAGTCCTGGATCAGCTTGGAGAAATGCCGCTTCCGCCGTATATCACTCACAAGCTTCAGGATAAGAACCGTTACCAGACCGTATATGCGAAAAACGAGGGTTCTGCCGCCGCACCCACGGCAGGACTGCACTTTACGGAGAAGCTTCTCGGACAGATAGAAGAAAAAGGCGTAAAAATTGCCCACGTGACTCTGCATGTAGGGCTTGGGACCTTCCGGCCTGTAAAAGTCGATGACGTAGAGCAGCACCACATGCATTCGGAGTTTTATGTGGTGGAGGAGGACCAGGCAGCGCTGATCAATGAGACGAAGAAAATGGGCGGCCGTGTGATTCCGGTTGGAACAACAAGCTGCCGTACCCTGGAATCTGCCGCAGGGGAGGATGGAATCCTGCGTGGGGGAAGCGGATGGACAGAAATCTTTATTTATCCGGGATATCGGTTTAAAATGACCGATGGATTGATCACGAATTTTCATCTGCCGGAATCCACTCTTTTGATGCTGGTGTCTGCACTTGCAGGAAAGGAAAGGATTATGCGTGCCTATGAGGAGGCGGTGAAGGAACGGTATCGTTTTTTCTCCTTCGGGGATGCGATGCTGCTTTTGTAAAAATAAGAGTATATAAATGGAAAATCACCCCCGGGGGTATCCGGGGGTGATTTTGGCTGTCAGGATTCTTCGGTATTGTCAGAATCTGCGGGCTTTTCTGTATTGTCTGCCTCTGCTGCGGGAATCCAGGAGCTTCGTTCTTCAATTTTCTGTAAAATCCGGTCTGCTTCATCACCTTCGGCAGGAGTGGGCTGATAGTTATTGTAGCCGTATTCGGATGAAATGGAGCAGGGAATGATTTTGGTTACATTGTCGGCTTTGACCCCGTCTTTATCAATGGTAAAGGTTTGCTGAAAAATCATACTGTCCATGTCGCTTGGATAGGAATTGCCGCCGAAGCAGAAGTTTCCCAGGCTGTAGACGATGTTTTTTCCTTTATATTCCTCAATGCCCTGCAGCACATGCGGATGATGCCCGCAGACCAAATCTGCTCCCTCATCTATGGCAAGGCGTCCAAGTGTCATTTGATTGGTGTCCGGGACCTCTTCTTTTTCGTTGCCCCAATGGAAGATGACGATTACAAGCTGTGCACCGTCCTCCCTGACTCTGGCAATATTGGTCCTGAGCTGTCCGGTGCGCTCCAAATGGTCATTCAGCTCATAGATGCCGACCAGCCCGACCTTGATGCCTTTGACATCTACGACAGCCGTTTCATCATATCCAAAATGTACGATTCCCTCTGCGTCCAAAGCCTGCAGGGTATCCGTGAAGCTCTGTTCTCCGTAATCATGGCTGTGATTATTGGCGGTATTCACGGTTTCCACAGAACTGCCGGAGAGGATACCCGCAAATTCAGCAGGTGCCTTGAAAGCAAACTGCTTGTCCTCCCTTTCTTCAGAGTCCGTAAGAGTGCCTTCAAAATTGGCAATGGTCAGGTCGTCCGCTTCAAAGATACTTTTGACATTGGAGAGAAAATATTCTTTGCCGTATTCATAAAAATATGCATTCAGACTGGTGTCATAATCAAAGGCTTCGTCTGTTCCAAGGGTACAGTCCCCGACGACGCTGACGGTCAGGGAAACCGGTTCTTCCGGGAGATCGGAGGCAGAAACCTTTTCCGCATCATTGTCCTTTCCGTCTGAAGAAGATTCTCCTTTTCGGGAGGCGGTACTGTTCTTATCAGCAGTGTCTGCGGTGACAGGAGTACTGTCCGGTACACTGATAAGAGCACGGATACCGAAAAAAAGAAGCAGCACCAGAAGGAGAATGCTTCCTCCTGCGAGAATCATTCGTCTTCTGCGCTTTGCACGGTAATATTTGGATTTTTTATAAAGCCGACTCTTTTTGCTGAGGGTTCTTTGTCGCACAGGTCTTCTGGGTGGCTGGTTAGACATCGGTGTCTCCTTATCGTTGGTTTTTTATTAAAATTATATGGAGTTTTTGCAGGTTCGTCAACAATTATCTCTTTTCACGGTGGTGAATTTTTGATATAATAAAACGGATTTTTAAATTCAATGTTACAAAAGAAAGGAATACTTATGTTATACATAGGG
The DNA here is from genome assembly GCA_900551075.1 of uncultured Blautia sp. Classification (GTDB taxonomy): domain Bacteria; phylum Bacillota; class Clostridia; order Lachnospirales; family Lachnospiraceae; genus Blautia_A. Next base: position 6,229 of record URVB01000077.1, on the reverse strand, counting down.
AATCATACCACATCCTCTAAGGGATATCAGGCTATGGCAAAACAGATGCTTGCAAACGGCGGAAATACCTTTGCTTTTTTTACCAGAAATCCAAGGGGCGGAAGGGCAAAGGCCATAGATCCGGCCGATGTGGAAGCATTTCTTAGTATTGCGAGGGAGAACCATTTCGGAAAGATCGTGGCACATGCACCGTATACCTTAAACGCCTGTGCAGCGAAGGAACATCTGCGCCGGTTTGCCCGGGAAACTATGGCAGATGATCTGAAAAGGCTGGAAATGATACCCGGCAATTATTACAATTTTCATCCGGGCAGCCATGTAGGGCAGGGAGCAGAGGCCGGCATCCAAAAGATCGCAGAAATTTTGAATGAGGTCCTGACAGAGGAACAGTCTACAACTGTGCTTTTGGAAACCATGTCCGGCAAAGGCTCCGAGGTGGGAGCGACCTTTGAAGAAATCCGCGCGGTTATGGAGCTTGTCGAAAAGAAAGAAAAAATCGGTGTCTGCCTGGATACCTGCCATATATGGGATGGAGGATATGATATTGCTTGCGATCTGGATGGTGTGCTTGCACAGTTTGACCGTGTGATCGGACTTAAAAATCTGAAAGCAGTCCATTTGAATGACAGCCTGAACGGGCTTGGCAGCCATAAGGACCGCCATGCGAAGATCGGAGAGGGAGAGATTGGGCTGGAGGCTCTGGTAAATGTCATCCGGCACCCGGCCCTGGAAGGGATTCCTTTTATTCTGGAAACACCGAATGACGATGAAGGCTGGAAAAAGGAGATTGCCCTTTTGAGAGAGATGTACAGAAAGGAGTCATAACTGCATGAAAAGATTAAAACTGTTTCTGATTTCACTTTTGCTGCTTTTTGTTTTTGCGTTTGCGGGCTGCCAGGGTCAGACAGAAGCTGTTCCCGGGAAGGAGACAACGGAAACAGCATCCGAAGAGACGGCAGGCGAGGATGAAGAGCTGATCCCTGTTGAGGGAGAAGAACTGGAGATGCTGGAGAACGGCACGGACGAGCCGGGAGATGAGGAAATGACCCGGCTTGATGAAGAGGAACTGTTGGAATTCGGATACGCAGATGACGATGGCGGTTCTGCCGGCGTCCAGGTAGAGGAGGATGGCACTTATACCAGCAAGGAAGAGGTTGCCGCATATCTGCATCAGTACGGACATCTGCCTTCGAATTACATTACGAAAAGCGAGGCGCAGGAGCTTGGCTGGAATAGTAAAGAAGGAAATCTGGATGAAGCAGCACCGGGAAAGAGCATCGGAGGCGACAAATATGGAAATTATGAAGGGATGCTTCCGGTAGAAGAAGGGCGCACATATCAGGAGTGCGATATTGATTTTGATGGCGGCTTTAGAAATGAAAAACGTATTATTTACTCAAATGATGGTTTGATCTTTTATACAGGGGATCATTATCAGACATTTGAACAGCTTTATTGAAGAAGAGGGGCGTTGCACGGATGACGCCTCTTTTCAATGAACAGGGGAAAGGGAAAAGAGCACATGGACAGAAAATACAAAAGAACATTATATGCCAGCTATCTGGGGTATGTTACTCAGGCAATTGTCAATAACCTGGCACCGCTATTATTTGTGACTTTTCAGAAGGAATATGGAATTTCCGTCACGCAAATCGGCTTTTTAGTGACTTATAATTTTGCAGTGCAGATGCTCGTAGATGTGATCGCAGCGAAATATGTGGAGAGAATCGGTTATAAGAGGTCTATTCTGGCAGCTCACGTGTTCAGTGCAGCAGGGCTGATCGGACTGGGTGTTTTCCCGGGGCTTATGGGGAACTCTTATCTGGGACTTATGGCAGCGATTACGGTATATGCACTTGGCGGAGGATTGATCGAAGTGTTGGTAAGTCCCATTGTGCAGGCGCTCCCAATGGATGAAAAATCAGCCGCTATGAGCCTTCTGCATTCCTTTTATTGCTGGGGACATGTTATGGTTGTGGTGCTTTCTACGGTATTCTTCAAAACTATGGGGATTGAGAATTGGAAGCTTTTGACGGCTCTGTGGGCACTCGTACCGTTTCTGAATATTTTTTTATATGCCGGTGCGCCGATGAAAGTACTATTGGAAGAAGGAGAAGCCCTGCCTGCCAAAAAGCTGTTTGGGATGAAGCTTTTCTGGCTGTTTTTCCTTTTGATGGTTTGCTCCGGGGCTGCAGAGCAGGCAATGAGTCAGTGGGCGTCCTTTTTTGCGGAAAACGGGCTTCAGGTATCCAAAACCATGGGAGATTTGCTGGGACCATGTATGTTTGCCGTATTGATGGGAATATCCAGAACCTTTTATGGAATCTGCGGAGATAAGATTCCGCTTAAAAAATTTATTTCCTGCAGCAGTCTGCTCTGTGTGGGCAGCTATCTCCTGGCAGTATTTTCGCCGAATCCTCTGTTTTCTCTGGTGGGATGCGGCATCTGCGGCTTGTCTGTAGGGATTATGTGGCCGGGAGTATTCAGTCTGGCTGCCGAGTACTGCCCGCAGGGCGGAACCGCGATGTTTGCTTTTTTTGCGCTGGCAGGAGACATTGGATGTTCCGGCGGTCCTTCCGTAGTGGGCAGTATTTCGGGAGCTTTTGGCGGCAATCTGAAAACAGGGCTTCTTGCTGCCATTGTCTTTCCGGTTGTTTTATTGATCGGGGTGAACGCTCTTGGGAAGCAGCACCGTCAAATAAGCAATTAAGGAATGACTTCGTTTTTTAATACATCACCGTTCATAAAGGCTGTGGCATTCTTAAGAGTTGTTTCTGCAATGTTGGTAAGCGCTTCTTCCGTGAAGAATCCCTGATGAGAAGTCATGGTGACATTCGGGAAGGAGAGCAGCCTTTGAATGGTAGAGCTCTGTAAAATTCGTTCAGACATATCTTCGTAGACAAAATCTGTCTCTTCTTCATATACATCCAGGCCTACGGCAAAGAATTTGTGATCCCGGATTCCGGCAATAAGATCCTCTGTTTTGATCAGACCGCCCCGTGAGGTGTTAACCAAAATCACACCGTCCTTCATTTTTTCGATGGAATCTGCATTGATCAAATGGCGCGTCTCTTCTGTGAGAGGACAATGAAGGCTGATCAGGTCGCTGGAGGAGAGCAGCTCGTCCAGTGAGACATATTCCAGAAAATCCAGTTCTTTGTTTGGAAACAGATCATAGGCAATGACTCTCATGCCAAAACCCTTGCAGATGCGTGCCATAGCCAGGCCGATCTTTCCGGTGCCGACGATTCCGGCTGTTTTTTGATAGAGGTTGACCCCCATAAGACCATTCAGGGCAAAATTGTTTTCGCGGCATTTGATGTATGCTTTGTGTGTATGGCGGTTGGCGGTGAGAACAAGTGCCATAGCATGTTCTGCAACTGCCTCCGGAGAGTATCCCGGTACACGGAGAATCCTGATGCCGTATTTTTGCGCAGATTCCAGATCCACATTGTTGTAGCCTGCACAGCGCATCAATATCAGGCGGATGCCCTGGTTATGCAGCTCATCAATGACCTCTGTTCCGAGATCTGCATTTACGAAGGCGCAGATGCCGTCATATCCTCTGGCAAGGGAGGCAGTCTCTTTGTAAATATTGGATTCAATGAAATGAATATCAATACCCGGATAATCGGGAGCGAGCTTTTCAAAGAATTGTTCGTCATAATTTTTGGCACCATAAAATAGAATTTTCATAAATCAATGCTCCTCTCTCAAATATGAAATAGTGAGTGCGGCTGTTTGTACGAATGATATCACGATAGTATTGAAAGCACACTTACTTTGTAATATTATACTATATGGATAGGATACCCTGCAATGGAAATTTTATGCGAAGGGAGGTTGGGAAACATGCAGGAGGTGTACTTAAACGGAAGAGACTATGAAAATCCGGAAGAATTGCATGAGTTTCTGGCAAAAGAACTTGAGTTTCCGGAGTATTACGGCGGAAATTTGTCAGCATTATATGATATGCTGACAGAACTTAGTGATGATACCAGGATTGTTGTGGCTTTATCCGGAGTGGAGGATGATTCCATGCTGGATGCGCTGGAACGTATCGTGGAAGTTATGACAGATGCTGCAGATGAAAATTCCTATCTGGAAGTGGAATGCATATCATAGCATGCGATCCTGCCCGGAGGGCTTTTTTGTCTCATAGGCGCCCGGATTGCATTTGGAACAAAACAGAGTACTTTCCCATGAAATAAGAAAAGCCAGGACAGTATGAATGAGGTAACTGTCCTGGCTTTTTCATAGATGCATATAAATTCAGTGACTGCCCAGGCCATACAGGTCCTGATAAAAGTCCGGATAGGAAATGCTGACGCATTCTGCGCCCTGTATGGTGAGCGGGCCTTCACAGAGGGTTCCCGCGACTGCAAAGGACATGGCAGCGCGATGATCCAGATGAGAATCAATGACTGTACCGTGAAGCGGTCTGCCGCCGCGGATGATCATGCCATCATCTGTTGCTTCAATATCAGCGCCCATGCGTTTTAAATTATCTGCCATGACTGCGATTCGATTGGATTCCTTTACTTTCAGCTCCTGTGCGTCCCTGATCACAGTAGTTCCATCTGCGAAGGCTGCCATAACTGCGAGCATGGGGATTTCATCGATCAGGGCAGGAATGATTTCTCCTTCGATCGTGGTGCCGTGAAGATTGCTTGAACGAATCAGAAGATCTGCCGTAGGCTCACCCTCTCTGTGTTCATTCAGGAGGGTAATATCAGCGCCCATAGCCATGCAGACGCGGAGCATGCCATCTCTGGTCGGATTGATACCTACATTTCTCAAAAGGATTTCACTGTTCGGAGTCAAAAGTCCGGCAGCAATGAAATATGCGGCGGAAGAGATATCGCCGGGTACAAGGATATCTCTGGCCTCCAGGTGCGGCTCCGGGTGAATTGAGGCAGTCGTGCCCGATGAAGTGACCTTTGCCCCAAAATAATTCAGCATGATTTCCGTATGATTCCTGGAGAGCGCCGGTTCTGTTACACTGGTGATGCCATCTGCATACAGGCCCGCAAGGAGCACACAGGATTTCACCTGTGCAGATGCCACAGGTGAAAGATAATGAATGGCATGAAGTGGCCTTCCATGAATGCGAAGAGGGGCGCAGTCGTTGGCTTTTAAGCTTATGATATCGGCACCCATAGCTTTTAAAGGGGTTATGATGCGTTTCATGGGGCGGGACCGGATAGAGGCATCACCATTCAGCTCGGATGCAAAGCGCTGTCCGCAAAGGATGCCGGAGATCAATCGGGTAGTTGTACCGCTGTTTCCCACCTCCAGTGTTTGGTCCGGCTTGGAAAGCCCGTGAAGACCTTTTCCATGAACCAGTATCCTGCCGCTCTCTTCCCGAATGTCAATTCCCATTTTCCGGAAGCAGGATATAGTTGAAAGGCAGTCCGCCCCCGTCAAAAAATGTGAAATGCCGGTAGTCCCCTCAGCAAGAGAGCCGAACATGACAGCACGATGTGAAATGGATTTGTCACCTGGAACGAGAATTTCGCCTTTGAGCGCTGTTTGCTTTTTGATTTCCATTATGCTTTACCTACCGTTCATAAATAATGTAATTTCGTTTCTTAAGAAGCGCAGTACCGCGCGTCATGGCATCCTCATCGTAGAATTCAATCTTCAGTACACCGTGTTCAAATTCCCGGTTGTGAATGATGCCGATATTTTTGATACTGATATTTTCCAGGGCAAGGCTGGTGGCAATGGCCGCGATGGCACCGGCTTCGTCCGCAATATCCAGATACAGTACATAGGATTTGCTGATGGGGCCGCTGGATACCATATCAATAGAATCCCGGTAATCGCGGGAGCTTTCGAACATCTGGTACAGGTTGCCTGCTTCCCGGTTATCTATGGAGCAGCGGATCTGAATCAGCATCCGGATGAATTCATCCAGAACGGATGAAATATTTTTGTAGTTTTCCAGGCAAATCTGCTGCCACATGACAGGAGAAGAGGAGGCGATTCGGGTTATGTCGCGGAAGCCCCCGGCCGCAATGGTTTTCATGTATTCCGCATCATTATCCAGTGCATTGACCAGATTGACCAGTGCGGAGGCAATGATGTGGGGAAGATGGCTGACTCCGGCAGTGATATAATCATGCTCCTCTGCTGTCAGAACCATGGGAATGGCACCAAGGGAAGCGATCAGACCGGAAAAATCCGCAAGGTGATCCAGGGAAACCGCGCAGCCCGGTGCCAATAT
>URVB01000076.1 GCA_900551075.1 uncultured Blautia sp. | reverse complement strand
TGATGCGTACATCACCGCCCAGTGCTGCCTGTGCATAAGTAATCGGCGCAGTAGAAAAGATATTCATATCCTGCCTCTGGAAAATCGGATGGCGTGCAACATTTACTTCTACCAGCAAATCTCCTCTTGGACCTCCGTTTGTTCCGGGCTCACCCTTTTCGCGGATTCGGATACTCTGTCCACTGTCAATGCCCGCCGGAACAGACACCTGAATCTTCCTTCTGGATGAGGTATACCCGGTTCCGCGGCAGGAGGTACACTTCTCTTTGATGACTTTACCCGTTCCGCTGCATTCCGGACAGGTCTGTACATTCCGCACCATACCGAACATGGACTGCTGGGTATAGACAATCTGCCCCTCTCCGTTACATTTCGGACAGGTAACAGGCTGTGTCCCCGGCTTTGCCCCGGTTCCGCGGCAAGTCGTACACTCATCCTTCAGAACGATCTCCAGCTCCTTCTCACAGCCAAATACAGCCTCCTCGAAGGTAATATTGATACGTGCCCGCAGATTAGCGCCCTTCATCGGACCGTTATTGGCACGTCTTCTGCTGCCGCCGCCAAATAAATCCCCGAAAATATCGCCAAAGATATCGCCCATATCGGCGCCGCTAAAATCAAAGCCGCCAAAGCCGCCCGCACCGCCTCCGCCGTTTTCGAATGCAGCATGGCCAAACTGGTCATACTGTCTTCTCTTATCGGCATCACTTAACACGGTATATGCTTCCGTAGCCTCTTTAAACTTTGCTTCCGCATCTTTATCACCCGGATTTACATCCGGGTGATATTTCTTGGCTAATTTACGATATGCTTTTTTCAGATCTGCGTCATCTGCGTTTTTATCCACGCCCAGGACTTCGTAGTAATCTCTTTTATCAGCCATGCTTTCTCATTCCTATGCTTTATACTCTATTCTCAGACTTCTTTGTAATCAGCGTCTACGACATCATCACCATAACCGGCTTCGCTGCCGCCCTGGGAAGCACCGCCGCCCATATTCATATCCGGGCCCGCCTGACCAGCCTGCTGTGCCTGCTCGTACATCTTGGAGAACAGCTTCTGCGCGCTTTCCATCATCTTCTCCTGCGCTGCCTTGATGTCTGCAACCTGTGTCTCTGTCATATCTTCTACGTTTGCCGTCTGTGCCAGCAGCTCCTTAAGAGCATTCAAATCTGCTTCTACAGCCGCCTTATCACTTGCATCCAGCTTATCGCCTGCTTCCTTCAATGCATTCTCAACCTGGAACACCATGGAATCCGCATTGTTTCTGGTATCAATTGCTTCTTTACGTTTCTTATCCTGTGCTTCGAACTCAGCAGCTTCTTTTACCGCCTTGTCGATTTCAGAATCGGACATATTGGAACCTGCGGTAATGGTGATGTGCTGCTCTTTTCCTGTTCCCAGATCCTTGGCAGATACATTAACAATACCGTTCGCATCAATATCAAAGGTTACCTCGATCTGCGGAACTCCACGTCTTGCCGGCGGAATTCCATCCAGACGGAACTGTCCTAAGGATTTGTTGTCTTTCGCAAACTGACGCTCGCCCTGTACAACATTGATATCAACTGCAGTCTGGTTATCTGCCGCAGTGGAGAAAACCTGGCTCTTTTTGGTCGGAATGGTGGTATTTCTCTCGATCAGACGGGTTGCGATACCGCCCATTGTCTCGATAGAAAGGGACAGCGGGGTAACATCCAGAAGAAGGATATCACCTGCACCTGCATCACCTGCCAGCTTACCTCCCTGTACGGAAGCTCCAAGCGCTACACATTCATCAGGATTCAGAGATTTGCTCGGTTCTTTGCCTGTCAGTTGTTTTACCTTATCCTGTACTGCGGGGATACGGGTAGAACCGCCTACCAGAAGTACCTGACCCAGCTCGGATGCGGTGATACCTGCATCCGACAGCGCACGGCGAACCGGCTCTGCAGTTTTTTCTACTAAGTCATGTGTCAGCTCATCAAATTTTGCTCTTGACAGGTTCATATCGAAGTGTTTCGGACCTTCTGCTGTAGCTGTGATGAACGGCAGGTTGATATTGGTTGTTGTTGCGGAAGAAAGCTCTTTTTTTGCTTTCTCGGCAGCTTCCTTCAATCTCTGAAGGGCCATTTTGTCGTTACTTAAGTCTACGCCCTCAGCCTTTTTAAATTCAGAGAGCATGTAATCTGTAATCTTCTGGTCAAAGTCGTCACCGCCAAGACGGTTGTTGCCTGCTGTGGAAAGTACTTCGATAACGCCGTCACCGATCTCAATAATAGAAACATCAAAGGTGCCGCCGCCAAGGTCGTATACCATGATTTTCTGTTCTTTTTCATTATCAAGGCCATATGCAAGCGCTGCTGCAGTCGGCTCGTTGATGATACGTTTTACATCCAGGCCGGCGATCTTACCCGCATCCTTAGTTGCCTGACGCTGCGCATCATTGAAATATGCCGGTACAGTAATGACAGCCTCTGTTACATTTTCTCCCAGATATCCCTCTGCGTCTTTTTTCAGCTTCTGAAGAATCATTGCGGAAATTTCCTGAGGAGAGTACTTTTTGTCATCAATTGTTACACGGTAGTCGGTTCCCATTTCTCTCTTAATAGAAGAAATTGTTTTCTCTGCGTTGGTTACTGCCTGACGTTTTGCAGGCTCACCTACCAGACGCTCTCCTGTTTTTGTAAATGCAACTACAGACGGTGTTGTTCTTGCTCCTTCTGTATTTGCGATAACGGTCGGCTGTCCGCCTTCCATAACAGCTACACAACTGTTTGTTGTTCCTAAGTCAATGCCAATAATTTTTCCCATGATTTTATCCTCCTAAATTGATAAATATACTTTTTCTGATAATATTGAAACGCCTTGGCCACTAAATTCATTCCCTCACCCTGTAAGTCATTCATGAAGTGTCCAGGCGGACTTTCTCACTAACCCAGGCTTCATTCGCCAAGTATGCCATGTCAGTGCTCCTGGTCAGTTTGCAACCTTTACCATACTGTGACGTACAACAAAGTCTTTGTACGTATACCCTTTCTGAAGTTCCTCCACAACCATATTGTCACCTGCAGTTTCATCATCCACATGCATCACTGCATTATGAAAATTCGGGTCGAATTCTTTGCCTACGGCTTCAATCGGCTTCACCCCAAGCTCATCCAGGGTAGTCATAAGCTGTTTATATATCATTTTCATTCCGTCCGCAAATGCATCACCCTCTGCTACCTGGGCCAGGCCTCTTTCAAAATTATCGACCACCGGAAGAATCTTCTCAACAATCTCTCTCGCTCCGATAATGTACATACTCGCTTTTTCTTTTTCGGTTCGCTTTCTGAAATTATCGAACTCAGCCATAGACCTTTTCAAACGGTCCGTCAGTTCTTCTATCTGCTGCTCATATTTATCCTTTTCTTTTTTCTTTTTTCCAAAAAAAGAGGTTTTTGTCTTACCTTCCTGCTTCTCTTCTGCCGTCTCCGGTTGGACATCCTCACCCGCGGCTTCTTCACCTTCCTCTGCAGCAGCTTCTTCAGCAGTCTCGGCATCGTTTTCCTGCGTTTCCGTTACAGCCTCATTTTCCAGAATTTCTTCTGCTGTGTCCTCCTGTACTTCTGATGTGTTTTTATTTTCCTCTGACACGCTTTCTCTACCGCCTTTCTATTTCTATTCAGAATCTCTGTTGCTTTTATTTTTCCTGAACACCTGATCCAACTCAGTCTTCAGTGTCTTCAGGCTATTTACCACATTTTCATAATCCATACGCTTCGGACCGACAATGCCAATTGTTCCGTGCATACCCTCTCCCAATTCATATGTCGCCGTCACAACACTGCAGTCCTTCATCGTCTGGATCGGAAGCTCGTTTCCGATATACACCTGGACACCTGTATTCTCAGTATCCGCCATGCGCTCTTTTACCAAATCCACAAGCTGCTGCTTCTCTTCAAATGTAGAAATCAATTCACTTGCTTTGCTCTTATCTGAAAGCTCCGGATATTTGAAAAAGTTCGTGGTGCCTGAGGTATATATTTCCAGGTCTTCTTCATCCACATGTATGGTTGCTGCGACCGCATCCAGAACCGTTGCTACCACACTGCTGTGAATACCTGCCTGTTCCTTCAGTCTTGCAATCATACCCAGGTTGATATCCTGAATTGGCAGTCCGTTCAGATTTGTATTCAAAAGAAGATTCAGCTTCAAAATTGTTTCATCATCCATTTCCTCATCCAAATTAATGATCTGATTCCGAATGACATTACCCTCGCAGACGACAACCGCAACAAGCTGAAGCTCATTGACTCTGGACAACTGGATGAATTTCAGCCGGCTTCCGCTGTACTGCGGTACAGAAATCATAGTTGCATAATTCGTATTGGAGGCAAGAACCTTCGCTACTTTTTTCAGCACCTTTTCCATTTTGTCGGTTTTCTCTATCATCAGATTCCGAAGCTCTTCAATCTCTGCTTCCCTTTCCTGCATCAGTTCATCTACATAGAGCCGGTAACCTTTGTCAGAAGGAATTCTCCCTGCCGATGTATGAGGCTGAATGATGTATCCCAGGTCTGTCAGGTCAGACATTTCATTTCGGATGGTTGCTGAGCTGACATTCAAATCCGTATATTTGGAAATGGTCCTGGAGCCTACCGGCTCGCCTGTCTCCATGTAAGTCCTGATGATTGCTTTCAAAATCCGCTTCTTACGGTCATCCAGCACTTCTTCTACCATGTACCCAGCTCCCTTCCTTCGTATTCCTTTTTGTTTGTTAGCACTCGTTTGCTCGGAGTGCTAACATCTACGTTTTTAAAGATAGCACCGATGTTTTCTTTTGTCAATATGATTCCCGAATTTTTTTATAAAAATTATCAGGAAATAAAAAAGAAGCCTGCCATCCATTGATTTATTCTCTACTTATAAACCGCTCTTTCCAATCGCTGCCACTACCTCCTGAATTTGCTCTGGCGGCAGCACCAGAGCAAATCTTACATATCCCTCTCCATGAGGGCCGAAGCTGGCTCCAGGTGTCACGATCACACCAGCCTTTTCCATGAGCTCCATACAAAATGCCATACTGTCTGTTCTTCCGCCCGGAAGCCTGGCCCATACGAACATGGTTCCCTTTCCGTTCGGAAGCTCCCAGCCTATGCTGCGAAGCCCGGCACAAAGTGCGTCTCTGCGCTCCTCATACTTTTTGCATTGCTCTTTTACACTTTCCAGAGGTCCGTTTAACGCAGCAATCGCCGCTTTCTGTATGGGCAGAAACATTCCGAAATCAATCTGGCTTCTAAGCTTCCGGAGTGCTGCGATCACATCCTGCCTTCCCACAAGGAAGCTGATCCTTGCTCCGGTTACATTAAAGGACTTGGAAAGACTGAAAAACTCTACACCAATTTCTTTTGCTCCTGGTGTAGCCAGAAAGCTTCCGCCATGAGCACCGTCAAAAATAATATCACTGTATGCATTGTCATGTATGATCAAAATGTCGTATGTCTTTGCAAATTCCACAATCTCCTCATACAGCCCAGGCGCCGCAATACTTCCAACCGGATTGGAAGGCAGAGAAACTACCATATATTTTGCCTTCCTTGCAATTTCCTCCGGAATCCCCTTTACATAAGGAAGGAAATCATGCTCCGCTATGAGAGGATAATAGTACGGAACTGCCCCGGCCATAAGACTTCCCGCTGCAAATACCGGATAGCACGGATCCGGAAGAAGCACGACATCGCCTTCGTCACAAAGCGCCATTCCTAAGTGGCCCATCCCTTCCTGGCTTCCATATACGGCCATTACCATATCAGGTGTAATTTCTACCTGAAAACGTCTGCGGTAATAGGAACAAACCGCCTCCAAAAGCTCCGGCAAATCACGAAGGCTGTATTTCCAATTCTCATCATCCATGGCAGTCTCTGCCAATGCTTCTTTAATATGTACGGGAGTCGGAAAATCCGGAGTACCCACACTCATATTGTAGATTTTCATTCCGCGTTCTTCCAGCTCCATACGTCTGTCATTCAAAGCAGAAAAAATCTCGCTGCCAAACAGAGCCAATCTTCTCGAAAACTGCATATCTTAAATCCCTCTTTCCAATAAAATCAATATCCGTATTCTAGCATTTGCCATCAAAATGTGCAATCCCTTATATAGCGGCCTTCCTTATATAAATGAACAGAGCAGTTCCGCTCATACGTCGGAAAGCAGCTCCGCAAAGCAGTTCATTTATATGATGATGCACCCATGGCTTTGTTGCATGTACTGATGATGCATCCATGGCTATAATGCGTTTGTTACGCCACTTCCTCTGTGGCACTGGCTGCTTCGTTTCATTCATTGGCATCATTTGTCTAACTCTTCCAGATTGTGTTTCAGCTCAAGCATCTTATCACGCAGCTCTGCTGCCTGCTCGAAATTCAGATCCGCCGCTGCTGCACGCATCTGCTTCTCTACCTGTGTGATCAGCTTAGACAGCTCCTTGCGGTTCATAGATTCCGGATCCTTCTTCAGCTTATCTTCCGTTTCCGCAACGGCCCTGGAAACGGCAATCAAATCCCGGACTGCTTTTTTAATTGTTGTCGGCGTGATGCCATGTTCTTTATTATACTCTTCCTGAATAGCTCTTCTTCGCTCTGTTTCCTGAATCGCATTGCGCATGGAATCCGTCATATTGTCCGCATACATAATAACACGGCCTTCACTGTTACGGGCAGCCCGTCCGATGGTCTGAATCAGCGATATCTCTGAACGCAGGAATCCTTCTTTATCCGCATCCAGGATTGCCACCAGAGTAATCTCCGGAATATCCAAACCCTCTCTCAGAAGATTGATTCCAATCAGCACATCAAACACATCCAACCGCATATCCCGAATGATCTCCGCCCTTTCCAGAGTATCAATGTCCGAATGAAGATAACGCACGCGGATACCGATATCCTTCAAATAATCGGTCAGATCCTCTGCCATACGCTTCGTCAGTGTGGTAATCAGAACCTTATTCTTCTTCTCAACCTCTTTATTTACTTCTCCCACAAGGTCATCGATCTGCCCTTCTACCGGACGTACTTCCACCTTCGGGTCCAAAAGCCCTGTGGGACGGATAATCTGCTCCGCACGGAGAAGCTCATGCTCCGCTTCATACTGACCCGGTGTAGCAGATACAAAAAGCACCTGATCAATCTTGGACTCAAACTCCTGAAAATTCAGAGGACGATTATCCTTAGCAGAAGGAAGACGGAATCCGAAATCCACCAAAGTCTGCTTCCGGCTCTGATCACCCGCATACATACCGCCCACCTGCGAAACCGTCTTGTGAGACTCATCTATAATCAATAAGAAATCATCCCCAAAATAATCCATCAGGGTATATGGCGGCTGCCCCGGCTCAAGTCCCGATAAATGCCGGGAATAATTCTCAATTCCGGAACAAAAGCCTGTTTCCTTCATCATCTCAATATCAAAATTCGTCCGCTCTGAAATGCGCTGCGCCTCAATGAGTTTGTCCTCGCTCTTAAAATAGGTCACCTGCTCCTTCATCTCCGCCTCAATCGCATCAGCGGCCTTCAGAATCTGTTCCATAGGCACTACATAATGGGAGGCCGGGAAAATAGCCACATGCATATTCTCACATCTGATTTCGCCTGTCATAATGTCAATATCGGAAATCCGCTCCACCTCATCACCAAAAAACTCGACTCTCACAGCTCTGTCCGTATAGTTGGCAGGATAGATTTCCAGAACATCTCCGCGTACCCGGAAAGTGCCTCTGTGAAAATCTATTTCATTCCTATTATATTGAATATCAATCAACTGACGGATAACCTCATCCCTGTCCCTGATCATTCCGGGACGCAGAGAAATCACCATGTCCTGATAATCCTTCGGCGAACCAATACCATAAATACAGGATACGGAAGAAACTATGATCACATCTCTCCGCTCCGACAAGGCTGCAGTCGCAGAGAGACGCAGCTTATCAATTTCATCGTTGGTAGACGCATCCTTCGCAATATAAGTATCCGTGGAAGGCACGTAAGCCTCCGGCTGATAGTAATCATAGTAGGACACAAAGTACTCCACCGCGTTGTCAGGAAAGAACTCTTTAAACTCACCGTAAAGCTGGGCCGCCAGCGTCTTATTATGGGCTAAAATAAGCGTTGGTTTGTTCAACCGGGCGATGACATTCGCCATGGTAAAAGTCTTGCCAGAGCCCGTAACTCCTAGTAAAGTCTGGCATTGATTGCCTTCCCTGAAGCCCTGGACGAGCTTCCGGATGGCCTGCGGCTGGTCGCCGGTGGGGGCATATTCTGAATGTAATTTGAATGTTTCCATAGTCAAATACTCCTTATTATGTTCAGTATTAACCTGAAAATTCGTGTAATTTTTGAGGAAAATTCGTGTAAAAGGAGCTCGCGTTCCTGGCAAAAATGGTCATTACACGAATTAAGTCATAATTTTCATTTTCACTGACACCGCAATATCCATAAATACGAAACAACACAGAGCATCACCAAATGAATAAATATGACTTTTCCTTGCGTAAAAGAACATTTGTTCTATTCACCATTCTATCAGATGTCATGGTTGATTACAAGTACTAAATTGCGTTTCCGGTTCATTTTAACAGCTTTTTTTACACTTGAAAAGGGATAGCCGCTATTGCCATCCCTTTCCCTGCATTTTCCTGTCTCCATTATATCCTTGCGATAAGTTCTTTCGGTGTAAGCGCCATTACTTTGCTTTTCCTAAAATCCCTGATGTTTCTGGTGATAATATATTCTGCATGGATACGCTGTGCAATAGAACACTGTACCGCATCTTCAAAATCATCCCAGCCCATTTCAGCCGCATGTGTAAGATCCGTTGCGTTAAGATCCGCAAACTCAAAAATAAGGTTCAACGCCCGCAATGTGTCTTTTATCTTTTCTGGTGTAAGTTCCTTTCTCATCACATAAACCAAATTTGCAAAGGTAAGCGTTGAAACATACCCCTTTACCTGCTCAGTTTCGCAAAGTTTCCAAATCACTGCGGCTTCCTGATAGTGAGGTTCTCTATTTTGCAGTACATCCAGCAAAATGTTCGCGTCAATCAGTAATTTCATATTTTTCCTTCAACCTTTCTTCCCTTGCCTGTTCAATCTCATAATCACCCTTGAGTATACCGGTAAGTGAATCAGTAAGATAGGAAACGGTTGCATCTTTCGGAATAAATCGGCCAACTTCTTTACCATTTTTTGTTACTATAACTTCTCTTCCCTCCATGACAAGATTCAGGTATCTCCCAAAATTGTTTTGCATTTCAGTAGCTGTAGCTGTGGCCCCGATCATATAAATGCCCCCTTTCTTTTTAGCTAATTATATTGTACCATATTTTAGCCAATTTACAACAGTTTTTCATAGCAGACTGGTCTGTACATTCCTTAAAGCAAGAAGGTGCCTCCGACACTTCACCCCCTACCCCCTCATTCATGAGGGGAATTTTGTGCTTCCCTTTTCTTCTTTTTTCCTTTATAGTAGTCTCATGAAGTTGCACATACTTAAAAAGATTTTCCGAGAACATTATGAAGAAATACAATACATTCTCCATCCTCGTCCTGTTGTCATGGAAAATATTGAGAAGATGGTAAATTGTGGGGATCCTTCTTATGGTGGTGCCATGTATGGATGCCCTTGCTGTGGTGAACTTAAATTTGTTCCTTTCCGCTGTCATTCTAAATTTTGCCCCACTTGCGGTTATAAGTACTGTATTGACCGTTCAACCAAAATGTCTTTTAAACTGATCCGTTGTACCCATCGCCATCTTGTTTTTACCATTGTTGATAATCTCCGCCACTTTTTCCTTGATGACCCTTCTCTCCTTGACTGTCTCTTTCAAGCTGTACGCAGTGTCCTTTTGGAAATGTTCCACAAACTTAATAAATCGAAAAACTTTGTCCCTGGCTTTATCTGTGTGCTTCATACATTCGGCAGCCCCCTCGAATGGAACCCTCACATCCACTGCCTTCTCACGGAAGGAGGCTTCTCTGATGATGGCTTTTGGAGAATCGTCAAGTATTTCGATTACAAATATCTTCGCAAGGCTTTCCAGACCGCCCTGCTCAACCTGTTGGAATCCCGTATCGGTGATTCCTTTAAAAAGACAAAATCTTTCATCTACCAGAAAGATAAAAACAGCTTCTACGTTTATGCAAAACCAAATCTCTGCGATCCCGATACTGTTGTCAAATACATCAGCAGATATCTTGGGCGTCCAGTTATCGCCTCCTCTCGCATTGATTCTTATGACGGAGAAAATGTGACTTTTCACTACAATAAACACGAAGACAATTCCTATGTCCAGAAAACCATGCCTGTATTGGATTTTATAAAGCTTCTCATTCAGCACATCCCTGATAAGCATTTTAAAATGACCCGTTATTACGGTCTCTATGCACGCCACCGGGAAATAGACAGCTCTCTTCATAAAGCAGTCGCACGTTCCAAACACAGGAGCATCCTGGACTTCAATACATGGCGGAAACTTATCCTTCTCTCTTTTGGCTATGATCCGCTTCAATGTCCAAAGTGTAATCATAAAATGGAGTTTCTGGAACTCTACTATAATCACAAGCCTGTTTCTCTACAAGAATTATATGAAAGGACAATGGCAAAAGCAAAATGTCGTTCTTCTTGATTTTATTCCCTGTCTGTTGCATACTGAATAAAACACAGACAGGAGGCTTTTCATCAAATGGATCAAAAATTCATAGAGGAACTCAGGCAAAAATATATCAAAAATCCTCCAGAAGGAATGACAGCAAAGTTGGTCAGAAATATGACTGACTCTGATTTGCTCGATATGCATTACTTCCTTATTGAGGATGATAGCCTTGATGAAGACGAATTTGAAGAAGGTTTTTATATCTTCTAAATTCATTCGTCTTGTTTGCGTGCCCGCCTTTGGCGGGCTGTTTTAGTCCAAGATTCCTCCAACAGGAGGAATTTGGTAAGTAGATAAGCCCCTTACGGGGCTTACCCCTCTCAGAACCGGACGTGCAGCTTTCCCGCATCCGGCTCCCTGTAAAGCTAATACATCT
>URVB01000075.1 GCA_900551075.1 uncultured Blautia sp. | reverse complement strand
CCCCCCCCCCCCCCCCCGCCCTTGTGTGTGTGGGGGGGGGCGCCGGATGCCCCCCTGCCTCCCGCCACCCACCTCCCCCCGCCATATCCTGTCCTGCCATTGCACGGAACCAGTGTCCCGGTCCGTGGCCTGTACGGCTGTGCGTTCCATTGTCCTCTACCACATGTCCGATATATTCCACACCGTGTTCCCGGCACCAGTCACCAATCTGACGGGAAAAATTTTTTTCGTATAACCTGGTCACACAATCCATATAGTCATAGCGCATCTGCGGACAGAGTTCCATTTCCTCTGTCCCGGAAAACAGAAAGGTCAGGTACGTTTTATACTCCTCTCCATATCGTTCCCTCAGCATTTCCTCCAGCTCATTGCTCCACGGAAGAGGCAGTCCTTTTTTGCCCACCTTCGCATCAAAGTCAAGCGCCTTTGTATTTCCCAGCTCCGGCTCATCGGAGAAAAAGCCTGCGATCGTCCTGCCGAATTCCTCCTTATAATGTTCATAATGCGCCTCATAAACTCCCTCGATCTGGGTATGGGCGGACGCTTGATCGATCATATTGATGTAATATTCATTTCCGCCGTCTGTACGGGTTTTATAGATCACATGAATACGCCACTGGCCCTTGGGAAGAAGGAAGGTGGCATAACCATCTTTACAGGTACCGGTCAGGTCAATGACCTCCTCTGCAAACGTATTATTCTCCGTATATCTGATTGCTGTCACAGCCACCAGCCGGTTATTCTCACGCTCTATGTAATCCGCCGGTTCCCCGATCTGCCAATAACCAATCACCGGCTTCAGCATCCTGCTGATATGCAGAGTGTGCGTATGCTGTCCGCCGAAAATGTCTGCGGTCGTATCTGCAAGATACCATTTTCTTCTTTCCGGATATTTGGTCTCCACAAGCCCTGCCGCGTATCCCGTAGGAAAATGCTTGTCATCCAGAATCCATATCTTCATATCCCGTTTTTTGGCTTCCCCGATCACGATATCCATATCATGCCACCAGCCCGGGCCGCAGAAATCATCGTGCGGACGGGCTTCCACACATACTGCCCGGATTCCGCATTCGTATATCCTCTCGATTTCCTCGCGGATGATTTCTTCCGGTTCTCCGCGCATCCATAAGAATGGGAAAATATAATTTTCCATACGCTTATCCTTTCTGAACTGCTTTTATTCAAACGCACTTTACAGTTGCTTTTATTGAAATTCTTTCACAAAGGGAGCGTCCTTTCGATAGGCCGGCCAGTTCTTCTGCCCCTCTGTATTCGGGTCTCCCTTTTTCATAAAATTCGTCCAGCAAGTCACCATTTCTTCACTGAGACGGTAATCCTCTTCTTCCATCGGCCGCCAGCACCGGTCAAGTGTACCGTGTACATACCAGATTTCTGAAGAATGAAAGGCTCCCATATCATCCCCCGGAAGCTTATGGGTAAACCAGTACAGATACGCCGGATTTTTGTAAATTTCTTCTGTCTTCTCAGCCCAGAGTTTTCCCTCTTTCTGAAGAAGCCCCGGTACTCCCTGTGCTGCCTCTTCGGGTGACATTCCCAGGTCATTGCCCGTGCTTCCTACCATATATGGTATATGATGCATTTTACCATTTTTCCAGATATTTTTCACTGTGTCCTTCAGCACATAGCCGTCTGCGTTAGGTACCAGAATAAGGCCGTTCTTCATAGTCTTCCAGCAATATGCTTCCAGCTTCATCCGCGCTTTTTGCAAAGCCTCCGCGTCCATGGCCCGGAGTTCTTCGAGGGATTCCGCCCCTGCAAACTCCACAAATTTTTCGCCCAACGCTTCCGCTTCCTCCAGCGTAGGACAATATAAAATATCTGTTTCACAGGATATGCCGCTTTGCAGAATCGCCCCGGAAATCTTTCCCTTAGTCAGCTCACTGGAAACCAATACCTGTACGGACATGCTTCCTGCGCTCTGCCCGAATACCGTAATCTTATCTGGATTTCCGCCAAATGCCGCAATATTTTCAGATACCCAGTTAAGGGCAGCGAGCTGGTCAAGAATGCCGTAATTCCCGGAAATCCCCCGTTCATTCTCTGCGGACAGCCACCGATGAGCAAAAAATCCATAAATATTCAGACGGTATTCGATCGTAACTAAAATAACTCCTTTTTCACAGAATTTTGCTCCGTCGAATTCCGGTTCGCTGCTGTATCCTCCGCTGAATGCACCCCCGTGAATCCAAAAAGCAACCGGCATAGGTTCTGCGCTCTTTTGGTTCGGTACCCAGATATTCAGATAAAGGCAGTCTTCACTCATAGGCGGTACAAAATCCGGATTACTGTAAAATTCTTTATAATAAGCTGCGGTAAATGTACTGTCCGGTGTGGGAAGCTCCTGTTCACACATATTTGGAAAGGTATCCGCTTTTTTTACTCCGTCCCAGGCATCCGGCTCCTGCGGCGCCCTGAAGCGCAGCTCCCCTGTCGGCGGTTTCGCATAGGGAACCCCTTTATACACCGTATAAGCCCCTGCATTTACCCCTTCCAGGAGACCTTTTTTTGTTCTTATGATCGTATTCATTTTGAACTCCTTTCTAACTTTCCTGTATGAGCCAAACAACATAGAGTACTGTTCTAATGCCAAAAATACTCTGCCCTAATATACGCGGTCTTCTAAAAACTGCCCCGGAGCAAGCCCCAGGGCAGTCTTATTATTTTTTACCTCCGGCCGCACGTACCGCAGAGATGACTACATTTCCTTTGATCTCCGATACCGGAGCCCCTCTGGAGCAGTCGCACACGATACTGTTAAAGCCCTGGAGCATCGGGCCGTATGCATTGGCATGTCCGAACTGCTGAATCAGCTTTACCGCAGTATTTCCTACGTTTAGGTCCGGCCAGATCAGGACATTCGCTTTTCCAGCCACCTTGCTTTCCCTCTTTACCTTCTTTTCGGCTACAGCCGGTACTATGGCTGCATCCAACTGGAATTCCCCGTCGATTGCCAGATCCGGGCGCTGCCCATTTGCAATCTTCAAAGCTTCTGTTACCTTATCGATCAGCTCGCCCTGTCCGCTTCCCAGAGTAGAATAAGAGATCATGGCACATCTCGGTTCCCAGTCAAGCAGTTCCTTTACTGTATCGCAGGCTGAGACAGCAATGCTGGCCAACTGCTCCGCATTCGGATTGGTGCACACAGCACTGTCGCCGACTGCCAGAAGGGAGCCCTCGCTTCCTTCATAGCCCGGGATATCTGCCAGACCGATACTGGAAATGGTGCTGATGCCCGGCTTCAGGCCAATAATCATCTGCCCTGCCAGAAGCACATCTCCGGTCGTATTGTCGATGCCTGCAAAAGTAACATCCGCTTCTCCTACTGCCTGCATAGCCATGGCATAGTACAGCGGATCCTGCATACGGCGTCCCAGAGCCTTTTCTTTTAATCTGGTATCCGGTTTTGCCACATAGGCAGCAATGATTTTATTTTTATACTCTTCCTCATTAATATCTACGAAGGTAAATACGGACGGGTCATAGCCTCTCTCCCCGGCAAGTGCCTTTAATTCCTCCGCATTTCCCACCAGAACGGGAATGATATACCCTTCCTGTCCGGTTTCATAAGCCGCCTGCATCATTTTTTCGTTGGCGGCCTCCGGAAATGCGACCTTTTGAGGATTTTCTTTTGCTTTTGCGTAAATTTTATCTAATACGCTCATTCATTGTCCTCCTTTTACATTTCTGCCTCTACCGCATCCACCAGTTCGGCCACCGTCGCACATGCGGATGCATCCTGAAGCGCTACCATAGCATCCAATTCATTTTCAATCTCAGACACCAATGCCACCATCTGTACGGAAGCGCCCTTTAAATCATCCTTAAAGCTTGTTTCCAGGGTGATCTCTTCCGCTTCCCTGCCATAAGAAATAGCCACCAGTTCCATTACCTTTGCTTCCAATTCTTTTCTGTCCATTATTTCGTACTCCTTTTCCACTTTTATTTACTGATTTCATTTATTCTTCCTCATCCAGGTCAAATACCACGGTTTTGTATCCGTCTCTCTGATAAATGGACGCATGGCAGTTTACCGGAAGGAGGCCCTTTTCCAGGATTTCTTTTCTCTTTTTTTTGTTGATTCCGCGAACAACCGCATTCAATCTTGCGCCTTCTTCGATCTCCACTTCTCCATATGCATATTTTCCCAGAGCTTTGTATTCCGGTTTAGAGGACAGAGCTGCCGGCATCACGACAGAGTGCAGCTTTGCTCTGCCGCTGATCCCGATCCATTCCATCTCCCAGCATCCGCAGGTATTGCAGGCATATACAGGAGGAAATTCTACCGCACCGCATCTGGTACATTTTTTTGCAGTGATTTTTCCTTTTTCCAGGTTCTGATAGAATTTTTCTACCACCTTTTCTAACTTAATTGCCATTTTTCCTTCCTCCTATCTCAATCAATTGTTCTGATGATATATGTACAGATGTTCTGAGCACCGCCGTAACCGCGCAGCATGGTTGTCTTAGGCGTAAATTTCACCTGTCCTTCCCCGGCCTCTCCGCGCATCTGCTTCACCGCCTCATAAAGATCGGCCAGACCGGAGGCTGCATGAGCATGTCCGAAGGAGGTACGTCCGCCGTTTGTATTGATCGGTTTGTCGCCGTCATAAGCAGTACGTCCTTCACAGATGTACTTCCAGCCTTCTCCATATGGAAGATAGCCCGCAATCTCCGCTGATACCAGATGAGAGGTAATGATGAAATCATTGGAATAGAACAGGTCGATCTCTTCCGGCTTTACTTCGGTTACTTCATAAACCTGACGGATTGCTTCCTCCGTAGCACGTACCTCAAAATGCGGAGTAGTTGCCTCACACGCTGCACAGCCTACACCCAGCACTTCAACTGCTTTGTGGTTTTTATTTCCCATGTATTTGTCAACCATATCCGTGGCACATACGATCACCGCCGCCGCACCGTCACATTTCAGCTCGATTCCACCGGCGCGAAGGAAATCGCCCATTTTCGGATTATATGGGGATCTCATATAATCCATCACATCGTCAAACCCCCTCTCCTTTGCAAGCTGTTCATATGTTGTCCTTTCGATTGCCAGCGGATTTACAGAGGCGTTTTTGCGGTTATTGATGCACATCCGGTTCAGTGTGTCATCCATATCCTGGTCGGAAATGCTGCGTGTTCTCTTATACCACTCCGCCGCATCATCATAGATCAGCTCCTGTCCGGCCATCAGGCTTCTGGTATAATTACGGTCATACAGCCATGCGGTCGTCTGCAGGAATTTATCCATCGTCATTTTTTCTCGTTTATACGGATGATTCGGAACTGCAAGGCTGTCACCGAATTCTACACAGCCGGAAAGCACACAGTTATATTTTCCGGATGCAACTGCATTCACAGCCGCCTCGACTGCGTAATAACCGGTACAGCAGGCCTCAGAATGATGCAGGGATGCTTTTCCCTTCATACCGAACCAGTTGGCGATCTGAATGTTTGGGGTCAGGTAATTGGAAGCGTTCAGCGGACTTGCTTCCCCATGAAAATAAAAATCCACATCCTGAGGATTCACTCCTGCATCCTCCATTGCTTTTAAAGCCGCATAACCAAACATCTCACCTTCTGTCAGGCCATTCGTTTCTTCCTTATCAACGGTGTACATAAAAGGGGTACAGCCGACGCCGATAATGGATACGCTTCTTGAATACCTGTTTACCTTTGTCTGATTCATCAGGGTTCTCCTTTCACTTTTCTTTCTTTATATAAATTTTTAATCACTTCCCCCGGTAAGCGTAGCTGCCAAATCCATACAGAAATCCTCTACCAGAAGCGAGGTAACAAGCCCTGTGATATGCAGAACCGGGTAGGTCTGAATCCAGACAGAAAAAATACCGGAATCCGGACCACAGTTGATCAACGCAATGGTAAAACTGATAACGGTCACAAAAATGGCATTGGTCACAAACACTCTTACAAACCTGTATAAAAATGTCCCTTCCTTCAGCCCGGTGCTGTCCGCTGCTTTTTGTCCGATTTTCGGGACAGGTATGGCAGCTCCTGCCACATAATTAATGGAAAATGCTTCAAACATTCCAACCAGGTACACCCAGGTATCCGTAAATCCGCCGTTTAAAATGGTCGCTGCGGAATTAATGACAAAGGCAAGCATCAGGTCCTGAATCACTGTAAAAATTATTTCCTGTTTCTTTGTCATCGGCTCAGCCCTCAAGTTCTTCCGGGGACCATACCGGTTTTCCTGTATAAATCTTCGCTTCTTCCTCTTCCTTTAGCACACGGATTGCACCTGCCGCCATAGCCTCCAGTTCGAATTCTCCCGGATATGCGGATACCGGAGCGATCCAGGAGCATGCATCCGTAATCTGAGCTGCCAGTTCCTTATTATGTACCATTCCGCCGCCAAGAAGGATGCCGTCCACCTGTCCGTGAAGAACACCGGCCATTGCACCGATATAACGGATGATCTGGTAGATCATGGTATCCCATATAAGAGCTGCCTGCCTGTCGCCCTCTGCCGCTCTTTTTGTAACCTCCAATGCATCGGAGGTTCCTAAATGGCTGACAAAACCGCCTGTTTTCGTGCATAGAGACGAGACTGCTCTGTTATCTCCGTTTGCAAAACTGTAACGAATCATTTCCACTGCCGGAACTGCACCACATCTGGTAGGGGCCATTGGTCCTTCGCCGCCTACAATGTCGTTTCCGTCGATCATCTTTCCTTTTTTGTGTGCGGAAATAGAAATACCGCCGCCGATATGGCAGACAACGTAGTTTTTATCCTCGTATTTCCAGTCATTACGCTGGCTGTGGCGGATCGCCGTCTCTTTCAGGTTCAGTGCATGAAGGTGTACATTTCTGTAAACACCTTTGATACCCGTCATACGGGCACATAAGGTCAGCTCATCCGTATCCGGGGGATTTACTACAAAACATGGCCTGTGATACTGCACTGCAAATTCATTGGCAATCTGAGAGCCAAGCTGTGCCGGATGTGCAACGCCATTGGCGCCTCTTGCCGCATGGTCAAGAAGAGTTTTATTTACTGCATAAGTTCCTCCCTCTACTGCCAGCAATCCGCCTCCTCTTCCCACAAAAGCATCCATCGTGGACATATCGATGTCCGCTTCCTTCAATGCCTGCAAAATGGTTTCTTTACGATAAGGAAGCTGTGCGCTGATCGTGGGAAATTCTTTCAGTTTCTCTGCATCATGGGAAACATTCACAGTAAAAAGCTCCTTATCTCCCTCAAAGCAGCCTACCTTTGTGGAGGTAGAACCCGGATTGATCGTCAAAATACGGTATTCCATTTCATTCACCTGGATAATGCCTTTCCGGCATTATCCATCCTTTCTTTGGATTTTAAAACTGTCACCCGCCAGTGCCAAATGACCGTTTTTACGTTTTGCGGTTGCTATTTACGTTTGATTTGAATAGATTGTACCGTTTTGATTATTTTTCAACACTTTCTTATTTATCTTTTATCTGTGCAAAATTTTTCTTATTTTCTACAAAAAAAGACCTTCCGAAAAAAAACAACAAATTTCCGGGGGCTTTTTTTATCCTGTTTTTAATATTCATATAACCTTTCCTTATGGAACTAAGTTTTTTTAATCGGCACTCAGCTTCTCAGGTATTTTGCGTCATAGGAGGCTTTTCCGATTTTCCGCCTGGCAGTGCTGCTAAAAGGGGCAGCAGGGCAGAACGAGAACGGCAGGATTTTGAGAAACGGCGGGAACAGTAAATTGAAGTAGAAAAAGATATGGAACCGTGTTAAAATATAGCTGTATATAGCTATGTGTATCCAACAGGAAGGACAAGTTGGCAATTATGATTTTGTGGAGGAGCTTATGAAGATGCAATTGGAAGAATTATGTGAGAAGATCCATATGCCTGACGAGGTCAGGGAAACTATTTATAAATGTGAACTGAATGTCCCTGATTATTTGATAAGCGGGCTCTCCAATAGTCAGATTTCGAAGGATTGCTACCAGAAAATAAAATCCGTTTGTGATTCTGCCGGAGAGGGACTGGATATGCTGAAGGCACAGCTTTTGGCAGCACTTTATACATATGATTCGTACAGTACACAGAAAATTGATGATAAAATTTACTTTGATACTATGAAATGCTTCACAAGATTTGTGAATGAACACAGGGAAAGCTATGGATATTACGGATTTGACCGTGGCTGGTGGACTTACAGACAGCTCCAGATGACATTGTTCCGAATTGGGGAACTGGAATATGAATTTCGCGAAGATTTAAAAGAGATTCACTTGCATATTCCCTCTGATGCAAACATTGCTTTGGAATTCAGCAGAGCTTCCCTTGCAGATTTTTACTTATTTGCAAAGAAATATTTTGCTCAAATGCAGGATTATCCGATAATTTTACATTCATGGCTTATTTCACCTGCAATAGACAAGCTTCTGCCTCGCAATTCAAAGATTATGAAATTCAAAAAATGCTTTGATTTTATATCATGGAATCAGGAGGAAGATGAATTTATGCAGTGGGTTTACAGGAAAACGGATATTAAGTATGAGGAGCTGCCGGAAGAAACATCACTACAGAGAAATATGAAATTATATCTTTTAAAGGGTGGAAAAGTTGGCGGGGCTAAAGGGAAATTGATAAAATTTTGAAATTATTTATACAGAGAAAAATAATATCAAACTTAAAGAATTTACGATACTTCAAATTTGGAGTATTGTAAAACATAGCTTGAAGCACTCTCCTCCGGAAAGCCCATAAAGGCTTTCCGGAGGAACGGCGACTACTTGAGCTCAATGATCTCCGTTGCTACCTTTTCGCGAAATCTTTTATCATGCTCTACAAACAACATAGTGGGCTGGTAATCCAACAACAATTTTTCTATCTGTATTCTGGAAAATACATCAATATAATTCAGAGGTTCATCCCATATATAAAGATGTGCAGGTGTAAGCAGACTTGCTGCAAGCAGCACCTTCTTTTTCTGGCCCTCTGAAAAATCTTCCAGATTTTTTAAAAATTGTACCCGCTCCATATCCATCTGCCTGAGTATTGCGCAGAATAAGCTTTCCTCCAGATTCCGCTCCCTGCAGAACCTCGAAATCCCCCCTTTTAAAAGGGATGTATCCTGACTGACATACGAAATAACAAGTCCCGAAGCAGTTTCACAAATTCCTGTTTCTGCTGCTTTCATATGGGTATCCGGGACATCTGCCTTCTGTAAAATCATTTTCATCAGTGTCGTCTTCCCGCATCCATTTTCACCGTGCACTGCGATCCGGTCGCCTCTGCTGATTGCAAATGTCAAACCGGTAAATACGGGATTTTCTGCACCTATATATTGAAGCCCGTACTCCTTTATATTCACAAGTACCTTCTTATGATGCAAAAGCGGCATAAGCCTCAGGTCTGCCGTCTCTTCGATATCTGCTAAAAGACCTTCTTTTTCTTCGATCTCCCGTTTCAGACGATGTTCCATCTGTTTCACCCGGCTTTGCATCTTTTTTGTCTTTGCACCGATAAATGCTCTTGTAGAAATACATCTGTCATGTTCCTTTATCGGTGAATACCCAATCTTTGTACGTTCATTTTTTTCTGCCCATTGTGCAGTTTGTACTGCCGCCTGCTTTAATTTTCCAATTTCCTTCAGGTGTTTTTCGTTTTCCGCTTTCATGAATAGATCTTTTCGCCTTTTATTCTCCCACCAACTGGAAAAATTGCCGGCCTGTACTTCAATCGTCCGCCTGTTCAACACCAGAACATGATCAATACAGGCATCCAGAAAATCTCTGTCATGTGAAACAAGAATAAATCCTTTTTTAGAAGACAAATATTTTTTTATACTTTCTCTCGCAGCCTCATCTAAATGATTGGTTGGTTCATCAATCAGCAGAAAATCATTTTCTCCGGAAAATAAGACCGCCAGAAGAATTTTCGTACGCTCTCCGGGGCTTAAGGTTTGGAAAGGCCTATATAAAATTTCCGCACTCTCATCCAACTGATCTAATTCACATATTACCTGCCACAGTTCACATCCCGCTTTGAATTCCTCAACAAAATCTGCAGCAGATAACTGCATCTGCTCCTCCGAAATCTGATATGGAAAGTAATCAAATACCGCTGCGGTACGAATGATCCCTTTATACGGATACTTCCCAAGCAGCAAATTCATAAAAGTTGTTTTTCCTTTCCCATTACGCCCTATAAAACCTAACTTCCAGTCCGTGTCAATCACAAATGAGACATTCTCAAATACATTGTCAAAGCTTCCAGCATAACTAAATGTCAGATTATTTACACTAATTTGTGCCATATACACCACTCCTTCCTAAGGTACAGTCCCAACTTATTTTTCAAAAAAAAGAACCATTTGTCGCCAAACAGTTCCATTACATACTATAACCTCATACGAAAGACGTGATATTGCAATCTTCTGAGCCAGGCTGTTTTCCTCTTGGCCCGCTGGATTTGCGTAAATATAATTTTATGCACACAAAAAGAGAGGTTATGAGAACATAATCCACTTTTGGCAACATGATAAAACAGTACGCACAGTGCTGCTGCTTAAATCTTCATGTACTCAAAAGTCAATTATCTCCTCATCTTTTCACCTCTCTCCTTAAGATGGCTTTATCTTAACACCCTGTATTCCATTTGTCAATGAAAATTTCCTGCTTCCTATTATCTGTATGAAAATTTCCTGCTTCCTATTATCTGAAAATCGCCCGCTTATATTATTGCCTGGTTATATTATTAGGAAACAAACCCTCATGCAGGCACCACATTTCCCAGCAGCTCCTCTAAATCCTGCTCCGGTGTTGTAATTGGAGCAATGCCATAGTTTTCAACCAGAAAATTCAAAATATTCGAAGACAGAAACGCCGGGAGGGATGGACCAAGTCGAATATTTTTAATACCAAGGTGCAGCAGTGTAAGCAGTATGCAAACAGCCTTTTGCTCATACCAGGACAGCACAAAGGATAGAGGCAATTCATTCACAGAACAGCCAAACGCACCAGCCAAAGCAACAGCTACCTGAATCGCACCGTAGGCATCATTGCATT
>URVB01000074.1 GCA_900551075.1 uncultured Blautia sp. | reverse complement strand
ACGCCCCCAAAAACCACAAAAAAAAACCCCCAAAACAAAAACACCCCCACACCCGCCACATGCGAGGGCAGAATGGATAAGCCCAGATTTACGGTGCTCTCCACGCCGCCTGCCGCAGTCACTGCACCCGAAAAGCCGCCTGCAACAAGAAAAATCAGGCACATGGTGATAATATTATCATCACCCACACCCCGGGCAATGATATGAATCTTCTCATTGAAATTATGCCTGCCATCCTGCAGGAAAGCGACAAATAAGGCGATCAAAAATCCTACAATTGCCGGCATACTGTAAAAATCACCGGTTACAAAACCTGACCCCAGAAAAATGACAAGAAATACATAGATCGGCAGCAGTGCCAGTGCATTTCCTTTGGATGATTCTCTCATTTTCAGTTTCCCCCTCAGCAAATCTCCGTTGTATTCCTAATATAATCTCATATTTAACTCCATTTCGCAAGACTTTCCTTTATTTTATGTATATTTTGACTTTTTTCTCCACCAAAAGCCCCGCTTTTCCATTCAAACAAGATAACATTAGAAATTTTTTTTACATACTCTTTTCATTTTTAACACTTTAGTGTATAATAACGGAGATAAAAATATAAGTAGATGAGGAGGAATTATGATGTCTTATACTGAAGAAGTCTACGAGAGAGTCGTAGCGCAAAATCCGGGAGAACCTGAATTTCACCAGGCTGTCAAGGAGGTCCTGGATTCCCTGAAGGTGGTCATTGACAGAAATGAAGAAGAATATCGCAGATTATCCATTCTGGAACGTCTGGTGGAGCCGGAGAGAATCATCTCCTTCCGTGTACCATGGGTAGACGACAAAGGTACCGTACAGGTCAACAAAGGCTATCGTGTACAGTTTAACAGCGCAATCGGACCTTATAAAGGAGGCTTGAGATTCCATCCTTCCGTAAACCAGAGCATTCTGAAATTCCTTGGTTTTGAGCAGATTTTCAAAAATTCTCTGACCGGCCTTCCAATCGGCGGCGGTAAGGGTGGTTCCAACTTCGATCCGAAGGGCAAATCTGACAGAGAGGTTATGGCATTCTGCCAGAGCTTTATGACAGAGCTCTGCAAATATATCGGTGCTGACACAGATGTACCTGCAGGTGATATTGGTGTTGGCGGACGTGAGATCGGCTATCTGTTCGGACAGTACAAGAGAGTCCGCGGTCTTTATGAAGGTGTTCTGACAGGTAAGGGACTTACCTACGGCGGTTCCCTGATCCGTACCCAGGCTACCGGATACGGCGTTGTTTACATGCTGGACGAAATCATGAAAGCACATCATGATTCCCCGGAGGGTAAGACTGCCATCGTTACAGGCTCCGGAAATGTTGCCATCTATGCAGTAGAAAAAATCACACAGCTTGGTGCAAAGGTTGTTGCCATGACGGACTCCAACGGCTACATCTATGATCCGAACGGCATTGATCTGGCTGTTGTAAAGGATATCAAAGAAGTAAAACGCGGACGTATCAAAGAATATGCAGAACGTGTAGAAGGTTCTGTTTATACAGAAGGCCAGGGTGTATGGAATATCAAATGTGATGTATATCTTCCATGTGCGACTCAGAATGAGCTGGATCTGGACGGTGCAAAGGCATTGGTCGCAAATGGCTGCAAATATATCGTAGAAGGTGCAAACATGCCTACTACACTGGATGCCACCAACTATGTAATGGAAAATGACGTTCTCTTCATGCCCGGCAAAGCCGCCAATGCAGGCGGTGTTGCTACTTCCGCATTGGAAATGAGCCAGAACTCTATGCGGTTATCCTGGAGTGCAGAGGAAGTTGACGCAAAGCTTCAAAACATTATGAAGGACATCTTCGCTAAGGTTGACGATGCCGCAAAGCGTTATGACCTGACAGATAACTACGTTGTCGGCGCAAACATCGCAGGCTTCGAAAAGGTTGTAGACGCTATGAAGGCACAGGGTATTGTTTAATCCACAGCTTCCCGGAATATCAAGGGCGGCCCGGCATAACAGTATGCCGGACCGCCTGATTTTTATATAATCAAAAACATTTTTTCTATTATTTTATGTTGCCGTCAATTCATAAATTTCTTCAATTCATCCATAAAAGTACTGACATCTTTAAATTCTCTGTACACAGATGCAAATCTGACATATGCCACCGCATCCAGATTCTTGAGATGCTCCATGACGATCTCCCCAATCTTCGTACTGGCAATCTCCCGCTCTTCCATATTAAATACCGCACCCTCCACCGAATCGATCATCTCCTCAATTTTCTCAATCGGGATTGGCCTTTTATAACAGGCACGAAGCACACCCGCCTGAAGCTTGGAACGATCATACTGCTCCCTTGTCTGATCCTTCTTAATAACACTTAACGGAATTGATTCTACCTTTTCATACGTGGTAAAACGCTTTCCGCAGACATCACACATACGCCTCCGCCTTATAGAATTGTTATCCTCCACAGGCCTGGAATCCACTACCTTTGTATTATCCTGATTACAGTACGGACATCTCACAGCACTCTCCCCTTCCCCTCTCCGATTTTTCGGACATTTGTATGTTTATTATACTGTAATTTTTACTTTTCTGTCAATAAAGGGACCTGCATATTCTCTCATGTTTCTGCATAAAATTGGAAAAAACTCAGGTACTGCCATGCGTTTATGTGAATTGAAGCAAAAGGAAATCATCAACACCTGCACCTGTCGGAGTCTCGGCTGTCCCATTGACATAGAATTCGACTGTGACAGCGGCTGTATGACTGCTTTAGTGGTTCCCGGTCCCGCAAAATTCTGCAATTTTTTCGGCAGAGAAAGTGAATATGTCATCCCATGGAAATGCATCCGGCAGATTGGCGATGATATTATTTTAGTAGAAATCCAGGAAGAAAAATGCTTTCACAAAGAACATCTCCTCTGATTTGTCAAGGGCTTATATTTTTTATATTTTTCCGAAAAAAGTATATTTATCCTCCTCTCTTGGAATCATTTTTAGTAGCAAAAGAGATAAGGAGGATGATTCAGATGGCGCTTAACAAAGTAGAAATTTGCGGAGTCAATACTTCCAAGCTCCCCATACTGAAGGCCGAAGAAAAAGAGGAACTTATCCAAAGAATCAAGGAAGGCGACGAAGAAGCAAGAGAACGATACATCGAGGGAAACCTGCGCCTTGTCTTAAGCGTAATCAAACGTTTCCAAAACAGTAATGAAAATGCAGACGATCTGTTTCAGATAGGCTGTATCGGCCTGATGAAGGCAATCGACAACTTTGATACGACACTTAATGTCAAATTCTCCACCTATGCAGTCCCCATGATCATCGGAGAAATCCGACGCTATCTCCGGGATAACAATTCTATCCGGGTAAGCCGTTCTCTCCGGGACATTGCATATAAAGCAATCTATGCCAAGGAAAACTATATCAAACATCACCTAAAGGAACCCACCATCACAGAAATCGCAGATGAGATCGGCATTGAAAAGGAAATGATCGTATACGCCATGGATGCCATCCAAAACCCGGTCAGCCTCTTTGAACCGGTATACACAGAGGGCGGCGATACACTCTATGTTATGGACCAGATCAGCGATAAAAAAAATAAGGAAGAACACTGGGTGGAAAATCTCTCCCTGAGAGAAGCCATGAACCGTCTTGGAGAACGCGAACGCCACATCATTGAGCTTCGCTTCTATGAAGGAAAAACGCAAATGGAGGTTGCCGATGAAATCGGCATTTCTCAGGCACAGGTCAGCCGCCTGGAAAAAAACGCCCTGAAGTCCATGAAAAATTATCTGCGTCCATAAGCCCCACAGAGCAGGATTTTTCGACTGCAAAAGAAAAAACCATGCGGGTGCACCGTAAAACGATACACCCGCATCCTGTCACAGACCACTTATTCTACTGCCTTTTCCAGTTCCTCAACCACAATCTTTAGCGCTTTGATTCTGGCATATTTTTTATCCACGGATTCCAGGATATGCCACGGGGCATAGACGGTGCTGGTCTTCTGAAGCATCTCATTCACCGCTCCCTCATATAAATCCCATTTTTCACGGTTACGCCAGTCTTCATCCGTAATCTTCCATTGCTTTTCCGTATTATTCTGACGATCTGTAAATCTCGCAAGCTGCGTATCCTTATCAATCTGCACCCAGAATTTGATAATCACAGCACCCCAGTCCGAAAGCTCTTTTTCAAATTCATTCATTTCATTATAAGCGCGCTTCCAGTCATTTTCACTGCAAAATCCCTCCAATCTTTCTACCATAACACGCCCATACCAGGTCCGGTCAAAGATTGCAATATGCCCATCCTTGGGCAGTCTTGTCCAGAAACGCCATAAATAATGCCGGGCTTTTTCGTGAGGCTCCGGGCTTGCGATAGGATGCACCTCAAAGCCTCTCGGATCCAGAGCCCCCGTAATCCTCTTAATATTTCCGCCCTTTCCCGCAGCATCCCAGCCCTCATAGGTGATGATTACCGGAACACGTTTTCTGTACAGGCGATTATGCAGCTCCCCCAGCTTTTTCTGCAGTCGCTTTAGTTCCGCCTTGTACTCGTCCTCCTCAATGACCTTGCCATCCAGCTCAATATCCTTAAGCTTCGGCATCTTCACAAGCGGAAATACATTCTGCAGAAGAGGAACGGAATGTGCATGGTTCTGCATTGCAATCTCAATGCCGCTTACCAACGTTTCCGTCACCTGCAGCTCCGCCCATTTTTTATCCTTCGCATCAATAATATACCATGGGGAAGTGGACATATTCGCATCTGCCAGATAACGATCAAATACCTTCCTGCATTTCTTATAATGCCCGTTCTGCCACTTATCAAACTCTGCCACACGCCACTGTGTATCTTTATTGGCAAGCAGCTTACCCATACGTGCATCCTGCTCATCTTTGTCAATCTGCATAAAGAATTTCAGCACCAGATAACCGTTGTCCGTCAGTTGGCGTTCAAAACGTTTAATACTGTCGACGCGTTTCGCATAATCCTCTTCAGAAAGCTCTTTTTCCAGGCACGCCTTGGTGGTTTCCTCCATCCAGCCCGAATCAAGAAATGTAAATTTGCCAGCCTCCGGAATCTGTTTCATATAACGATACAAAAATGGTCTGCGAAGCTCCTCCTCCGTCGGAGAGGACATGGTTGCCACTTTAAAAAATCTGGGATCAATATTTTTAATAATCTTTCCGATGGTGCTTCCCTTACCGGAGGCCCCCCAGCCTTCAAAAAGGACAAGAACCGGAAGCTTATGTTCCTTGATCTGCATTTGCAGTTCATACAGCTTCGCACGCGCCCTGTCCAGACGCTCCCGAACTTCTTCCTTTTGTGGTATTTCTTCTGGTTTCCAATTTTTCAACATTTTGCTCACCCCGTTTTCTGTCATTTGACGATTCTGCTACTATAATACAGATATTATAGCACACTTATTTTGATATTACGACTATTTTTGTACAGTCTGTCCGAAAATATCAGGGTTTCTTTTATCTGTGGTACGTCAATGCAGCTTACTCCATTTCTTCCGACGGACGCCATGCCTGTCCAAACTTCACATCCTTAAATAACGCAGCAAGTCCTGTGATCTGTTTTAAACGCAGAATTTCATCCCGGTCCATACCCAGATGCTTGGATATCCACGCATCGGAGCGTCCCAGCTCATGAAGCTCTTTCACGATATTACTCATCAGGTCCACATCATGGCTTCCCCTTGCCCGATTATGTCGAATCGTACTTGCCATCCTCTGGTCAAGCGTCTTATCAATTACCGAGACCGGCAGCATACCCTTTTCCCGCTCATAAATATCAGAATGTTCGAGCATGATTCGATAGCGGTGAAATCCATCGACAATCATGTAGCTGTCATCTGTTTTGTCATAGTAGCAAACAATCGGCATTGTATATCCATCATTTTTAATACTCTCATAGAGCAACTTCATCTCCGGAGGTGCTACTGCATTCGGATTATAGGTGTTGGGTTTTATCTTTTCTACAGGAACCGGAATTACATGATAAACGGGACTTCTAAATTCCATATTCTATCTCCTCTATGCTTTTGTACTTACACCGAATCGTATCAATCCGCCTCTGCTGTTCTCTGGTCATTCCAAATCCCATAAACCGGCAAATATGGTCATTTTTCAAAATACAGTAACACATCCGCTTCCAGCTCGGTATATCCTTTGTAGATTTAATATCATCTGTATCATCCGGAATTTTTCCGAGGAATACCACTCTTGACTTCTTATTCAGCGTATAATTCGAAACACCGTTTCTTTTGATTTTATATCCATGTTCCTCTAAATCCCGGATTGCATCCTCATCCATTCCCCCGCCTGTCTTATGCCAAAATTCAATGGAAGCATTAAACTTTCTGACATAATTGTTGCGTAGTCTTGCCGGCAGAGTATCCAGAAGAAACAGTGTATAGGATTTCCAGGTATGTCCCTCCGGAAGTGTAATATTCCGATATCCCATTGCCTTTGTTTTTCCATAGATATTGGCAAAATTTGCTCCCTGCACTCTTCCCACCAGCTTAACCCAAATTTCCGGATCGATCACCCTGTAAAGATTTAGCGCATCTTTGGAGTAATCATTAAACGGAGATGCCACCCTCATCTGTGAAACCTTCAGGCCTGCCATATAGTAAAGATCATACAGACGGTTATAATCGTATGCAAATAAATAATTGGCGTGCCAGACATCATCCAGGGTCCAGTCATAAATGGGAGAAGCACACCAGACATCCTTAAACTGCCTGCTGATCCAGCACTCTCCCTGATATCCGTATTTCTTATTCAAAAAGCCGCTGTATCGCTGCAATGACTCGTCTGCCCGAAGGCCCAAAAGACACACCGTCTTTTTATCACCATGTGACATACGGTACCAACGCCCAAATTGTTTTGCCAAATCCTCCTGGTGCATCCGGTAACGGTAGGTTGTCACTGGATTATGCTGCATATTTATGACATATTCTTTTTGAGGCATTTCCCGGACCCATGCATTCTCCTTTGTATCATCCCATGGATACCAATACATTTCATAGCTGCTCAATGCCGTCCTCGTAGCCATGGGAAGACATACCCAATACGGCTCTACCTCATTTTTAATCCTTTCAAAAGTTCTTTCTACATATTCTGTCGTCACTGTATACTGAGCTTCAAAATCCTGATGAAAAACACCTATTTTTCTTTCAGGATAATATTTCCTCTGATAATCCAATACCATATTCAGGAGCAAACCACTGTCCTTTCCTCCTGAAAATGATATATAAATATTGTCAAATTCTTCAAAAATAAATCTCATCCGTGTCTGAAAAGCGTCGTACACATTCCGCTCCAAATATTCCCGTATCATATTAACTCCCTTCCTCAGACAAATAAATAATTACCATATTCTGGAAACTATTATTGATAGTTAATTTATCATACGGAAATAACAAATTCAACAGCTTCCGACATTTTTCCACAATTTCGGATACTGCTTCTATAACATCTTTTGAATCTTACGACTCTGTCAATCCCCCCGATGTCGAATACGGAATGCCTCATTGATTGGATCTTCCTTTAAAAAAGAGGCCCTTTTTACGGCACTGCTCCCATACTTTTTCCTGATCCTGTCAATTGCCTGATCCATTTGTTTCCATTTATCATGCTTTTCATCGTCAAATAGGGAAAACTGTCTGGCCTCCTCCTCTCTGGTCCGACTGGTCTGTATCCCCAAAAGGCGGATCGGGCGCCCATCCCAAAGCTCATCAAATAAGCTGCAGGCTGTCCGGTAAATTTCATTTGTCACATCAGTGGCTTCCGGCAGCACCCTTTGATGGGACATTTTCTTTAATTGATGATCCTTTATGGTGACACTGACTACCTGAATTTTGACATCATCTCTGCGAAGCCGTGCTCCGACAGACTCTGCCAGAGCCAGAAGTACGGTCTTCGCCGCTTCCCCATCTGTCACATCAAAGCTTATGGTCGTACTGTTTCCATACCCTTTGTTCATCTCCGGCTCCGTCTGCACCAAAGAAAAATCGATCCCATTGGCAAAATTCCAGATGTTTTCTCCCTGCTTTTTCAGTGCGCCCCGCAAAATTCCAATATCGGTTCCCGCCAGCTCTCCGATCGTACGAATGCCCATAGCCTCCAGCTTTCTTACGGTGGATTTTCCGACAAAAAGCAAGTCCCCTACAGGCAGCGGCCACATTTTTTCACGAATTTCCTCCGGAAAAAGTGTATGTACCCTATCCGGTTTTTCAAAATCAGATGCCATTTTTGCCAGATATTTGTTTTCGGATATTCCCACATTTACCGTAAATCCCAGAGTATTCCGAATTCTGTCCTTAATCGTATGCGCAGCTTCCTTAGGACTTCCAAACAGCATCTGCGTTCCGGTCATATCCATAAATGCTTCATCAATGGAATACGGCTCCACATCCGGAGAATATTCTCTTAAAATTTCCATAAATGCCTTGGAATTCCTTTTGTATAATTCATAATTCGCAGGCGCCAAATATAAATGCGGGCACTTCCTTCTGGCCTCCAAAATGCTCTCCCCGGTACGTACGCCGAACTGCCTGGCAGGAATGGACTTCGCCAATATAATCCCCCTGCGCTTTTTCTCATCTCCGCCAATGGCAGAGGGAATCGTCCTCAAATCAACCTCTTCATGCAGCACGGTCAGACGATAAACCGACTCCCAGGACAGAAAGGCAGAATTCACATCAATATGAAAAATCACACGTTCCTGCATCAAATCACCTCTTTTTTATTATACCGGAACAAATGTTTGTTTACAAGTATTTTCCCGTTGACAACCATACTTCCCTGTGACAAAATAAAAACAGCTCTATGGAAAAGGATGTTGATTATGAATTATAAGCTTTTGGCCTTGGATATTGATGGAACAGCTACAAATTCTGCCAAAGAAGTAACACCCCGCACCAGGGATGCAGTCATCCGGCTTCAGGAAAAAGGAATCCCTGTGGCGATTGCCTCCGGACGTCCGACTCCGGGTGTTGCGCCGATTGCAGAAATTTTTGCCTTTGATCAATACGGAAGCTATACCCTCGCCTATAACGGGGCTAGAATCACCAATTGGAAAACAAAGGAATGTATCTACAGCAATACCATTCCTCTATCCCTGCCGCGCAGGATTTATCAGGATGCCTGCAGATATGACCTGGGTGTCTATGCTCTTACTCCGGACGAATCCGCCATTCTCTGCGGACGCCGCATTGATGAGTACATCGAACTGGAATCCCGTATCTGCGGCATTCCTATCCGGACCTGCAACGAAGATTTCCCGGAACGTGTAAATCATGCCGTAAACAAATGTATGATTACCGGGCATCCGGATGATCTGGAACGCATTGAGCCTTTGATTGCAGAAAAATACCGCCATGAAGCCAATGTTTTCCGCTCTGAGGGCTTTTTCCTGGAAATCATGCCGAAAAACGTGGATAAGGCCTACTGTCTTGCCAAGCTTCTGAAAATTCTCGGACTTACCCGCGAGGAAATGGTCTGCTGCGGAGACGGCTACAATGATCAGTCTATGATTCAATACGCAGGTCTTGGTGTTGCCATGGCAAATGCCAGAGAATGTGTGAAAGATGTGGCAGACTACATTACCCTGTCTAACGATGAGGACGGAGTCGCACATGTAATTGAAAAATTCTTTCTCTGAATGATTCCCAGTGTAATGCTTAAAGCAATATAAAATACTGTCCCGGCAAACACAACAAGAGGGTTTCGTTCTACTCGAACGGAACCCTCTTCACCTGAGGTGTTACTTATTTCTTCCACTGTCTCATATCAATTCGGCCATACTGCACGTTATTTATCAACGATGGGAATATCCGAATCATCCTTTACATCCAGATCGTTTATGTATTTCTTTGTTTCTTTTACGATCACATTAGAAAGCAGAAGCACCGCTACCAGGTTCGGTATCGCCATCAACGCATTCAAGATATCCGCAACTGTCCAAACCAGGTTTAAGGATACCACCGGTGCAATCGCTGCTATCACAATATAGAGTACCCGATAAGGAATCAGTCCCTTTTTTCCTGCAAAATATTCCACACAACGCTCTCCGTAGTAAGCCCAGCCAAGAACGGTAGAATATGCAAAGGAGATGATTCCGACAACTAAAATAACCGATCCAAACACCGGAATCTGCTGGAATGCCAGAGTCGTCAGAATTCCCCCATCAGAAACTGTACTCATATCAATGGCCGGATTTTTCATGATGCTCGTAACAAGTACAAGACCTGTCATCAAACAAACCACTACTGTATCCCAAAACGTACCCGTGCTGGATACAAGCGCCTGACGGACCGGATTCCTGGTCTGTGCCGCCGCTGCTGCAATCGGAGCAGAACCCATACCGGACTCGTTAGAAAACAGACCTCGTGCAATACCATACTGCATAGCCATCATAATACCGCGGCCAACGAGACCGCCGGCAGCAGCACCTGGCGTAAATGCAAGCCGGCAGATTTTCCGGATTGCCGGAATAATAAAGTCATAGTTGATTCCAAGAATGATGATGCAGCCGATCACATAGAAAACTGCCATGAACGGAACCAGCTTTTCACATACATTAGCAATGGACCTGATACCGCCGAAAATGACAAGCGCAGTTAACGCAGCAACAACAATTCCAATCATCGCAGGCGCAATATGCAGGTTTTCCTGACAAACCGTTGCAATTGCATTTACCTGTGTGGCACAGCCAATTCCAAAGGATGCAAAAGCTCCGAAAAATGCAAAGATCAATCCAAGCCATTTCATATTCAGCCCGCGCTCCAGTGCATACATCGCACCGCCCTGCATACGTCCATCCTTTGTTTTTACCCGATACTTTACAGCGATTAAGGATTCGCTGTACTTTGTGGCAATTCCGAAAACGCCGGTCAGCCAGCACCACAAAACAGCCCCCGGGCCTCCCAGAGCGATTGCAGTTCCCACGCCGATGATATTTCCTGTTCCGATGGTAGAAGCAAGTGCAGTTGTAAGAGCTCCAAACTGACTGACCTCACCCTCTGCATCCGGCTCCTTTGTAACGGATAGTTTAATACCTGTAACAATTTTTCTCTGGATCACTCCTGTACGGATTGTCATAAAAATATGGGTTCCCAAAAGCAGAAAAATCATCCACCAGCCCCAGACAAATCCATCGATGCCGTTAATGACCTTTGTTAATGAATCAAGCATATGATAGTTACCTCCCTCATCCTATTTCCTTTTGTACCATGCATCTCAAAAGTCTTGTCAATCATTATATTCTGAAAAACACTTTAAAATGCAAAAAGGATGCACTTGCCACTTTGCATGTACACCCTTGTACTCATTAACCTGCTATCGTTTTCATTATATAATATCGCATCCCACTTTTCAAGAAAAATTATGTCGATTTAAAGCAATAAAATTTATAAGAAGGTAACTGACTGACTCAGCAAAATGATCAGGCCGTTTGATTCAGCGTTCTTAAGCGCCACAGACAGAGGCGACTTCCGCTTAGGC
>URVB01000073.1 GCA_900551075.1 uncultured Blautia sp. | reverse complement strand
GGTCAACACCGCCGAAGCCGATATCGTATGCCCAGCCGTCACCACCGAAGATCCACTGGGATTTCTTAGCCAGGAAGTCTTTTTGAGTAAGAACCTCCTTGCATTCATCGCATCCGCATGCTTCGCAGGCTGCAACTAATTTATCGGTAGCCGCACCGTTGGCAGCGCCTACAGCGAAAGTATCCAGCCATTCCCTGGCTGCCGCTTTTACATCTTCACCACAGCAGTCGCACTCTAACAGACCTTCTACTTTGCCCTTCAGGCCGTCACGGATTGCTCTCTGCGCAAGCAGCATGCCGTAACCAAACTCTGCGTTGTCTTCGAACAGAGAGTTGGACCATGCAGGACCCTGTCCCTTTGCATTTACGGTATATGGTGTGGACGGTGAAGAGTTACCCCAGATAGAGGAGCATCCTGTTGCGTTTGCAATGTACATTCTGTCGCCAAACAACTGCGTAATCAGTTTTGCGTATGGCGTTTCCCCGCATCCTGCACAAGCTCCGGAGAACTCAAGCAGAGGCTGCTTGAACTGGCTTCCTTTTACGGTAGCTTCTTTGAATTTCGCAATTACATCTGCTTTTTCCGGCAGAGCTACTGCATAATCAAAGTACTTCTGTGCACCTGCATTTTCTTCCAGGTTTTCCATAACAAGCGCTTTTGCACCCTTCTTACCCGGGCAGACATTTGCACAGGAACCACATCCTGTACAGTCAAGAGCAGATACGGTCATGGAGAACTTGTACTCTTTCATTCCTGTCATATCCAGAGTCTGCATTCCTTCCGGAGCAGCCGCTGCTTCTTCAGCAGTCAGAGCAGCCGGACGGATAACCGCATGCGGACATACATATGCACAGCGATTACACTGGATACAGTTTTCCGGCTGCCATACCGGAATATTAACTGCAATACCACGTTTCTCATATGCGGAGGATCCGGATGGGGTGGTACCGTCTACATAATCTTTAAATGCGGATACAGGCAGGGAATTGCCTTCCTGCGCATTTACTTTTGCCTGAATGCTGTTTACGAAGTTCACAACGTCTTCTCTTCCGTCTTCCGCGTGAGCCATGAACAGACCTTCATCTGCTGCATCTTTCCAGCTTTCCGGAACTTCGATCTTAACAACCTGTTTTGCACCTTCATCAATAGCTGCCCAGTTCTTCTGGACAACGTCGTCGCCCTTACGTCCGTAAGTAGCCTTTGCAGCAGCCTTCATCAGGTCAATTGCCTGCTCTTCCGGAATGATTCCCGTCAGTTTGAAGAATGCGGACTGAAGGATGGTGTTGATACGGGTTGGTCCCATGCCTGTTTCAATACCGATCTTCACACCATCGATGGTATAGAATTTGATGTCATGGTTAGCAATAAATGCTTTTACCTGTCCCGGTAAATGTTTCTCAAGACCTTCCATATCCCATGCACAGTTCAGAAGGAAGGTACCGCCATCAACCAGTTCCTGTACCATGTTGTATTTGTTTACATAGGACGGATTGTGGCATGCAACGAAATCTGCCTTGTGGATCAGGTATGTGGATTTGATCGGTTTCTTACCGAAACGCAGGTGAGACATGGTAACGCCGCCGGACTTCTTGGAGTCATAATCAAAGTAAGCCTGTGCATACATATCCGTATTGTCACCAATGATCTTAATGGAGTTCTTGTTTGCACCTACGGTACCGTCAGCACCAAGGCCCCAGAACTTACAGTTTGTGGTTCCTTCCGGAGTTGTTACAAGCGGAGCGCCTGTTTCCAGAGAAAGGTTTGTCACATCATCCACAATACCAATGGTGAATTTTTCTTTTGCAGTGTTCTCGTATACAGCAACGATCTGAGCCGGAGTGGTATCCTTGGAACCTAAGCCGTAACGTCCGGAGAAAATCTTTGCATCCTTAAACCGGCTGTCCTTTAATGCGGCTACAACGTCCAGATACAGAGGCTCGCCAAGTGCGCCCGGCTCTTTTGTTCTGTCAAGAACAGTAATCTGTTTTACAGAAGCCGGAATCGCATCGATCAGGGCCTGTGCACAGAACGGTCTGTACAGACGAACCTTCACAACGCCGACTTTCTTACCTGCTGCTACTAAATAATCAATGGTCTCTTCAATCGTGTCATTTACAGAACCCATTGCCACGATTACATGCTCAGCGTCTTCAGCGCCGTAGTAGTTGAACAATTTATAATCTGTGCCGATTTTTTCGTTTACTTTGTCCATGTATTCCTGTACAACTGCCGGAAGCGCATCATAGTACGGGTTACATGCTTCTCTTGCCTGGAAGAAGATATCCGGGTTCTGAGCAGAACCTCTCTGACACGGATGATTCGGGTTCAGCGCATGTGCACGGAACTCTGCGATCGCATCCATATCCGCCATATCTTTCAGGTCTTCATAATCCCATGTTTCGATTTTCTGGATTTCGTGGGATGTACGGAAGCCATCGAAGAAGTTGATAAACGGAACCTTGCCCTTGATTGCAGCAAGATGTGCAACCGGAGTCAAGTCCATAACTTCCTGAACGGAAGATTCGCACAGCATAGCGCATCCTGTCTGACGGCATGCCATAACGTCGGAATGGTCACCAAAAATAGAAAGTGCATGGGAAGCAATTGCACGTGCAGATACGTTGATAACGCCCGGTAACTGCTCACCGGCAATTTTGTAAAGGTTCGGAATCATCAGTAACAGACCCTGTGATGCTGTATAGGTAGTCGTTAAGGCACCTGCTGCCAGAGAGCCGTGTACGGCGCCTGCCGCACCTGCTTCAGACTGCATCTCGGTTACCTGTACTTCCTGTCCGAAGATGTTCTTTCTTCCCTGGGTCGCCCATTCGTCCGTTGCTTCCGCCATAACAGATGAAGGGGTGATCGGGTAAATTGCAGCTACATCAGAATATGCATATGACGCATGAGCGGCTGCATGGTTACCATCCATGGTTTTCATCTTTCTTGCCATAGTTTCGTTTCCTCCTTAAAGGTGTGATGAAAAATATTATTTCTAGACCACTTACGTGTCTAAAAGTCCGTTTATGATTATAGCATAAAAACCACAAATTGTCCAACTGGTTTACATTTTTTTTGTATCTATTTGCATACAAAAAGAAGCCTGCCCATCCGCCTCTGCGGACTGCACACTTCTTCTTTTTTTATTCGCTTTTTATTGCTCCATCTATTTCGCTTCCAAAAGTGCTTTCAGCGGCTTCCTCTTCAGAAGCTTCCATAATTCTTCCTGAATTTCTCTCAGCTCACAATGCACCCTGCATGAAATTCCATCCTGCCCGTTCCTCACACAGCCATATTTCTGATTCAGACATTCAATTATGAACAATTCAGGATCAATGGCAGAATACACATCAAATAAAGTTATTTCCTCCAAATTCTTATACATCGAATCCCCGCCGTGTACACCGCGGTACCCCTTTACGATTTTGGCTTTCTGCAGTTTTTTCAGGATTTTATATGCAAAAGGCGCCGTAATGAATTCCTTTTCACAAATTTCCGCAACACTCAACCGTTCCTCTCCTGCCAATGCCCTGATAACTCTTACTGCATAGTCGCACTCTCTTGTGATAAACATGTCTTATGACCTCTTTCCGCTGTAGTAAATTCTTATAATGCTAATTGTTTCAACTGTTTTAAACATTTAATAAGGCATACAACTTGTTTCAAAAATACAATTTTATCAAATCAAATTATAACAATTTTTCGGAAAAACTTCAATAATTCTGTAAAATAAAATCAATTATTTTTCGCCAAATACCAATAAAAGTCCTACTGCCAGAATCACCACTCCGAGAACTCTGCGAAGCCAGGCACCTGCAGCCGCATATTTGGGATTCTCAATCATTTGTTCCACATAACTGTATCCCACTCCCGCCCCGAGCAAAAGGAAACTGTGTCCTAATGCGTAAAGTACCATGAGCAAAATTCCCC
This sequence comes from uncultured Blautia sp., assembly GCA_900551075.1. Lineage (GTDB taxonomy): Bacteria > Bacillota > Clostridia > Lachnospirales > Lachnospiraceae > Blautia_A. Next base: position 8,077 of record URVB01000073.1, on the reverse strand, counting down.
ACCATGCATTTCTTCCAAGCTCTGCAACAAGCGCCAGCAGGGCAACCATGACCGGAACCGCACAATGAGAAGCGAAGACACCGCTTAACGCGCCTGTCAAAAAGGCTCCCGCATATCCTTTTTTGGTCATCTGGTCCGATACATGGATATGCGGAATGAGGTGAATCAGCCCAAACACCTGCAAAGACATGAGGATCATCAGGATTCCCATAAGGATCGTCCACCAGTGTCCTGCCTCATGCATCCTGTGTCCAATCACTGAGGCTGCAGAGCCGAACACCCCGAAGGTTACCGCCATACCGGCCGCCATAGCAAGGGAAAGTCTGAACGCCTTTTTTTGATTGGACGAGGTTGCTCCCACACATGCCAGCAGCATCGGCACGGAAGCCAGAGAGCACGGTGTAAAGGATGTAATGATCCCCGCCGCCAGGCTCAAAAGGGGAGCGGCCCACAAATTATCAGACATAATTCCGGTCAGCATCTCTAATACTTCATTCATGCAAATCATCCCTTTCCTGTATTGATTATTTTATCTCGTCAGACCCAAACTTGTTCTTACCTTTTCTCCGACAGCTTCCCGACAATTTCCCTGCAGATTTCTGTTGCACTGCGCCCATCCGTCATAACAGAAATATCCGCGGCTGCCTCATATTTCGGTCTGCGCACCTCCATAAGACCACTGATATAATCCACATTCATATTTCCTTCCAGGAGCGGACGGTTGTGAAAGTTCTTTACCCTCTCATAAATCGTCTCCGGAGAAGCAAGAAGCAGAACGATTTTCCCGTTCTTTTTCATTTCCAGAACATTGCATTCCCGCATGGCTGTGCCGCCTCCGCAGGAAACCACCATGTTTTTCTGCTCCTGCAGCTTCCTGAGCAAGCCTGTTTCCAGATTCCGGAAATATTCCTCTCCTCTTTGTGCAAATATCTCAGGAATCCGCATTCCCTCTTCTTCCTCAATCTGCCGGTCCATCTCCAACTGCACCATGCCGTACTCCCTGTGCAGACATGCGGAAACCGTACTTTTCCCGCTCCCCATAAAACCAATCAGATAAATATTATTTTGTAACTCCCCTTTGGGGTCTGTGTGACGCATTCTGATTCAGTCCTTTCTGTTTCTATGCAGGATATGATTATAGCAGTATCTCTTTATTTTTTCAAGAAAAAGGATTTTTATTGAGTAACTGCAATATTTCTTCCATAAAAACTAAAATATCTCTTGCAAAATTTACAGTTTACAGTAAAATGGAAATCGGCTATACTAATGGCTGATATGTAAATAAGAAGAAACGAAACCATAAAAATTTTCCAGGAAAAAGAGGTATCTTATGATTTCAGCAAATAATATTACACTTCGTGTAGGCAAAAAAGCCTTATTTGAAGACGTCAACATCAAATTCACAGAGGGAAACTGCTACGGTCTGATCGGCGCCAACGGAGCCGGCAAATCCACATTTCTGAAAATTCTTTCCGGACAATTGGAGGCTACAAAAGGCGACGTTGTCATCACTCCCGGACAGCGTCTTTCTTTTCTGCAGCAGGATCATTTCAAATATGACTCTTACCCGGTTCTGGATACCGTTATTATGGGAAACGCCAGATTATACGAGATCATGAAAGAAAAAGAAGCCATTTATGCAAAAGAGGATTTCACAGATGAAGACGGCATCCGTGCCAGTGAACTGGAAGGCGAATTCGCAGAGATGAATGGCTGGGAAGCAGAATCCGACGCCGCCACGCTCCTGAACGGACTTGGCATTGACACAGAATTCCACTACTCGCAGATGGCAGACCTTACCGGCAGCCAGAAAGTCAAGGTACTCCTTGCTCAGGCACTATTCGGAAATCCCGACATCCTGCTTCTGGACGAGCCTACCAACCATCTGGATCTGCCGGCAATTGAATGGCTGGAGGAATTTTTGATCAACTTTGACAATACCGTCATTGTTGTATCCCACGACCGCTACTTCCTGAATAAGGTCTGTACACACACCGCAGATATTGATTACGGCAAGATCCAGCTCTATGCCGGAAACTATGACTTCTGGTTCGAATCCAGTCAGCTTCTGATCAAGCAGATGAAGGAAGCTAACAAGAAAAAAGAAGAAAAGATCAAAGAGCTGCAGGAATTTATTTCCCGTTTCAGTGCCAATGCTTCCAAATCCAAGCAGGCAACCTCACGCAAACGTGCCCTCGAAAAAATCCAGTTGGATGACATGCGTCCTTCCAGCCGTAAATATCCATATATTGACTTCCGGCCAAACCGTGAGATCGGAAACGAAGTCCTTATGGTGGAGAATCTTTCCAAGACCATCGACGGTGTGAAGGTACTTGACAACATTTCCTTTACCCTTGGCCATGATGATAAGGTAGCCTTTGTAGGTGCGAATGAACAGGCAATCACGACCTTCTTCCGGATTCTTATGGGGGAAATGGAACCGGATGAAGGAAACTACAAATGGGGTGTCACGACCTCCCAGGCCTATTTCCCCAAGGACAATACACAGGAATTTGATAATGACCTGACGATTACGGACTGGCTGACCCAGTATTCCGAGATTAAGGATGCCACCTATGTCCGCGGCTTCCTCGGACGTATGCTCTTCCCCGGCGAGGATGGTATAAAACGAGTACGTATTCTTTCCGGAGGAGAAAAGGTTCGCTGTCTGTTATCCAAGATGATGATCTCCGGAGCCAACATCCTGCTTCTGGATGAGCCTACCAATCATCTGGACATGGAATCCATCACCGCATTGAACAACGGACTGATCAAATTCCCGGGAGTTATACTTTTCACCTCCCATGACCATCAGTTTGTACAGACAACCGCAAACCGCATTATGGAAATTCTCCCGAACGGTACACTGATCGACAAGATCACCACTTATGACGAATATCTGGCCAGTGATGAAATGGCCAAAAAGCGTCATGTGTACACAGTCAATGAGTCTGATGCATCAGACAACTAAACTGATTTTTCATCTTATCTTAAAAACAGGGACGGCGGCTGCCGTCCCTGTTTTAATACCCTGTTATTTTGTTGATACGGCAATCTTCAGATAATCTGAGGGATAATAATAAGTGGCCGTTCCCCTTGTTGTCGTCATCCAGCCAGAATCTCTTCCGCCGAGAGGCACCAGCCAGGAAGTGGAATTTATTCTCAGATCCTTCGGCCAGTAACCGCTATCTGCCTTCACTTTATTCTCATAATATCTGTAAGCAAGAGAACCGGAGCCAAAGGTATAGGTTTCATAACGATAAGTTCCCTTTACCGTACCGTCCAAAGCTCTTCTTATGGAGGTTCCGCTCTTTCCGCTCATGATCAGCGGCATATAATCCAGATTGCCGCCCTTCTGGTTCAACCGAACTCTTCGATCTTTCTTAACAGTCACTTGTTTCAGAGGCTGGTGTGAGCTTTTTTGCTTTACAAAGGTAAGACTGCCCTTCTTGTAGCCGGTCGTATAGCTTACCTTAACCCTTACTTTTCCTTTGGTTACTTTAATACAGGCCAGCATTCCCTTGTTGCTTCCTGTACTGGATTTTATCAGATCACTGCCGGAAACTGGTATAACCTCCTTCCGGGCCGTATGTCCTTTAATCGTGACTTCTACACCGTCTACTGCCACGGCAATATCATATTTGCTTCCGCTGCTTGCCGTAATCGTCACGGTACACTTCTTTACTTTGTTCTTGCTGATGTTGTTGTTCATGATATGGTAGCTCTGCCCCTTGCTTACGGTCTTTTCCGCCTTTTTGGAATAAGCTGCCGCAGATACCGGAACTGCCATAGCTGCAAGCAGCAATCCGAACAGAAAGCATGCCGCCAGCTTTTTCATAAATCTTTTCTCCTTCATACGATTCCTCCTTGTATGTAATATTTTGTTATGATAAAACCTGCCTATGCAGGCATCATACCATAGTAATCTCTGCAAGCTTCCCACCCGTCACCTTCAAAAGATCCAAAACCGGAACTTTCAGGGTCAGTCCGATCCGTCCACCGCTGATATAAATCTCTTCAAACTTGCCCGCTGATGCATCAAATACAGTCACATACCGCTTCTTCAACCCAAGCGGGCTGCAGCCGCCCCGGATATACCCGGTAATCCTCTGAATATCCTTCACATGAATCATGTCGACGGTCTTCTCACCTACAGCCTTAGCTGCCGCCTTGCGGTCCACTTCTTTTTCGACCGGCACCGCAAACACATAATAGCCGCCGCTTTTTCCTTCCATGACCAAGGTCTTAAAGGACTGCTCATGAGGAGTTCCCGTCAAATCGGCACAATGAATTCCATCAATGAATTCATCGCATTCATATGTCAGTGCCTCATAAGAAATCTTCTGTCTCTCCAGCATCCTCATGGCGTTGGTCTTTGCTTCTTTTGCCATTTCTGTTCACCTTCCCGTCATTCCCGGCCGATTCTCCCCGCCTTTTCCTCTGTGCCTTTTTGATTTGTTTCCGCCGTTCTTCCTTCAGCCTTTCGTAGGCTTCCTCTTTCTCCAGTTCCTCTTCTATTTCGTATTCGTCTACTCCATAGTCTTCGAAATAATCTTCCGCCGCATACCCGTCAGAGCTGTATCCTCCGGCCCTCTTTGCCTGACTCCCTTTTCGCCTGCGCTTCTTCGGCCTGTCCTCCTCTTCTTCCTCCTCTTCTATCCGGGGCTTATTTGTTGCAAACTGAATCAATATACCAAGAACTGCAAATCCGGCACTCATTGCAATGCCATAGGGAATTTCTTCCATATTACCCAGCTTGGCCAGAGAAAATCCTGCCAAAATTCCGCCCAGCAGACTGGTGCCAACAATGATCACCCCCCTCGCCTGACGCATAGCCACGATGCCCACTGCCGCACCAGCCAATAAACACAAAAAAAACACAAAGGATGTAGTGGGATGCAGAACATATATACTCAGTGCCAGCCCAAGACCTGCGCCTAAAATAAAAATACCCACTTTATAAATCAAAAATGCCAGAATTGCCAAAATCACACCAACTGCCAATGCCGCGCCGATATACACATATTGCTCCTGTGTACCGGAGCTGTAAGCGACACCAAGACCGATTCCCGCTCCGATGACAAAACCAAACAGCATCATCCAAAAACGCAGAAGCCGATATCCCAGTATACAATTAATCACTCCAAACACCAGTAAAACGCCGAATATCCCCATAGCTGCCGTGGAAACTACAGACATATTACGGACACGGTCCGCTATATTCATAATACGCCATAGAATTTCTATCATAAATTTCCTCCACTAAAACATAAAATACAGAGTTTTCAGATTCTCCAGAATCCCGTAATGATACTCCACTTCCGAGAGCCCGTATAAGCCCATATAGTATCTGGCAGCATTCTGTATCTCCTCTTCTTCTATCCATTCCCGGCAGGCGGCATCAAATGCCTCCTGGCTGCTGAATTTAAACCGGACCACTGCCGCCCCGTTATTCAGCCGCATACAGCAGTAATCATAAATTTCCTGCCGGTCATACGTGTCAAAGCATGCCTGGTTCAATACATAAAAGTTTTTGTCATGAGCATGACATGCCGGCAATGCAAACTCTGACGAAGCCGTATAATGCATTTCATATTCCTCCGGGAACGGACAGAGGTAATCATAAATCGTTGTTTTATGCTCCGCCATCTGCACGGCATCTCCCTCCAGAAATTCCGGCTGGTCTCCATTTGTGGTATCCACATAATAATACTGGCCATCCAGCCGCACAATATTCCATGCATGTCCTTCCTCGCTGTCCGCCACGCTTCCCTCCACATAAATGCAGGGAATACCAAGGCGCTCAAGCAAATATTGGACAGCCCCTGCATAACCGGCACAAACCGCACTCTTTTTCCAAAAAGCGCCTGCAATGCTCTGGTCATGCTCTGAAGTCATATATTCTACCGTATCAATCAGATACGTGTACACAATCCTGGTCTTTTCATAGTCATCCGCCTGCTCCGGAATCAATGCGGAAACCTCGTCAAAAGCAGACTCCATAGACCGGGCAATTTCCTGAATTTCCGCATCCGTATAGGTATATCCGGGTGAAAACAGGCAGTAATCACTGTTCGAGTAAGTGGTCTTATATACCTGCTCCCGGTTATGCACCCAAAACAGCTCCGGATGATCCTTTAAAACCGCATGATAAACCCTGTCCACCTGTGTATCCTCTGAAATCGTCAGATAAAATTCCGGATCACGATTCCGGATTCCCTCCAGCATTTCTCTATAGCCGCGTTTTTCTGCATCATCCAAAAGCTGAAAATAATATTCCTGATGCCCTTCATCCGTCTGCGGCACCTCCTGCTTTCTGAGTTCTCTGATTTCCTCCGGCTCCTGGAGAAGGATTTCTCTGGCAGTTCCCACGATCTTATCAATGCCGCTTCCGGCATTGTCTTTTTCCTTTCTTATCTGTCCTGCTGCTGCGGGCAATACCGCAAGAATAAGAATCAGAAAAATCATCCATGGAAATCGTCTTCTTTTCATCCATTGCTCCTTTCAGATTTATCTGCACTCTACTATGCGTTTATTATATCATATTTTCTCTGCAAGAAAAGAGTTGATATTTTCTTCTGCAGGAGTTACACTGAACAAGGAGTCCGCTTGCGGACTTTTTTGCGCGAGGGTCCTCATTATAAAAATGATCCCGCCGTGCCTGAATTACGGAGGTACAAGCATGAGTGTAAAAATCCCTATTGAAACATCTGCCCGTCATATCCATGTATCCGGGGAGGATTTTGAAAAGCTGTTCGGGGAGGGTGCAAAACTGCACTATGTAAAAGAATTGAGCCAGCCCGGACAATATCTCTGCGAAGAGCGTCTGACTGTAAAGGGGCCTAAAGGAGAATTCGAAAACATGGCGATTCTCGGTCCGTTCCGGAGGGAAACTCAGGTAGAGCTGTCCCTGACAGATACCAGAAAGCTTGGGCTTCCCGGTATAATCCGCCAATCGGGAGATACTGCCGGAACTCCAGGCTGCACGCTTTGCGGGCCCCTGGGTGAGCTTGAAATCCCCAAAGGCGTTATCGTTGCAAAACGACATATACATATGACTCCGGACGAGGCATGGACGCTTCGGGTCCGTGATAATGACGAAGTATTCGTCCTGACCAAAAGCTACGGGCGTGCTCTGATCTATGCGGATGTTGTGGTTCGTGTAAACCAGGATTTCCGTCTTGCCATGCATGTGGACACAGACGAGGCCAATGCTTTTTCCAGTGACGCAGAACCGTACGGCGTAATTGTCCAATTATTCGATCACAATTATAATACGGACAAATGGATTGAAGAAGTACTTTCCGGGATTCACAGATAATTCCTTACCAGCGCAGCAGTGCCGCGCCCCAGGTAAGCCCTGCACCAAAAGCATTGAGTACCAGCAGGTCGCCTCTTTGCAGCATTTTGCTTCTGTTCATTTCATCCAAAAGAATTGGAATGCTTGCTGCTGTAGTATTTCCATGTAAATTCAGATTCATAGGAAATTTCTCTTCCGATACACCAAGGTGCTTTGCAGCAGAACGGATGATTCTGCTGTTTGCCTGGTGAAGAACAAAATATCTTACCTCTTCGATATCCGTCTCTGTCTTCTCCAGCAATTTCTTTACAGATTCCGGTATGGTCTTGACTGCAAACTTAAAAACAGCCTGTCCTTCCATATACAGAGGCTTCATGCTGCCTTCTGCACAGAGAGGTGTTTTCAGGGTTGCTGCCGCACTCGTCAGCACCTTTCCTCCTTTTCCGTCACTATACTGCAGAAAATCCACGATTCCTTCCTCATCTGCCTGCACAACACAGGCCCCGGCGCCATCTCCAAACAGCACACAGGTGCTTCTGTCCTCCCAGTCTATAATCCTGGACATCGTGTCTGCGCCGATCACCAGAGCTTTCTGATAAATTCCTCCTGCAATATAAGCATGCGCTGTATGAAGCGCAAACAAAAATCCGGAACACGCAGCACTGATATCCATAGCTGCCGCATTGGTAAGCCCAAGCGCTGCCTGCACCTGGCATGCGGCACTTGGGAAATAATACGCAGAAGAACAGGTTGCCACCAAAACAAGCTGAATCTCTT
>URVB01000072.1 GCA_900551075.1 uncultured Blautia sp. | reverse complement strand
GCCTGATATACCGGATTTCCGTGGCTCTTAAACGTAATGTTTCTCTGAAGCGGGAAATTGATGCATTGCGCAAGGAACGATCCCACTTCATAGCTGATAAAGTATCCGAGCCCCCCGCCGATCACCACCGCTCCGGATGCATCGTACAGGACGTTATAACCAAGCAGGCTCCATGTGAAGTCGACTCCAAAAAGCTTCATGGGAATCTGCGGCCACATAAACTCTGTCCCGGCCAGCCCGATTCCGAGAATCCCCGGCAGAAATGTAAAGACCAGGTACTGGAAAATTGTGACTCCCATGCTGAATACAAAGAAATAAAATATCTGATATATCCATTTAGACATCTGCGGATATTTCTCTTCAAAATCTGACCATTTCTTAAGCCACCAGTTGATAATTTTTTTCATTTTGCTTTCACCTTTTTCGTACCTTTGCCAGTACTGCGCGGCCTCCGTACAGGACGGAGTCCGGCGCAGCTTTTATTTAAATCTTTTACATATCTGCCTCATTATTTGGAGGCTGAACAGCAGCAGCTTCTTTTCTTCTGCGCATGAATTTCTTCAGTGCGATTACTTCCAATACGATCATAACTGCTCCAAGCAGGACGTCTGCCACGATAGCCGCCCTCTGCCATCCCATAAGTCCTGACTGAAGAAGGTTATCTGCGTCATATGCACGGCTGTTTACTACCGTATACATAATGTTTTTGCATGCCTGACGCATTGCCTGTATGCCGGTAGCGCTCTTTGTATCTTTTAAATGGTTTGTCTCAGTATCATAAGCAACCAGCATTGCATCTGTACCATTTCTGATTGCCTGATCAGAATTCATATATCCGTAAACTCCAAAGTAGTCTGTTAAGACAAATCCCTGGAATCCCCATTCATCACGCAGCACGGTATTGCAAAGCTCGTAAGAGCCGCCTGCCCATCTTGTTCCGATATAATTGAAGGAGGACATTACTGCGTTCGCCTCACCCTCTTTTACGCAGATTTCAAATGGTCTCAGATAGATTTCACGGATTGCCTGCTCATTTGTCCATGTGCAAAGCATACTTGTACGGTTCGTTTCCTGATCGTTTAATGCAAAGTGCTTAATGTACGCATATACGCCGTACTCTTTTGCACCTCTTACTGCGCTTGCCGCAATTTTGCCGGACAGCAGGCCGTCTTCCGAATAATATTCAAAGTTACGTCCTGCAAATGCGGAACGGTGGATGTTCATTGCCGGTGCATACCATCCGGATACGCCCATCTGATCTGCCATCTTACCGATGCTCTGTCCGAATGCTGCTGCAATATCATCGTTCCAGGTGCATGCGATCATGACAGCGGACGGGAATCCGATAGAACCTGTTCCTGTGAAGTTATTGTTGATGGATGCCGGCCCGTCACAGTCAATTGTCTGTACCTTTCCCACACTTGAAGCCGCTGCTGTCTGATATCCGCCGAGGGCGATTAACGTATCCATATCACTCACTGTCATATTGTCAAGCAGCTCTTCCCATCTCTCGTCATCGTAATCCGCTCCTCTTAAGTCTGCAAGTACGATATCATTTTTTGCGCCTGTTGCCGGCATTTCATCTGAAGCATCGTTGTAGTCTTCCGGATTATAATTGCTGTTGTTGATAAACTCTTCTTTTGCTTCCTCAGAGATCGATAGGTTCTCCGGTGCAGATGTTGCTTCGTCATAATTTGCGAATCCATCCTTACGTGACAGGTATCTAACCTCTCCTGCCGCATAGTCAAACCGGTTCGTTGCTGTGATTTCATCTGTGGAACGTGCATTGTCACCTGTGTAGCTAACGGTTTCATCCACACGGTATGTCTGTGAAGCAATCACATTGTGTGAATCGCTGTTAATGCTGATTACATAATCTCCGGATTCCAGGACATAACCCTTTGCATCCTGATAATCATAGGATGCCATATCCTCTTCCGCAAAAGAAATGGTCAGTGTCTGGGATTCACCCGGCTCCAGCATTTCAGTCTTATCAAAAGCAACCAGATTTGCCGATGCTTTCTCAATTCCTCCGTTTGTATATGGAGGATTATAATAAACCTCTATAACATCTTTTCCGGATGTATCTCCTGTATTTGTCACTGTCACGTCAAAGCTTAAGGTTCCATTGTCTTCGGAGATTTTACCCATTTCCTGTGTAAACGTTGTATAAGAAAGTCCGTATCCGAAGGGATAAACAACTGTTTTGTCATAGTCGATCAGACCTTCCGATGCCGCTGTTTCATAGAAGCGGTATCCCACATAAATGCCATCTGCATAGTTTACGAAAGAGGGGCTTGTTGTTTCTTCTTCTCCTGTAAATCCTGCCTGTGTTACCTTAAATTCTTCCATATTGTCATACAGGAAGTTTCCGAAGTTATTCGCTGTCGGTGTGGCCGTTAAATCCGCCACAAATGTATCACTTGTCTTTGCGGAAGGGTTCACCTCTCCGTTTAAGATTTCTCCCAGGCCTTCAAAACCCGACTGTCCGGTTCCAGGACACCACAGAGCACCTCTGATCTGCTCATAATCATTGATGAAGCCAAGCTCCATTGCATTTGCCCCGTTGTATACAACTACAACGTTGTCAAAATTGCCGCATACGAGCTCCAGCATATCCTTTTCTGTCCGGCTTAGCTGCAGGTAATGCTCGCCTTCTTCAAAATCTTTGTAAGCTTCTGAATTGTCTGTATATGTTACCTGACTTACGTCTGTGGGAATGTCAGCGCCTTCACCGCCCACACGTGTAATAACTACCATTGCCGTATTGGAAAATTCTTTTGCATGTTCCATTATCTCGTCGCTGTATAAGTCCGCCGCAGGTTCCGGAAGTGTCCAGTCCTGAGCCCACATCCCTACCTCCGGACGGTCTGCACGGTACTCCGTATAAAAATCAGAAAGTTCTGAATTCAGTTCAAATCCTGCATCCTCAAGTCCCTGAAGCAGAGATATTGTCTCATATGCATCAGACAGAGAGCCTGAACCTGTACCACCGTAACAAGGGTTTGTAGATGCCCATCCGAATACATTCAGGTTCTTCTGGTCTGTCATGGGAAGCATATTGTCTTCATTCTTCAGCAATACGATTCCTTCCTCTGCAATCTCTTTTACCAGCTCTGTTGCTTCATCGGAAGTCTCTTCTGTGATTGTTCCGTTCCCTGTTGCCAGTGAAATCAAGCTTGACATTGGTCCAAAGCAAATCATATTCACTACGATTACCAATGACAGGAATATTGCAATTCCGGCTTCCGAGCGAATCAGTTTTCGGTTTTCTTTTTTCATTTTGTGCACAGCGATAATCACGATCAGCGCCAGCACAAGCACTGCTGCAAATCCGATAAGATACGGTTTACAAGTGTTCAGTACATTTACCACATCGGCCATATTAATTGCTAACATGTCTAAATCCTCCCTTGTTTTCTCTATATCCAGCGGGCCCGCTATCTATGTACCCGACTATACCACAGGATACACCGCTTGTGAGAATTTGTGCACAACCTGCATTATTATACGCACAACTGGTAAATCAAAAATCTCAGGCTATTGCTCATCGCTTTCAGAGGTTCTTTCCTGGGGCTGCTCCACGAACTCTACCGGAACCTCCTTTCCTGTTTTTTCAATAACCTCCAGAGTCCCCTTGCTGACACATGCAGTATGATTTGTTTCTATTTTTACATTATTTGCATATATCTCAACTCCTTTTTCTATTAATTTTTCTTCATATAACTGCAAACGCTTCAGTGCCAATGCCTTTGCCTGCTCTTTTGTATAAATGGACTGAATCCTTTTATATTCTTCCATGGTAATCCTGCCGAATGAAACAGGGAGCTTGAAATTCTCTGTAATGCGTAATGGAAATTCCTCGGTGGTCTTTCTAAAGCCCTCCGGCAGCTTTTTGCTGATTTCCAGATACCAATTTCCCAATTTCAGATATCCGCCCCTTTTCACGGTTCCCTCCGATACCTCAGCCTCGTATTCCAGAGGGAATTCATAATAATACGAAAGCTTATGGCGGACATAGATGTCAGCATCCGCATGCACATATTCATAGCGGAAAATTTCCTGGCTGTCGTTTTTTAATTCCAGGCGTCCCGCGACCAGAAGGTCCCCTTTCTTTATCTCGTTTCCCTCTTTGACAATAGGAAAGCCCGTTCTTGTAATAATTTTTACAATGGTTCCCTCCAGCTCTGACACAAGGCTGCAGGGGGAGGTCTCCTCCTCAACAGCATCCTGCTGTACCCCCTCCTGAATCGTCAGGATCAGCCGGGTTCCCTCGATCCGGGCAGATACCCAGGTAATTTCCGGATATTGTTTACGCACAGATGCGGCAATCTGGCTGCAGTTTACCTTTCTTCTTGCGATTCCATGAACAATCCCCTGTTCTTCCAGAAATTCCAGAATTTCCGGTGTACTGTTTCGGATATTTCCCTCTATATGAATATTCCAGATATGACAGGAAAGCGTCACCATAAGACAAAAGCAGAGAAGAGTGCCAAGAAAAAAAGCCTTTCTTTTTTTGCTTCGGAAAAAAAAGAAGGGCATACCATGTTTTTCCAGCACCCGGATATGTACCTTGGTTTTATTACGAACAGGACGAAGCAAAAAGAAATGTCGGACAGAGAGAATCCCGGTCAAATGCCGGTCATCCGGGCAGCAAAGATTTCGAAAACTGATTCCCCGGCTTCTGCACAGGTTCAAAAACCGCTCTATCTGTTCTCCCTCCACAGATATGAGAACATATCCAGCACAAAACCTCAAGAATTTTTCCATAGGCACCTCCTACCGTTCCAGGAATATTCCGGAAATACAGCCGGACACCCGCATTTCCTCAGGTGTATAGCAAGGGATTTCCAGCCGCTTACCGCAAATAGTGATCTTGCCCCTAAGAGTGGAAATCACGATTTCCTCTCTGGTATAGCGAAGAATGCTTCGGTAATTCTCTATCACTGCCTGATTCATACAGGTCAGCGTAACAATAGCATCCTTATATGCCAGATCCATGGGGACTTCCAATGCTGTCACCAGGTTTTTTTTAATCTGCTGTCTTTTTTTCATAAAAAATCCCTCCGGCTTTTATTGTTAATTTATGCCGAAGGGATTTTTCTTATGTATGTCCTCAACGAAACAGCACCATAGAAAACCAGAGTATGGTATTTCCGCCAAGACTGTATTCCATTGCTTCCTGTTCTACGATTTCCGAAACCACAACACCATGGCTTTCCAGGCAGGGATGCATCCTGTCCGGATAACGGCAGGGCTTTCCCTCACAATAAGCGCAGGTTTCTCAGATATCGCAGGATTCTGTGGAAAGAGTAAAGGTGCGCTGCCTGCGATCAGCTTCAGGTGCTCATCAAACTGGCCGAATACATTTCCTTCCAGATTTGCCGGAACCTATTAATTCCTCATCGCCTCCAGCACACTCATTTTTGTCGCTTTATATGCAGGGTAAATACCGGATAAAATCCCAACACTCACCGCAATAAATATAGCTGCTACCGATAGCCACATAGGTATAGACACTTCCATTCCCTCCGAAAAATACATTCCTAAGAAAGAGGTTTCCGATGTTCCTGTATTTATCACCAATACCACAAAATAGCTGATTCCGATTCCTGCCAAACCGCCCAGCAAACCAATCAAAGCAGCTTCTAATACAAACAAATTGCGTATCCAGCGGATTTTCATTCCTAATACTTTCATGACTCCAATATCGCATCTACGCTCCAGTATATTGGCATACATGGTGTTGGCAATTCCAATTGCAGATACAAAAAGTGAAATGAATCCGATTGCAAAAAGCTGTCCCTGCTGACGCGCCTGTTCTTCCTGCATTTGCATAATGGATTCTGTAGGACTGTATGTTTCATAGCCTAACTTTTTTACTTCCTTCAAAACACTCTCTACATCATCCATATCATCCACGACAATTTTTACGGTATTATAAGAGTTGATATCCAGTCCCAATGCCTGTGCAAGTTCCCGGTTTTCCATAAGAATCCGTTTTGCGGCGGCAATATCAATATATACATCATAGCTTGATTCACTATAGGATTTTTCCGTAATTCCGGAAACAGTTACCCGGTATTGCTGTGATGCCGGTATTTCTGTATCCTCTGTTTCGGAGCCCAGAAGCATCACCATCTCTGTATTCATCAGATCAATATCAGGGCTATAGTTTTCCATGGCATTATAATCTGCATAATTTGGTGGTTTTTCCGAATCTATAAAATACCGTAGGGTATTTCCTCCGCACACAATAGAAGGAATTGCATTATTTTCCTTAAAAATACCGCCCTGAGCGTACTTCACGTCTACCATCTGAGGGTCAATCCCTTTGAGCTGCAGATTTGCTTCATAATTTCCTGCTATTATGGTCACGGGAAGCTCTATGACAGGAGATACCGTCTTGATATGAGGCAAGGTACTAATAGATTGGATTATACTGTCTGTGATGCCTTTTTTTATTGTGCTACTAGAATAATTATTAATCGTTATCTCTGACAGGCTTTGATCCGTAAGAATATTCTGTTCAAATTGCCTGTAGTTGGACAGACCTATTGCAAACATTAATACAATACATACTGTACCGATAATCACTCCCAATACAGTCAAAATAGTTCTGGCTTTGCGGCGCTTCAGCCCCGTAACGGCAAATTTTAGAAGGTCTTTTGCTTTCATATCTACTTCCCTTAGTATTGTAAATCGTCATCAAAATCATCATCTTCCTGACGACGGATCCGCTCTTTCTTTTTTCTGTCAAATATGCGTACACCTACAAATATAACGATTATTCCTGCAACAATAATTACAGAAATCCACCATTGACCTTGATTTTTAGGTTTTTTCTCTTTCTCAGATTCTTCTTCAGTCAAAATCACAGGTGGATTAATATTTGTACGAAAACCAAATTCATTGGTATATTCCTGTCCATATTCATCTTCATAGATCAAAATAACATTCCCATGTGTCATGCCATATTTATTGTCTTTCTTTGTCTCCTTTGAATCAGACATGTTCAGTGTCTCAACAAAAGCGTATAAATCCCCCTTTTTAGCCGCACCACTTTCTATATTGCCTAAAAATACTGTTTTTTCAGGCAACAATCCTTGTGCCCTCACCGTCATTCGAACATTGTGCACCATATTAAGGCCCAAATTCATTACATTCATAGAAATTGATATTGTATCTCCCGCATTTACTTCTTTGGGAATCTGAGGTTCATCAAATTCAAGTCGCACAGGCTGCATGATTTGTACTAAGGCCTCTTCTGATGCTGTATATGCAATTGATTTATGGCCTTCATATTCGATAGAAAACTTTATTTTATGCGGCCCTGTTTTTGCATTGTAGGACGCTTTCATTTTCATATTAATCGTAGCAGTTCCCTGGTCGGGAATACTTTCAAAGTAGAAACTACCTGTATCATCACCTCCTGCAGGAATGACGTCCGTCGTTTCTCCTGTGACGGTAATTTTCACATTGTTTAGAGACTGTTTTTTGTTTGTGTTTCTAAAAACTGCTGAAATACTAAATTCTTCACCTGTCATCACAGAAGAAGGATTTACTGAGAAACTTTCCAGGAGAATTTTCGCCTGAGGAACCGGTTGTTCCTCCGCGGACTCCGATTTTGACAAGTTTCCTGACTCCGGTACAGGTTGTGGCATTTCTTCCGTTTTTGGTGTGGGACTTAATCGCGGACTAAAGACAGCACTGGAATCAGCGTTTTCAATTAGCGTTACATATAACGGAAACTCCTGTTTAAAAATAGAACCATCCGCCCATTGTCCTGTTGTTGTAATATCAACAAGAAAGCGACCTTCGGTCCAATTTTCAATTAATGGTATATCCAACGAAATTAAAAAAGAATTTACCACATTAGTACCATTATTCACAGGATGGCTTTGCAACATTACAGTCTTATCATAATTGTCAAAGCGAAAGGGCGAAGAATCAGGAGAACCTAAATCGAATTTCACACGTATTTTATTATTCAGTATATCTCCGGAGGCAATTAACGGCAATACTAATGTAGCGGCCCCATTTTGCACAGTAGGATAATACCCCTCATCATATGATTTATTCATTTTTTCATAGACATTTTCATTGTCAATGCTTAACATTTTCTCACTGGGAATTTCTGGAATGGGTTCAGTTGGAGATGGAATGGGTTCAGTTGGAGACGGCAAATTATTTTCATTATCCATTCCCGTATCAGGAACAAATTCCACCACGAATGGTAGTTCGCCTTCATTGCTAATTCCTGCGTCTAAATCAAAACCATCCGAGAATAGTAAATCACTTCCACTGACAGCTATCACATCCGAATTTGCCAATGTTATACTAGGCATTAACAATATCAGCGCAAATACTGTGGTCGGTATTATTTTTTTCTTCATTCCTGTTCCTCTCTTGTTTCTATATTGATAATAACCCCATCTGCAAGACGAACAATCCTATCAGCATACTTCGCTTTTTCTATATCATGCGTTACCATCAAAAGAGTACTGCCCTCCTGATGAACAATATTCTTCAAGATATCTATAATCTGTTCCGCTGTACTACTATCCAGATTTCCGGTTGGTTCATCAGCAAAAATAATCTGAGGATGAGTGATGACTGCCCTTGCAATGGAAACACGTTGCTGCTGTCCTCCTGACAATTCATTGGGATAATGCAGAAGATGTTCCTGTAAGCCCAGGTCATTCAGCGTTTTTTTTGCCGCTTTTACTCTCTCCTTCTCCCGCATTCCACGCAAAGTCAGTGGAAACGCCGCATTTTCAAGAGTCGTAAGAGAATCCAGCAAATTAAAATTCTGAAAAATAAACCCCACATGCTTCAGCCGAAAATCTACAAGTTCATCCTCGCTCATTTTGTGAATTGGCCGTCCTCTTACAAATATTTTTCCCGCAGTGGGTTTCTCTAATCCAGCGATAAGATTTAGCATAGTAGATTTTCCACTGCCTGATGTTCCAACAATAGCAACAAATTCATTCGGATATACATTGAGACTGATACCATTCAAAGCTTTAAACCGCACAGTTTTTGATTTATATATTTTCACCACATTATGCAGACTAATAATTGGTTTCTTTTTCTCCATAATCTCACCTGATTACTGTCAGTATCCCCTTATCCATTTCACAGACTGTATCACACAGTTCATCAATGTCAGCAGCATTGTGGCTGGCAAGTAATATTGTTTTACCCTTTGAACGCAGTTCTTTTATTATTACCCTCATCTCTTTAACCCCTCTTTTATCAAGACCATTGAATGGCTCATCCAGAATAAGATATGCCGGATCTTCCATGATTGCCTGTGCTATCCCGAGGCGCTGACGCATACCAAGAGAATACTGACCAACGTGTTTTTTTATGTCAGGATCAAGTCCGACCTGCCGAATTACCTTCCTTATTTCCTTGTTTCCAATTTTTCTTTTAAGACTTGCTAATATCTGCAAGTTCTTAAGCCCCGAAAGATTCGGAAGAAAGCCAGGTGTTTCAATGATAATACCCATGTCATCCGGAAAATCCATATCCACACCTACCCGCTCATAATCAATGAATATTTTCCCCTTGGAAGGAAGCATGAATCCACACATACATTTAAAAAGCACCGTTTTTCCGGAACCATTATTGCCTACTATCCCATGTATTTTTCCACGCTCAAAGTTATGATTGATATCGGTCAGCACAGTTTCCCCACCAAACTGCTTATATACATGCTCTACTCTAATCGCTATATCCTTCATGATATCTCACTTCCTGTAAAATTAAAGTTGTATTTTCTCATGGAATGCAGTATCAGTAAGAAACACATCGCAATCAATCCAGTGAATATGGCACATGTTTGCCATAGCCGTGGCAAAAGATCATACCCAAAATTGTGCATATAATACGTGGCGTGGTTAAGTGGCGATAGCCAGCCTACTGCTAAATTGGCTTTATACATGAGCTGATCTGATAAGCTAAAAATCTGTTTGAATATCTGCGGGTTAAGCAATAAGCCATAGAGACTGAAAACAAAAACACTAACAGTTCCCCAAAACTGGCCTTTTCGCAAATTCACCATAAGCATAATTAATACCATCAGCAGCGTATATAAAATCATAAGCAAAAATATAACCGCCATACATTCATATGGATACGACATTTCCATCGTTTTTACAGAGGATGCAAGTGCAACCGCTTCCCCCAGTCCTGAATATCCAAGCATTGCTGCCGTTTCGCTCCACATATTTCCAATAAAGCTGTTACCCGCACAGAGTAAAGATGTGGTTACCAGAATAAACGTTATGTACAACACGGTAGCAAGCGTAATATAAATGATTTGACCCCACGCCCATATCACGCGATTAATACGCATCAAATAATACGGTGTTCCAGCTCCTATAAACGGCATATCCGCAAACAGCAGTATGAGAAGCAGAGAAGAAAGCATAATATTTGTAGCATCACCAAAAGTCCATACAAATGCTTCCACAAGCTGCATAGTGGTACCATATTTACCTGCGAACTCCACTGCTTTTTCAGAAAGCAGAAAACAAAGAATAAAAGCAAGTGCAAACGTAATAAATACACGTGGATTTTTATGCCATCGGCGAAAATTGTAATTGCATACAGCATATGCCTGTCTCAATTTACACATCCCGTAATTTCCTTTCAATAATATGACTATATAGAAATCCTGCTGCGATAATTAATTCCACAATAAATAAAACAGCTCCCTTTGTTCCCCCCACCCATTCAGAAACGGGATTTATCCATTCTTGTGGATTTAGCACATATAAAATCTTAAAATACCGCTTTGAAAATATGACAAGTACATAATACAATATAAAAGGGGAAGCGTAAGCCATATATTTGCTCATGGTCACCGCCGCCAGTATCCCCCCAACTAATGACCAGAAGCATCCATTTAGAAAGAACACAAATGCCTGCATCATAAACTTTTCCAAATTTCTTTGTGCTGTTATACTATTTTCTATCATCTGCATTTCTGTTCCGAATACTTCAGCTGTCTCCGCAGCTGTTTCCATCGGAAGAAATAATATGGCAAAAACAAGAAACATTAAAATCACACCGATAAAAAGAGTAAGCCCTCCCGACAGAGCCGTCACAAAAACTTTTGCTTCTACATAATTCTTCTTTCCAGCACGCGGCAGATATTTGCGGATAAAATGACTTTTATAGTCATCTAAAAATGCTGAAGTAAAAGGAAGCGTACATAAAATAGGAAACACCAATAAAACCAGATCGGAGGATACTGCGGTAAACATCAAACGCATCACGAATCCTTTATCCAGTCCCGTTTCCGCAAAACGTCCCTGAAATACAGGCAGTATTTGTTCGAACACGCTTAAGAAACCAGCCGCTGCCATACCAACAGTACCAATAACGAGTCCCCGTGATTTTAAAGCATTATTCATATCCGCTGAAAAGGCATTGTTTTTCAATATCCTAATCCCCTGTCGATAATCGATCCATCAATAGCATTAATTGTGAGAAAAGACTTCTCTGATACCGGAACATCATCTTCCTGTGTTTCCATATTGTTATCCACTGTTTTACCAAGAAAATCCCATACTGGCAGATAATAATAGCTGTCCGAAGACTCTTTTTGTGCAACACGCATCATGTTAAATACAATTCTGTTTATTTCTACTACTTTTCCACCATTGGAATTTAGTTCAAATTCATCAGCGGTTTGAGTCCTCTGCAGTTGATTTTTCGCTATTTTCTTTATTTCAATATATGGCATCAAAGCTACGTTTTCATTCAACACCTTGAGGATTTCCGGCGGATATTCCCACAAGAAACCGACCACACCTTTATCATTAACTACAATTTGAATATTTTCCTGTCTCCAGGGTTCTCTATATTCTTTGCCGTCAGCTCCAAACGCCCGTGTACCCTCATAGTTCGGAACCGGTATACTGGGCACTCCGCCAACTAATCTCCCCAACGTGAACACATAACTTAATTGTCCACTTACCTGCGCTTTGGCTGCAGACACTACTTTACATTCAAGAACGCCACACGATGAAGCCACTTCCAGCGCTTTTCGCTCTGCGTCCTTTCTAGAAATATTTATATCAAGCTGCTCCGTTGCCTGTAATGGGATGCTCGACGAAAGATCACTTCCCGTGATCTCATATTCCATTGCAGCATCATTTACATTCTTATCATTGAAAACATAGAACTGCATCGGCGGTATTTGGTCATTTCTCACATTTACAGATTCCGCACCGTTGTCATTTTCTTTTAGTTCAATTTCTCCGACACCTGCCGATTCCTCTAAAACAGTTTGATAATCAGCTTCAAGCCGCACAATCTTATCCTCAAGCCAGGCGACCTCTTCTTCCAGATTGGTAACTACCCGTTGCGCTTCCTGATCTTCTATCAGGGGGTATTCACCATTCCTCTTCAAGTATTCAAGATCGGCCCTGCTTTTTATTATCTCCGTTTCAAGCCAATCCTTATCACTTAGAGAATTGTCATAAAGGGTCGCATCACCGTAAAATAAACTTATTGCATTTTTTGTTTCATCTAATGTAAAATAATGTGGCATACAGGATACAACTGAAATCTGGGGTACCTCTGGCGCCTCAACCACTGCATTTATATTGATTGTTACATTATTATCCGCACTTGTTAATTGCTCTTTCCACTCTGCGTCTGGATTCAGAGACTCCTTGGGTGCGTCCTTCGACAATATAGCCGTTTCCAATTTACTATCCTTTTTGTTTGTTACGATTGGTGCATCAGGTGTTTTCTGGAATGCTGATAGAGCTAAAACCAAGACTAAAACTATTGTCATAAAAGAAACTTTTTTTTCCATAATACTCTCCGTTCTGCTGCCTTTGGCTGGCAGCGCAAATAGTAATGAAATATTTCCTAATCCCTGCGCTATACGATAATAGCGTCAGATACAAACCCATAAAATACGGGTGGAGTTATAAATTCTTTCTCGTTTTAGACAGTTTATTAAGTAATTTAAGTCTACTTATTCGAGGACAAAAAATGGTTCTAATAGCTTTATTTTTCACAATATTTCTTACATTCCCCCCCAAATAAATAAAACTAATTACTTTTTTTACTTTTAAGGACAATTGAAGCAATAAATACAACTAAAATCTGTGTTATGCCTGTGCATAAATCATCCTCCATTTGTGATATTTCATATGGCAGTTGAGGAATAATATAGCCCAAAACCGATACTTTTACATTGCAAAAAACAATAGGTATGTATGTAGATAAACGGCTTAATAAAAATGCCATTATTATCGCATAAAATTGACTTTTACTGTGAAACCAAACCTTCTGAGTAGCCAAAAAAGCGCAAACTACCCCCAT
>URVB01000071.1 GCA_900551075.1 uncultured Blautia sp. | reverse complement strand
TCCGCTGCCTGCACGGCAGCGGAAAGGCCGGACGGACCTGCCGCGATCACGCAGACCTGCGTTTCATATCTTTTCATCAGCTCTACTCCTTTTCCCATTTATAGGAATCAGTAACCACATTTCTGCGGTTACTGACAAAAAATTCTTATGTATACACTATCTTTCTGGTTTAGAAATTTTTATTGTTGATTGATGGTTTCCTCAAATTTTTTGATTCTTTCGTCCATCTGTTTATCCAGATATTCTTTGTTTGCCATAATCTTTGGTCCGCAGACAGCGCCAAAGCCCTGAATCTCTACCGTATGCTCACGGAGTCCTGCAAAGGTACCTCTTGCTCTTGCCTGCTCTTTTTCAGAGAAGGTGACATTTAATTTATCTTCGTCAATGGAAATCTTTCCTTCAATGCCGCAGATCGGGCACTGGACGGTTGTTGTGCCGTTTACTGTCAGAAGATTCTGATGGCACACCGGACAGGTTCCCATATCCTTCGGATTATAGTATTCTACATCCTTCGGAGCCATTTCATATGCCTTGGCGGTACGTTTTCCGATTTCGTGCATATGTCCGATCAGTTCTTTATCAAGATATGGATTTCCAACGGTTCCCATACTGTTTGCATTATAGTTGGATACCACCTGCATCATTACCGGAAAGCCGAATAAATGAAGGGTTGCCGTACCCATAGAAGTCCAGTGGTCTGTACTTGCACCACCTACTGAAATATAAGAAACCGTACGTCTTCTTAAGCGTGCCTGCGGAAACTCGTCGGGGTCTCCCGGCATCTCGCCTGCCCTTCTCTTATCCAGTACCCAGTTGATTGCGGATACATCATGTCTGCAGGAGAAACGGTCTACCAGATTTTTAAACTGTCCTACCGGCTGCAATACATATACGGGAGCGGCAACGATCACTGCATCCGCTGCACGGATTTCATTCTCAACCATCTGGAAATCGTCCTTGATAATACAGACATTATCTTTTCCTTTTTCCAATGCTTTTGAACATGCCCCGCATCCGATACAGCGGTCAATAGTCAATCTCTGTGTATTGATGAACTTGATCTCTGCATCCGGGTACGCTTCTCTTGCTCCATAAAGAGCCTCCTTACAGAGAATATCGCAGTTGGCATTTTTCTTTCCAAAAGACAATCCTAAAATTCTCATTCTTCTTCCTCTCTTTTCCTTCAAATTCGTACATCGGTATTTATCTGCAGCCGTGAAGATAATGAACAGCTACGCTTATGCTGTCATTATAAAGCATCTGCCCGATAAGCACTTTCCGTATTTTATCTCATTATCCGACCCTATAGTAACCTTTATTTTCTCTGTTTTTCGGAAAAGGCAATTCCGTCTGGCAAATTTTGACCTCTCCGCCGTACCAACGGCAGCTATGAGCCGGATTGCACAACAAAACGAAATACCCTGGTATGAAATAAAAAAGCCCCCGGAGCAGAAGGAATAACTCTATTCTGCTGCGAAAGCTCTTTCTTTTATATGATCCGCCTGATCCGGATAAATGCAATTTCATTCATCTGAAGCTCTTCCCGGATCAGCAGATTTCCCTGTACCGTCTCTGCTTTCCGAATACTCATCTTGGGTTCGCAGATTCTCCGGAAATACTTGACATCATTTCTGGAAAGTTCATTGTCATAATCCATGGACTCCCAGATATCCAGCACACTTCCGTTCAGGTAATTGATGCGGTAAACCTTTACGCGGTACGCCCCGTCCCTCAAACCTTTCAGCAGAAGCTTAAGCTTGAGCTTCCGGCGGCCTTCAAAGTATTTCCATGTACAGTCCTTTTCAATCGCTGATTCGGATGTCAGATAATAATTGTAATTCAAAATCTGCTGGTTGTGACAGACGATTCCGTAATTATCATGACAGTCTGTGGTGATCAGATAATTCTTATCCTTTCCCACATAATACGGAAACAGCCGGTTCATAAACTCCAGCGCAAAGGCCGCCGGCTTCAGGATTCCTTCCTTGGTAATCAGGCCGGTTCCGCCAAACAGCATTCCCGGTGTATCGTAAGAGGCATACTGCCGGTCGCTTCCTGCGCCATATCCCATACACTCCACCCTTCCATACAGATCAATGATATTCTTGATAATATAGGCCCCCTTAAAGGTAGAATCATTGATATAGTTACGCACACTGGGTGTCAGATTCCACTCACAGATATAGATTGGAAGCGCTCCCATTCCGCACGCAGACAGAAGCTTTTTTTCTCTATCCAAGAAATGCAGGAACACTTCATTGTCTGTACTTCGTTTCGCATAAATGTCTTTGCCGTCCGCGCCGCGCTCATATGCATAAAACATAATGGATATGTAATCCGGCTGACAGGTTCTCAAAGCCCATCGGGCCAAAAAATCCTGCCTTTGCTCCGCACCGTAATCCATTCTGATACCATAACCGCCGACCGCGATTTTTTCATTGCATTCTTTTACAGCCCGGTAGGTGACTTCAAATTTGTCAAAATAGTTTTCCCATTCATTTCTATTTGATCTGAGATCTTCGTCAAACCAAAGCTCCATCCGCCATCCGTCCAATACATTCTGACCGTAACGCATACTCAGATGACGCATAAAGGCACGCATGAGCCGGTCCCATTGTGGTACCGTAAAAGGCTGATATGTCACCCTTTCTGTCTCTACGGTCTGCCCTACCTCATAATGAATGACCTTGGGCTTCATTCCCAATTCAATAAACGGCTTCATTCCCTGTTCCAGAACAAAATCCAGTATGGAATCGATCTGGCTGAAATCATATTCCTCCTGATCAGGCTTAATAAAAAATCCTTTTGTGAACAGGCTCCAGAACCGGACGTATTGAAACCCCAGCGCCCTCTGCAGGATCATCAGATGCTCACGCATAGAGGAATGCAAAAGATTGGATGCATCTCCGAAATTAATGGTGTCACCCCAATAATTCTGAAACTCTTCCGGCTCTGTTACCGAATACTCTCCGGTAACCTCCCTTACATGGGAATCATCTCCGCATGCATCACCAAGCTCTTCCTTTATCACAATCCGCTCAATTCTCTTCTCCAGAGCCTTTTTATCAGAATCAGCTTCTGTTTCTCTTTCCTGTGCGGCCGCCCTCCTGCGGAACTCCGAAGGCGTGACCCCATATGCATTCTTAAACACTTTATTAAAAAATGCCGCTGAGGTAAACCCGCAGTCATAGGCCACCACCGTAATCGGCGCATCGGTATAGAGAAGCTCGTCCGCTGCATGAAAGACCCGGACATTTGTCAGATAACTGGCAAAGCTCATCCCGTAATTTTTCTTAAAAAACCGAGATAAATAACCATTGGAAAGAAACAGCTTTTCAGACAGATCCTTCATACTGATAGGCTGGTCATAATTCGTATTGATATACTGGTTGATCTGATTCAGCCGCTCCTCATACCGGTCTCCTTCCTCACTGTTCTGGATATCCGTGGATTTCACCATAAAATTGGCGGTAAGATGATGAAGTATCAAGTAACAGTCCGCCATAAACCCAAAGGTTTTTTCATAATTTTCTTTCTCTGCATAATGCTTCAGAAGACGCTTCAATATGATTCTCAGCTCGTTATATTTCTCATTTTTAGAAACGCTGGAATCACACCAGAATATTACATTTTCTCCCTGGAATGCTTCGCATGCCATTTTATAATGGATCATCAGGCGCATGATCAACTGCCCTTCTGACGCCTTCAGCGTATGGTGTTTATTCGCGTTGACAACAAGAATATCCTCCGCCTTCAGGTGGGACACCTTCTGCTCCACACTGATATCCACATTTCCTTCCAAAATAAATATAAGCTCAATTTCCGAATGCATACTTTCTTCATGCGGATTATCCTGTATGGATAAATAAAATTTCTCTTTTTTTAACATGCATATTCCTCCAAAATGGTATAGGCAAAAAGCATTATATATCCTTTACGTCCATGCCTTCTGGCAGGCTCCAACTCTTTTACCGGGGCACTGTTATCTTACGAAATTTTCCGCATAATGACATGCCACCAGATGATTCTGACGAAGCTCGCGAAGCTGTGGTTCTCTTTCCAGGCACTCCTGTTTTGCATACGGGCATCTTGCTGCAAAACGGCAGCACGGCTTCGGATCAATCGGGGAGGTAAGTTCTCCCTTAAGAACCATTCTTTCATGCTTTACGTGCACATTGGGAATCGGAATTGCAGACAAAAGTGCCTGAGAATACGGATGAATGGTATCCTTAAAAATCTCATTTGCAGGACATTTCTCGATCATCTGCCCCAGATACATCACTGCGATGTCATCGGAAATATGTTTTACCACGGACATATCATGAGTAATAAACATATACGTCAGACCGCGTTCTTCCTGCAGGTCCTGAAGGAGGTTCAGAATCTGCGCCTGAATGGATACATCCAGTGCGGATACCGGCTCGTCACAAACAACGAACTCCGGATTCAGGGAAAGAGCACGGGCAACACCGATACGCTGACGGCGCCCGCCATCCAGCTCATGGGGATAAGAACCTTCCAGTCTCTTAGCCAGACCTACCAGATTCATCATTTCCTGCGCCTTCTTTGTAACCTCAGTTTTGCTTAGTTTTTTGTTGTTTACCTTGATGGGTTCCTCGATCAACTGCAGTACATTCATACGAGGATCCAGGGATGCATACGGATCCTGGAATACCATCTGAATGTGGGAACGGTAATTCTTTTTAAACTCCTTAATCGGCATGCCGGCAATGTCGGCGCCCTTATACAATATCTCACCGGAAGTCGGGTTATGCAGTCTCATCAGCGTCTTTCCCAGGGTGGATTTTCCACATCCGGACTCTCCCACAATACCAATCGTTTTTCCTTTTTCAATGCTGAAGGTCACATTGTCCACAGCATGGAGCATCCCGCGGGGCGTCAAAAAATACTTCTTCAGATTTCTAACTTCTATCAGATTTTCCATTTATTTCGCCTCCCATTCCGGTGTATACCGGAAACATTTTGCTGTATGTCCCGGTTCCACCTCAACCGTCCACGGATCATGCTCTGCACATTCCGGCTTCTTCTCCTCACAGCGTTCACAGAAGCTGCAGCAGCTCGGCAGGTCCGAAGGATCCGTTACCATTCCCGGAATGACATGAAGTCTCTCCACGTCCTGATCCAGCGACGGAATGGAACGGTACAGAGCTTTTGTATACGGATGCTTCGGATTATCAAAAATCTGACAAACGGTACCGTATTCCACAATTTCACCGCCGTACATAACTGCACAGTGGTCGCACATTTCGGCAACAACACCCAGATCATGGGTAATCAGGATCATGGAGGTTCCGTTTTCCTTCTGCAGCTTGCGCATCATATCCAAAATCTGTGCCTGAATGGTTACATCCAGTGCAGTCGTAGGTTCATCTGCAATCAAAAGCTCCGGTTCACAGGCCAATGCGATTGCAATGACAATACGCTGCTTCATACCCCCGGAGAACTGATGCGGATAATCTTTATACCTCTCCGGAACGATCCCTACCATTGCCAGCATTTCCTGTGCTCTTTTCAGTGCTTCTGCTCTGGAGCGTTTATTGTGCAGATAAACAACCTCTGCAATCTGGTCACCGACAGTCTTAACCGGGTTTAAGGCAGTCATAGGGTCCTGGAAGATCATGCTGATCTTTTTGCCGCGGACAGCACGCATTTCTCTTGCGGATTTCGACAGAAGATTTTCTCCGTCCAGCTCAATGCTGCCCTGGATCACATGACCTACCTTGGGCGGCAGAAGCCCCATAATGCCAAGAGCCGTCGTCGTTTTGCCGGCGCCTGTCTCTCCTACCAGCCCCAAAACCTGCCCCCTTCCCAGAGTAAGATTAATTTTATTTACAGCCTCTACGACTTCTTCGTCAGTCTCATAATGAATGACTAAATCCCTGATACTTAAAATATTTTTACTCATTGTTCTGGTTCTCCTTATTTCAGTCTCGGGTCAAACGCATCGCGAAGTCCGTCGCCCATAAGGTTAAATGCGAAGCAGGTAATCATGATCATCATAGCCGGGAACAGCATCATATAAGGCGCCGATGTTAAGTAGGCTTTGCCGTCATTTAAGATCAGTCCCCATTCCGGAGTGGGAGCCGCAAGTCCGACGCCGATGTAGCTCATAGAGGACATCATCATAATGGAAACTGCCAGAAAACCAACGAAATAAATGATCATAACGCCGACTGCATTCGGAATCATATGCTTAATAATCATACGAATCTGTCCCACGCCGACCGCCTCGGAAGACTCGATATAGTCACTGCCTCGTACACGCAGAATCGCCGCACGGTTGTTTCTTGCCATGGTAGGCATGGAAGCAAACATAATTGCCGCAACAAGCTGCAAAATACCGTTTCCAAGAACCGCCACGATACACATTGCCATCATAATCATCGGCACCGCCTGAAAAACATCCATGATACGCATAATAATGGTATCTATTTTGCCGCCGAAATATCCTGCAATAATCCCAAGCAGGCCGCCGCTAAAAAATGCTGCGACTGTGCAGAAAAGCGCTATCAGAAGGCTGTATCTTGCTCCGTAAATACAACGGCTGAAAATATCACGTCCGAACTGATCCGTTCCAAACAGATGGGCTGCGGACGGCTTCTGCATCATGGCCGTATAATCCTGTGCCTGGTAATCATAGGGTGCAATTAACGGTGCGAATATCGCAATCAGAATCAATATGCCTACAACCGCCAATCCAATCAGGGCTGTGGGATTGCGTTTAAATCGCTTCCAGGACTCATAAGCCGGTGTGGATTTAACAGGTTTTTTACGTTTTGCATTTTTTCTTTCAATTTTCTCCATTGCGGGAGTATGCATCTTAGCCATAATTTTTTCCTCCCCTATGCCGCTTTTGCTCTCTTGACTTTTTTCGCACCGCCGGAAATAATCGTTGTCTTCAGGCGCGGGTCAATCAGGACGAAGCTGATATCCACCAGAAGATTGATTACCGTAAGAATAATTGCAAGAATCATGGCTCCGCCAAGAACGGACGGATAATTTCTCTGCGTGATTGAATCCACGATATATTTTCCGACTCCAGGTACACCGAAAACCGTTTCCAGTACCATAGCGCCGCCAATACAGTTGCCAAGGCTTGTACCAATTGACTGCGCTACCGGAATCATCGCATTGCGCAGTGCATGGCTCTGAACGATTTTTCCTTCTTCCTGGCCCTTGGCTCTTGCTGTACGAATATAGTCTTCCCCCAAAACCTCCAGCATACTGGATCTGGTAATACGTGTGTAGCTGGCAACGGAGGCAAGTCCGGTACACATCATTGGCATAATATAACCCTGGGCCGTTTCAATACCTGTGGCAGGCAGTAAGTGCAGATTTACAGCGAGAACCATGATCAGCACCAATGCCACAACAAACTCCGGGACGGATTGAAAAAACATGGAAATAACCAGCACCAGAGAATCTATCCATGTATATTTTTTCAGAGCGGAAATGATTCCCAGCAGCACTCCCAGTATGGCGCCGATGGCAACCGCTCCCAAGGTAATCTTTGCGGAGGTAGCAATACGAGGCATGATTTCTTTGATCACCGATTCTCCGGTACGATAGGAATCACCGAAATCCCCATGACATACCCTTGCGATATATCTTACATACTGCACCGGAACCGGATCGTTCAGTCCAAGCTCTTCTCTCTTTGCATCGATCTGTTCCTGAGTAGCATTATTTCCAAGAATCTGACGGGCAGGGTCACCAGGAGTAAATGTTTTCAATATAAAGATGATCGCTGAAACTCCGAGCAGAATCGGAATCAGCAAAAGAATCCGTTTTACTATGTATTTTAGCATCTTATTTCTCCCACTTTAAGCGCATTGACATTTTCTGCGGACAAGATAAATGCCGGAATAGACCATTCTTTAATTTATTATGCCCTTATAGGAATTTGACACTGTGAGGAAATCCCCGCAGTGTCAAATAATCATCCGTATCGGAAGTTTCCAAACTTATTTGTAAAGGCTTGTAATATCAATGAAGCCTCTCTCAATAGTGCCGTATCCTTTCAGGTCTTTGGCAATAACAGACGCTTTCAGTTCCGGATACAGATTGGTCTGGATGCATCCGTCTTTCATAATCTGCTCAAGCTGTGCAATTTTTTCTTTTGCCGCATCCTGATCTTCTTCTCTGATAATCTCGTGGATCAGGGCATCGGTTTCGTCGGTTGTTACCTTCGGCCCGCCGATAATGAATCCGCCTGCAATATCGTCTTTGTTCAGGAATGTGAATGCGGATGGATTTCTGTTCGGTACCCACTCGCCAATAACGATCAGGTCATAATTTCCGGCAAAAGCATCCTGCACAAACTGAGCGGTATCCGGTGTTTCAATATTTGCATTAATGCCTGCTGCACGAAGGTTTTCCTGGATAACCGTATAGGTGGGAACGGAATCCTGAAGTCCGAGCATTTTCAGCTCCAGGCCATCCGCATAACCGGCTTCTTCCAACAGAGCCTTTGCGCCCTCTATATCAACCACCCTCTCCTCTTCCGTATAGGTTTCATTGTAGTAGATACTGTTCGTAGACAGATATCCCAATGCCTGTGTGCCGACGCCTGCCGTACCTACCTGCGCCAGTGCATTGTAATCAATACATTTCTGGATTGCTTCTCTTACCTTCTGGTCCTGGGTTGCATGTTCCTCTGTCATGTTGTACCACAGATGTGTTACCTGGCCGAAGTCATAAACAACGACATTGACATTTTCGCTCTCTGCATAGGTAGCGGCCTGAATCACCGGCATATCTACCGCCACCTGAGAATCACCGGATTCTACTGCCATTTCACGGGCTGCCGCATCATTGGTGAAGGTCAGGACGATCTGTTTGTAATACCCCTTGTAATCCTTGTTCCAGTATTCCTCATTTCTTTCCAGAGTGATGGACTGCCCGCTCTGCCACTCAACAAAACGGTATTTGCCGGAACCGATCACCGGATTGGACTGTACTGCCTCAAGGCCGCCTGCCGCTTCTACCTCTTCTTCACTTGCGATGCCGAAGTTTGACCAGGAAAGCACTTTCAGAAGATCCGGCGCCTTCTGGGTAAATTCGATCGTTACGGTATGCTCATCCTGTGCTTCCGCACCTTTGATGAAACGTCCGGTATCTGTGTTTGCACTGTATTCTGTCCATACGCCAACCGTATAAACAACGTCGTCAGCTACCAACGGTGTTCCATCAGACATGGTAACATCATCTCTTAAGGTGAACCTGCAGTGTGTGTCATCTGCCCATTCCCATGCGGTTGCAAGGTTTGGAAGAATCTCGCCGGTAGCCTTGTCTTCCCTGATCAGAGTGTCCATCAATGCGCTCATGACTATCTGCGCTTCATTTTCTACCTGTCCGGCTGCTGCACCCCAAAGGGTAGAGGGTTCGGAAGCAAGTCCCACTTTCAGGGTTTCGTCAGTCATTTCCGTATTGGCTGCATCCTGGTCAGCTCCGATAATTTCGGCATGTGCACAGACAGGTGCAGATGCCAGCATTGCTGCGGTAAGAACAAGTGCTGCAATTTTTTTGAATTTCATTTTTTTCCTCCTTGTGTTTTAAGCTTGGAATACGTCTCTTCCATCTGTGCTTATTCTATCAGTACCTGTTTTTTTTCTCTTCTCCATTCGCAATGTAATTTCTTATATTTAATGACCTTATTTTTTACTACTTTTCAGGAAGGTTAAAATACACAACTTATTTTGACCTTTTTTTGTTACGGGTCATTCCCTGTATGACCTCATAATTCACAGGGCTGCAGCACATCCCAATGCTCCGCCAGTTTTCCGTCAGCCAAACGGTACATATCAACCACGCGGCATAATGTATTGCCCTCAGAATCTACATTTTTCAGATATACCGCTACCATATCATCCTCTTCAATCATTTTTACAATATTCAGACGAAAGGCCGGATTAGAAGCAAATTTATCTGCAAACGCATTTTTTAATGCTTCGCGGCCCTGTCCCACACCCGGGTTGTGCTGGATATAATCCTCAAGGACATATTTGTCTGCGGCTTCCACAAGGTGATCATTAAAAAACTCTTTATAAAATGCCTGGATTACTTCTTTATTGGTCATAGCTTTATCCTCTCTTTTTCCCAAATATCTCTTAAATCAGCTCGAACCAGTCAAAGGATGCCCGGTTATCAATATCCTCTCCGTTTCCAGTGGCATACATGCCGATCATGGTTCCTGCCATACAGCCAACCTTTTCCGGATTGATCACATTGCCGTCTGCAATGCACAATTCTTTCAGGTTTTCCTCCGATTCACCATAGCTGATGATAAATCTTTCTCCGTCCATTTCTATCCGAAGAACGATATCTTCCTGTTCCCAGCCTGCCTCTGCGATCACCATTCTGTTGGTTCTGCTGACAAAGCCCGGGAAATACGGCGGTACATCATAATCTGCCGTATACTGTACCAGCCGTACGATCTGCCTTCCCCTTTCCAGTGCTCTTTCCAGATGATACTGATGATTCATCGCCTGCATCACAGCCATACCGGCTGTCTCTTTTCCATTCGGCATAAAAGACATCCGGCAGGTTGCCGTTGTGTGAATCCGCCTCTGACATCTCGCCACAAAGGAAGCGTATTGGTCTTTCCTGAATTCCGGAACAAAGCCCATCTGCCTCATATCCTCTGTCAAGGTCTGCCGGATGCATTTCAAATACAGTTTAGAATCAACGATCTCTAAAAACTTTTCATAAGGAGTGCCCCAGAAAGTCCAGCACAGATTCAGTTTTCCATCGTCAAAATCATCTCTGGGCAGCTCCGGCTCCAGGGGTGTCCAGGGAAGACACTCCGGTGCGGGATATTCCCATTCCACCTTTCCGGTTTCCGGAGAAAATACCGGCCAGTCTCTTTCCCAGATGACCGGACAGAGAAAGGTTTCTCTTCCGATGTTTTTCCCGGTGCCATCAATCAGGCGGGAAGCCAGCATCACGGCATACCAGCTTCCATCCGGAAGCTCTACCAGGTCTGCATGTCCCACATTCGTGATCGGGCAGCAAAATCCCATATGACGGTGGGTTATAACCGGATTTGCCGGATTCCCCTCATAAAAACCAAATAATTCTTTGCTTCTGGCCACTGCCACAGAATGATAATGTTCTGTTCCGCCCTCTGCTATGATCAGATAATAATAATCTCCGATATGATAAAGGTGCGGTGCCTCCGGCGAAGCAGCTCCCCGCAGGGCACTGTTAAAAATAGTGACCGGCTCTCCTGCCATTTGATAATGCTCAATATCATATTTCGCCAGCCAGATACCCCGTTCCTTCACACCGGTACCATTATCCCAGACATTTCCGGTACCCATCACATAGCACTGACCATCGTTATCAAAAAAAATGGATGCGTCAATTCCCGGAACATCCTCCAGCCAATGCGGCATGGACCAGGGACCCCTGGGGTTCTCTGCGGTAATGATATAATTCCCCCGGTCACTGAAATTCGTATTAATGATATAATACGTGCCCTGATGATACCGAAGGGTAGGTGCCATCAGACCTCCAACCATACTGTTCTTCTCCACATGCAGTCCGTTCTCCGGTGTTATGGCATAGCAGATCTGCTTCCAGTGAACCAGATCCCTGCTATGGAAGATTGGAATCCCCGGACACAGCTCAAAGCTGGAGCAGGCGATATAATACTCCTCCCCTGCCCTGCAGATAGAGGGATCCGGATAAAATCCCGGAATAATCGGATTCACGATTTTATTCATGCTTTCTTTCTCCTATCTCATATAATAAGTTTGCAGACCTCCTTAAGAGGCTGTTTCAGGCTGTATGACTCCGAGGAATCACAGCCTTTTCTTTATTTCCAGTATAGTATGACTTTTCCGAACATACCGCTGGGCTCCAATGCTGCATGACTGAAGTCAAAAGGCGGCATCGGATAATGAAGCTGATCTCTTCCCGGGGTATTGGCTACTTCCACCACAATGGTATTTTTTCCGGCCTTCAAATACTTTTGAATGTCAGTCTGATAGGGTGGCGTCAGACATTTTCCTGCTTCCCCTCCATTCACAATAACCTGCATTACCTCATATACATGCTCGGCCTTCAGGTATGCTTTTTCCGGATATTTTGTCAGAAAAACCTCTTTTGTATATCGGATAATTCCGGAAAATTCCGGTTCCAGCTCTGAGATGGGAACCAAGGCTTTCATCTGCAGTTCCCTCATAAACTCCGGATATTCTTTGGCCCCGGCCAGCTCTACTTTCCAGTCATCCGCAAGCTCCATGCTCTCTGTGCATTCCTCTGCCTGCACGGCAAAAGACTTCCATGGTTCTTCACAAAGCAAATCCTTTTTCTCCATCAGCACACAGCTCTCTCCAGGTTCCATCTCCAAATTGACGATGCTTTTTCCAGCGCGGATTTCTGTCTGTGCATTTTGGTAACAATCTTTCATGCCGTCATAATATACAAATTCCTCTCCTCCCGGCAGTGTCACGGTACCCGCATAGGCACGCTCCGATGATTCATTCATCAGCATAAAAATCCGGCGGTCTTTCTGGTAATGGTAAACACTGATCCGGGAAAAAGCAGGCTCTATAGTAATCTCAGTCATACCCCGCCCCTTTAGTAAAGCAGCAAGATTTTCCATCCTCACTGCCTCACTGAACTCTTTCCAGCTCTCATCAGACGGCGCGGTTCCATCCTCTCCCTTTAATACCTGCTCCGGATAGCCGCCCACATAATAAACCGGAAATTCCTTGCTGTGCTTAGTAAATTCGGCAAGCTCTGCCGGAATATATTGTGCGTAAGGAACCAGCAATGCATCAAATTCAACCCCATTGATCACCAGCTTTTTTCCTTCCAGCATTCCGTGATACCGGGCCGGATTTTTCAGCATATCCAGAGATACCACATCAAATTCTATCTGGTTCTGCATCAGTTCTCTTCCGATCTTCTGCATGGGAAGATGCTTTCCCGTCCAGTCCGCTTCCCCATCATACAGAACAGCCACAGAAGCCGCATGAATGCCATGATTGAAAAGCTCACACATTCTGTTTGCATATTTCATCAGCTCTGCAAACCACGGAAACTGTCCGTTGTTCCCTCTCGCATAAAAGTGCGGCGGGCAGTCTATATCCGGATAGTCTGCCATGGAAAACGCATGGGGAACCAGATGATTCACACCCCTTAACAGCAGATGATCCAGAAGATATTTCATATCCCGTACACCGAAGTTCCAGCCATAAGCGCCAAACAGCTCACACATGGTACGGCCCTTTTTCAATGGGTCCAGATGTCCGGCAGAAGCCCCCAGCTTACCGAGAATATAATGGAAAAATTCTCCGTCAACCTCCATGCCGCCCATACCTTTGCGTGTCTGTACGGGAGCGCCGAAGATCACCTGGCTTCCGATCACATCGATTCCCGCCATATGCTGACCTGCCATTGAACGCAACCAGTGGCCCGGTCGGTGG
>URVB01000070.1 GCA_900551075.1 uncultured Blautia sp. | reverse complement strand
GCACGTCCGGTTCTGAGAGGGGTAAGCCCCGTAAGGGGCTTATCTACTTACCAAAATTCTAAAATTGGATAAAGCAGGTACAAAAATGCCCGCAAAAAGGCGGGCATAAAGCCCGTAATAACGGGGCATTTTGTAGTTCTTCTCAGGGATATGCTGGATCAGCAGGCGTATGAAATCAAATGTGTTTTCTAAAGTGACGTTTATTTTACATCCCGTCTGAAAATTCTCGATGGATGTTATTTCCTCATCCATGTTGATTAGATCTGTTTCAATTATCATATACTTTTTCCTTTTCATGCAATCCTCCCTCTATGCAACTTGGTGTTCCTTAAACCCATACCTTGCAGGAGGTAGCATAATGACTGTCAGTACCGCATACAGGACAGAGCTTATTGTAAATGTGTCCAGAACCAAACTTCCGAACTGATAGGAAATATATTTACCAAACTCCGGAACGGTAGACTAATATGCATAATATTGGGGGCAGGGAGGGGCGATTGAAAATTTATCC
This sequence comes from uncultured Blautia sp., assembly GCA_900551075.1. GTDB lineage: Bacteria > Bacillota > Clostridia > Lachnospirales > Lachnospiraceae > Blautia_A. Next base: position 13,424 of record URVB01000070.1, on the reverse strand, counting down.
GTTTCTTTATAAAATCCTTAAAAATAGATGATATCATAATATTAGAAAATTGAAGGAGGGAATTATTGTGGAATATACATTGTGTCAAATATCAGCTAAATATAAGAGTAAATCAGCGATGAAAGATAACCTTTCATGGAAAAAAGATCAGGTTTCTAAAAACAATCAAAAAATGGACACAGCAGATAACGAGTTTGTGATTGAAACAAAACAATTGATAAAAACTTATGGGGAACAAACGGTAGTTAATGCAGTAGATCTCCATGTGAAAAAGGGGCGAATATATGGTTTGTTGGGACGTAATGGAGCCGGGAAAACTACAATTATGAAAATGATCTTGGGATTGACACCGATTACTTCAGGTGAAGTAGATGTGTTCGGTAGGAATATCAAAGGACGAGAAAAGCAAGTATATCCCCGTATTGGTGCTATCATTGAAACTCCGGGATTTTATCCGAATCTGACCGGGACAGAGAATCTGGAAATTTTTGCAAAACTGCGTGGCACAAGCATGGCGGATGCAGTTAAGAATGCATTGAAAATTGTCGGTCTGCCTTATAAAGACAAAAAACTGTTCAGTAAATATTCCCTTGGTATGAAGCAGCGACTTGGTATTGCAAATGCTATTTTACATGATCCGGAACTGCTGATTTTGGATGAACCTACAAATGGTCTTGATCCAATTGGCATTGCAGAAGTAAGGGAGTTTATTAAGAACTTAAGTACTAAGCATGGAAAAACTATTCTTATTTCCAGCCACATTCTGGCAGAAATTTCAATGTTAGCAGATGATATTGGGATTATTGATCATGGCGTTTTGTTAGAAGAAAGCAGTTTGGAAGAATTGAAAAAGAGGAATAGTAAATATATTTTGCTGGAAGTTTCTGATGTTAATAAAGCGTGCCAGATATTAGAACATCAATTCCATCTGAAAAATTATTCCGTACATGATAAACGGATACTTCGGCTTTATGACACATCTTTAGACATGGCAGTAGTCAATAAGGCTCTTGTAATGCAGGATGTGGCGGTTATTAGTTCTCAATTCTGTAATGACACATTGGAGGATTATTTTAAGAAAATTACGGGAGGTGAGGGTATTGCTTAAGCTGATTGAAACAGAATTTTTGAAGTTGCGCCGTAGAAAACTTATCCGGCTTATGCTGTTGGCCGCTTTTATTATGCCTGTTATGGCATTTCTTCTATTCAAATATCGTGGGGATACAGGTGTTGACCCGATACAATTTTATAAGTGGTCGGCATTCGGTTATACGCTTTTTATTATTCTGCCAGTTGTTTTGGGAATACTTTGCGCCATGCTTATTCATGAAGAAAAGCAGAATAATGTGCTGAAACAGCTTTGGATTGTACCTGTCAGCAAATCAGGATATTTTTTCAGTAAATTCTTTGTGGTGTTATTTTACTCGGTCAGTTTTATGCTGTTTACAGCGATAGCCTCCGTCCTGTTCAGCGTACTCCCGGGATATGTTGCATTTGAATGGGAAAGCGTCTCGTATTTGTTGGAAAGATGTTTTGAGATTGGGGTGCTTACCGCTTTTGCAATGATACCGGTTTTGGCGATAGCTGCATCAAAAAAAGGCTATATTCTTCCGGTTTGTGTGACATTGGTTTATGCCTTTTGTGGCTTTATTATGATGTCAGTCAATATGTATGCATTACCATTAACTAGCATGGCGGTTATCGTGATGCGAAACAAGGATATTCCTGGTATTGTATTTACACAGGCTATTAACCTTCCTTCGGCATTTCTCTGCATCGGTGTCTGGGACATTGCTGCTATATTGCTTACGAAGATTGCATTGAAAAGAGAGTGAGGTGTGAATGATGCGTGCTTTACTTTGGGCGGAATATAAAAAACTTCGCCGTTCAAGTATTGTTTGGATTGCTATTTTTGCAACGGCTATGATAGCGGTCATAGTTTTTCTGGAAGGGTATTCCATATACAATGGACCGGATGTACAATATGGATTAAAAAATGTACATGACGGATTGCGATATATAGATAATGCAGGATGGTATATGGATGAAGCACAGCCATTGGCAACTTTTTTTGTCTTTCCTGCGGTCATTGCACTTTTGGGGAGTTATATAATCTGCCGTGAGGAAGAAGATGATACGAACAAATCTCTGCGCCTTATCCCTGTTAACGAGAGAAAATTGATTATTGCAAAAATGATGATGCTTTTTGTGTTCAGCGTACTTCTTTACTTTTTACTGTTTGTCATAACAGTTTTGACTGAAACTGTTATGCACTTTTCTGAATTGTCGGCAGAATTGGTTTTAAGCTGTATGAAAGAATATTTAGGGGACGGTATAGGTGTGTTTTTTGCGGTTTCTCCTATTGTTGCTTTTGTAGCGTATACGGAAAAAAGTTACTGGCTTGCGTTGGTATTTACGGAAATTTATTCCTGTGCCGGACTGTTTGCAGGTATGTCAAGTGTACTGTTAAACGTTTATCCCATCAATGCCGTATTCAATCTTTCGGGCTATCATATCACGACTGCATGGAAAAGAGCAGAAAGCATTATTGTTTTGTTACTGTGTAGCTGCCTTTCCGCGCTCCTGCTGAAGGGATTGAAACATGACAGAAAGTTTGAATAGGTATTTCAAAATGAAAAAGATAAAAAGACAGATTATTCTAATTACATTTTTATTGTTCTTTGGTATACTGCATTGTTATACTGAAAGGAAATTTAGTAATACCCCATCCAAAGGAGTAACAAAGCGGATAAAGGAATGGAGCACTTAATTTGGTCCGAATTATTGGTAAAAAGTGGTCTGGCATTTAAACATAATGCCAGTGGAGCGACAGGAAGGAATATGTTCATGGGAAAAAATTATATAGAATTAGACAAGGAAAAATTATTGCCGGCGTTTGCGGCGGCATTGCAAAATACTTTGACGTAGACCCCCAAATGGTACGTTTGCTTTGTGTGGCGCTTATTTTAGCATACGGAAGCGGATTATTGGTATATATTATATTTGCAATTTTTGTACCTAAAGAGCCTAAATACTAAGAAGAGCTATAAATTTGCAACTTAATATTTATTCTTTAAACAAATGTTTTTATGTAGAATGAAAAAGTGATATTATTGAAGTGAACTTTTGAGGGGCAAAGATATACGGAGTAAAACCAGGAGGATAGATTATGTCGAAAGTATTAGTAATTGATGATGATCTTGACATGTTAGATTTGGTACGTGTAGCTTTGGAAAGAGATGGACATCAAGTAGATATCGAGGCGGATGGTGCTACCGTACAACCGGATCGTTGCCGGCAATATGATATTTTGTTGCTTGATGTGATGATGCCCAATGAAAATGGGTTTTCTATCTGCAACCGTATTCGTGATGAAGTAGATTGTCCTATTTTATTTTTAACAGCCAGGACAGAAGATGCGGCACTTGTACAGGGATTTGGTTTTGGCGCTGATGATTATATTAAAAAGCCTTTTAGTATTGCGGAATTGCGTGCTCGTGTAAATGCACATCTAAGACGTGAAGTGCGTCAACCAATTCGTATTTTTAGTCGTGGTAATGTACGATTTGATATGCAGGCAAAAGTGGCGATTGTGGATAAGCATACCGTATCTTTTACTAAAGGTGAGTATTCTATCTGTGAATATTTAGCTTTGCATGCCGGGCAGGTGTTTACTAAAAAACAATTATATGATGCAGTTTTCGGTTTTGATGCTGAGGGTACTCCATCAGCTATTGCGGAACATATTAAAAATATTCGAGCTAAATTGAAAGAAGATGGTCTAAATCCGATAGAAACGGTTTGGGGGGTGGGATATAAATGGAGAAAAGACAGCGTTCAGTGAGCCTTTCCTTTGTGCTTTTTCGTTTTGCCATTATTATGCTGGGCGGTATGCTATTCTGTTGCTTGACATGGCTTTTTACTACGACACTACTACAAAATGCTGAAATTATTTATCCTGGATATGTTGCCAATCAACAGGCAGAACAAATGCTTGAGAAAGAGTCAAAAGCCTTTGTTTCTCCAAGAGAGGATTTTTTGCCTGAATATGCGTTGTTCAACTCAGACGGCAAGGTATTGGAAAGTAATGTAAAAGGAAAGAAGTTAAATGCTCTGGCCGGATTGTTACGGGAGAATACCTATGAAATGCGAGTTTTTCGGTATACCTATGATGATGGCAGCATTGTGATTATCCGTTGGTATTATAGGAAAGAATTTGTTAATCCTATGTTACGTAGCGTTTTGCCTTCTTTTGAGTATTTGTGGTGGTGGACTCTTGGTGTGGCATGGATTTTCTGTTTGTTAATTAATACCTTATGGTTGCGTCATCGTCTTGTCATCAAATTGAGGCTATTCAGTGAGGTGAGCGAGAAAGTAGGGGCTCAAGAATTAGATTTTATGATTCCTCACGCGGGCATACGAGAGTTTGATCAGGCTCTTGGGGCAATGGATGACATGCGGCAGGCGTTGTATAATTCGTTGTCCGCTCAATGGGCAGCGCAACAAGAACGTGAAGCAGAAATAGCAGCTCTTGCACATGATTTAAAAACTCCGCTTACTTTGATAGGAGGTAATGCAGAACTTCTTTTGGAAGAGGAGCTGCCTAAGAACAGCTATAAATCAGTGAAAACAATTGTAGAAAGCAATAATCAGGTAAAGAAGTACGTTACCAGTTTGTTAGAAACTTCTGCTGGTACCGATGAGACATTTGAAAGTGTTAAGTTATCTTCTTTATTTAATGAATTATGCCAAAATACAATACCAATTGCAGAGAACTATAGAGTTTTTTTACAAATTGAAAATCATCTATTTGGTATTGTAACTGTTCAGAAAAATCATTTACTTCGCGCGCTTGGTAATATAGTTCAGAATGCCATTGAACATACGCCGAAGGGAAAAAATGTGTATTTGAAAGGTATTATGACAGAGGATGGGTGGAAAGTGCTAGTGTGTGATGAAGGTTCTGGTTTCAGCAAAGCGGCGTTGTGTCATGCAACAGAGCGTTTATGGCGTGGTAATGCAGCACGTACTTTGGATGGGCATAACGGGCTTGGATTTTGGTTTGCGGAACAAGTAATAAAAACACATGCAGGACAATTAAAATTGAGTAATTGTAATTCTGGTGGAGTAGTAACAATTAATTTCCACAGCTTTCAGGAATGTTAATTTGGAAAAATTTTTTATCGGCGGTCTTGAGGGGGCGGGGGCCCCATCCAAGCCGGAGTTTCTGGTCATGGATGTGCCGGAAAATATAGAAAGTATCAATGGGCCTGTCCGGGTCGTGCTGTTTCGGGAACAGCCAGCCCATAGGTTTTCCGAACTTCCGCCAGTACATGGTAAGGATAGAAAGGGCATTTTCGGAAAGGATGGCAAAACGGGAGGATCTGTTCTTGGAGTGCGAAATATGAACCCGCATGTGGGTCCTGCTGATGTCAGCATAGCGGAGGTGGCAGAGTTCACCAATGCGCAGCCCTGAGGGATACAAGAGGGCAGCCATAGCCATCTGTTTGAGGTCAGGCATGAAGTGGATGAGCGTAAAGACCAATAACTTTTAAGGGTGTGGTCGGTAAGGCCACGGAGGGAGACCATCTCCCGGAATTGATTTAAATAATTGTCCATAATGGGACCTCCTGGTAAAAGTGATGAAACAAACAGAATGTCATCACGAATCAGGAGGTGGGCGATAAAAATTTTCAGATATGTAGTTGTTGAGTTTAAAAATCCATGATAACATAAGCATAGCAGTTTTTGTTTTGTTTTAAGTTGTCTTGTGGTGATTCAACAATAAAACATATATACAAAACTGCTGCTCTTTTTTCATAAAAGTGGTGGTTTCACGTACCTGGGGTTAGCCGCCGCGCTAGCGGCTTGGTACAATAGGAAAACAAGCCCAAAAAGGAGGCAGGATATGAAGATTACACTGATCCATGGACAGAATCATAAAGGTTCTACCTATCACATAGGAAGAATGCTGGCAGAAAAGCTTGGAGGGGAAATTACGGAATTTTTTCTGCCGAGAGACTTTGGGGAGTTTTGTGTGGGATGCACAAGCTGCTTTGCGAGGGCAGAAAGCTTATGTCCTCACTATGAAAAACTGGCACCGATCACCAGAGCAATGGATGAAGGAGACATTCTGATTTTTACAAGTCCCGTCTACGTTTTTCATGCGGCCGGCTCTATGAAAGCCTTCCTGGATCATTATGGGTATCGCTGGATGGTGCACCGGCCGGAAGAAGGGATGTTTACCAAACAGGCGGTGTGTGTATCTACAGCAGCGGGAGGCGGCATGAAATCTACAAATAAAGATATGGCAGACAGCTTATTTTTCTGGGGACTTGCCAGGATTTATAAGTATGGAGTGGCTGTCAGGGCAACCTCCTATGAACGGGTCAACCCGAAAATTAAGAAAAAAATTGAGAGAAAGACGACAGTCCTGGCAGAAAAATTAAAGAGAAATGCAGGAAGAGTAAAGCCGGGAATCAAGACAAGAGCAGTGTTCTTTTTTATGCATCTGGTGCAGCGAAGGGGCTTCAATGAAGCTGACAGAGTGTATTGGAAGGAAAAGGGCTGGACAGAGAAGAAAAGACCGTGGAACTGAGGAAGCAGAGGGAGCAGCGTCTGGAAGAACAGCAGTAATTCCGCAAAAGAATGCATACACCTGGAATGTTTTTATATATTAGTATAGAAGTATATCAGGAGCATAATATCGAATGGAGCAAAAGGGGAGTCCGTTGGTGAATATATGCAGCTTTGCAAATGTAAGACCAATCATGGTGGATTTGCCGTATCCACCGATTCAGGTGCAGGGAAAGAATCAGGCATATGCAAATCTTCTGAGTGTTGATTATTGCGGAGCGGTATCCGAAATGTCCGCGATCGCGCAGTACATCAACAACGAAAACCGTTTATCCTGTGAAAAATGCCCCATGGCAAAAACGTTTTTGGGAATTGCAATGGCGGAGATGGCGCATTTACAGAGACTGGGGGAATTGATCTGTCTGCTGGGCGGAAAGGTCAGCTTTGCCTTTATGCAAAACAATGGCCGCCGGAAAATGTGGACACCGGAATATCTGACCCTTCCGGACACGGTCCAAAAGATGATCTTAACAGACATTGAATCCGAAAAAGCAGCCATTCATCAGTACAAAATGCATATAAAAATGATTCAGGACAGCAGTATCAATGCTTTGCTGGAGAGAATCATTCAGGATGAAGAGTATCATATCATGCTGCTTCAGAATTTGCTGCGGGAGTGTCAGTAAAAGCCATTCGCGGGATAGGTCAATATTGTTATAAAGTATTTCTTAAGGAAGCCTGTCTATATTGCCTTTCAGATATTTGATTAAATATTTGCGGGCAATTGGCAGGCTGCTTTTGTGTTTATAGATGGAAAACAGAAAACAGATGTGTTAGAATACCGGTAGGTATTTCATTGGAAGCAGAGGAGGACGCAGGGATAAGAATATCCGGAACCTGGAAAAATAAGAAATAACGGGACCGCCGCACTGGTTAAAATTTAGCCGGGCGGCGGCTTTGATTATTTGTTCTGTTGGGAAGGGAGAATGACCATGAGCAGAATTTTACTTTTGGAAGACGATACCAGCTTAATTGATGGTTTAAAATATTCTTTGGAGAAAAACGGATTTTCTTTAGATATAACAAAGTCGATTGCGCAGGCAAAGGAAAGAATTGCGGCGCAGATGGAATATGATTTGCTTATTCTGGACGTGACGCTCCCGGATGGAACGGGATTTGAGGTATGTGAATATGTCAGAGGCCAGGGAAATACGGTTCCTATTATTTTTTTGACGGCTTCCGATGAGGAAATCCATGTCATACGCGGGCTTGACAGCGGCGGGGATGATTATATTACCAAGCCTTTTAAGCTGGGGGAACTGCTTTCACGGATACATGCACTTCTGCGCCGTGCGGGTATGGCTCAGAGTCCCGGCTGCAGCATCCTGAAGTGCGGAGATATTTCCATAGATTTCCAGAGAAGCCGTGTAATGCTATCCGGGAAGGTATTGGAGCTGACGGGCGCGGAATACCGTTTGCTTTGTCTGCTGGTACGCAATACCGGCCATGTTGTAATGCGCAGCGTGATTCTGGATGAGCTTTGGGACGGAAGCGGGAACTTTGTGGACGACAATACGCTGTCCGTATATATCCGGCGTCTTCGTGAAAAAACGGAGCGTGATCCGTCGAAACCCGTACACCTGGTGACGGTAAGAGGATTTGGTTATCAATGGAATGAGGTGGTAGAATGAGTTTTCTCCGAGAGAGAGCGGCACGGAATTTTTTTGCGGGAATGGTTATGTTTTTGGTAATATTGGCTGCTTTGGATATAGGGACGGAACTTGGACAAAGGGCTGCTGTTCAGGAGATGATGCTCAGCCACGATCAGGCTGTGGTTTCCTTCCTGGTCTCGCAGGGGGTTGAAGAGCATGTGGCTGCCGCTGCCATTATGAGTACAGAAGGTACGCGGGCAGGAGCAGAGATACTCGGTAAATTAGGAATCAATCAGGATACGGATACGCGCTATCTGCCGTTTCTTTCTGAGTTCAGCCGCAAAACGGCGCTTACGGTCTGCTTCAGGCTTTTGTTTCTTGCGGTCCTGCTCTTAACAGAAGTCATATTGTTTCTTTACAGGCGGGAACGGCTGTACGAATATGCTGTAAAAACGGTTTCGGATTATACAGAAGGGCGATTTTTGGGACGGCTTCCCAGGATGAAAGAAGGCACCCTTTATCATTTGTTCGGCAGTATCGGTAATATGGCAGAGGTCTTGCAGGCAAAGCAGGAAACAGAGCATCAGACGAAGGAATTTTTGAAGAATACAATTTCAGATATCTCTCATCAACTGAAAACGCCGCTTGCGGCACTTTCTATGTATAATGAGATCATTCTTGACGAGCCGGACAATACAGGTGCTGTCGTTTTATTTGCAGAAAAATCCAATGCTGCAATTGAGCGGATGATGACATTGATTTTGTCGCTTTTGAAAATCACAAGACTGGATGCGGGCGGGGTTGATTTTGAAAAAGCTTCTTATCAAGTCTCCAGGATTATCGGTGCGGCAATAGAGAATCTGACAGTAAGAGCCGAACATGAGAAAAAGAAGATTATTGTAAAGGGAAATCCGGAGGATAGGATAATCTGTGATATGAACTGGACGAGTGAGGCAATCGGCAACCTTGTCAAAAATGCGCTGGATCATACTTCTAAGGGTGGCCAGATTCAGATAGGCTGGGAACGAACGCCCGCCCAGATCCGGATATTGGTGTCAGATAACGGAAGCGGTATCCTGCCGGATGATTTTCATCATATTTTCAAACGATTTTACCGCAGTAAGGTGTCAACTGATACGCAGGGGATCGGCTTGGGACTGCCTCTTGCACGGGCGGTTGTGGAGGGGCAGGGAGGAGTGCTTTCGGTGCAGAGCGAATGGGGAAAGGGAACGGTATTTTCCATAATGTTTCCTTACAAAACCGTAAGCTGAAATTCATTTGATTGTAAGCTGTATTGGATATGATACCGCTTAAAGGAGGTACTTTATTATGGAAATTTTAAGAGTACAAAATTTATGTAAGACCTATGGAAGCGGTGAAAACAGTGTAAAAGCGCTGCAAAATGCCACTTTTACTATGAGGAAGGGAGAATTTGCAGCAGTGGTCGGGGAATCCGGCAGCGGGAAGAGCACTCTGTTAAACTGCATCGGCGGTCTGGATGATCCGACATCAGGAAAGGTGTATTTAAGCGGCGAGGATATTTTTTCGATGAAAGAAAATCAAAGGACGATATTCAGAAGAAGAAATATCGGGTTTGTGTTCCAGTCGTTTCAATTGATTCCGGAGCTGGATGTGGAACAGAATATCGTCTTTCCTCTTCTTCTGGATTACCGGAAGCCGGATAAAAAGGCAGTCGATGAAATATTGGAGGTGCTGGGGCTGTCAGACCGCCGTCATCATCTGCCGGGACAGCTTTCCGGAGGCCAGCAGCAGCGTGCGGCCATTGGGCGCGCTCTGATTACGAAGCCAATGCTGATCCTGGCGGATGAGCCCACGGGAAATCTTGACAGTAGAAGCAGCCGCGATGTTATGGAGCTTCTGCTCAAGGCTTCGCGCCATTATCAGCAGACGGTTCTGATGATTACCCATAACATCAATCTGACCTCATCAGCGGACAGGGTACTGCGTGTATCTGACGGTATTTTGACGGACTTGGGAGGGGAATATGATGAAAAATTATCTTGAACTGATTCCCATATCCGCAAAGGTTCATAAAAAGCATAACCGTATGACCATTCTCTGTATTGCATTGGCCGTATTTCTTGTAACAGCCATATTCAGTATGGCAGATATGGAGCTCCGGAGTCAGAAGATTCGTGCAATTCTTAATTATGGCAACTGGCATATACAGATTCGTAATATCAGTGAGAGTGATGCAGCACTGATTGCTGACCGTCCTGATGTAGAAGCATCTTCCTGGTATGATGTCCTGAACTATCGGTTAAAGGATGCATACGGGATCGATGGAAAAAGAGTGGCCATATGCGGCATCGAAAGACCGCTGGTCGAAAACCTGTGGGCGGAATCAGGGAGTATTGTAGAGGGGCGGTATCCGGAAAATGACAGAGAAGTGATTCTTACCCAAAACGCGAAGGATATTTTTAAAAAAGAGATAGGTGATACGGTCACCCTGATGCTGCCGTCAAAGGATACGATGGATTTTATTATATCGGGCTTCGGTATGAATACTGCCATGATTTCCAAGTTCGATGCGGTTGGCGTTTTTATGACGCTTGATGGCTTTGAACAGTTATATGAAGCTGCTGAGGGAGATGAACCGGCGGACTCGGATTTCGTCTATTATGTCCGGTTCCGGGAAAATTGCAATATCAGAAAATCCATTCAGAATATGAAAGAGCAGTATCATCTTACGGATGAAAATATCGGGCAGAATACTGCGCTTCTGGGGATTATGGGCTTCAGTGATGACTCCTATATGCTGGGGCTGTATGGAACGGCAGGAGTGCTGTTTCTGCTTGTGCTTACGGCAGGTATATTGATGATCGCCAGCAGTATGAACAGCAATATTGCAGAGAGAACGGAGTTTTTTGGCATGCTCCGCTGTGTTGGAGCCGGCAGAAAACAGATCATGCGCATCGTGCGGCTTGAGGCTCTGCATTGGTGTAAAAAAGCAATTCCTCTGGGTGTTGCAGCAGGTGCTGCCATTACCTGGGTTCTTTGTGCGGTTCTGCGTTTGCTGAGTGCGAATTACTTTTCGGATTTGCCGGTGTTTGGTATAAGCTTGCCGGGAATTGTTTCGGGAGTGGTTGTTGGCCTGCTGACCGTTCTTCTGGCGGCACGGGCGCCTGCAAAAAAGGCGGCAAGAGTCTCTCCGTTGGCTGCAGTTTCGGGAAGCGGGGAGATTTCTCCGAATAATATACGGAGAGCCACTCATACGTCGCTCTTGAAATTAGATACTGCATTGGGAGTGAGCCATGCGGGACGCAGCAAAAAGAATTTTTTGCTCATGGTCGGTTCCTTTACATTGAGCGTCATTCTGTTTCTGACATTTTCTACGGTAGTTGATTTTATGCACCATGCCATTACGTCTTTTAGCCCATATACGCCGGATATTTCTATTGTCAGCCCGGACAATACCCGTTCTGTTGACCGTAAGCTGGCCGAAGAGCTTGCACAAAGAGAGGAAGTTAAGCACGTTTACGGAAGGATGTTTGCCTATGACGTTCCTGTGATGTTTGGCAGTGAAGAGAAAAAGATCAATCTTATTTCCTATGAATCAACCCAATTTCAATGGGCAGAACAGGAAGGGGATATTCTGGAAGGAGATATCTCAAAGGTGGTTAGGGAGGAAAACTATGTGCTTACGGTTTATCACAGCGAGAATCCTCTGAAAACCGGAGATAAGATACAGACGGAGTTTGGGGAGCTTACGGTTGCAGGCGTTCTGTCTGACTGTCCGTTTGATCGGAATAAGGGGACGGAAACAGTCATCTGCTCAGAGGATACCTTCCAAAAGCTGCTGGGAAAAAATGATTATACCATCATTGATATCCAGCTTACAGGCGGGGCAACAGACGAGGATGTGAATGCCATTCGTGATCTGGCAGGGGAAAGCGTGATTTTTTCTGACGAGAGACTGGAAAACAGGGAAGCCAGGGGAGCATATTATGCATTCACGTTGTTTGTATATGGTTTTCTGGCGGTCATTGCAATGATCACGGTATTTAATATTATGAACAGCATTTCCATGAGTGTATCCGCCCGTATCAGGCAGTACGGCGCAATGCGGGCGATAGGTATGAGCATCCGGCAGCTTACGAGAATGGTGGCTGCCGAGGCAGTTACGTATGCAGTCTGCGGGAGTGCGGCAGGCTGTGTGCTGGGGCTTCCGATTCACAGATTTTTATATGAAACTCTTGTGACTGCCCGCTGGGGCGATGCTTGGACAGTGCCGGTTCCGGCAATGGCAGTGATCGTGCTGCTTGTACTTCTGGCTTCTGCTGCGGCAGTGTACGCTCCGTCAAAGAGAATAAAAAATATGTCTGTTACAGATACAATACATGCGCAGTAGAGCCCTGGCAGGGCATTTAGCTTTATGGATGCTGCGGCATTTAGCTTTATGGATGCCGCGGTATCTGGCTTAATTGATGCTGTAGCATCTGAACGTTTTCATCTTGACGTATGGTGTGGTTATGTTACTATGGATAAGACGGGGGTGATGTTTATGTGGATGATTGCAGCAGTTTTCTCAGCATTTTTTGCAGGTATTACTGCGATTCTTGCAAAGTGCGGAATAAGGAAGACGGATTCCGACGTGGCGACAGCTGTCAGAACGGTTGTGGTATTGCTTTTTTCCTGGCTTATGGTGCTGGTGTCCGGTTCCTGTCAGACGCTGGGAGATATTGACAGGAGATCCTTTGTATTTTTAATTTTATCAGGAATAGCAACCGGGGCATCCTGGATTTGCTATTTTAAGGCACTTTCCGTTGGGAATGTCAATAAAGTTGTGCCTATTGACAAGTCCAGCACGGTTCTCTCTGTTTTGATGGCAATTTTTATTTTTCATGAGACGAATCATCTGGCTTTTAAGCTCATTGGAACAGTCCTTATCGGCTCGGGTGGATTTTTTATGGTTGGAAAGAGTACTTCGGGAAAAGAAACGGCAAGCAAAGGCTGGATGCTTTATGCGGTTATGTCAGCGGTGTTTGCTGCTCTTACAACAATTTTTGCAAAAATCGGGATAACTGGCGTGGAGTCCAATGCAGGAACCGCTATCCGTACCTGTGTGGTGCTGATTATGGCATGGCTGATTGTGCTGAGCAAAGGAAAGTGGCGGCAGGTACGGACTGTTGATCATAGAGGAAAGTTGTTTTTCTGTCTTTTCGGGGTGGGAAC
>URVB01000069.1 GCA_900551075.1 uncultured Blautia sp. | reverse complement strand
GGAAAATCTTATCTTTGAATTCATAAATCGGTTTGATGTAATCGATCTGCTGCCATACAAAATGAGACGGATCATAATTGATTCCCAGATTCGGGCTGTCCAGAACCTCGAATACCTTTCTCCAGTTTGCGGGAGTGCTCATGATATTCTGTCCGCCCGGCCATTCATCATCTGTAAACCACATCGGACAGTTTTCAATGGCAATCCTTACGCCCTTTTCCTCCGCATGTTTCAGGATTGGTGTCCATACCTCTTTTGCTATTTCCAGATTCTCAGCCACTGTTTTGTTCGTTACACGTCCGATAAAGGTAGTTACCATATTAACCCCCAGCATGGCAGATGCATCGATCAGTGCATGAAGGTGGTTCACATACCCTTCTCTTTTCTCCGGCTCGGGCTCCAGTGTATTCGGATAATATGCCAGAGAGGATATCTCGACCCCTTTTTTCTCACAGAGCCCGCTGATCTCCTTTGCTTTCTCCTCTGTCAGATTTACCACGTCAATGTGGCTGACGCCTGCATAACGTCTCTTGGCGCCAACTGCCGGCCAGCAGGCTACTTCCAGACATTCCAGATTGTTTTCTGCTGCAAAATCCACTACTTCTTCAAAGGTCATCCCTTCACAGATTGCTGTTAATAATCCAAATTTCATTATCCTTCTCCTTTTCTTTTTTCATAAAATATGCGCATCCGGCTCTTCATAGCTATGTTTTTATTATAAAAAAAGGGGCAAAAAATGCTTTCCGTCTTTTGTCCCATTTTTTATGCTAAAATTGCCTTTTTTCTCTTTCTTTTTTATGGAAGGTCAAAAACGGCAAAATTTATCATCATTTTTTTATCCATCGGCGGCTTACCCTATAATTCCTTTCTTTTTCCAGCCCCCTTTTGCATAAAAGAAACAGGTGATCGCGGCTCCGATCAGCCAGAAAAGCAGCAGGGAGATATAAATGCACTCCTGAAACCCTGTACTACTCATACAGATAGCTGATATGGATATACTGTATCTCCTGTGCCTGCATTCTGGTTTCGAAATTCAGTACATTTTTTTCTACCTGGCAGGTGCGTATCCGAATATGCGGGGTACAGATTCGTTTCAGATATTCGATCTCCGACTTTGAAAGAGTGTCCGCATCTCCGATCTTAAGCCATTCTTCCTGAATATTTCCGAACTCATCACTTATGGAATAGGTCTTGATCTTGTATTTTCCGTTTTTCATGTTGGTAAACCGGCAATTCAGCTTCAAGGCCAGGTTGTCCTCAAACAACTGGTATGCCTTCCCGACTTCCAGGTCGTTTTCTTTTTTCAGATAATATTTGTAATTCAAATGCCTGTAATTGTGGCATACGATTGAATAATTGTTGTTGCCGTTGGTAGTCACCAGGCTGTTTTTTCCTTTAAAAAGCAGATATTTCCCCTGATAATTCAGGAAGCGGTAAGCATAAAATGCCGGCTTTTTGATTCCGCAGGCATTTACCAGACCGCAGCCACCAAACAATAACCGGTTGCTGTCCAGATGCTCTGCAAATAGATCAGAGCCCATCCAATATCCCAGAACACCCACTTTATCCAGACAGTCAATAATGCTTTTCAGAATATAGGCTCCCTTATAACAGCTGTCATTCAGAATGTTGCGGTTCGATATGGTCAGGCTCCACTCTGTTACATGAATCTCCACATCCTTTAAAGGAGAAGCAGCGATAATACTTTCCGCCATTTCCAACTGGTTTTTCAGGAAATCCCGGTCTGTGGACTGCCGCGCATAGGAAGTTCCTTCCTCATCGCCTTTGATATAGGGATAACAGTATAAAGAGATAAAATCCGGCTTATACCGCTTACTCTCCCAGTCATTGACCAGCTTTTGCAGATTCACGCTTCCGTACTGAATCCCCACGCCGCCACCTCCCACACGGATGGCGCCGGAATGGCTCTTTGCAACCTGGCAGACCGTATCAAATACATCCCAGAAATAATCGTCATAACTTAAACGCTCAAAATCTTCTCCGCTCCACTGTTCAAAGTACCAGGTCTCCACTTCCTCCAGCCCGTACCGGTTGATCAGATGTGTCAGAAAAGCATTAAAAAACCGCTTAAAATTCTCAAGACCCCTAAAAGGAATCTCCCGCTGCTTATGGTAAATATACGAGTTTAGGGTTTCATGCAGTGTCTTGGGTTTATATCCCAGCTCAAGATACGGTTTGATTCGGTTTTCTATCAGAAAATCAAAAATACTGTCCACCCTGTCAAAATGATAGTCGCCGCTTTCGCTTGTCTCATTCAGCAGCATATTGGTACCAAAAACATCCCACAGGCGCAGGTATTCAAACCCCAGGTCGTTGTGGAACATCAAAATCTGTTCCCGGACATCTGAACGCAGCAGGTCTTCCATCCGGCCCACATTCAGCATCTTCTTCCAGTATGGGCTGTACTTTTTGCGAACCTGCGTATCCAGTATAATATAGTCATCATAACGGCGGACCTCAGCCGGCATCTGTACCGATTGATTATCCAGGTATTCAAAAACCCTCTTTTCCAGAAGCTTTTCCTGCTTCTTCCGGTCAATCTCCTTGTCTTCCCAGGAGGCGGCCCTCATCTGCCGGCGGTATTCCGACGGAGGCATATGATATGTTTTTTTAAACAATTCCGTAAAAGCACCCACATTGGCAAAACCGTTTTCCATGGCAATGGCTGTAATCGAATGGCTGGTATAAAGAAGGTCATCGATTGCATGAAACAGACGGATATTGTTTACATAGTCCACAAAATTCATTCCCATTTTGTTCTTGATATACTTAGACAGATAGGGAACCGATAAATAGAATGTCTCGCTCAATTCCGACAGGCGGATTTGTTTTTTATAATTACTGTGAATATAGCTGACAATCTCCGAAATCCGGTATTCGTCCTGGGACTTTTCCTGTTCAAAACGCATGTCGCCGCTCTGGACCATAAAGTTTTCCAGAAGCACCTGCAAAAGCTGGTAATACAAGCTCTTTAATAAGACCTTTCCATAGCCCGACCGTTCAAAATACTGACCGAATATCTGTTTCATAATACGGCGCATATCCTCGTATGCCGCATTTTTATTTAAGATGGAATTGCACCAGAAAAATATCTGATTTGACCCCAGCATATCCCCCAGCATCCGGAAATCAATTTCAAAGCATCCGATCAGGACCTCATCCTCTGCCTGATAGGAGTGCTTTTTATTTGCGTTGACCACTATGATATCTTCCGGGTGCGCCTGATACGGCCGGTCCTGGATGGTGATCTCGGGTTCTCCTTCCAAAACGTAGAGAATTTCGATGGACTGATGGAAATGCGTTCCCTCCAGCCGCTCAATCTGAAATTCAAAGTTCATGATCTGGCTGCCGTCTAAAATATTTTTTCTCATAAAGCAGTTCTCCTGTTCCGTTCTTTATGGAAAGAGGATTTGATTTCATAAAACCAGGCCTTCATAAAAAGCTTAATCCCTATCAAAAAACAACCGTTACCATACAATAGCAATCAGTTTTCAAAACGAACAGAATTTCCGGTTCTTGCGGATTCACGGATGGCTTCCATAAGCGCAAGCACCCTCCTGGTCTCTGAAATTTTTACAAGGAAATCTTCCTGTCCATAATAAGCTTTATAATAGTTTTCAAAATAATTCTCATGCCTGGTATGAACCTTCGGCAGCTCCTCTGTAAGAATCGTTCCGTCTGCCGGCGGTCCGAAAGAACGGGTAGGGCCCGCCGCCGTCATCGTGCGGGTACCGCGGACATTTGTCAGAAGATGAGAGGTACGGATAATCTTTCCGCTTGGAGCAAAGCCATCCAGATATGCCGTTCCTTTATTTCCGCCCATGATCCAATGGCGTTCAAACCATTTCTCCGAAATCTTATCTGTCAGGAAATAGGTTCCCAGCTCAATCTCTCCTGCCACTCCGTTATTAAAGCGAAGCAGTATCTTAAAGTAATCATCTACTTCAAAATTAATTACATTTCTCACATCTGCGAAGACAGAAGCAACCTTGGCTCCCGGCATCATCCAGAGCATCTGGTCGATGAGATGAACACCCCAGTCAAACAGCATACCGCCGCCTTCGCTGACATATACATGCCAGTCATGCATGTTTCCGTTGAATCCGTACAGGCTGCTTTTGACCGTATAAACATCGCCCAGGCTGCCCTGGTCATAGACCTCTTTCATGGTACGGAAATCCGGATCATATCTTCTCTGATGATGAACCGTGAATTTCACTCCGCATTCTTCCACAACTCTGATCATGTCATCCAGTTCCGCCACATTCATTGCCACCGGCTTTTCACAGATGATGTCTTTTCCCGCTCTTGCTGCCTGGACGACCAGATCATGATGCCGGTTATTGTTCGCAGCGATCAGCACCACGTCAATATCCGGGTCCGCAAACAATTCTTCATTTGACTGATACCGTTTGATCCCCGGTTTTACATCCGCAAGCTGCTTTTGGTCAATATCAGAAATACCAATGATCTGATATCCTTCCATATTGCAGAGCATCGTCTCATGCTCATGTCCCATAAACCCGTATCCTACAATCCCTACTCTGATCTTTTCCATGTGTACCTCCCGATATTTTTTGATTTCACGTCCAAATTAAATTTCCTGATATGTTTATTATAGTGATTTTAATAAAACATCTCTTCTGCATAATTAACATTTTTTATACTGTTTTTTGTTGTTTTTTCACCTTCACAGGGTCCTTGTACCTTCCGGAGGTTAAAAAAAGCAGTGTCATTTTCGCCTTCACATAAAAACAGGCAAAAGAAATCTGCGAAAATTTCTTCTGCCTGCTGTCTTTAAAAGTTCACGGTCACCTGTTCACACAGGCAGTCCTCGGAGCTTGTACCAATAAAGATGTTAAATTTGCCGTCTTCCAGCATATACTCTTTCTCATTGTTATAAAATCCCATGTCTTTTTTCTGTAATGGAAGATGCACCTGTTTTTCTTCTCCGGCTTCCAGATACACGCGGGCAAAATTCTTCAGCTCTTTTACCGGACGGACAAGACTTGCCGTGACATCCTGCATATAAAGCTGTATAATTTCACTTCCCGCTCTGTTCCCGGTATTTTTTACACGCACGCTGACCTCCAGCGCATCCTCTGTCTCCTTCACCTTCATATCCGAATATGCATAAGTGGTATAGCTTAATCCATATCCAAACGGAAAAAGGGAGCGGAACGGCGCATCCAGATATCTGGATGTAAACTTACTCTTGCTTCCCGGTCTGCCGGTGCTTGGATGATTATAATAGATCGGACACTGGCCGGTTACAAACGGGAACGAGGATGCCAGTTTCCCGCTTGGGTTTTCATCCCCCAAAAGTACGGCTGCAACCGCATTTCCCATTTGGATTCCTAAGTGCCATGCTTCTACCAATACAGGCAGATGTTCTCCTTCCCAGCCAAGAGCCATCGGACGCCCGTTCATCAATACGGTTACAAGCGGCTTTCCGGTATCCAGAATTGTCTTTAACATTTCTCTCTGCGCACCGGGCATCTCGATATTTGCCCTGGAAGACGCTTCCCCGGACATGTTCACCAGCTCTCCTGCCACTGCCACTACAACGTCCCCCTCCTCACAGGCCTTTTTCACTTCCCCGAAGTTGATCTCCCCCTCCGGACCGCCGCAGGGATAATAGGTCACATCCGCTCCGGCACGCTTCAGCCCGTCCAGTATCGTCACGCAGTCTTCCCTCTTCCAGCTCATGGCCCAGGCACCGATCACCTCTTCGCTGTTGGCCGCCAGTGTTCCCACCAGGCTGATTTTCTGTTTCCTGCTAAGTGGGAGCACATTTCCTTCATTTTTCAGAAGTACTATGGATTTTTTTGCAGCCTCCAGGGCAACTGCCACATGTTCCTCCGGAATTGTTTTATATTTTTCGGCCGCTTCTTCCGGCACATAAGGGTTTTCAAATAATCCCAGCCACATTTTTACGCGGAGGATTCTTCTGACCGCATCGTCCACCACCTCCATGGAAACGCTTCCGTCTTCCACTGCCTTTTTCAGATGATCCTTGAAAATATGGGTTCCCATATCCATATCCAGCCCCGCATTGACTGCCTGAATGCCCGCGTCTGCTTCATCTTCCGCGATTCCATGTGTCACACATTCTCTGATTCCGTTGGCATCGCTGACCACAAAGCCCGGCATCCGCAACCTGTCCTTTAATACCTCTCTTAAGGTATAGGAATTTACGGTACAGGGAACACCGTTTAGGTCATTAAAAGAGGCCATTGCCGTCAAAGCTCCTTCCTCCACGGCTGCCTTAAAAGGCGGAAGATAGACATTGTGAAGCTGAGAGAGGGACATACTGGTGGTATTATAGTCTCTTCCGGATTCACAGGCACTGTATGCCACAAAATGCTTCAGGCAGGCTGCCACATAATTTTCTGTACGGGACCTGTCATTCTGTAGCCCCCGAATTTTTGCCTTTGCAAAGCAGGAAGCCAGATACGGGTCCTCGCCGGGTCCTTCCGAAACACGCCCCCACCTGGCATCCCTTGCCACATCCAGCATTGGCGCAAAGTTCCAGTGTATTCCATGTGCTCTGGATTCCTTCGCCGCCACCTTTGCCGTACGCTCAAACAAATCCGTGTCAAAGCTCCCCGCCTCTGCGATTGCGATAGGATACACGGTACGCAGTCCGTGGATTACATCAAATCCCATAATCAGCGGAATCCCAAGCCTGCTTTCCTCTACCGCGATTTTCTGCAGCTCATTGGCCTTCACCGGGTCATCTCCCATCATGGAGCCCACCAGTCCTGCCCGGATATCATCCTCATGAAAATCCCGTTCTGCTGTGGACATGATCCTTCCGAATTCTTCCTGTGTAATACGCCCGTCATTGAGCATCTCAATCAGCTCCGGAAAGGGGACATCAAAACCACCCACAATCGAGGGGGATTCCTGATTCATCTGTCCGATCTTTTCATCCAGTGTCATTTGGGAAAGCAGCTCCTCTACTCTCGCATTCTGTGCCTCTGTCAACATTTTTTCTACCTCCGTTTTTTTATTCCTGTATCATTTCTGCTTCTGATACTTATTTTAAAATACGCCGGAGTCTTCCTCAATCATAAAATTCTTATATTTATATAACAATTTTACTCTAACCGGTATATCCCTTTTCCCAGTCTCCGGATTTTGCCTGTTTCACACAGCCCCTTCAGGACTCTCTGCAATTGCCTGCGGCTGCACTGAAGCCGCAGCGTTGCATGTTCCACTCCCTTTAAGGTATGCTCCTTACATTCTTCTCTCATATAAAGCAGAAGCTTTTCCTCCACCGATACGGCAGTCGTCTCGGATACACTGGTAAGATATACTTTTTGGGATATTTCTTTTAGAAGATAATGCAGAAAACGGATATCATGCTCCAAAGTCTCCCGGTCTTCCCGTATGGGAATGGCAATGCACAGTACCTCTTTTACCACTTCGGAAAACAAATTGGAATTTCTGGCGTTACAAAACTCCACATCCCCGATCACACTGCCCTTTTTCGCCAGGTTTACCGGTATTTTTCTTCCCTCGGTTCCCACTCCGTAAATCTGTGCCGCCCCCGACACCACAAAAAGCAGATATTTCTGTTTGATATCCGGCCCGGACAGCAGCTCTCCCTTTTGATACCTGCACAGCTTCAGATGCAGCTCTCCGGTGCTGAATTTTGATTCCAGCCCTAATTCCTGCACTGCTTTCTTTAGCAGCTTTTCATCTTTTACAAGGTTCATGTGACCGTACCTCCTTCTACATGTAAAATTTTATATTTATTGTGCCATATGGCACATTCTTTTTCAAGCTTTTTCGATATACTGAAATCATCAGGAAAACCGCCGCTGCCTTCCCGGGAAGTAAACGCCAGCACTCACACTACGAAACAAAGAAAAGGAGACAAACACATGAACAGAGAAGACGTACTTGCAAGCATCATTCAGTTTGCAGCAATGGCATTCAAAAAGGATGCCTCAGAGATCAGCGAAAGCACAAACATTGCCGAGGAATTGGGAGTTCTTTCCATGCAGAGAATCGCCATGAGCGCATCTGTTGAAAATGAATATGATGTCATGATCCCGGTTGCAAAGTTCGGACAATTTGCCACCATCGGTGATCTGGTTGATTTTGTTATGGAAGAAGCTTAAGCTTTTGCAGGCAGAAAGGACAGACTATGGTAAATAATGTTAAGCTCGGTAAAAATATGAGAAGTGTCTCCATTGTCGGTGTTGGAGCCACTCCGTTTATGAATGTTGTAGAAGACCCGAAACGCAAAGGTCTTACAAACGGAGAGCTGTTCGGATATGCAGCTCTCGACGCTATGAAGGACGCCGGCGTAGAACCCCGTGATGTCCAGTATTTTTTCCACGGCTCGGCAAATCCACATGTATTGAATCACTGCATCACACCGAATATTCAGGTAGCGGACTGGTTCGGCATGCGAGGAAAAGGCTCCATCTCCCATTCCGAAGGCTGCTGTACCGGTTATATCGGGCTGGAAGAGGCTGTGATGGCCGTAGCCAGCGGTGCATACGACATCGTTCTATCCGGTTGCTGCGAAATGGGTACCGGTATGCCGGACGGAAACACACCGGATCACCTGAGAGTCCCCCTGACCACTGAAGTACTTTTCCCGGACCTGGATTCTATTTTTGACCGGGCCTACGGAAGATACCTCGGCGGCGGCCCGGGCATGAATCATGATGACTGGATCAATTACTATACAAAGGAAAACGGACTGAGCGCCGACCAGATCGACGATGTACTCAACCATGCGGCCTATCACTTCCGCCGCGCCGCTTCTCTGAACGAGCGTGCATTGCTGCGAACTCCTTATGACCAGCTTGCAAAGGAAGCAGGCTATGACAATGTATGGGATTATATGAAATCCCCGCACAATCCGAAAATGACCCAGTATCTCCGTGTATCCAGCAATTCTCCAGGTGCTGACGGCGCTGCCGCATGTATTGTGGTTCCTACCGAAATCGCGAAGCAGTTTAACGCAAAGCCGATCGAGGTTCTCGGCGTGGGCGCTTCTGTCCTGGATTCCATGGTGCCGCATCTTGAGAAAAAAGCTACGGCAGAAGCTTCACGCCAGGTTTATGAGGTAACCGGACTGACTCCTGACGATATTGATCTTTTGCTGGTTAATGACTTCATTCTTCCATCCTCCTTCCTGGCAGCCGAGGAAGTGGGCTACCTTCCGAAAGGAGAGGGCTGGAAATACGCCTTAGAAGGAAGACTTGCCTATGACGGCGACAAACCGATGAACACCAGCGGCGGCCGCGCCTCCTATGGACATGCTTTCGGCGCATCCGGAATGGCAGACGTTTATGAAGCAGTCATCCAGATGCGAGGAGAGGCCGGAGAACGCCAGATCAGGAAGCAGCCCAAATACACCATGCTCAGAGGCTTCGGCGGTGCACAGAATGTACGCGCCATTATCCTGGGCACAGCTTTTTAAGGAGGAATCGTCTATGGAATTAGAACATATTGTTGAAAAATTCTGGAAAGGCCTGGAGGGAGGCGTGATCTATGCCAGAAAATGTAAAGAATGCGGAGAAATCGAATTTCCTCCCCATATTGCCTGCAATAGCTGCGGTTATCATGAAACAGAATGGACGACCTTAAGCGGAAAGGGAATGCTGAAAAGCTTTGTCTTCACCGGTCCTATGAATGCCAGACTGGAGCTGGAGGAAAAGGGCGAGCGTTATGTCGGCGGTGCGGTTCGGCTTAAAGAAGGCCCTTCGACCAATGCCATTGTCGTCGGAATAACGAAAAAGAAAGCCAAAGAAATCGAAGGAAAGCTTCCGGTACCGGTACACGCAAAATTTTATCCTATGGACAGATATACCACGCTTTATTTTGAGCTGGATCATCAGTGAGTGCAAAATTCCGGCCACGCTCTGTCAGGCCATGGATGCCGGCTGTTATTCCGCAAGGGCCTTATGAGATCACTGCTGATACAACATTACGATGACGTACATGATAAAAAAGAGGTGCGATTTTGAAAAAATACAATTTCAGCCGCAGAGGCTGGTCTATTATCATTATCTGTTTTTTCCTGTACCTGCTCACAGCGGCATGTACCTCTGATGGAGAAAACGTTATCCTGCCGAAGCTTGCTGCTGCAAACGGCTGGGATTATACAAAGGTATTAAATCTGGCAACGGCGGCAGGCTGCTTAAGTGTTGCAGGCAACCTGCTCCTTGGCCGGGTCTGCGAAAAAAAGGGACCGAAATTTTCTATTATCCTGGGGCTTCTCGCCAGCGCCCTGTTCGTATTTTTGTACGGTTCCTCCGACAGTATCCGAATCTATACCATTGGATTATTCGGGGCAATCTGCTGCGGACAGTCCATATCCTTTTTCGGGGCCAGCGCTCTCATTGCCAACTGGTTTCCAAAGAAAAAAGGGCTTGCCATGGGAATCGTCACCGTAGGGCCGCCCATTGCCACCATCACCATGGTTTCTGTCATGAATTTCCTCTTAGGCTCTCTCGGGCTTAAAAAGGGCGTTGTGGTGATCAGCGCAGTTCTGCTCATCGCTGCGGTTATCTGCTTCCTGCTGGTTCGTGATACACCGGAGGAATGCGGGGAAACACCGGACAATATGGCAAAAGAGGAGCTGGCACAATTCCTGTCCGAGGAAGAGCACACGGATAAGCTTCCGCTCTCTCAGCTTCTGAAGATGAAAGCCTTCTGGTGCATCCTGGGCATGATGGGCATCTGCAACCTCACCCAGACCGGTCTCATGGCGCAGTTTCTGGCCCGCTATGAAGGCAGCCCCATACCGGAAAGCACCGTAGTTCTTATGATGTCCTGCATGGCTGTCATGGGAATCTTCGGCAGCATGATCGTCGGATACGTAGAAAATAAGCTTGGCACAAAGAAATCCTACGGCCTCTTTGCCGCCCTGTTTGCCGCAGCATTTCTCGTGAATTTTACCAACATTCCGGCACTGGTATACCTTTCCATTCCTATGTTCGGACTGGTACTTACCCTGATGCAGATTTACCTCTCTGCATTTGAAATCTCCGTGTTCGGCAGAACCAATTTCAAACAGGCAAATGCTGTGCTGTTTCCATTGATCAGCATGATCGGGCAGATGACCTTCCTCCTGATCTCTGCCTGCCTGCATATTTTCGGAGAGGTCCGCTATGCTTATCCCGTATTTGCGGTACTTCTGGTAGTTACCATATTCATTAACAGGCTTCTTCCCATGGAAAAACAGGCGTAACAGCCTGTTTTTTCTTAAGAAAAAAGCATCCCCGGCGAAATTAAACGCAATCCTGTACGGCTAACATCAATGTACCCAGCACGCAGATTGCAAATTCCCTCGGAAGATCACGGGGCAGATTGTGCGAGCCAGGATAAAAAACAGGCGTCTGCCCGATATCTCCTGCCAGCTTGACGGCTGCACGGGCATAAACCGTATTGCCGCTTTTCTCTCCCGCTCCGATCGTAATTTTATTGGCTGTTGCTTTCATTGTTTCCATATCCGGACAATACGTAACCAGAGCAGGAAGCTCCTGCGTCAGAGTATATTCATGATTTCCCATCTCCCGAAAAAAAACAGCGGTGTCTTTTCCGGGGCTCCGTACATCCGCAGGGCCCATATGCTCTGCAAATTTCAGGACAGCCGAGCTGTATTTCCGTTCCTGTATCAACGACTGCATTTCTTCCACCCACTGCCGAACCGCCGGCTCTTCCATCATCTTCCCCAGCATGGCCGGCTCATACATAATCAGATGCTTCACCCGCCGGGGATATGTCTGGAGGAAACACTGCCCGATCACTGCACCTGCACTGGCCCCCACTATATATGTGCTTTCAATATGAAGCTCATCCAGCAGGTCCCTGATATCCTCTATCTGTTCCTCCATGGAAAAGGTCCTCTCCCCCTTACACACGCTGCGCGAATTTCCCCTGCGGTCAAAGGTGACCACCGTATAATATGCCGCAAGAAGCTCTGCCGCCTCATGATAAAGGTCTGCATCTACGATTGCCCCATGAATCAGCAGCAGCGGCTCCCCCTTTCCCCGCACTTCATAGTATAAAGAAACCTCCTCTTTTTCCAGATACATAAGCCATTCCCTCCATATTTTATGATTCTATTTATCCCGGGACTCCTGCCTGATTCCATACCTCTTTATAAGATTTGGAGCCGTTTTTATAAGATTTAAGATTTTTGGACCTGGACATCTTACAATGATAAGAATATAATATTTGACAGAAGTATTGTTTTTACATACAGCCAAAGCAACAGACTCCACGCTGAAAAGGAGCTTGCCATGCCAGACATTTACTACCAGCATTATACACCTGTTTCCGCCGCAATACCAGACATCTGCGCACAGGAACATGCCCTGGGGCGCCGTTTGCTTCTCCTGGGACTATCCGGCCTTTATGGGATACATCTGTCGGAAAACGAACTGAACCAAGAGCTGAAGGCCGCAAAAAACGGCAAGCCCTGGCTCCCCGCCTTTCCCGGCATCCATTTTAATATCAGCCACTGTGACGGACTGGCAGTGTGCGCCTTCGACAATACTCCTGTGGGGGTTGATGTGGAAATGCCCGGATATTTTCCGGAAATCCTTATCAAAAAAGCCCTGGCTCCGGAAGAAAAGCTCCTTCTGGAAAGCGCAGGCAGCATACAGGAGCTCCGACAGGAATGGTTTTTCCGCTTCTGGACCCTGAAAGAAGCCTACGTAAAGCAAACAGGAACCGGAGTGGATGTCCCTCTTACTGACTTCACCTTTACCTTCCGCAAAAGCGAAGAGGGCTTTGCAGTCCTGTGCTCTGATTCCCGTATCTGCTGTTTTCAGAAAAAGCTGGCTGGCGGTCATATTTTATCGCTGTGCTATGAAGGCAATCACAAAGCAATCACACTCCTCCAATTATAAAAATTCCGTAAATACTCAGTAAAAACCAAGTATTTACGGAATCACTTTTTAGTATTTATAAAGCTCTACCACCCGGCAGGAAGCCATATCTCCCATTTTCAGAGACATTTTTTCATCTCCGTTAAGAATTCTTCCCGGTTTCCAGGTGCCTCCCTCAAGCTCTCCCTCTTCCATTTTGAGAATTTCTGTCTTTTTATTTTCTCCGGACTTTGACATGAAAGTTAATGTGGACTGCATACCGATCACTAAAAACCTGTTCGGTTCCAGTTCATAGACCATACCCGCCGCAATTGGCTGTGACTGCATTTTAGGCGCGTATGCAATCTGAACGTCATAGTTTTCAAATCGTAAAAACGCGCCGAAATCAGTGTCCGACTTTTTTACATAGCTGCGCAGATGCTCTGTTCCCCGATATTTCAGATAAAGCGGCTTCATCTGTTCCATCAATTCATAAACACGGCTCAGATATTCCCTGCTTCCTGCGATATCAAACGCCGACGGATCAATATTCAAAGCCATCATTACCTCCATAGGAGGGATATCCATTTCACCTGGGTCCAGGGCAAGGTCTTCAATCCCAAACGGAGAATAGCCGATTGCATTGTGCTGCCCAAAGGCATACAGACAATAAGACGCAGTTACGGAATCCTTACGCACTTCCGGTACAAAAAGCGGATTTCCTTTGGAACTGTAAGCATCCATGGTATCGGCAACATAATGAACATAAATATCCGGTGCAAAGGTAAACAGTGACGGAGCTGCTGCACGCCATATTTTCTGCATTTCTACCACCGGGCCTCCAGACGGATAAGATCCGGCATACCACGGATACTGTTTCAGCCATGCATTTGTATAGCAAGGCAAGGGATATTCTTTTCGCCCGGCTGCAGTAATCTGCTCCACTGCTTTTGCAAAAGAATATGCCATAAAGGCTTCTTCCGCATCCTCTCCGAAGGTTTCTTTCCAGGAACCTTCCTCACGGATGCCCAGTTTCTCCGCTAATTCCCCCGGTACATTTCCAGCAAACGCTCTGTTTGCAGCATCACTGTAATCCCGCGCTGTTCCCAGCAAACCGATCTCATTCTCTACCTGCATCATAATGACTGTCGATTTCTCTCCATCAAGCTCTCTTATCCGCTTCATAACAGCAGAAAAAGCATTTGCATCCCGTTCAACGGCAGCCCGGCACAATGGCGAAATAGTATTAAGCGGTTCCCCGTTCACCTTTTTTGCACGGAAATAAGTATCCGTATCCTTCTTCATCCATCCCGGAACATACATAGATTCTGCATTTTTCCAAAGACCGAACCACAGAAAGATCAAATGCATCTGATTTTCTCCTGCCTGTTTGATCAGTCCCTCCAGCAATGCAAAATCAAACCTTCCCTCTTCCGGTTCCATGGTCTCCCAGGATAACGGCACGATCACAGAGTTCATATGCATTTCTTTTAACCTCGGCCAGACTTCCTTCTCCATAAATGCCAGGGAACTGGAGCTGGAGTTGTGGATTTCACCGCTCAGGGCAAAGAACGGCTTTCCTCCTACATATAAAGTGGCAATCTCGTTTTCATATCGTACTTCAGGTATCATCCTCCTCTTGTCTCCTTTTACTTTTTTGTTTTCGTATGATCCTGCTTTTATATAAAAATTATATGATCTCAGCCTGAGCTCCGCAATATAAGTTTTATTATGTTTATATAACAATATGATTCTATCGAAGCACTGTACTTTTTTTCTACAAACATTCCGGATTTTGCAGCCCTTTATACCAGCTCCAGAAAGGTATCTGTACCGGATACATAATACGGCCCCATACCCGGGATATGCTTTGTTAATACCGTTTGAATCTTCCCACCCTTGTTAAGCGGTCAGGCAGCCCCGGCACA
>URVB01000068.1 GCA_900551075.1 uncultured Blautia sp. | reverse complement strand
GGCTTATCGGGGAAGAAATCTTGTAATTTCCGAATAACCATGATAAGGTAAAGAAAGCCGGAGTAAGCTGTTTCAGCAAACGGCAGAAAAGAGGAGAAGATACTTATGAAATACATGTTTGCGTCAGATATACATGGATCGGCATATTATTGCCGAAAAATGCTTGAAGCATATGAGGAGGAAAAAGCAGAACGCCTGGTGCTTCTGGGCGATCTGCTTTATCATGGGCCCCGCAATGACCTGCCGGTGGAGTATGCGCCGAAGGAAGTCATTCAAATGCTGAATGAAAGAAAACGGGAGATTTATGCCGTACGCGGCAACTGTGAGGCAGAGGTTGACCAAATGGTCCTGAATTTCCCGGTTTTGGCGGATTACTGCATTCTTGCCATGGAGGGCAGGACATTTTATGCAACCCACGGACATATTTATAATCAGGACAACCTTCCGCCCATTCAGGAAGGGGATATTTTGATACATGGGCATACCCATGTATGGAAGGCAGAGCAAAAAGAGGGCTATATTCTTTTAAATCCGGGCTCTGTTTCCATACCAAAGGAGGGCAATCCGCCCACCTATGCAGTGCTGGAGAACGGTATTTTCCGTATTAAGGATTTTGAAGGGAACATTGTTAAGGAAACGAATCTGGCTCTGTAAAAGCATACGGCAAAGAAATCAACGGTTAAAGAGAGGTTACCATGGAAAAATGGGAATTAATAGCGCCCTGCCATTTCGGCATGGAGGCAGTATTAAAACGGGAAATCCTGGATTTAGGATATGAGATCAGCAAGGTAGAAGATGGAAGGGTGACGTTTCAGACAGATACGCAGGGGATTGCGGATGCCAATGTGTTTCTGCGTACGACGGAAAGAATCCTTCTGAAGGTTGGAGAGATAAGGGCAGTTACGTTTGAAGAGCTTTTCGAAAAGACAAAGGCTTTGCCGTGGGAAGCATATATTCCGAAGGATGGGAAATTCTGGGTGGCAAAGGCCAATTCTGTGAAGAGTAAGCTCTTCAGCCCATCGGATATCCAGTCTGTTATGAAAAAGGCAATTGTGGAGCGTTTAAAGGGCGTATACGGCATTTCCTGGTTTCCGGAGGATGGCGCAAGCTTTCCTGTCCGCGTGGCGTTTATGAAGGATGTTGCGACGATTGGAATTGACACCTCCGGCGTATCTCTGCATAAACGCGGATACCGCCGGATGACGGTAAAAGCGCCGATTACGGAAACCCTGGCATCTGCATTGATCATGCTGACACCGTGGAATAAGGATCGGATTTTGGTTGATCCGTTCTGCGGAAGCGGTACGTTTCCTATAGAGGCGGCAATGCTGGCTGCGGATATTGCGCCCGGCATGAACCGTTCTTTTCTTGCAGAGGACTGGAAACACCTGATTCCGCGCAAGTGCTGGTATGATGCCGTAGAAGAAGCCAATGACAGAGTGCATCCGGATATTGAGGCAGATATCCAGGGATATGATATTGATGAGGATGCGCTGAAGGCCGCACGCGCCAATGCAAAAATGGCAGGTGTGGACAGGCTGATCCATTTTCAGCAGCGGGCAGTGAGGGAGCTTCGCCATCCGAAGCCCTATGGATTTTTGATTACAAATCCTCCATATGGGGAGCGTCTGGAGGAAAAGGCCGCTTTGCCCCGGCTTTACAGAGAAATCGGAGAAAGCTATGAAAGGCTTGATAAGTGGTCAATGTATCTGATTACGTCTTATGAGCGTGCGGAGAATGATATCGGAAGAAAAGCAGATAAAAACCGCAAAATTTATAACGGTATGCTGAAAACGTATTATTATCAGTTTTTAGGACCGCGCCCACCGAAGAAGAAAAAGACGGAAAAGGATTGAAAAAAACCAGGAATTCCGTCAGGAATCTGTTGTGCAGCGTTAAAAACGCATATATAATATTGAGTATGAAAGAAGGGGATTGTTATGAAAAAGATTATTTTTGCGACCGGGAATGAAGGGAAGATGAAGGAGATCAGGGAAATCCTGTCCGGACTGGATGCAGAGGTATTGTCCCTGAGGGATGCGGAAATTCAGGCGGAGATCGTGGAAGATGGAAACACCTTTGAAGAAAATGCAGTGATCAAGGCAAAGGCAATCTGCAGCCTGACAGGGGAAATCGTACTTGCAGATGATTCCGGTCTGGAGATTGATTATCTGAACAGGGAGCCGGGCATCTACTCTGCCCGTTATATGGGAGAGGATACCTCCTACAAAATTAAAAATGCCAGCCTTATAGAGCGTTTGGAGGGAGTTCCCGATGAACGGCGGACAGCCAGATTTGTATGTGCCATTGCGGCGGCTTTTCCGGATGGAACTGTAAAAACCGTAAGAGGGACTATGGAAGGCAGAATCGGATATGAAGAAAAAGGCGAAAACGGTTTTGGGTATGATCCGATTTTTTATCTTCCGGAGTATGGCTGTACATCTGCCGAATTACCGATGAAAGAAAAAAATAAAATCAGCCACAGAGGCAAAGCCCTGCGTGCCATAAAGGATGAATTGAGATGAAGGTACTGATTGTAAGTGACACCCACGGAAGGGATGCGAAGCTGGAAGAAGCAGTAAGGAGAGAAGCACCTTTTGATATGCTGGTGCATTGCGGGGACGTGGAGGGCCGGGAATTTTATATAGAAGCCCTGGCAGAATGTCCATGCTGTATTGTATCAGGAAATAATGATTTTTTTTCCGATCTGCCGAGAGAGGAAGAAATTTGGGTCAATGGGAATAAAATTCTTGTTACGCACGGACATAATTACGGCGTGTCGGTGAATCTTTATGGCGTTATTGAGGAAGCCAGGGCAAGAGGCTGCAGTGCCGTTATGTTCGGGCACATCCATCGTCCCGTCCTTATGGAAAAGGATGGAGTACTTGCCATCAATCCGGGAAGCCTGACTTACCCGAGACAGGAAGGGCGTAAGCCGAGCTATGCGGTTTTGGATACAGATATTAATGGAAAAATGAAGGCGAGGATTGAGTTTTTGGAAC
The DNA here is from genome assembly GCA_900551075.1 of uncultured Blautia sp. Taxonomy (GTDB): domain Bacteria; phylum Bacillota; class Clostridia; order Lachnospirales; family Lachnospiraceae; genus Blautia_A. Next base: position 12,177 of record URVB01000068.1, on the reverse strand, counting down.
GCTGATCCGGAGATGCGGGAAGCCATTTCAGGGCTTTCCCGCCTTGATTCGGGGTTGTCAAGTGAAGTGATTCAGCAAATACGGATGGAACTGTCAGCGGCGGCACATTTATGCGCCGTTCATCCTGACCGTTCTCTTGCCCGGCTGGCTTTGCTGTTTTTCAGAAAAATGAAATGTTATCAGTCATATTTTTCGATCTTTACAGCGGCAATCGCAGATGAATTTGGTTTCCCGGGAACAAGGTCTTGCGGTGCCGGTATCAGCATCATAAATCCTTTTTTGCCATATCGCTGTTCATAACCCTGTGCGTATGTGCTCTCAACAGAAATATGCTGTACTTGTCCAATAATCATAGCCGTAATTCCTGCGCCGCTCAAATCCTGTATGTCTTTCAGGGAGCATTCCATATTGACAAAAGCCCCTTGAATGAATGGTGCATGTAGTGCTGGCAAATAAAACAGTTGGTATGCTTTGGGATGCCAGTTTGATAAGGATAAGAATTTACGAATTACTTTTTTCTATTGTGTAAGATTGTAAACTCTTTTTACAGTCATTTTTTTCATAAAACTTCTCTGCACCCGGTTGTGCTCCAAAGTATAGCATGGTGGGTGTATGATCTTTAGCGAGCCGGAGGAGCGTATTTCCCACTCCTTGCTTTTGATATTCCGGAAGAACAAGCAACTCTGTAATTGTTCCAAAATAATAGCCATCAGTGAGAATGCGTAAGCACCCTATAAGCATTTTGTTGTCATAAGCAGTTATGTTTAGTGTTTTGGACAGTGCCGTCTGTGTTTTCTCTATGTCATAATTACCTTGCCATACTTGATTAACAAATGCAATTAAGATTGAAGCATTGAGGTCTTTGTCGTCCGCTTTATATTCCAAAATTTTGTACCTCCGCAAAGTTCTGTTCAATTGGCTTTTGTCCATTCTACCACAATTCCGGGAGTGTGGAAACAGAGAGTTTTCCAGCCGGATTACTTCGGGGCAACTTTGAGCTGTTGACAAACTCTCGATATTCTCTCTGAAAAATAGTAAAAATAAGTAAACAATCTTTTTGAGGAGTTAAATTCTATGATGAATCGTATTGAAAACCAACAGATAAAGATGCATCTTCTGACGATAGAAGACCTTATTCCGCAAGATCATCTTTTGAGGGCTGAATCGTAACTTTTATCAGTAAAAAGGTTGATTATCTCAAAAAAGCCTTGATTTACGGGCATACACGCAGGACTTCAAGCTGAATTTACTACCAATTTTACTGCTTTCGAGGGAAAGAGCCTTGATATGCACCTACCCCCTGCGAGTACAGAAAGCCCAAAGACCACAGCGCACCAGCATTGAAAGAATGATTCCATTCCTATCCTTTTCCAAAGCGATTGTCATAATCGCTTTACCCCTACACCTTGCAGGGAAGCGGCTACGCCGCCGGAACGGAAACGAAAGGAAGCGGACACACAGATAGCTTTTGAGATTTACCGGGAGATCATCAAGGACAATATCAGCTATGACATTCTCATGCAGGATATGAAGTTTGACGGGGACAGGCTGGACAAAATTGCAGACCTCATGCTTGAAACCGTATGCACCCGGAGAAAGACTATCCGCATTGCCGGGGCCGACTACCCCGCCGAGCTGGTAAAGGCAAAGTTTATGAAGCTGGACGGTGAGCATATCCGCTTTGTGCTGGACTGTATGCGGGAAAACACAACCAAAATCCGCAACATTAAGCAATATCTGAAAGCAGCCCTTTTCAATGCCCCGTCCACTATCGGCAACTATTACACGTCCCTTGTGGCACATGACATGGGGAACGGCAGAGGACATAAAGCCGTACATAGACCCGGTTTTTGAAAACAATATCCCCTTGACGCAGACGGAACGGCTCACCATTCACCCCGATTTTTGTATCTCCGCTGTCATTGCCTTTATGTCCGTGTGGTCTACTTGGATAATGTACCCGTCAATGGCAATCTTCCGCAGATACGCCGCCATGTTGTTTGTGGGGACGAGCTTCATTTTTTCCTCAATCAGTTTCCTTTGTTAATTCGCCGCCCTCGTGAACATAAATGGTATCGACAAGTTCAACCAGTATTCCACGTTCAAGGTGGCTTATATTTTTGTGTTTGAGGAATGTTGTTAAGTATGGGTCGTCAGTGTCAACTCCCATAGCAAGTGTTTCTTTTTCCTTTTCCAGATTAGCAATTACTCCTTGAAGCTGTTCAATCTGCACTTCAAATTTTTCTTTCATTCTCCTGTACTCTGCTTTTGTAATCTCTCCGGTACGCCAATCCATATACAGATTATCTGTTACGGTAGTCAGCTTTTCTAATTCTTTTTGTTTAGAGCTTAACAGGTGTGTTATCCGTTTGGATTCCGTATGAATAACAGGTGCATTGCTGATTTCTTCTATTGCTTCGTTCAAAGTAGCAACAAGAGAAATTTGTTTTTGAATAGCAAGAAGTACCGCTTTTTCTAAAATATCTTCCCGTATGGTGTGCTTCGTGCAAGCTGTTTTTGATTTGCGCGAATAGGTGGAGCAGCTAAAATACACAAGATTTTTTGAAGCCTTGCGGGTCATAGCCTTTTTACAATCTGCACACCGCAAGAAGCCAGAAAAAAGATAAACAGCCTTTTTTGTGGGAGATACTCGCGTGTCCCTCTGATGTAGTGATTGCGCTTTTTCAAAGGTTTCCTTGTCAATGATTGCTTCATGGGTATTCTCGACGATATACCAGTCTTTTTCATCAGTCCGTACCCGGTCATGTACCTTGTAGCTGATAACCTTTTGCTTTCCCTGTACCATATTCCCAATATACATTCCATTATTGCTGAACAATCTTTTCAACTCCTAAAATCACTTTTTCCCCGTTGATATTCCACTCCATTTCGTAGCCTTTCATCTGCTCATAGCAAATATGTTCTGCTAATACTTCATTTTTAATGAATGTTTCATTTGCTTTTAATATAGCGTTGATAGATTCATTATCTTGAACGTAAATAGTAATATGGTCTGTAACTTCAAATCCCGCATTTTTTCTCATAGTCTGTACTTTGCTGATAATTTCCCGCACAAAGCCTTCTTCTATGAGTTCGGCAGTTAGGTGATTGTCTAATACCACAATTATTGCGCTATCCGTTTCAGAAACAAAACCCTGTTTCTGCGTCATATCAATCAGTAAATCATCTTTTGTAAGCTCTACATTCTGACCGTCAAACTCGAATGAAAGAAATCCTCTTTCAGTCAATGTATTCATGGCACTGTTTCCGTCCAACTCTGAAAGAGCAGTTTTGATGTTACCAAGCAGTTTTCCGTATTTAGGACCGACAGTTTTTAACTGCGGTTTAAACGTATAAGAAGTAAAAGCCTGTACATCAGAAACAAATTCTACTTTCTTCACATTTAATTCGTCCATGATAATTGTTTGATAAAATTTCGGCAATGATTGTGCTTTTACATACATACATCCAATCGGCTGACGATTCTTTATATTTGCAGTATTTCTTGCGGCGCGTCCAAGAGCAACAATCTTCAAAACTACGTTCATTTTTCTTTCTAAAGCGTTATCCACCATTTCTTCGTGAGCCTTTGGAAAATCGCAGAGATGAACACTTTCAGGAGTTGCTTTATCCACATTTCGCACTAAGTTCTGGTACATATCCTCTGCCATGAATGGCAACATAGGAGCAATAACTTTGCAGATAGTTACCAAAGCAGTATAAAGTGTCATATAAGCGTTTATTTTATCCGATTCCATACCTTTAACCCAGAAACGATTTCTGCTCCGTCGTACATACCAGTTACTCATATCATCAACAAAATCTTGAAGTGTTCTGGCAGCTTCTGTTACCTTATAAGTTTCAAGGTCATTGTCCACCGTCTTTACTACTGTATTTAGTTTGGACAATAGCCACTTGTCCATTACCGGGAGATTATTATAGTCTAAGCGATATTTTGTCGGATTGAAATTATCAATATTTGCGTATAATACAAAAAAAGCATAGGTGTTCCACAAAGTGCCCATAAATTTACGTTGATATTCTGTAACAGCCTTATCATGGAAACGATTAGGAAGCCAAGGGGCACTGTTAATGTAGAAATACCATCTAACGGCATCAGCTCCGTAAGTTTTTAAAACGTCAAACGGATCTACTGCATTCCCCTTTGATTTACTCATTTTTTGTCCATTTTCGTCCAGTACATGACCGATTACAATAACATTCTTGAAAGGTGCTTTATTAAATATCAAAGTTGAGATAGCAAGAAGCGAATAAAACCAACCTCTTGTTTGGTCTACACCCTCGCAAATAAAATCTGCCGGAAACTGTGTTTCAAAAAGTTCCTTATTCTCAAAAGGATAATGGTGCTGTGCAAAGGGCATGGCTCCAGAATCAAACCAACAATCAATTACTTCTGGCACTCGATACATTTCTTTTCCGCATTTCGGACATGTGATTGTCACATTATCTAAAAAGGGGCGATGAAGTTCTATATTTTCCGGGCAATTTGAGGATAGGCTCTTTAATTCATCAATCCCTCCTATCGCCTGTATATGACCGCATTTACATTCCCAAATATTTAAAGGTGTTCCCCAATAACGATTTCTGCTGATTCCCCAATCTTGAACATTCTCTAACCAATCCCCAAAACGACCTTTTCCGATATTTTCAGGAACCCAGTTGATAGTATTGTTGCTTTTTATTAAATCCTCTTTGATCGCAGACATTTTTATTAACCATGATTCTGTCGCATAATAGATAAGCGGTGTGTCACAACGCCAACAGTGCGGATAACTATGTTCAAAATATGGAGCTGAAAAAAGTTGCCCCCGTTTTTCCAAATCAGTAAGCACCAGAGAATCCGCGTCCTTACAGAATACCCCCGACCAAGCAGTTTCCTCTGTCATTTCTCCTTTACTGTTTACAAACTGCACAAAGGGAAGATTATAATTTCTCCCGACTTTGGAATCGTCCTCTCCAAATGCAGGAGCAATATGCACGATACCTGTACCGTCGGTTAAAGTAACATAATTATCACAAGTTACAAAAAAACCTCTTTTGTGTTGCTTATCTACGGCGTCTTTAGTTGCAGAAAAAAGAGGTTCATATTCTTTGTATTCTAAGTCAGAGCCTTTGTAATGTTCAAGAACATCATATTTACCTAAAGAGCCAATCACTTTTTCGTGGAGAGCTTCTGCCATATAGTAGGTAATTCCGTCCCCGGCTTTGACTTTCACATAGTTTTCCGACGGATTAACACAAAGGGCGACATTTGAGGGAAGTGTCCAAGGTGTTGTTGTCCATGCCAAGAAATAAGCCTCCTCTTGTTTTACTTTAAATCGAACAATAGCAGATTGCTCTTTTAAATTTTTATATCCTTGCGCTACCTCATGTGAAGATAAGGGAGTACCGCAACGTGGACAATAGGGAACAATCTTAAAGCCTTTATAAAGAAGCCCTCTATCCCATATCTGTTTTAACGCCCACCATTCAGATTCAATAAAATTGTTATGATAGGTTACATAGGGATTTTCCATATCAGCCCAAAAACCTACTATATTAGAGAAATCTTCCCACATACCCTTATATTTCCAAACGCTTTCTTTACAGTGAGCAATAAAAGGGTTCAGTCCATAGGTTTCGATTTGTTCTTTGCCGTCTAGCCCCAAGTTTTTTTCAACTTCTAATTCTACGGGTAGACCATGAGTGTCCCAACCTGCTTTTCTGGGAACCATATAGCCTTTCATAACCCTGTATCGGGGAATCATATCTTTAAATACTCTGGCAAGAACATGACCGATATGTGGTTTGCCATTAGCTGTTGGCGGACCGTCATAAAATATATAAGGAGTTCCTTCCGCCCTGACTGCAATACTTTTCTCGAAAATCTGATTTTCTTTCCAAAAACTTCTGATGTTATTTTCACGTTCTATAAAGTTTAAGTCTGTATTTACTTTATCAAACATACGCCGTTCTCCCTTTTGCATAAAGTATTTGTAATTAACCTAACAATACCTGTTTTATATGATTTACTATTCTTTCTGATACTTTTTTGTCTACGGGGAATATCTCTGAAAGCATTCTTACTCCCTGATATGAAAAAATAATTATATCAATCAATTCATCACTATCTACATTCTTAAATTCTCCACGCTCTATTCCGTATGATAAAAAATCTTTCCAAGTATTAACAGAATGTTCGTACTGTTTTAAAAGCACATTGTCATTGCTATCCATTTGAATCTCGCTATAAAATTCATAGATTGCCAATCCAAGAGAGCCTACGTTATCTAACATTTCTATCCTATAACGTTCTAAAACATCACTAAGTATCTGAATTGCTGAATACCCTTTTTCCATTTTTTCAGAAAATTCATTATCCTGTGCGCTCATTAAGTTATCTATAATTTCTGAAAAAATTTGCTGTGTACTGTCATAGTGCCGATATAGTCCGCCCCTACTCAATCCGGTTTCAATACAAATATCTTTCATTGTGACATTCTTAAATCCTTTCCTTGCGAACAAAGAACAGGCTTTTTCTATAATCATTTTTTTAGTTTCTTCGCCTTTTGTACTCATATCTTTCTCCTTTCTGCAACACTCGTGTCGCTAATAAAATTATAAGACACTCGTGTCGCTTTGTCAATATTATTTAGATACAGTAAAACGTCCATAGAATAAATATGCTCTATTACTATCAATACTATGATATGTGTAATCATATCTCACACGAAAGGTGAACGGTAAAATGTAGTAGGGTGAATAAATATGAAGCGACAAGTTGAGAAATACGATTTTAAGGCTTTCGGAGAAGCTATAAAAGCAGCAAGAAAGGCAAAGGGTATCTCACGCAACCAGTTAGCAGACAAGCTGAACATTGCGCCCCGCTATATTGCGTCCATTGAGAACAGCGGACAGCACCCAAGCCTGCAAATCTTTTATGAGCTTGTTACCCTCTTAGATGTGTCGGTAGACCAGTTCTTTTTTCCTAACACGGAAACAGACAAAACCACGCAACGTAGGCAGCTTGAAACGTTGCTTGACAGTATCAGCGATAAAGGATTGCGGATAGTCACTGCCACGGCAAAAGAGGTTAAGGAAGTCGAAAGTGAGGGCAGGTAACCATGTCCGGCACAAAGCAAAATGAGGATTGAGAAGCGTTGTAATCTTTACAGATTGCAGCGTTTTTCTTTTGCAGAAATTCGCCAAATTGAGCGTTCCCGGTGTTGTAGGTAGTAAGAAGAAAGTTTCGTAGCAAGCATAGGAAGTGTCCCAAACCCTCTATGAGAACGGAAAGGAGCGAAAACCCATGAACGGACGGAAAAGAACGGTACAGGTCAAATTCTATGTGACAAAGGAAGAAAGGAAACTGATTGAGGAAAAAATGAAGCTCGTCCCCACAAACAACATGGCGGCGTATCTGCGGAAGATTGCCATTGACGGGTGAGCCGTCCCCGGTAGCATAGACATCTGAAACGAAAGGATTCTATCCGGTTCTTAGTTTTTCTCGATTTTCCTCACTTTTTTACCCGCTCAGGCTAGCAGAATAAGCTTTTCTTATCCTGCCGTACCTGTGTGGTTGTTTATTCAAAAACAGCTATGCTGCTTCTAAATCTGTCTGATGCTGTTCATAGTATTCTTCCGGCGTCAGATAACCGTTTGCTTCATGGATTCGTTTGCGGTTATAAAATATCCATATATATTCAAATACGGCTGATTTTGCCTCTTCTCTTGTTCGGAAATGCTGTTCATTCAGCCATTCCTGCTTCAGTTTTCCCCAGAAACTTTCCATCGGTGCGTTGTCCCAGCAGTTCCCTTTACGGCTCATGCTGCTGATAAAGCCGTGGTCTTCTGCAAGCGCCTGATATTCCAGCGAACAGTACTGGCTCCCCCTGTCGGAGTGCAGGATACATCCATCTGTAGTTCTTGTATGGCAGATGGCATCCTTAAGGGCAGAGATCACAAGCTCTTTCGTCATACGGCTGCCCATTGATATACCGACTATCTTATCCCCGCAGAGATCCATGACGCCAGCAAGGTAGAGCCAGCCTTCATCCGTCGGTATGTATGTGATATCGCTAACCATTTTCTGACCGGGTCTCTCAGCCGTAAAATCCCTGTTCAGGATATTTCCCGCCACTGGAAGGTTATGGCTTGAATTCGTTGTCGCTTTATATTTTTTATGGCTTTTTGACCGTATGCCGTTTTCCCGCATGATGCGCTCCACTCTCTTGTGATTGACCGTTTTTTCTGATCTGCGGTTTATTTCATGGGTTATCTTCCTGCCGCCATAAGTGCCGCGTGATGATTCGTGAATCCGGATGATCTCTTCAAGAAGGATTTCATTTTCCATGCAGCGTCGGCTTTTTGGACGCTTCCGCCATGCATAATAACCGCTTTTTGAAACCTGAAGCCACTGCGCCATCTTCGCAATCCGGTATTTGGAACGGTTCTGCTCCATATAAAGATAGCGGATTACTTCAGGTTCTTGGCAAAGAAGGCGCTTGCTTTTTTTAGGAATTCGTTTTCCTCTTCCAGGTCTTTTATGCGCTTTTTCAGGGCTCGCAGTTCGGCATCTTCCTGATGGAGTTTGCCGCTGCCGACAAAGGGCTGTGCCGGATGTTCTTTAAAACGGGACATCCATGTATAGAGGGTATTTACATTTATACCCAGTTCCCTTGCCACCTGTGCTGCCGGTATTCCCGACTGTACGCGTTTACATGCCTCTTCCTTGAATTCAATGCTGTATGTCTGTGCCATAATCTTTCCTCCTGACTTTCTGGATAGATTATACCACTCGTTCTATGTGTCTATCAAATGGGGTATAAGGCAGGTGACTTCGGTCATTTCTTTTTCTATACAATAAATCTTGAGTGCCGTGAGCGCCATAAGATAAGGCGGTTGGTTTATGGGCTTTCATAACAGCATGATTTTAGTGGATGGGGTAAAAATAAAAACTCCATCCACTTTTTCTTGGGGTTTACAGGATGTATCCAGCGGTGATGCCGGTCGGACTCAGGATGCCAAGATGCATAAAAATCGAATAGCAAAGAAACGAAAAATTGATTTAGTATGGGCAATGCCGACACCGGAAGAAGCTCATGTTATTTTAGTGGCGTTTGATCCGGAATATATCAATGTAACTTATTATGATCCCTTGGATGGGAAAAAAGTTACAAGGAATTTTTATACCGGAGATAAAACTGCTCCAGTTAAAATTTGGACGGTTAATAACAAACACTATGAATCAATTTCATTCAATATTATTGAGAGGTAGGCGAAGTGTTTTATGAAGAGAGCGTTTTAAATATCGATTATGAGGTTGAAGAGAAAGAACAATAATTATAAGGAGATATCATGATAAATGTATCCAATGAATTCAAATACAATATGGCGAATGACAACCGGAGGTTCCTTCCTTACCTGGATATTACTTTGAAAGACGGTATGGTTCTGGATGCCCTGGATGCTTCCGACATATGGGAAAGTGGATTTAAGGTTGATGACGGTGTAACTGCCAGTGGTGAGTTTACTATAGGCAGTTGCATTATCAATAAGCTGACCGTCACCCTCAACAATATCTACGATAAGTTTTCTGCTTATGATTTTGACCGGGCTATAGTGACTGCATACCTGGGAATGGAACTGACAGACGGGCGGGTTGAGAGGATAAGGAAAGGTGTATTTACAGTAGACGAACCGAAATACAACGGCGCTGTTATTACGCTGGAATGCCTGGATAACATGTATAAACTGGACAGGGATTATTCAGAGGTAAATACGGCCTATCCGGCCACGATCGGGAGGATTGTCCGGGATATCTGTGAATTGTGTGGAATAGTGTTGCTGACAACTACTTTCGAAGGAAGCAACATTGTGGTCCAAAAGCGGCCTGACGATGAAGGACTCTCTTGCCGTCACGTGCTCTCTTATGCGGCGCAGCGTGCATGTAGGTTTGCCCGCTGTGATGTTTATGGCCGTATGGCTCTTAACTGGTTTGAACAAACGGTGTTTGAGCGTAGCGACCGGCTGGATGGCGGATCGTTTGATGAAGACAATCCATATTCCAGTGGAGACGTTGCCGATGGCGGCACTTTTAACCCATGGACGCAAGGATACGAAACAGATTCTGGCACTTTTGAAGATCAAAATGGATTCCACCACTTGTACTCTATGTCTTCCCTGGATGTATCTACAGATGATGTAGTGATCACTGGCGTGGAGGTTACGGAAGAGTTTGACGAGACAGACATCAGAAAAAAAGATGTTTCCCTGTATGGTGCAGAGGGATATATTCTATCCATATCGGGAAACCCTTTTATAGGAGCGGGAGAAGCGGGCGCTGCAGCGGAATTCCTTGGGAAGAAACTGGTAGGCTTGCAGTTTAGGCCGATGAGTGGTTCGTTTCTTGGAGACCCGACTATAGAAGCGGGCGACCTGGCTTATGTGACGGACTATAAGCAGAATACATATCATTGTTTGGTGACAAATCTGACGTTTACGCTTGGAAATTACATGCAGGTTTCCTGTGATGCGGAAACACCGAGAAAGAACAGCGCCAAAAAATATTCTGAACTGACCCGAGTAATCGCTAAGATGCGCAAGGAGACCCAGGCCCAGCTATCCTCCTACGACATTGCAGTCCAGCAAATGAACCAGTTGGCAGCGAACACCTTCGGATACCATTTCACGGTCGTAAAACAGGACGACGGGAGCATCATCTCCTACCAGCATGATAAGCCCACACTTGCAGAAAGCAAGGTGGTTTACAAGAAAGGGATAGACGGATTCTTTGTCACCCGGAACTACACCGGCAATGATTCTACGACCGTATGGACGTCCGGCTTTGACAGCTCCGGCAATGCTGTTTTGAACATCCTGAATGCGATTGGGATTAACTTCGGTTGGGCAAGGGGCGGCACCCTGACCCTTGGCGGAAAGAACAATGGGAATGGTGTCCTGCAGGTGTTAGACAGTAACGGAAACCTGAAAGCCCAGTTAGATATGGTTTCGTTCAATGTTAACGGAGGAAACATAATCCTAAATATGGACGGTTCTTTTATCGCAAAGAAAGCAACCATATACGGGGATGGCGAGTTCTCCGGGAATCTTAAAGCCGCAACAGGAACATTCAAAGGGGAGCTCCAGGCGGCAACCGGGAGTTTCTCAGGGGAAGTTAATGCGGATTCCGGAAAGGTTGGGGGCTGGGTAATAAAAAACAACTATATCCAATCAAAAAATGAGACAATAACACTGTATTCGAATGGGCTTATTGAGATTGGGAGCGTTATCTTATCGTCAAGCGGCAAGGCAATGACAGCCAAATACGGACTGCATGTTTATGCCGGAACAGATCAATTCTCAGACGGCAGTGACAGTATCAAATTTTTTAATCTGCCGCATGTGACAAATGGCGGACATCTGGTTTTTGGCAGTGACGGTTCAACCGTTTGCTATTCATCCTCTTCTTCTCTGCGCTACAAGTCGGTCGGGAAAAAGGTGACATCCGAGGATGTAGAGCCGCTTTATACGCTTCCGGTCAATTGGGCCAAATATAAAGAGGGCTACCTGTCCGGAGACGATGAGCGTGACGGAACCTATTACCCGATGTTTATTGCGGAGGAGGTGCATAATCATTTCCCGTTGGCCGCAGACCATAAAAACGGGAAGCCCGAGAACTGGAACCACAGAATACTGATACCGTGCATGATGAAGATGCTCCAGGACCAGAAAAAACGTAACGACGAGCAGGATAAAACAATATCGGAATTAAAGGATAGGATATCAAGACTTGAAGAAAGGATAGGAGGTGGCACCAATGGCAATCCAAAGCAGGAGAGGACCTTATAACAAATTCGATACACAGAAGATGCTCCCCGGGGAATGGGCGGTCGTACTGGAAGGGGATACGAATGCGGTAGACGGTATGGCAGCGTATATGTGCTTTAAGGCTGGCGTTGTCAAGCGCATGGCAACCTATGAGGATATGGTGGATAACATCCGGGAGTCCTCCGGAGAAATCATTGCGGCACAGATAGAGACAGCGGTAAGCGGGGCAATCAAGGCCTGTGAAACCGCAGCATCCAAGGCAAACACATCTAAGACAAACGCAGACACAGCGGCAAAGAACGCCAACACAGCCACAACAGCAGCAAATAAATCCAAAGCAGACGCGGA
>URVB01000067.1 GCA_900551075.1 uncultured Blautia sp. | reverse complement strand
TTTACACCGAGACAAGGCAGCAGGAAAAGGAAGGTGAGGAGGCTATGAATAAAAATAGGGAGGGATATCCGGACGGGGCAGCAGGGGAAGCAATCCGGGCAGCAGGCAGGATGCCGAAGCATATCCATGATATTTACAAAGCAGTCAATACAGTCCTGGACATACACGGCCTGGAAATCATTGGCCTACGGGATAAGCGGACAAAACGGGAATGGCGGAAGTAATGACGTTGGCAGCAGGAGGTGATTCCGGTGGGAAATAAAAAGAGATTACGCGACATGACCTGGGAAGATTATGGAATTTCAAAGTACAGGTATAAAGAGCTAAAGGCATTTTGTCAACAATATGACGAGAAAAAGAATAAAATCCAGTACGGTCTCCCTTCTGTGAAACAAGACGGCATGCCAAAGGGTAGCGGGCCAGCGGGAAGTCCGGTAGAGCAGCAGGCGATAGAGAACACGCTATACATGAGAGACATCAGAATGATTGAGGAGGCAGCAGTCCAAACAAATCCGGCAATATGGAAATACATACTAAAAAGTGTAACGCAGGACCTTTCGTATGAATTTGTTATGTATGACGCAGAGCTTGGAAGGATATCTGTAGGAAAAACAGAATTTTATGGGTATCGAAGGTTATTTTATGATTATCTCAATAAATTAAAATTGGGGACAAATTGAACCCACTTCTGTGTTATTATGGTATTGGGTAAAGTTGAAAGGAACCCATAAGACCTTCCAGTACCTACCGCTAGGCGTATAGTCTGGCGGTGGATTTTAAAATGTAAAGTAAGAGATAACTTTGGTTGTCTCTTTTTATTATGCAACAAGCAATGCAGAGGCAGACAAGTATGAATGATAAGGGAAAAAAGAGATTTTATAATTCTAAAGAATGGAAGGCTAAGCGTATCAGCATATTGGAGAGGGACAGGCATGAATGCCAGGATTGCACTAAGCGTTTGCGCGAAGCAGTGCGGCAGAATAATTTCCTTCCCGCAGAAGACAGGGAGATCCGTCGGGCTTGTGAGGTACATCATATCAAGGAACTGACAGAACGTCCAGACTTGGCGTTGGATAATGACAACCTGATCAGCCTGTGTACACAGTGTCATAACATCAGGCATGGCCGGACGGTCAGACAATTTACAAAACGAAAGAAGCCGATATCGCAGGAACGGTGGTGACGCCCCCGGGGCAATTCTCAATGATTTTTCAAAAATGGAGAACGGGAATGTGGCCATGACTCCGGAGAAAAAAACATTTCTCGCGCGAGAGGGGTGGGGAGGGATAGATGCAGGACAGGGACGATAACAACAGAAGGGCGGCGATACAGGATGACAAAGAAACAAATGACGGAATCTTTGCTACAGCAGCTACGGATGCAGAATAAGACCGGAAAGTTTTATGAAGATTTGGCTAATGACTACGTGACATACTGGGAATTAAAGAAAAAGTTGATTTCAGATATCAAACAAAAGGGAATCCGGTATAAGACCACTAACGGAAACGGCATAGCTACTGAGAAACCAAACGAATCTATACAGAACTTGCAGAAGACCACTGCGACCATGCTAAAGATATTAAACGATCTAAAACTCCGGGAGCCGCTGTCGGACGGCTATGACGAAGATGATTACCTGTAAAGAAATTGATGAATATCTTGCCTATGCTAAGGAACATCCAACTTGGATTAACAAAGAGAGACGTCTGTTGATTGAAAATATCGTGCTTCCAACATTGAGAAGAAACGATGTTTTTTTTGACGAAAAAACATATCGAAATTGTGTAAAATACTGCGAAAAATATTATTATCCGTTGTTTTTGTATCAAAAATTCATATATGCATTTGCGTTTATGTATGTAGATGACATGCCATTGTTCCCCAAATTTGTAATATTTATGGGACGTGGAAATGGTAAAGATGGCCTTGTTGTTCCGCTAGTGAATTTTTTACAAACACCACTTTATGGAGTGAGAAATTATCATGTAGAGATCGTCGCAAATTCCGAGAAACAGATAAAGGATACATTCAAAGTTGCCTATGATGCCATGAATATTCCAAAAATGAAGGGAAAATTCAGAGTAACAAAAGAACTAATAACTAATATTGCAACTGGATCAGAACTAAAATATAACACTTCCAACGCAGACACAAAGGACGGTAAGCGACCAGGATGTTTAGTATTAAATGAAATACATGCATACGAAAATTATGAGCAGATCAATGTATTTGAGTCAGCGCTTGGAAAAGTAAAGCATCCAAGGGAATTTATCATTACGACAAATGGATATATAAGAGACGGCCCGCTAGACGAAATATTAACAATGATAAATGAGATTCTTACGACGGGGGAAAATCCATTGGGCTATTTTCCTTTTATTTGCAAAATTGATAACAAGGAAGAGATAGATGATTCTGATGCGTGGCATAAATCAAATCCGTCCATGGAATACATGCCAATATTGGCGAATCAGATTTTGAAAGATCACATGGAGATGCAGAAAATTACGTCAAAAAGGCCGGAATTTATCACAAAAAGGATGAATCTGCCTGCAAGAAAAGAAGAACAGACGGTATGTAAATGGGAAGATATTCTGAGGTGCTGTTATGAAGATATTGAGAAAAAAACACCGAGACCGACACCAGAAACCAAGGGCAAGTCCGCCATTGTGGCCATTGACTATGCGGATATCAGGGATTTTGCTTCCGCAGGTGTTTTGACGGAAGAGAACGGGGAATACATATGGAGACAACACACTTGGATCTGCGAACATTCTCCATTCCTGGATTCCATAAAGTTTCCCGTTATTAAGAATTACGGACTTCCTGAATTTCAGGATTATGAGGTGGTTCAGGAGCCAGTGATTCCAATCGAGACGATCGTAAGATGGTGTATCGACCGAATGTCAGAATACATGGTACTGAAGATTACTATGGATACATACCGATATACGATGTTCAAAATCGCATTTGAATCCTATGGAATACGGCCGGAAACAAAGCAGAATCCAAATGAAATGCTAAGACCACTTAGGAAGATTGGCTCCATATGTGGAATTATTGCACCTGAAATTGAAAAACTGTTCGCAGAAGGAAAGATAAACTACGGACCATCTGCTATTATGCGATGGTATACCAATAATACAAATGTATCAACTGATAAATACGGAAATAAGCAGTTTGGAAAGATTGAACCGAAACTAAGGAAAAATGATGGTTTCATGGCGCTTGTAGCTGCCATGTACTCAAAAGATTTGCTAAGAGAGAGGGTTATTTATGTTTGATTGGTTTTTTAATGCACGGGACGGAACCAGACAGAGTGCTGTAGAGTTAATCAAAGTCGATGTAAAAAGACTGCAGATATCAAAAATGGCGCTGGAAAAAGCAGTAGGGATGATTGCAAAGGCGATCGCCAAGAGCGAGTTTGTGGTACAAAGAAAAAGCGGGAGGGAAAAAGACCATATTTATTACATTCTGAATGTCCGCCCAAATGCGAATGAGACAGCGACAGACTTCTGGATGAAGGCGGTAAGGAAGATGCTTACAGAGTCGGAATGTCTGATCTGTCTGATCAGTGGGAGCCTTTACATAGCAGATGGGTTTTCATGCAATGATTCTGTGCTTCTGCCACAGATATACAGGGATGTAAAGATTACGTCAAATGAAGAATCATTATATCTTCGGAGGACGTTCACGGCGAATGAGGTACTACACCTAAAAGCGAGGAATAAAAAAATACAGGCTTATTTGAAAAAAATAATAAGTCTGTATGACGATATAGTAAGTGCCATGTGTGCTGTAAAAAAACTGACCAGTATTCCGAAATTTGCGCTGGAAATGGATGGCCTGCAGATGATAAGGAAAAAAAACCCGGATGGCACGGAAAAGCAACTGACCAGTGATGAGTACAAGGATGGAGTGAAGAGATTACTGGAATCGGATGATATTGAAATCATCACAAATAGCGCTGGACTTGTAACAAAGCAACTGGAAATAAATACGGACGTTTCCAGTGAAGACATTGTAAAAATTTCAAAAGAAATATTTACGGAAACCGCCCTTGCGTTTGATATTCCGAAAGCCGTATTTCTGGGGGAAATCACGGAAAAAGCGGACAGCACAAATGAGTTTATTACATATGCGGTAAGCTGGGTGGCAGAAGTGCTCAATGATTCCATGAATGCAAAATTTGTCGGGGAGAGCGACTTTCTGAAAGGAGAGCGTATTTGGGTAGACCTGAGCAAATATAAGCATATCGATACCATTGAAAGCGCCGCCAACTTGGACAAACTTCGAAGCATAGGCTTTAACTTTGATGAAATTCGGGATATGGTAGGCTTGGAGCAGCTGAATACAGAATTTAGCAGGGAGAGAGTCATTACAAAGAATTACACCAACGACCTTGGTGGGAAAGGAGAAGAAAAATGAGAAATAGATATTATTCACTGGAAACAACCGGAGACAGTGCTGACCTGTATATTTTTGGTGACATTACAAGTTGGCCGTGGGATGAGAAAGGCAAGGATGCATATTCCGTTGTGAAGGAGCTTGCAGGGCTTACGGCCAGCAGCATTAACGTTCATATCAATTCATATGGCGGAGATGTGGCAGAGGGATTAGCGATTTACAATACCCTGAAAAACAGCAGCAAAAAGGTTACTACATATTGCGATGGATTTGCCTGCTCTGCGGCTTCTGTAATATTCATGGCGGGAGATGAACGCATTATGAACGAAGCATCATTGCTGATGATTCATAATGCATGGACCTGCGCATCGGGGGATGCTAACGAATTCAGGAAACGGGCAAACATTTTAGATAAGATCACGAATGGGTCCGTAAAAGCCTATATGGAAAAGGTGAATATTTCCGAAGAAGCGCTGAAGAATCTTATGGATGAGGAGACATGGATTACTGCAAGAGAAGCGACGGAATGGGGTTTTGCCACTGGGGTAGTAAGTTCTAAAGAAGAGGGAATGAACCAGTCGGCAATGCAGAATATACGGGACAGAATCCTGGGCATTACAAGTGGTTCAGGGTATCTTGATGCTGAAGATATTATAGATGTGGATGAGATTGCAGAAAAGGTAGCGGGTAAGGTTGAAGCTTTCTTGATAAAGCAGAAAGAAAATGAAAGAAAAAATGATAGAAATGGATTTGGTGATTTTTTTAATTCTGGAAAAGGAGTGCGGGAAAAATGAGAATTGATGGAAAAGATAAAGAAATGCAGGAAAAAGTAACTAAGTTGCTGAATGAAGCAGAGGACAAGGGACAGGCGATCTATGAAGCAGCAGATATGATCGTAACAGACAGATATCAGAAATTGATTAGGGAGCTTACGGAGCAGAATGCAAAGGCAGCAGCGGATGAGGAATATAGAAAAAACCTTAATCTGCACAAATTATCAAAAGAAGAGGAAGAATTTTATCAGAATTTTAAGGACATAAAGCAGGCAATTACTGCCAGCCAGATAGACATCCTTCCAACATCAATTATTGATCGGACACTGGAAGATGTGAAAAAAGCAAGCGATATTTTAAAACTGATAAGCTTCGCACCGGCAGATGTTAAAAAATGGGTTGTGGCGGAACATTCCGGAAAAGCTGTGTGGGGAGGACTTACGGAAGAGATTCGCGGGGAACTTTCTGCTGCCGTTAATAGCCTAAATATTGAGCAATGTAAGCTTACCACATATCTTGTAATTCCAAAGGCGATCAGAGATTTGGCACTTCCGTTTATAGATAAGTACTTTACGGCAATATTATCCGAAGCAATGCAGGATGGACTTGTAGATGGATATCTGAACGGAAATGGAAAAACAGGGCCAGTGGGAATTTTCAACAAAATTGAAACCTTTAAAAGCGATGGCACTGCAAGCGCCAAAGAGATACTGACAAATATCAAAAAATTTTCTCCAAAAGGACTGGCGGACACAAGAAAGAAGTTGACAAACAATGGAAAGAGAGTAGTATCTGCACTTCATTTGATATGCAATCCGATGGACGAAGCAGAATATATAGATCCGGCTTTGTACGGAGAAGCATTAACAGGAGGATACAGAAACACTTCTTTCATGCCAATTGTTAAGCATGCAGATGCAAATTGTCCACAGGGAAAGGCTGCATTCACGATCGAAGGAGTCTATACTATGGGGATTACCGGAACACGGTTTGATGAGTACAAAGAGACAAAGGCTATGGATGATGCAGACCTCATTATTGGAAAGTGTTATGCAAATGGACGGGCGGTAGATGATAACTGCGCAGTAGTATTCGATGTTACAAAACTCGAAGAATATGTACTTCCGGTTACACAGATAACAAAAGAGAGTTAAAGGCGTAAGAATATATGGAAAATATAAAAATATTGGAAGAAGTAAGGGCGGAATTTCAGATTCCGCCTTATTTTCCTAATGAGGGATTAGAAAATTATTTAAAAGAGGGGAGAGCGCGATTAGACAGCTTGAATCCGGGAAGAGATGCAGAAAAAGACCTTACTTATCGATCCCTTTTGAAGAATTACGTTTATTATGCCTACCATCACAGGATTGACGACTGGGAAAGCAACTATAGGTCTTTAATTTTAAGCTGGCAAATGGGGAGTGAAGTATTATGATACATCCGCCAACATATGAAGACGGGATTTTTGACCTGTACAGGATAAAGAGCGATGAGTCCGCGGATTTTCCGGAGGAAGTTCTGGAAGACCAGCATATGAGGATCTGTTACAAAGAGATATCTATTTTTGACAGAACCAGATATCAATTTGATCAGGGAGGAATTGAACTTACAATGAAAATTCGAATACCGCTCTATAAGTACGTAAATAGCAAATGTGTATGCATTATAGAAGGGAAGCAGCATTTGGTGTACAATGCGGCTCATGTGAAGGATAAGAACGGTTTTCCGGAAACGGAACTGACACTGATAAGACCAGAAAGGGAGTTGAGAATTATATGACAAAAGCAGAGTTAAGCAAACTGCTTCACAGCCTTAAAATTCCAATAAATGAGGGAACTACCAGCGATGAGAATATAAACAGTTACCCACGCGTTGTATATTGGCCTTATGTGGAGCGGGATGAAATGGCTTCTGGAGAAGGATACAAAAACGTTGTCACCTACCAAATATCCATTTACGCCAGGACACCGCAGCACGAGAAATACAAGGAACTGCGAAAAAAGCTGCGTGATATCGGACTGCATCCGGAATTTTATCATGAGTACGTGGAGAATGATCCGATTTTTGCTAAGACATGGCATACATACTTTGCGTTGGATGTGATGGAAGATGTCTGAAATTGAAGTTACCGAATCAGGGTTTAGTGAATTATCAAAGCTTCTGGAAGATTATCAAGTGTCAGAATCGGACGCATTGAGAGTACTAGAAGAGATAGCGGGCACGTTTGCACAGGATGTCCGAAAGCTTCCGAAACCGCGTTCTACGATTGCGACGGCAGGGTATACACATCTTCTTGATACTGTAACGCACAGAAAAAAGGGAAAAGAAATAGAAAGCGGATGGGGAAAATATTATGGGCCAATGGTAGAGAAGGGTACAAAAAAAATGAGGGGAACACCACATATTAAACAGACTTTTCACAAGAATCAGGAAAAATATTTTAAGCGCATCAATGAAAAAATATTCAAATAGAGGAGGAAAAAAATGCCAATTGCAAAGAAAAAACCACCGATCAAAGAAACTGTAGGAAGTCAGTATATTTGTTTTAACACTATGACAGAAGATGGGGAATGGACGAAAGAATTCGAAACAGAAGTTGAACAAACAGATGTTGTGAAGAATGTTTCGGTTACGGAGAACATGACTGCACAGCCTATTTATTCAAGTGGGGTATTATACGATACAGTGAATGAGACACCTTCTACAGATATAGAAGTTGAGGTTATTGCGTTCCCGGATACGACTCTTCATAAAATGCGGGGAGATTTGATCGACAAAGGAGGACTAATACTTTCCGGAGGATCCGGAGAGGGAAGGAAAAGGCCTTACTTTGCCTATGGAAAGGTTGTAAAGCTTCAGGGCGGGAAGATTCGTTATGATTGGTATCCGAAGTGTAAACTGTCGGAAAATACAGACGAAGCAGCGACAAAGGAAGAAAGCTTTTCCGAGCAAACAGATACAATTAAGATTACAGCATATCCATTTAATGATGCTGGCGATATCGTCGCAAAGGTTTCCTCGGAAGTGAATTTCCCGGAGGGCTTGACAGAAGAGAAATTCTTCGCGAAGCCTATCCTCACCAAAGAAGACCTTGCAACAGCAACAGGGAACACAGGAGGCCATTAATTTATGAAAGAGTATTTTGTTGATCTGACAAATGGAGAAAGGCTTACAATTAAGGTGAATTTTGGCACGCTTTATTACCTCCAAAAGATGCCGGAATTCAATAAAATCGCAAAAAAGGAAGACACAGGAAAGAGATTAACAGATGAAGAGGCTATGGAACTGGCAGCAGACTTAGTTTATGCGATTCTGAGGTCAAATGGAAAAACAGTAACATTCGACGAAGCATTACAGTTGGTGCCTCCGGGAATAGACAGCATCAAATATATATTTACGGGATTCCAAGAGGAATACCAAAAATACAATAAAAAAAAACGGGCCAAGATTCAAGTGAAACCGCAGAAAAAATAAATTGGCCGGAGTATATGGCAGTAGCCAGAGAAATGGGAATGAGTGAAGAGGAATTCTGGAACTCAGATCCCATTTTTTTTTACGAGTGTTATGAAGAATTTTGCAAAAGGAAAGCAAGGGAGATGAAGATGATATATGGCAGATGAATTGAAACGGGTAGGCCTGGTGTTTAAAGCAGACGGAACTGTGGATTTTAATAAGAGCCTAAAAGAAGTCAATGCCTCTATCAAGGAAAATTATTCTGCTTTTAAGCTGGCAAAATCTCAGTGGGATGAAAACACAAAGGCATCTCAAAAACTGAAGGATGAGCAGAAATATTTATCTGCAGAGGTAAAGGATTATACTGATAAAATAAAGATGCTTCAGGGAGAGCTTGAAGAACTGAATGAGAAAGAAGCCAAAAACGAGGAAAAAATAAAAAAAAAGAAAGAGCGGCTTGATGCAGCGAAAAATACCGCTGAAAGCTATAAGCAGAAGTGCAGTTCTTTAAAAGCAGAATTGGAACAACTGGAGCAGGAAGAGAATGCCAACGAAGAAGCGATCAGGAAAAAGAAGGAAGAACTTGAGAAAGCGGAAAAAGGATTCTTGAACTATTCCGACAGAGCAGAGAAACTGGAAGATGATATAGAGAAATTAAACAAGGGTGAAGCAAATAATGAAGCAGCAATCCGGAAGAAAAAGGCGCAGCTTGAAAACACACAAGCAACGTTGATCAATTATCGGAAGAGCTTAGATGAGGTAAACAAAAAGCTGGAATCCGGAATGGCTGATCTGGAAGAATACGGAAAAAAGATTCAGGAATCAGGAGAAAAAATCTCTGAGACTGGGGAAAAAATCGAAAAGGCAGGAGGGAATCTGACAAAAAAACTGACAGTTCCAATTGCGGGCGTTGCGGCAGCGGCAGTCAAGACAGCAGCAGATTTTGATTCTTCCATGAGTAATGTCCAGGCTATTTCAAGTGCTTCGGCAGATGATATGGAGAAACTCCGTGATAAAGCCAGAGAAATGGGAGAAAAAACAAAATTCTCGGCCACAGAGGCGGGGGACGCTATGTCCTATATGGCAATGGCAGGCTGGAAGACCGGGGATATGCTTGACGGAGTGGAAGGGATTATGAATCTTGCCGCAGCCTCGGGAGAAGACCTTGCAAGCACTTCGGATATCGTTACAGATGCTTTAACTGCTTTTGGAATGGGAGCGGAAGAGTCGGGAAAATTAGCAGATATCATGGCGGCGGCTTCCAAAAATGCAAATACGAATGTATCCATGCTTGGGGAGTCTTTTAAATATGTTGCACCTGTAGCAGGCGCCATGGGGTACAAAGCTGAAGATGTAGCTGTTGCCCTTGGATTAATGGCCAACAATGGAATCAAAGCTTCTCAGGGAGGTACTGCATTAAGAACACTACTGACAAATATGGCAAAGCCGACGGAAACAATGTCAAAGGCCATGGATGTTTTAGGCGTAAAACTTGACGATGGAAACGGAAAAATGCTTCCCTTTGCAGAGGTCATGAAACAGTTAAGAAACGGATTTGGGGATATCATGATCCCCCAAGAAGAATTTAACTCACAATTAGCAGAACTGGATCAAAAACTAGAGGATGGCACTTTAACAGAAAATAAATACAATAAAGCACTGAAAGAATTGATTGGAAGAGCGTATGGAGCAGAAGGGGCAGAAAAAGCCTTGTATGCTGCCAGCCTGGCTGGAAAAGAAGGAATGTCGGGATTGCTTGCAATAGTAAATTCCTCAGATGAAGATTTTGAAAAACTGACAAATGCCATATACAATTCAGAAGGTGCATCTGAAGAAATGGCTAATATCATGCAGGACAATCTTGGCGGACAAATGACGATTTTAAAAAGTCAATTGGAAGAGCTTGCAATCAGCGTAGGAGAAACATTGATGCCGACAATACGGGATATCGTCTCACATGTACAGGATTTTGTTGATAAACTAAATAACATGGACGAAGGGCAAAAACAAACAATCATTACAATTGCATTGCTTGTGGCTGCAGTCGGGCCATTAATTGCAGTATTCGGAAAAGTCGTAACCGGAATCGGAGGAATCACAAAGGGCGTTGGAGTTGTAAGTACGGCAATCGCAAAACACGGAAGCTCTATAAAGACAGTTCTAAGCGGAATTGGGGCAGGAGCAAAAGCACTATTCGGAATTGTTATGGCACACCCTGTTATTGCGATTATAACAGCAATTATAGCAGCGGTTATTTTGCTATATAACAAATGCGAATGGTTTAGGGATGCGGTCAATGCTGTGATCAGCGCAGTAATAGGATTTTTTAAAAATTTTGGAGAAAATATTGCCAATTTGAAAGAGTCTGTATCGCAGAAATTTGAAGAAATAAAAACGGCAATATCTTCAAAAATACAAGCTGCCAGAGAAAAGGTATCTGAAGCGGCGGGAAAGATAAAAGGATTTCTTGATTTTGGAGAAATGAAAAAAAACATTTTGGGGAAATTTGACGAAATCAAAAATGGAATCAAAAATAAGATCGAGTTTGCCAGAGACAAGATAGAAGGAGCAATTGATAAGATTAAAGGATTTTTTAATTTTGAATTTCATTGGCCCAATATTCCACTTCCGCACTTTTCAATCAGTCCATCTGGATGGAAGATAGGAGACCTGCTGAAAGGGGATATCCCTTCTCTTGGAATTAGCTGGTATAAAAAAGGTGGAATTATGACAGGTCCGACGGTGTTCGGAATGTCAGGAAACAACCTATTAGCAGGGGGAGAAGCAGGGGAAGAAGCGGTACTGCCGATTGAACTTCTGAGAAAGTACATAAGGGAGGAAAATCGGGTAAACAATCACAGCCTGGTAGCCGCATTTGTGGAGGCATTAAAAGAGATTGACTTAATACCGGAAGTTAATCTGTATCTTGGTGATAAGAAACTGACAGATCTTTTTTATAACGTAGTTATGAAAAAGATAAGTAGTAAACAGATGAGCAAAAGGAGGGCAGAGGGAGTATGATGCAAGATATTGAATACAATGGGATATTGGCGTCGAATATGAAATTGCTTGTATCGGAAGAAATCAGCCTGCCTTCTGCAAAGCCGAAATATGAAGAATATGATATTGCAGGCAGAGACGGTGCTTTGACAGAGGAAAACGGGACATATGAAGATGTTGTAATAAAGATTCCGTTTAATTATGTTGAAGGTAGAGAGTGGGGAGCTGCCTATAGGAGAGCGAAAAAGTGGCTTAATGAAAAAGGGAATAACCAATTACGTCTGGGACGGATGAGCGACAATTTTTATATTGTGAAACGAATTGAGATAGGAAATGATGAAAGAAAGATTGAAAATGCCGGAGGTTTCACAGCTTCTTTTACATGCGATCCTTATACTTATTTCGACAGTGGATTAATTCAGATAGAGGAAAAAGAAATTTATAATCCATACGAAATATCACATCCGACCTATCTTATTACAGGAAATGGAACCTGTACGCTTACGGTTAATGGAAAGACCATGACAGCAACGGTAGGACAGAATCTGACTATTGACACAAACCTGATGCTTGCATATAGAGTAGACGGTACGATGATGAACACCTCCGTAGTTGGAGATTATGAAGATTTGTACTTACTTCCGGGAGACAATGATATAAGCATCACAGCGGGATTTGACCTGAAAGTAATACCGAATTGGAGGTGCTTGTAATGATCCAGCTTTACAATTCAGACAATACGGATTACGAAAAAAATGGAAACATGACATTGTTCCCGGAAACAGCAACCGTACATGCGATTCTGAATGGCTCCTGGGATGCGGAAGTAGAATATCCAATTGATAAGGAAGGTCGCTGGAAATATATCGTAGAGGACGCAGTAATCAAAATGCCATCCTTTAACGGAGATCAACTATTTCGAATAAAGAAAAAAGAGAAATCGGATTCCGGAGTCAGATGTGAATTGGAACCGATTTTTTTTGATGCAATTGGAGACTGCTGGCTGGAAGATGTGCGGCCTACTGGAAAGAACGGACAGGAAGCCCTGAATCTTATGACGGCGCCGAACCGGAAGTATACAGGAAAATCCAACATCACAAAGGCGGCAACTGCTTATTATCAGTATAAAAATCTCATGGAAGCGATCAATGGGAATGAAGATAATTCCTTTATTAATCGCTGGGGTGGCGAGATCTTATTTGATAATTTTACCATTATCATCAATGATCGCGTGGGCGGTGACTATGGAGTAGAGCTCCGATATGGTAAGAATATTAAACAGGACGGATTATCCGAGGAAATAGATACACGTAACGTTGTCACAAGGATATATCCAAAGGCCTACAATGGTTATACCATGACAAACAAATATGTGGATTCTCCGTTGATTGGTTCTTATCCGGTTATCAAAACCGCCACAATTACATTTGATAATGTAAAAATAGCAAAAGACGCACAGGAAAATGATGCGGAAAACGGTGTTATCATTTGCAAAAACCAGCAGGAAATAGATGCTGCCCTAAGAAAATGCTGCCAGGAGAAGTTTGACGAGGGACTGGATAAACCCGAAGTTACTATATCTGCAGATATGGTATTGTTGCAGAATACAGCACTGTATAAAGATTATGAAATTCTGGAAACAGTCTCCTTAGGGGATACCATTCATTGTCGGCACAGTCATCTGGGAATTACGACAGATGCCAGAGTGATTGAACTGGAATATGATTCTGTGCGAAAGAAGATAACATCCGTTGTATTGGGAGATTTTCAATACAATTATTTTGATAACGTCTCATCTGCAATCAGCCGTGTTGACGGAGCTATTCGGTCAGACGGCTCCCTAATAGCGGAAAAAATTGCCGGCTTTATAAACGGGGCCATGACAAGCCTTCGGGCACAATACAATGTGGCGGAAAAACAGGATGTCCTTGCAATCCTGTTTGAAAACCTGGACGAAGAGAGCCCTCTTTATGGAGCTGTGGCGCTTGGAACGCAAGGCCTGATGATCTCGAAGGCAAGAACTGCTGACGGGCGGGATTGGGAATGGACAACAGCCCTGACAGCGAATGGAATGGCTGCAGGTATTATTGTGGCCGGGATTTTGTCCGATAAGCTGGGTAAAAATTACTGGAACCTGGATACAGGGGAATTCCGGCTATCAGGCGAAGCGTTTAACATAGACGGAAAGACAATAGAAGAATTATTGAAGGAGTCTGAAAATCTTCTGAAGAGCCCGTTAAATCTGGCAGATACTACTTATTGGACAAGGAGAGGGACACTGACACAGGGAATTGCAGATCCGGAGGGAGGATCAAATGCGGTAAAGCTTACTGCAACAAAACCTGACTGTTTCATAAGCTCATCGGTCAGTAAAAATAATCCGATCAAATCTACAGAGCAGACGTATATATTTTCTGTCTGGATAAAAGCAAGCAAGGCAACTACCATTCAGATATCACTCAATCATACCGAGGGGACGATCGAGACATTATCCCTTACAACTGATTGGAAGCGATACAGCATCACAGCAACACCGACATCGATAACGAAAGCGAACCAGGTGACTATTGGGGGCTGGGGGAGCTTCGGCGTTTCAAACGAGGCGGACATCTTTGTGTATAACCCGGTAGTTATTTATGGACAGAACGTAGAGAGGGAGGAGCTTACACAGGAAGAAATATTTAATATCCTCACGGATAACGGAAAAACGCAGGGTATTTACATGAAAAATGGAAGGATATACATCAATGCGACATACATTGACACGGGAATTCTTGCGGGGTGGACGATAGACAAAGCAAACCAAAAGATTACTTCCCCGGACGGGAGTATTATCCTGGATGCAAAAAATAATGTAATCACGACAAAAACAAATGATGTTGGAGAAAAGACAACCATAGGACCAGGGACCGTGGAGACAGGGCAAATGCATGCCTCAACCGTTGAGGGAGACGAACTGGACATAAAACCGGCCGGGACGGATTACATCAGGATTATGTCTTCGTTCAGTCCGTCCGGCACCACTGAAAAGTCTGGGATGAGGATTGGAAAACTGGAGACAAATGCAGATTATGTACGTATGCATGACCTGGATACAGGTAGTGGATCGGCGCTGTACGTTGCGTCAAATTATGTATATAAATCATCATCTGCAAAAAAATACAAAACCCATGTGCGGGATATGCTTTTAGAGGACGCGCAGGGATTGTACAATATCCCATTGGTCTGGTTTAAATATAAGGACGGGATGCTCGGAGACGAGAATCCACTGAGAGGAAAGGCAATCCCAGGCATGTATGCAGATGATGTTGCTCAATTTTACCCTCCGGGCGCGGTGTACAATGCCAGTGGGGAGATTGAAGACTGGGCAGAGAGGGCGGTCATACCGGCTGTTGTAAAACTGCTCCAGAACCATAATAACCGGCTCAAAAAACTGGAAGGAGGAGAAAATGAATGAGATAAGAAAAAATATATCGGTAAAGAGCGGGGGACTGCCTGTAATCATAGATTACACACAGGGAACGAATGCGATACCGATCATACTAAGAATTATTGACTGGGAAATACCAAGTGGGGCAAGTGCAAGAATCTACGCAGAAAAACCTTCTGGTGCGATTGTATATAACGGCGCAACAATATCTTTAAATGATAATTTCGTAAAAATAAAGCCGACTACACAGATGTTTGCGGAGGAGGGACGCTCAGAGGCCCAAATCCAGATCGTAAAAGGAGAAAACGTATTAAACTCTTTTCCAATTATTTTTCGGGTGGCAAAGAACATTATAAAAGATTCTGCTGTAGAAAGCACAAATGAATTTACAATACTAGATACTTTGATACAATCTGCACAGGCGGAAATAAAAAATTCCAAGTCTGCGGCACAGGCGGCAAACACAGCGGCAAATTTGGCAAATCAGAAATCTGTACTTGCCGGAACGGCCGCAGAAGAAGCAAGTACAGCCGCAAGAGATGCGAATCTTGCAGCATCCAAGGCAAACACATCTAAGACAAACGCAGACACAGCGACAAAGAACGCCAACACAGCCACAACAGCAGCAAATAAATCCAAAGCAGACGCGGACGCGGCAGCACAGAGGGCTAATAAAGCGGCTGAAGCCTGTGAAGGGATTAAGGACAATACCAGGATTACAGCCCTGGAAAACGAAATGGCACAAATGCAGATTGGCGGGACAAACCTGTTACATAAGACCAGGGACATGTCCGGATACGGAA
>URVB01000066.1 GCA_900551075.1 uncultured Blautia sp. | reverse complement strand
ATCCTACGATGGTATCATTTCCGTTATGAACAAATCTCGTACACATAATTAAATCTCCCTAATTCGTTTGATATTCCCAGACTGTATCGCTTTAATATTCTGAGAAATTTTTTTCTCCGACCAATCCCACCATTTCAATCTAAGTAATTCTGCAATGGTTTCATCATTAAACCGTTTTCTGATAGGCTTTGTTGGTACTCCTCCTACAATGGTATAAGGGGGTACATCTTTCGTGACAACAGCACGAGTACCGATAATTGCTCCATCACCAATCATAACACCTGCCAATATTACAGCTTCATATCCAATCCACACATCATTTCCGATGATAATATCACCCTTATTATCCCACGCTTCCGTAACATCTTCTTTTTCCAATTCCCATTCTTCATAAAACAGAGGAAAGGGGTATGTAGACAAAGAGGTCAGCGTATGATTTGCACTGTTAAAAATAAACTTTGCTCCACAAGCAATGGAACAGAATTTCCCGATAATAAGTTTATCGTGATTGATAGGATATTGATAAAGTACATTGTTTATTTCAAATTTTTTCGGGTCATTAACAAAGTCATTATACATCGTGTACTCGCCAATCTCTATATTGGGATTGGAAATCACATTTTTCAAATAAACGGTTTGTGTGTCGCCTGTCCGTGGATATATTTTTGTAATGTTTGTCATTTTCTTGCTCTCCTTGTAAGCTCAATAAACACTATTAGTTTATACATAGAAAGTTCCGCCATCAATACACAAAACAATACAGATATGAATAATAGAAAAGAGAGCTGCCCTCACAGCAGCTCCCCATTGTTATTTTTCATAAATTATTTTTCTAATGGCATATACCGAGAGATAATAGCGTTCCGCAAGTTCCTCAATGGACAACCCGTTCTGATATTCAGAAATAATAGCCATATTGCGTTTGAAAAGTTCTTCTCGATAGCCAGACAATTCGCCCCAAGATTTACGCTGTTCTTCTTTTGCAGGAACATAGATATAACCTGCCTGCAAATACTCTTGCAGTTCCTTGACCAACTCCTCTGGGAGAATTGCATTTGCATTGACATATTTCATATGCAGGCTTCCTCCTTGATTGATAAAGTCAAGCAGCAAAGCCAGCGGTATTTAATTAGCGACAACCGATTACTCCACGCAACTGTCGCTTATACTGGCTTTGCGTGGAGTAAAGCATCGTTTTTCCTTTTCTCATTCCTGCACATATTATCACCGTCCAAATTTATTATCCTTGATTCTATCACCAATTTATGAACAAATCAAGTGTTCTTGAGTGCTGTTTTCGCATTTCTCCACAATGCCCGTGTGGTCGATTGTGCCATCACTACTTTTAGATAATAGTCAAGCATGGATATTATATCCCAGCTTGGCTATTATTTTATTGGTAAGCGCAACAATCAACATTTGCACCGTTCTCCAATACCCTTTTCGACTGTTGGCTAACTTGTGTACCTGCCATTCTTCTAGCTTTAACGCCCTTAGATTTCCTCTCCAAATACACCCAATCGTTTTTGAGTAGGGTTATCGTTAGATTTTCACCTGCCGGCACTCAGAGGGTTCATTGTATCAATTTATGGTACGCAGTTCAGTGAGAAGCTGCACCATTGAATATTTCATTTAACTCCCGGTTTATTTTAACAAACTTGCAAAATACTTTACCAAAACATACACAGCACGAAGTATGTACCATACGACTACTACCTCACCGATCAGACAGCCAACTATTATATTCATTGCCCAGACACCGACAGTTCCGCCTATATCGAAGTTCTTAGGTAATAACCAGATGCACATTCTATGAATACCAAATGGCATACCAACCACCATCCATATTTTCCACCACTCTGTCTGTTCCAAAGATACACAGAAATAATATGCAATCCATGCCCATGCTGCCAGAAGCAGCATCGGTAATATTGCTTTCTTCATAAGCTCCTTACCTATCATTCGATCTCCTTTAAATTCTCCCATTCTTCACGCTCTATGGCATACGCATATGATATACCATTCTTTTCATCAGGATATTCTTTTACTTTCTTCATACCGTTTGCAATAGCGGTAGAATAAGACCCCACATTTGTATATTTCATGTAAGAATAGATTGTATTATACTGGGTGTTATGAAACACCCAATCTATTACTTCGCAAGCTGCCTCTTTTGCAAATCCTCTTCGCCAATACTTTTTGTGGATGTGGTATCCAATCTCTGGAAGCATTTCGTTATCTATATTCTGTATGGTAATACCACAATCTCCAATAAATTCTCCGCTTCCCTTTAGCACAACCACCCAAAGACCAAATCCATACCTTTCTTAATTTTCTAAATTCCATACAATCCACTCCTTTGTTCTTTGTTCGTCAAAAGGAGCAGGGTAATGTTGCATAGTATCAAGGCAGGGTACAGGGCTAACTTTATCACTCAATAAAAGCGGCAACTCCGTACAACCTAAAATGACAGCTTCAATATTATTTTCTTTTTTTAGTTGCTTTATGATTCGCTGAAATCCCTTTAAGGTTTCTCCTTTTACAATTCCCATTTCCAACTCTGATGATATTTTTTGATTTATATACTCCATATCATTTTCATTAGGCGTAATAATTTTCCACCGACTAAGCCTAATTTTTTCATGAATATATCCTCCCACAAATGCCGATTGTCGAGTACTACGGCTAATTTATCACTTATTTCCTAATAAATTCTAATATCTTGTTTATGTAGTCTGGTTTGCTCGCACAAAGTAAATGGGATGCTTCTTCTACAATGTGTAATTCTAAATTACTGAATACAGATTTTGCACGTTTTGTCGCTCTTTTTATTGAAAACGCAAACTCATTTTCTCCTAACACTAAAAGAACAGGCATCGTTACATTCAACAAATGCTCCTTTTTTAGCCATTTGGGATAACTGGCATTTGAATTCATGTTCATAACTGAAATTGTAAATAGCTTTATAATACTACTCGGCAACGGATCTTCTTTTTCACTTCCCCATCCAATATAATTTTCAACATTTTCTCTCGTTGGACTAAATCCCAGCTTCATTATCTTAAAGAAAAATGAAGGATGCATTTTAGCAAGAGTTTGAACTGGACTAAGTAAGATTAGTTTGATTACTTTCTTCGGATAAAAACCTGCATAATTTGCAGCGTTCCAACCACCTATCGAAAGCCCACAGAGAAATACTTTATCCAATCCTAATCCTGCTAAAGTTTCATCAAGCCACAGAGCATTATCCTGTGCTGCTTTCATTTTCTTTGTAAGAATGCTTTTGGAAGACTCGCCTATCAAGTCTATTGCATAGACACTAAAATATTTGCACAAAAACAATATATTTTTATACCAAATAGGCGAACCACAGCTTGATGCATGAAGTAATACCATATAAACGCAGAACCGTTTTCCATAGCAGAAATTATCGGCTCTGCGTCTGGCTCTTTGATGATATGCCATTTTTTCGTCAAACCAGAGATTGATAACTTCAACAACTCTGTTACAATCAATCTTTCAATTTTTTCTCCATGATTTCATAAACCAATTTGACATCGTTTTCCAATTCAAGGATGCCATGCTCTGTAGTTTTATATCCTCTATGCTCATATAAAAATACATCAGAAAGTGATGCATCCAAGATGGAAACAGGAAAGTTTTTTCAATTTCCGCTTCTAAACAATCCAAGATATGTGAACCATAACCTCGATTTTGAAAACAAGGTAATACATATACTCCTGTAATATGGTTACAGTCAAAACATCCTGTTCCCACAATCGTCTTGTTATCTATCAATACGCCCATATTTCCCGAAGCTATACCCTCTAAAATATGTTCACGATTATGGTGTTTACAGTAGAAATCCACCACTTCTTTCGGATAATATTTTGAATAGACCGTCCTAATTGTTGTATGTAAAACACTTTGTATTTCTTCTGCCATAGCAGTAGTTGCCGTTATATATTTCATGCCTTCACCCCGCCAAATTTTGATTTGTCGCTTTGCTAATCAATTTGACATTTTCGTTTCAAGTCTTTTAACAACCGTTACTTGCAAATCCTTTGCTTGTATCAAACTTTCCTGCTTGCATTTCGGGCAGCAAAGGGGCATCATCATAACACAATTTCTATAATTCCAAGCTGCTTTATTCTGTCTGCTCCTGCGACATTCCCGCCTGCTTGCGGACGGATTTCAATTTTTCTGCAAATGTCATGTTCGTGCCCTCCTTGTTTTGATATGTCCAGTATAAGAAAGCGTATTTAGCATTACAAGCAAGCAGGGCTTACATTTTGGCTTTTTCTGCTACTTTGCGTGGCAAACATGCAACGATGCTTAATTCTCTTCCAGGAACTGCCGAACCTCATCACAAAATTGCTCTGGATTATCCAAAAAAGGTGTATGCCCCGCACTATCAATTACAACAAATTTTTTAGAGCTTGCAGAGATAGTATCATAGTAACTTTTTACCATATCGGTAGGTGTAATCCAGTCACTTTCACCTTGAATAAAACAAATTGGCAAGGAATACCCATTGCCTGTTTTTTCTACGTTAAAGTCAAAATACATATATTCTACAAGCTCTTTTTGGCAATTCATAATATTTTCAGAATTACTTGCTGTTAAAAACCACTTCAAATCATTCCTCAAAAATTCGGGCGAAGTAACAGCTAAAAACATCTGTTTTATGGAAGAAAGCTCCCCGCTGCCTTTTAGATGCTTCAATGAAAGAAGTATCATTTGCTCAAGCTCTTTCACATTCAATTCATCAATGCACCCCGCTTTTTGAAACGTCTGTATATAATTTTCAAGAAGCAGCGCATCTTTATCGCTGCTTTTTTGAATTGCTGTTTGAGCCGCATAAATTTTCCCCTGTTTGAAATCAGTGACCTGTCCAATACCGATATAGGCAGTTACCTTTTGGGGATTTTTGTTAAGGTACTCCATTCCAAGAACAGTTCCCCATGATTGCCCCATTATAATAATTTTATCTTTGTAAAAACGCTCGCATAAATAATTCACTAACTCATCCATATCCGTAACAAGCCGGTCTATTGTCAGTCCTTCGTTATCTCTGTTTTGATAATAAGTTCGTCCGCAGCCACGCTGTTCCCAACACACGATAGTATAATCCTCTTCCAAATCTTTTTGATAATAACTTGATAAATAAGTAAGCGGAAAGCCGGGACCGCCATGAAGCCACAATATAACGGGATTATCCTTATCTTCGCCACGAATTTGCATATATTGTCTCACTCCGCCAATTTCAACATCAATATTTTCTTGTATTCCGTTTGGCTGTGATATATGATTTTTCTCTGCGTTCATAAGCCGCAAAATTCCAATGACTATAAGTATCAGTATCACTACTATACATAAAACTAAAAAAATAATTTTTGCCACCCGTCCCACCTTCTTTAGTCTGGCTTTTTTCATTTAGGCGTCACCTTTCGGAAGAGTGATATTTGATAAGATTTTCTGCAAATCTATGTCTGCGTTTAGCTTTGATAGTAAGTCTGTCCCCATTTCAGAAATCATCTTATATACTTCTTTCTTTGTGCCTTGTAACACACCTGCCGCAATCAGCGACGCTATTCCATGTGTGTAAACAACCATTCTTTGTATGAATTTTCCAACATCATTTTTATCAGCATGAAGATACTGTGACAGTCCCTCTATCAAAGTAGCATTTCCATTGTCTGTCAGGATTGAGTTGAAATCTCCCCTACAATACTGTTTGCTTTCACCCATATAAATAAATCGAAACAAATTCGGTTCATCAAATGCCATGTTGACATAAGAGCAACCTATCTGTAAAAACGCTTCTATAAAGTTCTCAGATTGTGGATTCAATTTCTGATTGGCATAATATAATGCTTTCTGTACCAACGCTTCTCTTAATCTGTCCATATTACCAAAATGCCACACAAGCGGTTGCGTAGAACAGCCAATCTCTTTTGACAGTGTTTTTATGTTGACCGAAGAATAACCGTCACGGATAAGCAGTTCTAATCCTTTTTGCAATATTACTTCCTTTGAAATTTGTGTTTTTCTTGCCATTTCAGCCCCTCTAAATTCCATAATCGCTTTTATATAAATCAATTCATATTATATTCGGAGCGTTCCACTTTGTCAAGTCCTCAGATGGACAGTTCACAAAAAAGTTGCAGACAGATTTGTCGTTTCCCATACATAGCCTTGTACAAATACCACCCAAAAAGAAAAGCAGCAGAGCTTACTCCCTGCCGCCTGTTTCATCTGTTCTACGAACCTTTCAAAGCGTTCCTGTGCCTGCATATCAATGTCGGTAAGGTAGGAATGGAGTGTGCCGCCTAACTGTTCAAATCATGATTTTGCCATTTTGTAATTCCTCCATGTGATTTGAATTATTCCTACAATTCAATCATTCTGGCTGATTGCAAGGCAAAAGGTGCTGTCCAGCCCTGTGCAATTATCCGGCAAATACCCTCATAGCCGACTCTTCCTCAAACTGTTTGTAATACAGGTCATGATAATAGCCTCTCTGCTTCAAAAGACTCTTATGCGTTCCCTGCTCAATTACCTTCCCGTCCTTCACCACCAGTATCAAATCTGCACTCCGGATGGTGGAAAGCCGATGGGCAATGACAAAGGAGGTATGCCCTTTTAAAAGCTTCTGAGTTGCTTTTTGTATCAGTTGTTCTGTAGCCGTATCAATGGAGGAGGTTGCCTCGTCCAGCACAAAAATCGCCGGATCTGCCAGAATTGCTCTTGCAAAAGAAATTAACTGCTTCTCTCCTGTGGACAGACATCCGCCGCTTTCTCCCACGTCACTGTCATAACCCTTTTCCAGCTTTTCCACAACAACGTCCGCAGATACGCTCTCGGCCGCCCTTCGGATTTCTTCCTCCGTGGCATCCGGCCTCCCGTAGCAGATATTTTCCCGCACTGTCCCCGAAAAGAGATGGGGATTCTGCAGCACATAGCCAATCTGACTGTGCAGCCACAACTGTGACCTCTCACGATAATCTATGCCGTCAATGAGAATCCGCCCTTTGGTGGGTTCAAAGAAACGGCCCGCCAGATTTACCAGAGTGGATTTTCCTGCGCCGGTCTCACCCACAATGGCCACATTCATTCCGGCAGGTACATGGAGATTAAAATGCTCCAGCACATACTCCTTGCCGTCCGGATACATAAAGGACACATCCTCAAACACAATGTCGCCCCGGATTTTTTCCCAGTTTTCCTTTTTGGGATGAAAGGCATCACCGTATTTCTCCACCACATCGGCCCTATCTGTCACG
This sequence comes from uncultured Blautia sp., assembly GCA_900551075.1. GTDB lineage: Bacteria > Bacillota > Clostridia > Lachnospirales > Lachnospiraceae > Blautia_A. The sequence goes on along the minus strand of URVB01000066.1, from coordinate 9,098 downwards.
TTTGGCTCCTGAGCCAACAAGTCCATAACACGCTCAATATTTGCCTGACAGGAAATCAGGTCCGCCAAAAGACGGGCAAGCTGCTGGATTGGCTCAAAAATCACCACTGCATAGGAAATAAACACCGACAAAGTACCAAGCTGTATAAGTCTCTCCTGCACCATGTAACCGCCCCGCCACAGCACCATTGCCGATGCAGCAGAACTGAAAAACAAAATCGTGGGAATGTATATGGCATTTAATTTTGCCGCACGGCTTCCCGCCTGATTCATGGCTCTTGTCTGCCGGTAAAATGCCTCCTCGTTCTGTTTTTCCATGACCATACTCTTAGAGGTTTTTACTCCGGTGATTCCCTCGTTGTAGGAACTGGTAATCTGAGCATTGATTTTGCGCACCTTCCTGTTCCAATGCAAAATCTTATTCTGAAAAAACACCGTAATCACCGCAATACACGGCACAATCAGCAGAAGCAGAAACGCAAGCCTCCAGTTAAGGACAAACATAATCACAAATACGCCCACCACATAAATCAGCGCCCAGAACATATCCACGAGCCCCCAGGCAATCATTCCCGCAATGCGCAGGGTATCACTCATGACCCTGGCATGAATGTAGCCTACCGGAGTGGTATTATAATAAGAAAAGGACAACTGCTGCAAATGCTCAAACTGGGCCCATTTCAGGTCTTTTCCAACATTCATCTCAATGGTGGTGGCCGCATGCACAGACAAATACACGCTCACCGTCTGCAGCACAATCACCGTTCCATAGGCAGCGCCAAAGGGAATCAGTCCCTTTAGCGTCTCCCCTGTAATAAAATGGTCAATGGCATAACTCTGAAACAAGGGTACCAGAATATCAACCCCTGCCAGGAAAATATTCAGACTGAAGGTGATGAAAAAATATTTTTTATAGGGCCTGAAAAAGGGCAGCATCTTTGCCCATATCTGAATTTGAAATGGTTTACTGTATTCCTGTTCTTCGTAGGCTGCCATCTTTTTCCTCCACCTCTTTTCTGTCGTCATGACTCATCTGTATCCCGTAAATCCGACTGTAAATGCCGTTCTTTTGTATCAGTTCATGATGAGTTCCCATTTCCGCTATTCGCCCGCGGTTCAGAACCATAATATTGTCTGCTCCCATGAGAGTGGTGATTCTGTGGGAAATCAGAATCACGGTGCTGCCTTTCATATGCTCCTTCAGAGCCTTCCGGATGAGAGAATCCGTCTCGGAATCCACTGCGGACAGGGAGTCGTCAAATACCATAATGGGAGCTTTCTGCAGGAGCATCCGGGCAATGGCCACCCGCTGACGCTGGCCGCCGGAAAGGGTTACACCCCGCTCGCCCACAAGGGTATCGTAACCATCAGCAAAGCTCATAATGGCATCGTCCACACATGCCACCTTTGCCGCATGGCGGATTTCCTCCATGGTGGCGTCCGGGCAGGCTGCCCTGATGTTTTCCCCGATGGTTCTGGAATAAAGGAACGGCTCCTGCAAAACCATGCCCACATTTTTGCGAAGCTCCTCCAGAGGAATCTCCTCAACAGGCCGCCCTCCAATGCGGATGCCGCTGTTTCCGCTGTCCAGCCTGTAAAGGCGGCTTAACAACTGCACAACCGTGGATTTTCCGCTGCCCGTACCCCCCAAAATGCCGAAGGTGGTTCCCTGCGGAACGTGAAAGGAAACATCGGAAAGTACCTGATGTCCGTCCTCATAAGCAAAGCTTACATGCTCAAATGTGATATCATATGTACCCTGCACAGTGCCAGCGGATGTGTGTGCAAATGCTGTACGTTCCGGCTCATCATCCCTTCTGCCGGCCTCTTCCGTTTCCCCTGCCGGTGCATAGCCCTCTTCCTGCGCCCTGATAATGTAATCTACACGCTCAAAAGAAACGCCTGCCTTGCTCATATCGGAAAGTATTCGCCCCAGCCCGCGGATGGGCCACACAAGGGTTGTATTATAAGATGCAAAGGCCACAAACTCCCCCACGGAAATACTGCCGTGCACCGCTTCCGCCGCGCCCAGCACAATGACCGCAACCACCTGTAAGCCTGTAATCAAATCACCCACTCCCCAGTAAAGCCCGGACAGGGTGCCCAGGCGAATCCACAATCTGGCAAAAGCATCATTCTTTTCCCGAAAACGATCCATCTCATATTTTTCTCTTCCGAAAGCCCGCACCACCCGGACTCCGGTTGCGTTTTCCTGCACCACTGTGGAAAGCTCTCCCTCCGCCTCGTCCGCATCTGTAAACCTGCGGGCAATCAGCCGGTAAAAAACAGCCGAATACGCCACCACTGCCGGCACAAACAAAAGGACAACCAGTGAAAGCTTCACATTCATGGAAACCATCATGGCAAAAGAAATCCCCACCAGAAATACGGTACGGAACACTTCCAGAAGCTGAGTCACCACAAAATTCCGGATAACCTCCACATCGGAAGTACACCGTTGAATAATATCACCTGTCTGGTTCCTGTCATGCCAGCTCATGGGAAGCTTCTGCACATGGGCAAAGAGAGCCCTTCGCATATTTTCCGCAAAATTTTCTCCGGCCCGGGCCGTATGATAACGACTCACAAACATGGCGCAGCCGGACAAAAGCGCCGTTCCGACGAGAATCAGCGCCATCACCCACAGATGCTTTGCCAGATACGGATATTTGTTATCACCCAGCACAGAGTCAATGGTAAAACGGAATATCTGCGGGGTGAGGGAATTCAGTATGGTGGTCATGAAAGAAGCCGCCACCGCCGCCAGAAAGTATTTCTTCGCGCCGGTAAAAAAACGGGCAATCAATTGTAATTTTCGATTCTTATTGTTCACAATTATGCTTCCTTTATATCTTTCTCTATTTTAATACAGCATTGGATTTATTATATCAGTTTTTCCTGTAACGCGCCATGTATAATTTACAAAACAAAAAAAATGGGTAACAAACTCTCATCCCAACCTTTTATCCAAATGTAAGCAGAAAAAAATAATTGAAACTTAACAGCGCAAAGCATACAATATCAGGAAAAGCCGCTGCCGGTTTCCTATACTATGGTTACGGAGGAACAACAATGAATTACAGAATTGAAAAACGAGAAGGCTTTGAGATCATTGCCAAACGGGCCGGATACGGGGGCGGTCAGGAAATCAGCCAGAAGAATATCCATGCAACATGGGCAGCATGTGGAGCGGAGGGAACAATTGATACTTTGTGCAAATATGTCCATCCGGAAAACATTTTCGGAGATGCAATTGCCGGTATATGTTTTGACAATCCGTTGGAAGGAGATTTCGACTATGCAATCGGGGCGGCGTACTCAGGCGGCGATGTGGCGGAAGGATTGACGATTGAACAAGTGCCTGCAAATACCTGGGCGGTTACCGTTGCCGCCCTGTGAAGTTTTATCCGCTGTGCCCCACGCTCTGACGCAGATAAATCCTCTCACAGGACGGTGCGGGTTCATTTGAACAATTCTTGATAATCCTCTTTTGTAAAACGATGATAAATCGTATGTCCCATTTCTTCCTTTATACAGTAATAATATGCATCAATCCGGCTGTCCCTGAAATACAGCACATAATCAAAATCCATCCCATCCGGCATTTTTTCGCATACGTAATCCGCACTGTATTTATCAAAAACCCCGCATACATCGGCCACCTTACAGCTATGATATTCACTGAACAATTTTATCATATCAACCAAAAAGGCAGGATTCTCTACCTTATGCTGTACATATTCCGAGCCCTCCGGCGGTATGCAGACTTCAATCCTTCCCTTATGGACAGAAAATTTAAGCGGGCCAAGCACTGTCTTTGAAAAAGCCGGTTCTCTCTTAAGAATCCCCGCCAGCTCCTCCGCATCCTCTGCATGCAGACCTGTCAGTGTATTTAAGGACGCTGCCGGATAATATAAATGAACCGTCTCCTTCACATATCCCAGCTTGATCTGTGCTTCCTTAATCTGATCAATCATATTTTCTATCAGTTTATCAGCGTTCATATTCTGTCACTCCGTAATCGCCCATACTCTTGCAGGCAGACCTGTCGCCCCCTCAAACCGTGGATAGGATACAAGGATCACTGCTCCCGCCGGCGCTACCTTGTCAAGATTTGTCAGCACTTCCACCTGAAGTTTGCCCTGCGCAAGTACATATCTTTCACATGCGAGGTCGCTCGCCGCCGCAGCCGCTGCGGAAGCATCCGTGTCAAGGGCCTCATGCCCGTTTGCTGCAGCATTTCTTTCTTCATAGATATATTTCAGTGCTTCCAGAGACCAGCCCGGAAAATGCTCTCCGCCCTCCTCATCGGTTCCGGAAAGTGCATCCATATCCGGCCATTTCTCTGACCAGCCTGTATACAAGGCTACAAAGGCCCCGTCAGGAATTTCTCCATATTTTGCCTCATATTCCTTAATGTCCTTTACCGTTACTGCGTATTCCGGATTCTCTTTTACTTTATCTGTGACATCTACCACACACAGTGGGAAGATCAGATCCCCCACTCCGTATTTTTCAGACAGTTCACGGTCTTTTATAAAGTGCCCCGGAAAATCGATATGTGTACCAAACTGACCCGGAAATTTAAAGGTCTGAATCAAACATTCCAGCATCTCGTTTCCCCAGTCAAAACAGGTTTTTGCTAATTCTACAGAACCCTCCGGAATTCCTGCCCAGTAAGGACTCTCATTACTCAGGGAATGCGACAGCTCTACCCATTTGTATTTTCTGGCCTCTTTTAATGCCTCCCACAGCTTATACATAAATGCCCTCCTTTATTCCTAGTATTTCTATAGGTAATGATACACCATATTTGTGTTTTTGCCAATACCAATACCAGGAAATTCCAGAAGTTTTCAAACGCCAGCTTCTCTTTTTTATTCAGGAAAAATCAGCACAGTACAACAATCTTCCTGGGTGTAGTCTGTGGCGGAATACTCCTGGTCGTGGTCGTATAATAGACCAGCAGTGTCCGGTTACCCAAATCACAGTCAAAGCTTTGCCCATTTATCGTTTCCGTTACGATATTTCCGGCAATATTTAATTGCAGGGAGCCATCCTCTGCAAGCAGATTCCGGTCAAAATGCTTCAGAACTACCTGCTCGTTTCTGCCAAGCAATGTGATCATCTGCGCACGGTACTGGGGAGGAAAGATCAACGGTACCGGCAGACTGCTGTCATAAAATGCAGCCACACGCATTCCAACCCGAAGCCGTCTGTTGTCGATCACCCGGGTTTCCGAATCTATGATAAAATTTGTAATTCCATTCTCCGTACCCAGGGTCATCATATGACTGCAGCAGTCATTTCCTCTGGAAATATTTATAATCGTGCCTATGACAGGCACATAAGTCTCATATACCATAAAAAAGCCTTTTTCTTTATTCATATGCATTTGAGGAGCAGAGGTGTCTTATAACTGAAAACAGAAAGCCAAAGACCATGCATGACCCCACTTCTTATGTAATACCAATTACACGGCAGAACACCGCCGTAATATCCTCCACGCTCTCTCTGGTTCCGCCCTTAAGCCACACAAGTGCCGTATTAAAAAGAGCTCCCATATAAATGTACAGTTTATATTTATCAATGGAATTTACGGACATCGTTCCGGCAATATCCTCATGAAATTGATTCAGTCCTTCCAGCAGTTGGGATCCAAATCCGGACTGATACATATCCAGCACATACGTTCCGTACATTTTGAAATATTGAAACGACCGCAGAACATTCTGATAAGAAAAATAATCCGTCAAATCATACTCTGCCTCATTCCTGAAGCTGTTCAGCACATATTCCACAAGTGTGATCAATACATCTTCCATGGAATCATAATTCCGGTAATAAGATGCCCTGGCAACACCGGCCTTCCTGATCAGCTCCGTCACTGTAATGTCTGAAAAACTTTTTTCATGCATTAGGGCAAACAATGCTTCTGTAATATTCGTCTTAACCCTGATATTTGCTTCTTTTCTCTTATCCATTCCGTCTCTGTACCTGCTTCCACCTGATGCAATTTTCTTAATTTTGTCTCACATCCGCTTCTTGTACCATTCCTCCCGATGTGATACACTTGTACCACATTTATCTTAGCATATTTCAGTTGCTTGTCAATCAAAACACTGCTACAGCAGGAATTAGAAACGGAGAATGTTATGCACACAGCAATTTTAACAGACACAAACAGCGGAATCAGCGTGGAAGAAGGGAAACAGCTCGGTATCCATATCCTCCCGATGCCTGTCATCATCGGGGAAGAAAGCTACCTGGAAGGCATTGACGTTACTCATGCCCAATTATATGAGGCCATGAAGCAGAGCAAAAATATTTCTTCTTCACAGCCGTCTCCAGGATTTGTTACGGATATGTGGGACGAAATCCTGAAAGGCGGTTACGATGAACTCCTGTACATCCCAATGTCCAGTGGTTTAAGCGGTTCCTGCCACAATGCAGTTCAGCTTTCTGCAGAATACGGTTCCAGGGTTCAGGTAGTGGATAATCACAGGATTTCCTTTTCTTTAAGAGAATCTGTTATAGATGCCAAATACCTTGCAGACTGCGGCTGCTCCGCAGAGGAAATCAGGAAAAAGCTGGAGGCCAATGCTTATGAGTGCAGCATCTATATTACTGTAAACTCTTTGGAATACCTGAAAAAAAGCGGACGAATCACTCCTGCTGCCGCCGCCATTGCCACAGTTATCAATCTAAAGCCCGTACTTACTATTCAGGGTGATAAGCTGGATGCCTTTGCAAAGGTCCGCGGAATCAAGCACAGCCAAAAAAAAATGATTGATGCATTAAAAGACGATCTGGACAAACGTTTCCGGAATGTTTCTCCAAAGCATCTGCAAATTGCCACGGCCGGCACCTTTGAACATCCTGAGGATGCAGAATTATGGCGCAGAGCTGTACAGGAAGCCTTTCCCGAATACAACGTCTATTATACACCGCTTTCCTGCAGTATTGCCTGTCATGTCGGCATGGACGCCCTGGGAATCGGCATTGCAAAAATTGAAGGACGAAGCTGAAAACTCCGTCCTTCTGCTGCTCTTCCTGTCCCGCATACAAATATGTTCTTTCAGGCCTTCTTCTCAGAATCTTCCGTATCTCCGCGCAAGCTCTGCCATTTCTCTGCGGAGTTTTTTTGAAAACTGTCCCTCCTTCAATCTCCATTTCCAGTTTTTGCCAAGTGTGGAAGGCTGATTGATACGGGCACGATTGTCCAACCCCAGGTAATCCTGCATCGGTATAATACAAAGATTTGCTACACTCTGCATAACAAGACAGATCAGCGCCTTGCAGATTTCCTTATCCGTCCCCTCCGGATGATTTACATATTCCCTCACCATTCTCCGTTCTGCGGATGTAATATTGCGAAGCCAGGCAACCAGCGTCTCATTGTCATGAGTGCCAGTGTAAACGACGCAGTTTCTTGGATAATTATGCGGCAGATAATCACTTGCATTTCCCGTATCCCTTTCATCAAAGGCAAACTCAATGACCTTCATGTTCGGATATCCGCTGTCTGCAACAAGCTGTCTGACTGTGTCTGTCATATATCCCAAATCCTCCGCAATAATGTCCTTTTCTCCAAGCCGCCGGGAAATCGTCCGGAACAGGTCCATCCCGGGACCCTTTTCCCACCAGCCGTTTTCGGCTGTCGCATCCCCAAAGGGAATTGCATAATATTCATCAAATCCACGGAAATGATCGATACGTACCACATCGTACATGTCAAAGCAATGCGCAATACGCTTTACCCACCAATCAAAGCCGGACTGCCTGTGTACTTCCCAATTATATAAAGGATTTCCCCATAGCTGCCCGGTAGCAGAAAAACCATCCGGCGGGCATCCTGCTACCTGCGTCGGCTGATTCAGCTCGTCCAGCTTAAACAGCCAGGGGTTCGCCCAACTGTCTGCACTGTCCATAGCAACATAAATAGGAATATCCCCGATAATACGGATTCCTCTCTCATTGGCATAGGCTTTCAGTTTTTTCCACTGCTCCCGGAATTGAAACTGCATATATTTCTGGAATTCAATCTCAAAATACAACTCTCTGCGGTAATAATCCAATGCATACTGCCAACGAAGACGGATATCCTCCGCCCATTCGCTCCAGGGCTTTCCACCAAACCGGTCTTTTACTGCCATAAACAACGCATAATCCTCAAGCCAGCCAGACTGCTCTTCGCAGAATCTGTGGAATGCAGAATTTTCGTTAATATTGCTGCGCTCGTATGCTCTGCGCAGAAGAGTGGTCCTTCCTTTGTAAATTTTCGCATAGTCCACACAGTCTTTTTTGCTTCCGAAATCTACCGAATCGCATTCCTCCTTTGTCAGAACGCCTTCCCCGATCAAGTCCTCCAGACTGATAAAATAAGGATTTCCGGCAAAGGTCGAAAAGGACTGATATGGAGAATCTCCATAGCTGGTAGGTCCGAGCGGCAAAATCTGCCATAAGCTCTGCCCGGCCTCCTTCAAGGCATCAACAAACTCATAAGCACTTTTGGAAAAGCATCCGATTCCGTATTTGGACGGCAGACTGCTGATGGGCAGCAGCACGCCGCATTGTCTTTGATCCGTCATTTGAATTCCCCCTGTGATCTTCCATAATTATTATCATAGTGTCATATTCAAAAACAACTGTCAATAATAAAAATCCCGGATTCTTTCAACAAAATCCCGAATTTTTAACATTTCTTTTTCTGTCACCTTTTTTCCACTCCTCCATATCATAGGATGAAAGGGCAAAAATGAAACATCAGGAGGATATCATATGAAAAAGAAATGGCTTGCGGCAGTGGTGGCTGCCATTCTGGCAGTTACTGCCCTGCCTGTTACAGCCCTTGCGGAAGAAAAAGATGATACCTTGACAAAGGTGACACTGAACGAAGTGGCTCACTCCATTTTCTATGCACCGCAGTATATTGCAATTGAAGAAGGATATTTTGCTGAAGAGGGCCTTGACCTTACTCTTGTCACAGGCTTTGGCGTTATACTATAAGTACAAAATAGATTAGCCGCAAAATAATGAAATCATCCCCGGCCAGACTTATTCCGGCCGGGGATACCACTTACTTCCTCCGGATATATT
>URVB01000065.1 GCA_900551075.1 uncultured Blautia sp. | reverse complement strand
ACCTGGAAGGGAATCGTCATGGATGCGATGAAGGTCATATAAATTGCGGTAGACCATTTTGACTTATTACGACAGATAATCCATGCTGCCATACCGCCGAAGAGTGCCAGCAGTGCAAGTGAAATGACTGTAATTAACGCAGATGTTCCAAATGCATACCAGAAATTAAAGTTTGAGTTATTTACTACGTTTGAAAGGTTCTGAGCGAACTGGGAAAAGCTCATGCCCGCAAAACCAACCGGGTCCGCTACAATGCCGTTCGCATTCTTAAAGGTATTGGTCAATACCAGATAGAAAGGAGATAAAATATAAACCGCGACCAGAATTCCAACAGCGGTTAAGACTGCTCTTGTAGATTTCTTGCTCATAATTACATCTCGACCTCCTTCTTATTAGAAATACTTACCTGAATAACAGAGACAATTGCCAGCAGGATAAAAAACAGAATCGCCTTAGCCTGTCCAAGTGCATAGTTGTTTCTGGAAATAGCCGTGTTGTAAATATTCAGCGCCAGCATCTGGGTACCATTCGTCAGGAACTTACCCATGAAGCCTGTAACAGCTCCGGCGCCATTGGTCAATGCCATGTTTACGTCAAACTGCTTAAACGCAGATGTCAGTGTCAGGAAAGTGCAGATTGTAATCGTTGATGCTATCATCGGAATCTTAATCTTAAACAGTGTAGTAACTGCATTTGCTCCGTCGATCGAAGACGCTTCCAGTACATCCTTCGGAACCTGTGTAAGTCCGGTTACATAAATAAGCATGATGTAACCTGCATACTGCCAGATATATACGATAATAATGCAGGCAAAAGCAGGTCCTGTAGAGGCCAGCAGGGAAATATTATTTGTAAACTTAATCAATACGTTATTGAATACGAACTGCCATACATAACCAAGTACGATACCACCAATCAGGTTCGGCAGGAAGTATGCGGCACGGAAGAAGGAAATTCCTTTCATCTTCTGTGTACACAGAAGTGCAAGCAGGAATGCAACCACATTTACCAGAATCATATTGAATATCACAAACAGAATGGTAATCAGCACAGACCAGAGGAAGCTCGGATCTGAGAACATAGAGACATAGTTTGAAAATCCTACCATCTGTGTCATCTTGATGCCGTTCCAGTCACTGAAGGAATAAAATACACCGAGACACAGCGGGATAATTACTGTTACGCCAAAAGTAAACAGCAGCGGAAATACAAATATAAAATTAATGATTCTTCTGTGATATTTCAGTGTGGGGAATATATATAATCCAAATAAAATACCAACAACACCAATGACCAGTGCAGAACCGCGCCAGGAGGCTCCGCCTCCGGTAATATCCTGCACCAGAGCTGCAGCGGACAAAACAATTCCTGCTACAAGGCAAACGAGCGATAATGTCTTTTTACTTGCACTATTTGCATTCATTTTACAGTTAGCCCTCCCTCTTTTGATTATTCTTTACATATTTGGGATACAAAAATGGGCGGCAACTTACCATCGCCGCCCACGCCTTTACATTAAATATTCTAATAGCCGTAATCTTCCGTATGTTCCAATATATCAGTTTGCATAGTAGTCCGCGATTGCAGATGTAAGCGCCTCTGCAAAGCCTGCTGCATCAAGCTGTCCCTGTGCATACATACCGAATACCTGGCCTGTGGCATTCTGAGCAAGACCCTCTTTCATGCCCAGCCAGTGCCATGCGGATGTCTTGCCGGCGCTCTGGTAATCTGTGATTGTCTGAGCAAATGGATCGTTTGCCACATATGTGCAGGATTTGAATGGGCTGACAAAGCCGGCTTCCATAACAAGAACCTCCTGCGCTGCATCTGTAGTCAACCACTGAAGGAATGCTTCCGCCGCTTCTACGTTGCCATCCTTGTATACTGACCACCAGGAGGGGGAGTTTGTAAGGATAGTGTCCATACCGTCTTCGAATGCGTATGGTATCATACCGCAGGCAAAGTTTCCGGCCGCTTCATAAGCCTCAGCATCATCACCCGTCATAGTGGCGCCAATCCAGGAGCCCTGAGTAACGAATGCATATTTACCGGAAGCGAAGTTCAGAATCTGCTGATCATATGTACCGGAGACAAGGAGCGCCGGATCAGAATACTGATTCAGAAGTCCTACGAACTCCGCAAATTTTGCAAGACGGTCTGCATCTACCTGTCCGCCGTCATTGAGCATATCGATGTATGTGGTGTCTTCACGATCGAGACCGCCATCGATGTAGTTGGCAAACAGATGGTTACCGGTTGACCAGTAAAGGTTAACCACCTCTGCACAGTATCCAACCACTGCGTCGATTCCCAGCTCTTCTTTCATGCCATCGATCGTTTCAAATGCTGCTTTGACAGCATCCGGGCTTGTCAGTGAAGCCGGATCAACACCTGCTTTTTCAAGAATGTCTGCATTGTATGCGAGACCAACTGCCTCTGTTGTATATGGGAAACCGATGGTTCCTTCATCATTCACATATGCCGCATCCGTATCAGCCGCCCATTCCTGGTCGCTCATATCCACTAACAGGCCCTCCCAGTTAGCAAAGTCTGTAGCACCGCCGTTTACGAAGATGTCAGGCATGTTATCCCCCTGATAGTAGCCCTTCAATGTACCCTGAATATCAATTCCGCCGCCCATGGATTCAATTTCCACATGTACGCCAGTCTCTTCTTCATACATTTCAGCCAGTTTCTTGAGCTGCGCATCAACCTCGATTTTGCCGTTGACAAGGCGGATACTTTCGCCTTCCGCAAATACCATCGCGCCGGTTCCTGCTGTTATGGCAGCTACTGTTGCTGCTGCAACTAAGATTTTCGCAAGTCTCTTCTTCATATTTTTTTCCTTTCTTATTCTGTTTTTGGGTCATACCGGTCTTCCCTCTTCTATATAAAATAATATTATAATTATCACTTAATTGCAACAGGTTTCACGCGAAACTTAACATTATAACAAATTTCCTTCATAGTCTTTGTATATATTGACGAAATTTTGTCAGAACTACCGTCTCCTGGCTTTCACCGAATCTCTTACAACCAGCCTCACCGGGTTTGACACATACATTTCCGGTAATGTCTCCCCCTTTATCATTTTAATCAGCCTGCGCAGTGCCGTCCTGCCTTTTAACGATATATCCTGATGGACGGTAGTCAGCTTCGGACGTATGTATTCCGCATACATGCAGTCATCAAATCCCACCACGGAAACCTGATCCGGCACGCAGATGCTGTGATCCTGAAGAAAATTAATCATCTCAATGGCATTATAATCAGAGCCCATTGCCAAAGCCCCTGCATTCAGAATCCGCGGCAGCAATTTTTCATACTGTTTCCGCCTGATGTGATTTTCCATATTTACTACAATATATCGCCGGGGGCTGCAGTAACCTCCATTCTGCTCCATCGCAGCACAGAAACCCTTCCAGCGCTTTTGATTTACACGTCCTCCGAATTTGGCATTTTCGCTTATCCTTTCGACTTTTTCGCAGGAGTATATCTGAGTCTCTTCCACGATGTACAAGGCATCCGGATACCCACAGCCCAGCAGATATTCCCCCACCTGATAGCCGCCGTTATAGTCGTCAATTCCAACATTTTGGTAATCGTATTCTTCTCTTTGGGTATACGTATCTATCATCACAGCCCTTTTATTCAGTTTACGGCACAGCAGCCGGTAACGCTGCTCCGAAAATCCGACAAAAATAAGGCCCTCAATGTTCCATCGTGAAGCAATATTCTCTACCTTTTCATCCTTGTCGGCATTGATAATGATAATATAATAACCTAATTTTTCCGCCTCATTCTGAATCGAGGCAAGAAGCTCTCCAACAAAAGGATCCAGCGTTGCCGGATAACCATGGGTATAAGAATATCCCAATACAAATCCGATAATTCTTGACCCTCCTCCCGCAAGCATCCTGGATGCTATATTGGGTTCATATTCATTTTCCTCCAATATTTTGCGGATTTTTTCCATGGTTTCCTGGGATACCCTTTTTGTCTTCCCATGAAGCACATTCGACACAGTAGTACGGCTTACGCCTGCCATATCCGCAATATCCTGCATTCGTATCATCTGCTTCTTCCCCCGCAATCTTCCGGCAGTATCAAATCTACTGCCCTTTTTACTGTTAAGCCTTTCCTAATGCTCTGCTGTGACTCATCGTATCCTCCGTTCAGGTTTACTGAAAAGTCAATATATTGTTATTATTTTACAGAATATCGTTGGAAATAGCAATTACTTTCTGTTATACTATAAAATCAATACAGGCACAGATGCTACTGTCCAAAGAGCAGGCCGTGTCTGGCAGACGCCCTTATAAATTACAGATAAAGCCAGAGGAGGAGATTATTTATGGTTAAAAAATATGTCTTTGGGAAACCTTTTGAGACAGAGGCTGTTGTAGAAAACATCCAAATTTCTGACAGTACACCGGTTTATGGTACCGTCGACGCCGGGAAGCATTTTGTATTTACGCTTCAAATGGACGATGAAGATGTTGTGTACGGTCTTGGCGAAGCAAATCGCGGCATCAACAAGCGGGGATACTGCTATACCAGCAATTGTTCTGATGATCCGAACCACACAGAGGATAAATTTTCCCTTTACGGAGCACACAATTTTATTGTGATTTCCGGCCAGGAACACGTGGGCCTGTTCTTTGATTATCCGGGGTATCTCACCTTTGATATCGGCTACACACGCCGGAATCTGCTGACTGTGAGCTGTGATGAACCAAATCTTTTCCTTTATGTAATCACAGGCACATCCGACTACGATATTGTAAAACAGTTCCGCGGCATCATCGGACGCAGCTATATTCCGCCTAAATTCGCTTTTGGTTTCGGGCAGAGCCGATGGGGTTATAAGACTGCAGAGGATTTTAAAAACGTTGTAAAACAGCATCGTGAAAATCGGGTGCCTATTGATATGGTATATATGGATATTGATTATATGGATCATTATAAAGATTTCACGGTTAATGAATCCGAATTTCCGGACTTTAAATCCTATGTAGATGAAATGAAAGCCCAAAACATCCATCTGATTCCCATCATTGATGCAGGCGTCAAGATTGAAAAGGGATACCGCGTCTACGAGGAAGGCGCAGAAAAGAATTTCTTCTGCAAAAGAGAAGATGGAAGTGATTTTGTAGCCGCAGTATGGCCGGGCTGGACCCATTTCCCGGATGTATTGAATTCCAGAGCCCGGGAATGGTTTGGAAATCAATATGAAATTTTGCTCTCACAGGGCATTGACGGATTCTGGAATGACATGAACGAGCCGGCAATCTTCTACACCGAAGAAGGGCTGGATGAAGCCAAAAAGCATCTGCAGGAAATCATAGACGGCACCGCTGATTCTAATCCGGAAAATCTGCCGGCCACCATGATGTCACTTGCCAATAATCCTGCCGATTACAGACGCTTTTATCACATTTTAAACGGAGAACGGGTTCGTCACGACAGAGTACATAATCTGTTTGGATACAATATGACACGTGCTGCATCTGAAGCCTTTGACCGTCTTGTACCGGATAAAAGAATTCTGATGTTTTCACGTTCCTCTTATATCGGAATGCACCGTTTCGGCGGGATCTGGATGGGTGACAACAAATCCTGGTGGTCACACATTCTGCTGAACCTGAAAATGCTTCCGGCGCTGAATATGTGCGGTTTTCTCTACATCGGCGCAGACATCGGCGGCTTCGGCGCCGACGCCACCAGAGACCTGGTTCTCCGCTGGCTCGCATTGGGCGTTTTCACCCCGCTGATGCGCAACCATTCTGCAATGGGGACACGCGAGCAGGAATTTTATCAGTTTGAAGACCAGGATGATTTCCGCCATATTATCAATGTACGATATCAACTGGTTCCATATCTCTATAGCGAATATATGAAGGCTGCATTAAACAATGAAATGATGTTTAAGCCTCTGGCTTTTGTATATCCGGATGACAAACACTGCCGCCAGGTGGAAGACCAGCTCATGCTTGGAAATGAAATCATGATTGCACCGGTCTACACCCAGAACGCTTCCGGAAGATACGTATATCTGCCCGAAGAAATGATGTTCGTCAAATTCCTTCCGGACCACACCGTTTCCTCTGAAATCCTTCAGGCCGGCCACCACTATGTGGATATCGCATTGAATGAAATACCTCTTTTTATTCGAAAAGATGCATGCATTCCTGTCTGCGATGCAGCTCAGTCCGTAGCGGAGCTGAAAGAAGAAACCATTTATATGCTTGGCTACAAAGACGCCAGGTATGAATTATACAATGATGACGGTATCACACCAATTAAATAGCGCAGGAAAGTCTCTGACGAACACAGGCTTCCGTGGGAGCTTTTAAACTCTAAGGGAGCTTTTTAGCTCCCTTACAGATCAGAAATCATACCAGCTTAAAGAATCCGGCATTCTCCATCCAGCTTTGCATAAATCTTTATTTTTGAGGGATTTTCTGCCCGGGTGCCATCCGCGCTAAAGATCAGGCGCCGGGCAGCCGTCATATAATCCGCATAGTCCAGACAGGTTGTATACCAAACCTCTTCTCTGCCATGCATTTTCTCACAAAACGCCTCCATCTTTTCCCATGTATTCTCCCGTTCAAGCTCGAAGCTGTGTCCCCACACGCAGAAAAGCCGGAGCCTTTCATAAAGAGGCTTCTCTAAAAAGCGTTCTGCCAGATCACTGTCAAAAGCCGTGTTGTGATGGCAGGTCGGCGCCCACTTCATAAAATCCTCCGGTACCCTGAAACCGCCTGCAGACTCCACAGTCCTGCTGTAAACAATCCCCACCGACCGAAGTGTCGCAATTACCCGGTCATCATATTCCCCAAAAGCATAGGAGCACCCACGAATAACCCTTTTGCACAGACGCTCCAGCTCCAGACGGTCCTGATAATACTCATTTACCAGTCTTTCCTGTGCCAGATGTGTGGGATATTCATGCCGTGCACCATGACATGCTATTTCATGGTTCTGATACAGCCCGGTGATTTCTTTTGATGTAACAAACCCATCCGCATCCAGAATTCCCGAATTCAAATGAAAGGTTGCCTTCAAGCCATATTTATCAAGGATTTCCACCAGACGGCGGTCAAATATCTGCCCATCATCATAGCTGAATGTCAGCGCCTTTTCTTTCCAGCACGGATAACATAATTCAAAATTCATTTTTTATCTCCTAAACCTGATATGAATCGGTCTTTTTCCAGTCAATGCAACGCTTCTTTCATCCGGCTGGTTTAAGCCAACATAAATGTCAAAGAGATTTCCCTCCGACACTCTGCTTCCGTCCTCCTTCACAACCGTAAATGCCTTTTCACTCACCGGGATATGAATTTCTTTCTCTTCCCCCGGATTCAGTGAGATTCTTGCAAATGCACAAAGAGCAGGATTGGGAATGGCATCCGGACTGTCCCCGTTTTTCACATAAACCTGTAAAACTTCATCTGTACCCATGCTTCCCCGGTTTTTCACAGCGGCTGTCACGCTTATTCCGTCAATTTGTCTCACGAGGGATGCAGAGGTTACGGTTACATCCCCATAATTCAAACCATAGCCAAAGGGAAACTGGGCCTGACCCTCCATATAGCGGTAAGTACGTCCCTTCATGGAGTAATCCGTGAATTCCGGCAGCTCCTCTAACGTTTCATAAAATGTAACGGGCAGTTTTCCAAAAGCGGAGACCTCTCCGAATAAAGTTCTTGCAACGGCCTTTCCTCCCTGCGCCCCCGGATACCAGAGATTCAGTACAGCGTCAAAATGCTCAGCCGCATAGCTCATATCAATATCACTTCCTGCCATCAAAAGCAAAATCACGGGCTTTTTGCATTCCTTCACAGCTTCCATCAGCCTGCACTGTACCTCCGGAAGCGCCAATGTCTCTTTATCTCCGGATGCATACCCGTTTCCGGTATCTCCTTCCTCGCCCTCCAGAGTCTCATCCAGCCCCACACAAAGAATGACCACATCACTGTTTTTGGCCACCATTTTGGCTTCCGTCAGACGATCCAGCGTCAATGCCAGATGTTCTGTTCTGTCACGAAACAGCTCGCATCCAACGGAGGTAAGAACTCTGACTTCCTCTCCCAGATAATCCTGAATGCCTTCCTGAATGGTCACATAGCGGGATGCAGTTCCATGGTAATTGCCTATCAGCGCCGCCCTGCTGTCTGCATTCGGACCGATGATACCGATTGTCCTGATTTTGTCCTTCAAAAGAGGAAGAATCCCATTGTTTTTCAGAAGCACAAAGCTTTCTTCTGCTGCCCTTTGCGCCAGGGCAAGGTGTTCCGGGGACTCCACCTCCGTATATGGAATAGAATCATATTCTGTTTCATCAAACAAGCCCAACAGATAGCGAGTCGTATAAAGGCGAACCGCCGCCTGCGTGATGGCCTCCTCGGTTATCAGACCCTCCCGGTAAGCTTTCAATATATGCAGATAGGTGTTTCCGCAGTTTAAATCCCAGCCGTTATTCAGCGCAAGCGCTGCAGATTCCTGTATATTCCTTGTCACCATGTGATTTTCGTGAAAATCCCGAATTGCCCAGCAGTCCGATACAAAATGCCCCTGAAATCCCCACTCCTCTCTTAGTTTTTTCTGTAAAAATTCACTTCCACAGCAGGGTTCTCCGTTGGTTCGATTATAAGCACCCATCACGGCTTCTACATCCGCTTCCTTCACGAGCGCTTCAAAGGCCGGGAGATAAGTTTCTTCCATGTCCTTTGGCGTAGCTTCCGCATCAAATTCATGGCGAAGGGCCTCCGGACCGGAGTGCACTGCAAAGTGCTTCGCACAGGCAGCCGCTTTCAACACCTCTTTGTCCCCCTGCAAGGCTTTTACAAAGGAAACACCCAGGCGGCTGGTGAGATACGGATCTTCACCGTAGGTTTCATGGCCCCGTCCCCATCTGGGGTCCCGAAAAATATTGACATTCGGAGACCAGAAAGTAAGGCCTTTGTAAATCCCTCTGTCTCCTTCCGCAGTATATGCATTGTATTTGGCACGTCCCTCCACGGCGATAATCTCTGCCATCTGACCCACTGTTTCCGTGTCGAATGTGGCTCCCATTCCAATGGCCTGTGGAAACACGGTCGCCTGGCCGGCTCTGGCTACTCCATGCAGCCCTTCATTCCACCAGTTATATGCGGGAATTCCCAGCCGCGGAATTCCCGGTGCATCATATCGAAGCTGGCTGGCTTTTTCCTCCAAGGTCATCCGGCTTACCAGCTCTTCAGCTCTGATTTTTGCTTCTTCCCTGTTCATATTCCTCCACCTTTATCCCTTTACCGCACCTGTTGTCAAGCCTTCGACAATCTGGTTACTGAATAAACAGTATACTATGACCGTAGGAGCTATGGCAATGATAATTGCTGCAAACATTTGTACATAGTTGGTTGCATATGGACCGACAAAATACGTCAGCGTTACCGGCAGGGTTTTCCGCATCGGATCAGAGATAAATACCATTGCCATCAGAAGTTCATTCCAGTTGCCTATAAAGGTCATCAGGCCGGAGACAAAGAAGCCGGTCCTGCAAAGAGGCAATGCAATCTGAAAGAAACACCCAAATATCCCACAACCATCAATTGCCGCCGCTTCAAATAATTCTATTGGCATGGATTTAAAAAATCCTGTCAGCAAAAAGATAGTCATCGGCAGTGAAAACGTAATATACGGAAGCATCAGGCCGATTCTTGAATTTGTCAGACCAAGATTCGCAAAACGGACAAACAGCGGAATCAAAATACAGTGTACCGGAACCATCATACCAACCAGGAAAAACGTATGCGTGAGCTCTGCAAGCTTCCATCTCATTCTGGCGATCGCAAATGCAGCCATTGCCCCAAAGAAAAGACTGATCAGGAGACTTACCCCGCATACAAGCACTGAGTTCAGCAATGCCACACCCAGTTTCCCCAACGTCCATGCCTGCCGGTAATTCTCGAAATGCAGTACCTCCGGAAGCCCAAAGGGCTCTGCCATAACACCGGCGTTATCCCTCAAAGAGACGCTCGCCATCCACAAAAGCGGAGCTATATAAAGCACAGCCAGAACAAGGAGAAATATATATATCACCACCCTGACAGGAGATAATGGTTTTTTTCCAGATTTTAATTTTTTCATTTTCCAGCCCCCCTAACTCTCATAGCTTTCGACCTTAATGACTTTTTTTACCAGAAAAGTCACCACAAGGCACAATACCAGAAGCACTACAGAAATCGCACTTGCGTATCCGTATTTAAAATAATCAAAGCCCTCTGCATACAAATGTGTGGCCAGCACCTCCGTTCGGTGATTCGGGCCTCCCTGTGTCATGTTATAAACCAGATCAAAGAATTTCAAAGAACCGATACAATTCAGAGAAAGAGAAGTAATCATCATCGGTTTTACCAGCGGTAACGTAATATAACGGAACGCTTTTGCTTTTGATGCGCCATCTATGTATGCCGCCTCATAGACATCTCTGGAAATCCCCATAATCTGAGCCATGTACAGCATCATATTTTGTCCTGCATACTGCCACAGAGCCACAAATGCAATGACCCACATGGGAAGTACGATAAACCCTTTTGACTCCATAAGCCACAATGGCCCCTCGATGCCTATCTTCACCAGAAGATTATTGATACCGATCTTCGGATTAAACATAAATGCCCACAAAAGTCCAAGTGCAGCAGATGATAATACGCACGGCAAATAATAAATATTTTTGAACAGGTTTCTCCCCTTTGGAATATTTGTCAGCAGAACAGCCAGACCTAAGCCAACGACCTGCTGTGATACTGCTGAAAACAGCATAAAGAAGACAGAGTTCTTCAGGGCGATCTGAAATGTCTTATCCTTTAAAAACAGCCTTTTATAATTTCCCAGCCCAATCCACGAAGGCGGAGTCAGCGCTGCATAATCGCAAAACGAATAGTATATCATCTGAAAAATCGGTATAATCAATACCACAATAAACATGGCAAGTGCGGGAGCAACAAAGATAATAATTGCCTTTTTATTACGCAATATCCTGTCCATAACAGCCTCCTTAATCGTCATAAATATCCTGTGCGAATTTCCTTATTATTCCACAGAAATTTCCCTTTCAATATTAAAGCTGCTGCAGAACATGCCTTTTTGTTCCGCAGCAGCCATGTGTCTCATATGAACTGCTCTGCTTATTCCCAAACGTTGTCAACGTAGAAATCCTCAACAGTCGAAGCCGCTTCCTCGGGCGTCTGATTTCCAAGGAATACATCAACCATAGCATTGTCGAAGCAGTCGCCGGCTTCTACGGAAGCAAGAGATTCATTATAGAATCCAAATGTACCTGTCGCTGTTGAAAGAATGTCCGTTATATATTTCAACTGTGCAGGAGCCTTCTCATAATCGATCTCCAGATCTTTAATGATCGGAATCTTTCCGCCGACTTCTGCCGTATATCTCTGAGCTGTTTCATCTGTGAACATCTTCATCAGAGCAACTACTGCGTCCTGATGCTCCGTAGTAGAGCTCATCAGCAGATTGTCCGTCTTAACGATCATGCGGTTCGGGTCATTTGCTCCATCGATGGCGGGAAATTGGAATACACCACATTTGCTTTCGAAATCGGGATTATTCCCATTAATCTGAGCGACTACCCATGAACCCTGAACAAGAATTGCCGCTTCGCCGTTATAAAAAGCTGCTGTAGCCTGGTCATTGGAATCACCGGCTGCTGTGGGCTGGAAATACTGGGAAAGTGTCTGCAGCTTTGTCGCTGCTTCCACTATATTCGCATCTGTCCAGTCCGCCGTATGATCTGCGATTGCATTCAGGTCTACGCCCTGACGGTCACACAGATAACCGGCCACCATAGACAAACACCATGGAGTACCCGCCGAACAGCTAATCGGCTGGATGCCTGCTTCCTGAAGCTTTCCACATACATCTGTCAATTCGTCAAAGGTAGTCGGAACCTCTACTCCGGCCTGTTCAAAAAGCTCTGTATTGTAGAAGCAAAGAGCCGCAGCAAAGTTTGTCGGAACCGCCATAATCTTTCCATCATATGTCATTTCCTCAAAAATGCCATCGGTAAATGAGCCATACCAGTCAGCTTCCTGGCTTGTCAGAATATCTGTCAGGTCTGCCGCCGCGCCTGCATTTACATACGTATCCATATTTGGTCCCGGGTTACAGATATAAC
This sequence comes from uncultured Blautia sp., assembly GCA_900551075.1. Taxonomy (GTDB): domain Bacteria; phylum Bacillota; class Clostridia; order Lachnospirales; family Lachnospiraceae; genus Blautia_A. The sequence goes on along the minus strand of URVB01000065.1, from coordinate 4,254 downwards.
AATCCGGCGTCTGCCCTGCTGCGATCAGCGCATTCAGTTTTCCATCATATTCTTCCAGATTTGTCGTAATCGGAGTCACATGGTATTTTCCTGCATATTCTTCATTATAGCGGTTGATGATGTCCGCATACCCTTTGGAAATCAAGTCCTCAGTAGCTTCCAGATCATCCCAGAACATCCATGTGATTTCCTCTGCTTCATCAGCGTGAGCAGTCATCGGAACTGCTGTAAGCATTCCTGCGGCGATTGCAGCGGAAAGCATGATAGAAAGTGCTTTTCTTCTCATTTTTAAATCCTCCCTTAATTTGATTTATATTTCCGTATTTGATAAATCAAGCATAGCAAAAGAACCTTCCTGTTTCACTTTAATTGTTGCTCTCTGATTTCTAATTATTGCTTTTGCATGTATCATATTGCACGTATTATACGGAATTGCATCAAAATTATATGCAATATTCACCATTCTATTTTTTATTCTGTAATTTTTTTAACAACAGCCACATAAATAATTGTTTTTTTTTCATTTTTTTAGTATAATAGCACATATCAAAAAGAGCAATTTTTCGCTACCAATAACAACTTTTTGCAATTGAGGTGATGACCATGATTCATAAGCTTAGCGGCATTCACGAAACTGCCGATTACCGGACAGATACTCATATCTGCCTTTACTACAATGATGAAAACGAAAATTATCCGCCTCACTGGCATATTCCTTTTGAAATCATTATGCCGGTAGCAGGCGGATATAAAGTAAAATGCGGAGGACAATCCTATACCCTGCGGGAGCACGATATATTAATCATAGCCTCCGGCGTCATCCACGAATTATTTGCACCTGAAACGGGCGAGCGCATTATTTTTCAGCCCGAGCTTCCTAATCTTGCCAGAAAAGAATTAAATCTTTTAATTTCTCTGATTCGTCCCGCAGTCCTGATTTCTCCTGAAACATATCCGGATGTTCACCCCAGGGCGGTCCGGCTGATGTACCGGATCAAAGAAGAGTATTTCCATGCGGCGACTTACTACGAAACAATCGTATATGCATACTTCCTGCAAATGCTCGTAGATATCGGCAGAAACTATATGGCCTCTCACACCTCCGGCATGGTTTCCTCCGGCTCCAGACAAAAAGACTATATGGATAAATTTCTTTTTATTACGGATTACATCGACGAACACTTTGCCGAAGACCTTACCCTGGAACAGGTAGCCGATCTGGCCGGTTTCAGCAAATATCACTTTACACGGCTTTTTCGCCAATATACCGATACTTCTTTTTATAAGTATCTGAACCAAAAGCGTATCGATCATGCCAAAACCCTGCTGCTGGACCCTTCCCTGTCGGTTCTGGAGGTCTCTCTTCAGTCCGGGTTTCCAAGCCTGTCGGCCTTTCTGCGGATGTTTAAACAAATCAACATGTGTACGCCCTCAGAATTCAGAAACATGTACAACTCCTGAACAAACCCCCAAGTAGGTCAGCCCTTGCGCTTTCCCTTATATCATATCCTTTTTCCTCGTATTACGAAGCCCCATAAGGGCAAGGTAAGGGAAAGAAAATTCCGTAACAAGCTATAACACAAAATAACTATGGCGAGAAAAACTGACTGAAATGCCTTCTTAATATGAATCCGACAGAAATTGATGTCGAATTTAAAAAAAATTATATCAGAATAATTTTTACGTACTAAAAGAAAAAATTCTATATTTTTGAATGGATTTCAATCTGCCAATCGTATTATAAGTGAAGACAAAAATAAGAATAATCAGGAGGTCATTTATGAGGAAAAAATTAATTGGCATTCTAGCCGTAACTTTAACGTTATCTGTGAATTCAATGTGCGTATACGCCGCCGGAATGGGACATGCCAACAAATTTGCGGACACAGATAAAAATGGAATCTGTGACAACTACAGTGAAAATTATAATTTCACGGATGTGGACACTGATGGGACATGTGATAATTGCGGCAACAATTTTGTGGATGCAAATGAAGACGGAATATGCGGTAATTACAATGGAAACGGCAACAAAGGCGGTCAAAATGCAGGAAACGGACATGATTATGCAGATAATGACAATGATGGTGTCTGCGACAATTATACTACAGATAAGCAGAAACAGAGAGGAACCGGACGTGGAAATGGTTGCGGGAGTAGATGCGGACAATAAGCAATGAGGACGATATATGCGGAGTGAACATGAGGTAAATACAGCAATCCAAAGGTATTCCGATACCATTCGGCGACTTTGCATGATACATCTGAAGAACCACGCTGATACGGAGGACATATTTCAAAATGTATTTTTGAAGTATGTCCTTAGCTCTGTTTCATTCGAAAATGAAGAACATGAACGTGCATGGTTTATCCGTGTTACTATCAATGCCTGCAGAGATTTACTGAAAAGTTTTTTTCGTAATCATACTGTGCCTATTGACGAAATAATCGAACAGACTGCCGAAATGCCCTCAGATAACAGGGAAGTTCTCGAGGCAGTCCTTGCATTGCCGCAAAAATATAGGGATATTATTTATCTCCATTATTATGAAGGCTATACAGCACCCGAGATCAGTCAGATACTTAGTAAAAACGTAAATACAGTTTATACATATTTAGCACGGGCGAAACAAATGCTGAAAGAAAGATTAGGTGGTGATGAATATGAATAGCAGATTAAAAGAAACTTTTGATATGATTCATGCAGATGAGAACTTAAAAAGCAGTACAAAAAAATACATTATTCGCAAAACAAAGAATTATAACAGATACAGATTCTTTTTAAAAAACAAGCTTGCTCCTGCCTTAATCTGCCTTTCATTTTTGGTATGTTGTATAGCCGGATACCGGTTTTATTTCACATCAACATCTGTAATCAGCATAGACATAAATCCCTCAGTCGAGTTGGATATTAACTGTTTTGGCAGGGTTATATCCGTTGTCTCATATAATGACGACGGCAGTGAGTTAAAAAAATCGACAAACGTCAGGTTCCTGGATTACAAAGACGCGTTAATCAGAATACTTAATGATAAAGACATCTCCGAGCTTTTAACACAGGATGAGATTCTGTCGGTTGTTGTTATAGCCGACAAAAAACAGCGTGAAGAAATGCTCTCCAACATTGAGTTATGTACATTAGGATATAAAAAAGCTTTCTGCCGTTCCGCAAGCAGCGAGGATGTTGCAGGAGCCCATGAACATGGGCTTTCTTATGGGAAATATTATACATTTTTAGAATTACAAGAACTTAATCCGGATATTACGGTAGAAGAAATAAAAGGAATGACAATGAAAGAAATACGAAATCTGATTCATGAATTGTCATCTGATTCTTATGATACCATTCCAGATGAAAACTGTATGGAAAACGGACATAGTGGTGGTAATACCGGAAATGGATTTGGGAACGGTCATGGGAATGGCTCTAAACGTGGTTATAACAAAAACAAATGCCCTAATAAGTAATAAATCATTAGGGCATTTACACATTAACCAAATGCGCTTCAACATCCACCAGTGCCCTTTTATCTCCTGTATCTGGAAACACTTCATCTACCTTTCAAACTTTAATTAAAAAAATAATTACATTCCAACTATCTTCCTAACAGTGTTTGCCGTTCTAATTGTCAGTTTGTTGCTGATATTTGCACTTGCTGTCTTTGACCACCAGTTTGTTTTTTGATAATCTTTCCGACTGAATGACCAAAACACCGCTTCTTTGTAGTTTTTTATTTTTTCTAATTCTTCTTTAGGTTCTCCGATTTCTTTGAAGACATCAGCAAATGCAGCCGGAGGCATAATAAAAATCAGATTATCATAGATTTCCTTATTCTCATCGCCCCACCAGTCCGGTGCATTGTGTAAAATATCCTCAAGTTCTTCTTTTGATATGATAAAAACAGGAATATCAAAATCAAACTGTTTTTTTATCATTGCTTCAATCTGTTTTGCAACACTTCCAATATTATCTTCATCCCCTGAAAAAGCCACATTACCACTGTTCAGATATGTCTTAACTTCTCCAAATCCAAGCATTTCAAAGCCTTTCTTTAATTCTGCCATTGGAACCTTATTTTTTCCACTTATATTAATGCCGCGCAAAAATGCAATATATCTTCTCATATTCACTGATACCTCCACACAAATCCAAACCTATCTATGGTTACCAGTACAACGAATAATAAATTGCCGCTATCTCAACGCAGGATGTATATTCGAGTGCAAGGCGTCCGAATGAGGCGTAGCGGTGGC
>URVB01000064.1 GCA_900551075.1 uncultured Blautia sp. | reverse complement strand
ACCGGCGCGCTGGAACTGGATTGAAGCGCGCGGAAAACACCGGCAGGCGCGCCCCCCCTCCTGCGGGGCGCGCCCGCCTGAAATGGACCAAAACCACCCATCCCCCCCGCCTGCCGCATTTGTCAGAAACAAAATCTCTGCCCCCATCATCTTCATCAGACGAATCGGAAGCACCACCTCTTCCATGGAATATCCTTCATAATAGTGGACTCTTCCCTGCATGATCACCACAGGAACCTTCCCAACATATCCAAACACAAACCTTCCCTTATGTCCCGGTACCGTCGACACCGGAAAGTCTTCGATCCTGCAATAATCCAGAGTCCGTACGACCCGGACAGCATCCGCATAATCCCCGAGTCCGGAACCGAGAACCAGCGCAGCCTTCGGCTGAAAAGGCAGACATTCCCTGATACTCTCATAACATTTCAAAACTTTTTTATATCCCGCATGCATATGCACTCCTCCTTAAAACAGAAATTCGTCCCGCTTTCTTATCTTTTTTATTATATATGGTAAAACGATTTCTGTAAAACAGATAATTCCGAACCATGCAAAAACCCGGAGAGGAAACTTTCTTTCTATACTTTTTGAGCAGATTATGATAAACTTATGGGTAATGCCATACTAAAAAGGAAGGATTTTTTATGCTACAGACAATTGAAACCATTAACACAGCCGTGAACAATTTTATCTGGGGTGTTCCGGCCATGGTCTGTATTATCGGTGTAGGGCTTTATTTGAGTCTGCGTACACATTTTATACAGCTCCGCAAATTCCCCTATGCGATCCAAACAACTATCGGAAGAATTTTCCGTAAAAAAGAAGCCGCCGACGGCTCTATGACACCGTTTCAGGCGGTCTGTACCGCACTTGCGGCAACCGTCGGTACCGGAAATATCGCCGGAGTCGCCGGTGCGATTGCCATTGGCGGTCCCGGCGCAGTTTTCTGGATGTGGGTTTCCGCTTTTCTCGGAATGTGTACAAAGTTCTCTGAGGTAACTCTTGCCGTCTATTACCGGGAACGCAATGAACACGGGGACCTGGTCGGCGGACCGATGTATTACATAAAGAACGGACTCAGCAAAAGCTGGCATTGGCTTGCCGCCGCCTTCTCTGCCTTCGGTGTACTGACCGTATTCGGTACAGGAAATGCCACACAGGTCAATACCATTACCACAGCGATCAATTCCGCACTTTTGAATTACCAGGTTATTCCGGATTCCCAGGTTGGTCTGTGCAATCTGATCATCGGTATTCTCATCACAATCCTGGTAGGACTGGTACTTCTGGGCGGTATCAAACGAATCGGAAGCGTAACCGAGAAGCTGGTGCCCTTTATGGCAGTCCTGTACATCATTCTGGCCCTGGGAGTTGTTCTCCTGAACGCCGGAAAGGTTCCAATGGTATTCCGCCAGATTTTTGAAGGTGCATGCAACCCCTCCTCCGTGACAGGCGGTGTTGTGGGAAGCTTTTTCTTAAGCATGAAAAAGGGTGTGTCCCGCGGCATCTTCTCCAACGAGGCAGGTCTTGGTACCGGTTCAATCGCACATGCCTGTGCTGACACAAGGAAGCCTGTTAAACAGGGCTTCTTCGGCATCTTTGAGGTATTCGCTGACACGATTGTCATCTGTACACTAACTGCGCTCGTCATCCTGTGCAGCGGCGTTCCGGTTGCCTACGGAAGTGCGGCAGGAGCAGAGCTTACTATCTCCGGCTTCACTGCCACCTACGGCAACTGGGTATCTGTTTTTACGGCCATTGCCATGTGCTGCTTTGCTTTTTCCACTATTATCGGCTGGGGATTATACGGCGCACGCTGTATCGAATTCTTATTTTCAACAAAGATCATCAAACCATTTATGGTGGTATACTCTCTGGTTGCAATTTTGGGTGCTACGGCTGATCTGGGTCTTTTGTGGAGCATTGCGGAAACCTTCAACGGACTGATGTCCATTCCAAACCTAATCGCCCTGTTCCTGCTTTCCGGAACAGTAGTTAAGCTGGTCAGGGAATATTTTTTATCCGGGGATGCATAACCAAAACATTTTCCGGCAATAAATTCAAAGGGGAGTTATGACTCATACAGATCATAGCTCCCCTTAATTCGATCATCGGTTTCCTGACAGTCTCACATATGAAACAGATTAAAACAGACCTTTTAAGGAATGAAACAGATTGGGAATCTGTGTCTTTAATGCAGAAAACGTCATAAATAGTACAAACAAGTAACTGATCGTCATGCAGATTCTCAACACTGTGGGCTTCTTATATCCTTCATTTACATCCTCTCTCCACAAAAGCAGCAGAATGAAAAGGCCTGCCACAGGCGTCGCTATAGAAGTCGCTACATTTGCCATAAGAATCAGCTGCGTCGGTGAACCTCCGTAACTGTAACATACGGCCATGGCAAAGATCAGACAGCACAGACAGCCAATCCTGATTAATTTGCTTTCCAGACCTACCTCTTTATCAAACCCGGCACTCAAGAGCACCATACCTCTCTGGGTATTTCCAAGCAAAGAGGAAAATCCGGCGCCAAGGAGTGCGACACCCATGATATATCTTGCTGCCTTTCCCATGATAGGCACAAGCATATCTGCCAACTGAGCAGGCGCTGTGATCTTTTCCCCTGTAGGATGCAGTACAATGGCACCTACCAGGATGATTGCCCCTGTTATCAGAACAACACTGATCACATGAACCAGGGCGTCCGTAAACATAACGCCGTTAAATAAATCTTCCTTTTTCCAGTTCTTTTCTTTTCCCAGATAGGTACCGTAGATTCCTGTTGTTACAGCCGCATTCGTAGAGATAAACGCCAAAGCAGTTGCAAGACTGCCTTCCGGTACCCTGAATCCAAAAAGGCCGGCGCCAAAACTGCCCATGTCAGGACCGCCGACTCCGATGAGAGTGGCATAAAAAGCAAGAATCATACCCAAAATACAGGCTGTGATAATCTTTTCCACCTTTGAATAAACATTTTTTGTAAAATAACAGTAAATGACAATCGCCAGCATAAACGCAGAACCAGGTTTCCAGTTTATCCCGGTAATCAGGTTCACCCCGGCTCCCGTCCCGGATATATTCCCCATTGTAAAGAACAAACACGCCAAAAACAATGCGATTCCAACAAAGCCTGCCGCTGCCGGTCCATAATATTTCCGAATCGCGTGTATCGTCGGCATTCCGGTAATGATCGCAAGACGGTTGGTCACCATCATAAATGTGATACCCATAAAAATAACGGGAAACATCAGCCAGATCAGTGAATATCCATAGTTGCTTCCCAGCATAGCCGCTGTCGTAATTGCTCCGGGACCTATCACGATACCCGTTGCGATCAGCCCAGGGCCTATCCTTTTTAAGAGGTCCTTCAGCGGCAGGCGTTTCATATCCGTACCAAACACTTCTCCATTTTTTTCTTCTGTACCCATGTATCTACCCCTCCGATACCATCTACCATTCTTTTTGTGCAAGCCGCAGCTGATAGTTACTCCAGATAATAAGGAGGAATGCTGCGCAGGGCAACATCCCTCCTAAGGCAGTAAAATCAATTGTCTTGCTTTTTATGCATCATTTATTTAAACTGCTCCATATCCACTTCCGGAAGCCGACTGTTCCTCAAACCTGCCGCAACCCAGTCTTTTTCCTCCTGGTTCAGCGGAAGAACCGGTTTTCTCATGAGTGCGCTGGAGAAGATACCCCTCTGGCAGAGAGCCTCTTTCAAGCGGGCATGTGCCTCACCGGAGGGCTGTCCGCCGCCGTAAATTGCCTGGGAGATGTGGTAAATGCGGTCAGACCAGTCCTGCGCCTCTTTTAAGGTATGCTTGTCAGGATTCGCAAATACCTCACGAGCCGGACAGATCAGTTCCGGAACACATCCTGCAAAGCCGATCAGGGCACCGTCCATTCCCGGGAACCAGCTTACGCACAAGGTTTCATCATGGCAGGTGGTCAGAGAGATATCCGGGCATTCCTGACGGAGAAGGCGAACGTCATGCTCATAAACGGAAGTCACACGGGTTCCCATCTTGATGCATTTTACATGGTCGATTTCTTTGCACATCCTGATCAGTGTTTCAACCGGATAGAATGCCTTGCTGGTTGCAGGATACAGATGAATGATAATATCAATGTCAGCACCTTCTGCAACATCCTTCACATACTGGAATGGTGCATTCGGGTTCATACCAAAGCGGAGCCACATATGAGGAGGCATTAACAGGATACCGTCTGCGCCCGCCGCCTTTGCTTCTGCCGCCATTTCGATGCTTTCCTGCGTATTCTCACAGTTTACACCGGAAATGATTGTCATAACATCGCCGCATTCCTCTGCACAAATTTCAACAACCCGCTTACGTTCAGCACGGGTCAGTCCTGTGATCTCTCCTGTATGCCCGTTGCAGACAAGTCCTTCGATTCCTTTTCCACAGAAGGATTTGATCCAGCGAAGATAAACACGGAACTCCTCTTCATTGATTGAAAAATCTTCATTTAAAGGTACGGAAACTGCCGGAAAGATGGTTTTAAAATTCTTTACTTTTGCCATGATTGTAATCCTCTTCTCTATTTTTTATATTTTGCGTAATTCAGAAGTGTTGCGCATCCGCTTCTGACTTGTTTTTCTAGGATACAAACGTTTGTATATCTGATGTATCCTTTATACCATACCTGCATTTTGCAGTCAATAAAAGAGGCTTTCTCTGCAATACCTTGCATATCCACTGCAATAATTTGCATAAAAACGGTTTTCCATTATGCAGTATTCACAAAAATTGTTATGGAAAATGAGACTTGAAAAATACTTACAGATATAATAATCTATAAATGCAAACGATTGTTTGAAGCAGGAGGATTTTCGTATGGCTACCCTAAAAGATGTCGCTAAGCTGGCGAATGTCGATGTCAGCACCGTATCCAGAGCATTAAATAATACTTCCTACGTTCATCCGGACACAAAGGCAAGAGTCCTGGCTGCCGTCAAAGAGCTAAGCTATCAGCCAAATGTTCTCGCACAGGGATTGAGACAGGGAAAACGGCATACCATCGGTGTTGTCGTTCCAAGATTATATTTAACGGTTTTTGCAGAAATCGTACAGGGAATCGAAGAAGCTGCAAGATATTTGGGATACTGCACACTTCTCTGCAGCACAGAGGACAGTCCTGAAGTAGAAAAGGAATGCCTGAACCGTCTTCGGAATGGATTTGTAGACGGAATCATCATTGCCAGCACCGGTAAATGCAACCGCTTGCTGCGTGATATCAAAACAAGTGGAATACCCATAATCCAGATCATCCGGAAACAGGACAAAACGATCAGCAGTGTTATTGCAGATTATGAAAACAGCGGATATCAGGCCGTCAAATATCTTGCACAAAAGGGCTGCAAAAACATCGGCCTTATCAACGGCCCAATGACCCTCGCCCCCTATCAGGAGCGCTATAAAGGGTACCAGAAAGCTGTCAGAGAATTGAAGCTTCAGGAAATCTGTTCGGAATCCAGCAAACCTCTCAATAGTTTTGAGTATGGCTTTCAATGTGCGGAAGAACTTCTGGATTATCATTATGAACTGGATGCAATGATTGCTGCGGTGGATGTACAGGGAATTGGGGTACTCCGTGTATTAAAAGAACGGGGAATCACGGTTCCGGATGATATGCGGCTGATCAGTCTTACCGGACATATCATCAGCGGCATGCTGGAGACTACGCTAACCTCAATGGAAATCCCCTCATTCGAAATGGGCAAAAAGGCAACCAGGATGCTGATTGATGAAATCAGGGCACCCTCTTCGGAAAAGCCTCCTGTGCAGCACCTGATGTTTGATACCATTCTTGCAGAAAGAGAGAGCTGTTGATAAGCTCTCTCTAAAACAAATAAAAAATATTAAAATTCCAGTACCAGTCTGCGGACATAGTCAATGCTTCCTGCAGACATGCTGAATTCGTCCAGTCCCATTTCCAGAAGCACCGGAACTGCCTCTGCATTTCCTGCCATTTCGCCGCACATACCAACCTTGATATGTTCTTTGTGACCGGCTTCAATAATGTGGCGGACCGCTTTTAATACTGCCGGATGCATGAAATCATACCTGTCAGAAATCTTTTTGTTTCCACGGTCGACAGCCAGCAGATACTGAGTCAGATCATTGGTACCAATACTGAAGAAATCTGCCTCCTTTGCAAATTCCTCTGCCAGCAGAACACTTGCGGGTGTTTCCATCATCATGCCGGTTTCAATATTCTCATCGAATTCTTTGCCCTCTGCGCACAATTCTCCTTTGCACTCTTCTACCAGTGCCTTTGCATCCAATAGCTCAGAAAGAGAAATGATCATCGGGAACATGATCCGCACATGACCGAAGGCACTTGCTCTTAAGATGGCACGGAGCTGCTCTTTAAACATCTCCTTCATTTCAAGGGAAATGCGGATGGCTCTCCAGCCAAGGAACGGGTTTTCCTCTTTTTCAAACTCAAAGTAAGAAAGCTCTTTATCGCCGCCGATATCCAGGGTACGGATCGTCAGCTCCCGGGGACACATAACCGCAGCGTCACGATAAACCTCAAACTGCTCCTCCTCCGTTGGAAAATGATTGTTTTCCATATACAGAAATTCACTTCTGAACAACCCTACTCCGTCAATCTTCATTTCCAGGGCATGTCTGATATCCTCCGGATTTCCCACGTTTGCGCACAGGAATACTCTCTTTCCGGATTTCGTCACCGGCTCCCTGCCTCGAAGCTGTACCAGCATTTCACGCTCCTTTTCATATGCTTCTTTCTGAGCGGCATACCGTTCCTTTACAGCTTCATCCGGTTCGACGACGATTTCTCCTTTTTCCGCATCCATACAGACCAGAACCCCGTCCTTCACCTTTGAGAGAATCCCTTTCACTCCCACGAGAATCGGGATATTCATGCTCTTGGCCATAATAGAAACATGGCTGGTGATGCCGCCTTCCTCCGTGAGAATTCCCTTTACAAATACGGGATTCATTTTCACGGTATCAGAAGGATACAAATCCCTTGCCACCACGATTGCCTCACTGTCCATATTCCCCAAATCCGGAAGCTTCATCCCCTTTATTCTTGCCATAAGACGTTTACCCACATCCTTCACATCCGCAGCACGTTCTTTCATATAGGCATCATCCATGCCGGCAAAAACAGTTGTAATTTCCTCCACAGTTTCATACAGAGCAGTCTGTGCATTTTTCAGTTCTTTCTGAATCCTGGATATAACACCCTCCTGAAGCATAAAGTCACCTGCGATCTCCCGATGTGCTGCAAATATGTCACTTTTTTCTGCCAATGCCTGCAGTTCCTCAATAACTGTCATTCTGGCAATCTCAAATTTTTCCGTTTCCGCAGGCACCTGCTCCTCACAGATGCCCTGGGAATCCGGTGTCAGGTCCGGTTCCTGATAATCATACACGGGTGCAGCGGCAATTCCTCCGGATGCTGTCTTATCCACCTGTATTATTTCCATAATTATTCTCCCAATCCGCTCTCAATCAACGCAGCCAGTGTATTCAGGTCCGCTTCTTCTGTTTCACCGTCACAGCACAGCTCGATTTCAGTACCGCATTTGATTGCTGCTGCCATGATGTTCAGAATGCTTTTCGCTATGATTGTTTTTTCTCCGGCCTTAATGGTGACACTGGACCTGCATTTCCCTGCAGCCTGTGCAAGAACCCCTGCCGGTCTTGCATGAAGTCCTGATGCGTTTGTAACCGTAAGTTTTTTTGATACCATTGTGATTTCCTCCTTTATGCTTCTATGTTATACTTCCACCTTGAAATGCTCAAATAAGATTTTCTCCGCTTCCGCGCTCCATAAGCCCCTGTTCTTTTTGCAGACCTCATCCAGCTTCCTGAATAACGGGTCTGTCTTTCCCAATTCCTCAAAGTCTCCGATGGCTGTCAAAGGCATGTCAAACTGTGTATAGGTCAGCTTCTTACCGCCCGGAATTTCCGGCAGGCCCAGAGTTGCCTCTGCGATGCTGTCGATACCGCCGACATGGGTTACCATAACTGCCGGCTCAATTCTTCCTGCTGCTGCCAGAGTATTTGCCTCAATCAGGTCCTCGTTGTTTCCGCCTGTGGTGCCGAGAATATGAGCGCTGGTGTAATGAACGTTGTACATATTGATTTCTGACTTAAACTGATTGTCTGTCGGACCTGCAAAGAAGTTCATGCAGCCATCAAAAGCCAGAAGTTTATCGCACATTTCTACAACAGACCTGATTGGAAGCATTACAAAAACATCATCATAGCCATGTCCATCGGTAATTTCCATAAGGCCGGCAACCGGGTCTTCCATTTTAGCCGTATTTACATAAAGCAGCTCCACACCGTTCTCTGCTGCTTTCTCAGGGGAGATCACCTCTGCCGCACGTGTCAGCTTTGCATCATCAATGTCTGTAACAACGATTCGCTTCGGACGGTTTTCAATCTGGATACCATAGGTAATCATACCAAGTCCCATCGGCCCGCAGCCTCCGGCAACCAGGATATTTCCGCCTGTCCTTGTACCGCCTGCAAGATCATGGTTCCTCTTATTTGTATGATAATTTCCGTGATATCCGCCGATGCAGCAGCTCATCGGCTCTCCAAGGGATGCTTCAAAGAAGCTGTCTCCGTCATACGGCATCAGGCAGCCAAGCTCCATGACCTCATGAGGAATGATACAGTACGTGCAGGCTCCGCCGAAGAACTCATAGGAATATCCGGGAGATGCCAGACTGCCTTTGTAGTTCAATGCAGGCTGCTGTGCAAATTTCTGGCCAGGCCTGAACTGATCCCTCCATTTTTCTCCAACCTCTACGATCACTCCTGCGAATTCATGACCGATGATAACCGGATTGGTATCAATGTTCTGCGGCGCTCTTTTATGTTTTTTGCCCTGCTCTGCCAGCTTATAGGTAGACATGCAGATACTGTCGCTCATAACCTTTACCAGAATTTCATCATCCTTAATCTCCGGTAATTCAAACTCCTCTAATCTCAAATCTCTTGTTCCATATAATCTGACTGCCTTTGTTTTCATGCTGTTATTCTCCTATTCTCTCAATCACTACCTGCTCTTTTAAAGTCTCTACCAGTTCCCTTGCCGGGGGCTTCGTGCCAATGGTCGTAACTGCACCTGCTGATACTGCCATACCCAGACGGATCATTTCCTCAACCGGAAGCTTTTTGTCCCATGCATAGGAAAACGCTGCCACCATGGCATCTCCCGCGCCTACCGTTGAGTGTGCTTTCACAGAAAGTGCCGGACATCTTACCTGCGTGTCACCAATCACAAACATTGCGCCGCTCTGTCCCATAGATACTGCAATGGTTCCGATGCCATCCTCTGCAAGCTTCTTTGCGATACCAAGAAGCTCCCCTTCAGATGCACGGTAATCCATTTCTGCGTATTCTTCCAGCTCCACACGATTCGGCTTGATGATATCCGGTCCCGCGCCCAGGGCTTTGCGAAACAGTTCTCCGTCTGCATCCAGAAATACCCTGGCGCCTTTTTGATGCACCAGGCGGATAATACTTGCATAAATGTCCTTATCCACACCTGCCGGAATGCTTCCGGAAAGGACAAACAGGGTTTCCTCTCCTGCATAGCCCTCCAGCTTTTTCATCAGTTCTTCCATCTGCGCCTCCGAAATGGTGGGGCCCGGCTCATTCAATTCGGTCAATGCTCCGTTTTCCTCAAAAACCTTGGTATTGGTTCTTGTTTCACCATCGACCCAGATAAAATCACAGTCGATCTCTTTTTCCTTTAATACATTTGCGATTGTGCGTCCGTTATTTCCGCCGAGAAATCCGGTTGCCACCGTGCTTCCTCCCAATTCCCGGATGGTCTTGGATACGTTGATGCCCTTTCCCCCGGCATCGTACTCTACTCTTTTGATCCGGTTCAGTCCTCCGTGCTGCAATGCATCAATCTCTACGGTCTTATCAATAGCCGGGTTCATGGTTACTGTAACAATCATGTCCTGCTCCTTTCCTTTTTACGGCTTTTGCCGGGTCTTTATTTTCCAGACAGGATTCTGTATACGGTATCCACATCACCCTTTACAAGCTCCTCTGCCGCTTCCGGTGCCAGCATCTTGTCTGCGATTACCGAGAGTATCTGAAGGTGTTCTTCTCCAACCCCCGCAATTCCTATAACAATCTTAACCTTTTCATTTCCCCACTGAGTTCCCTCCGGGAATACCATAACTGCAATTCCGGATGCCCTGATATCCTTCTTCGCCGCTTCTACGCCATGAGGAAGAGCCAGTTCATTGCCCATATATGTAGAAAATGATTTTTCTCTTTCCAGCATTGCCTCTACGTACGGCTGATCAACATACCCGGTGTCTACAAGCATCTGTCCGACTTTACGGATGACGTTCTCCTGTGTGTCTGCCCCGCATCCTACTCTGATGTTCTCAGGATACAGCAGTTCTTTCTTATCTACTTCTTTTTTTTCTGCCTCTTTCTTTTTACTTCTGAAAAACATTTTGTATTCTCCTTATCGTTATATTGATATCCGTTGTTCTTTATGGTTTTATTATACGGGCATTCCCACCACATTTTCAACTGAAAGACCCCCGGATTTGGCGCCATCCAATAGTGCCAAATTCCATGAAACAAAGAGGACAAGTCCTTTCATAATGAAAAAAGGACTGCCCTTTTTCAAAAGCAATCCTTTTACAGCTCATACAAGCTTATATTATCTTTTCCCGATGTACTTCTCTACGAAATCCGTGACAGATATTTATTAAAGAATTTCTTCAGGTGTACGGACAGTGCGTCCCGGATAGCTTCCTTATCCCCTCCAAGAACCGTATCCATAAAGGTATAGTCTTCTATGAGAAGCGTACTGATCTGCCCCAGAATCTCACTGTTGAGCTTTATATTGTCATCTACTGGCAGCAGCATGATAAATACAGCCTGAATGTTTTTGAAATAGGGGTCCCGAAACGGCTTAAGGTCTTTGGTCATGCAGACTGTGAAGCTTGGACGGATGACCCCTTTTGTCCTGGTATGAAGCAGTGCGAAGCCGAATTCTGCAAAAATCTGTGAAGCAATTTTTTCTCTCCGCCGAATGTCCGCCTGAATCATCTCACCCCTGTCCCGATACGGAGACAGCTTTTCCCCAATGGCAATCAAAAGCTCATCAAAGGTGATATAGTGATCCACTTTAAAGAATTCCATATACTTAATAACGGCATTGATCTGTGCGGCAACCAGGTTGATCTCTTCCAACTGTGCGGAAAAGCTGGTCTCCTCCTTTTCTCTTTCCGGCGTACGCTCATACTGATACACCATTTTCCGTACCTGCTCCATATCCGCTTCACTTAAAAGAGGATTCACATAAATGACCGGAGCATCCACATTCTCCATAGGAATACTGGACACAAAGAAATCCAGCTTTCCGGCAATATAAGGTGTAATATCCTTTTTGCCGTAGGTGGTGATGCTCACCCTTTCCTTAAACGCCTTCTCCAGCTTGGAGGACATCAATCGTGAAATACCAATCCCGCTGGAACATACCACGCCCATACGAACAGGCCGGATATCTTCCTTCTTACCCTCCATACGTACCATGGCAGCACCAAAATGAACGGTGAGAAACCCCGTCTCTGCCTCAGGCACAGGCTTTTTGATCCACTGCTCCAACACCTGCGCCACCTGAACACATCTCCTGAATATATCCGGATAGTCCCGCTTAATTTCCTCCAGCACAGGATTCGTAATCTGCATATCATGCAGAATCCTGATAAAGGTCGGTTGCAAATGCGCAAGCAGTCCCTGAATAAATTCCTCATCCTGCTTCAGAAGAAACCCGTTCTGAGGATCAAACACATCGATCATCTCATTGACAAGCTGCTGAAGCTCACAGTTTTCCATTTCCACGGTCTTCTGTCCATCCCATTGGATTTTTTCGTGCTTGGCACCTTTAATATGAAGACAGATATAAGAAATCTCAAGCGCCGGAATCTCCGTCTCAAATTCCTCTTCCAGCACTCTGACGATCTTCTCAGCCAGAACATAGTCTTCATCCACAGGCATTTCCTCCGGCCAACGTGCGTCCGCCTCGATGATCTCGTTTTTCAGAATCCGGTTAATCGCAATCGTAATGTGGATCACAAGTCCGATATAGGAATTCTCCGTAAGCGTCATCACATGGTCATCCTCCATGCCTATGATACAATTCACCACTCTTTTCAGAATATCATTGTTTAATATCTGTCCGATGCTGCTCTGCTGCAAGCCATCATAAATCCCCGCCTGCTTCTCCTCATTCTCATAAGCCTCATGAAGAACCTGCGTATCCATATTCTCATTGATAAATGCACGGATCGCCTTACGGTAGCTGCCCTCACTTCCCTCAATCACCACTCCGCTTCCGGGCTTACGCGCCACCTTAAGGCCATACCGGTTCAGCCATTCCTCCACCGCCTCCAGGTCTCCGCTGACCGTAGCCTCACTGACCTTAAACTTGCTGCTGTAATAAAACAGCTTCTTAAGCCCCTTATCCTTCAGAATCTCCAAAACCAGACGCTTTCTCCGTTCCTCCTTATTACTGACATCATAAGTATCACCTTTGGTAATAGCCAAAAGCAGACGCTTTTTTTCTTCCTCACTGCCCTCCAGCCAAACGCCCACGCCCGTCCTGGACATAAAGCTGATCTCATAGTCCTTCAGACTTCCGTTGATATATTCCAGCTCCCTCTGGACCGTCCGTCTGCTGACCCCTACCTTATCTGCCAATACCTTCACAGACATTGTCTGATTTTCCTGTAGCAGAGCATTCAAAATCTGTTTTGTCCTTGGTGTAAATTCCATCGTATCACCTGCTTCTTTTCCTGATCATCTCTGCCAGTTCCTCAAATGCCTCACCTCCAAGCAGACTTTCCACAGCAAAAATCTGTACATCCCCGGTTTCTTCCGGCATCATTTTCAAAAAATCCTCCTGGCACACCAGCAAATCCAGATCCTCCGGCATCTGATCACAGGCATAGGACTCCGCCTGCACGCCTTCGATACCATTCTGCGCCAGCTTTCTCCTGAACAATGCCGCTCCCATGGCGCTTGAGCCAACACCGGCATCACATATAAATCCAATTTTCCGAATAGGCATCTGTCTCACGCCCTCCTTCTGCAGCTCCTGCTGCTCTGTAAAAGACTCCGGCATTCCGTTCGTTTCCTGTACAGCTTCTTCCACAAATGCCTGCTCCTTAACAGCTTCTAAAGGTATCTTATATACCCTCTTCCGCTTCTCAGACTTTTGCACCAGCAGGCTGCCTCCGAAGGACACAGCCGCCTCTCTGTCCGCCGAATTTCTCTCCGCCTGCAATTTAACAACCTTATTTCAGACTACTATAAGGCACGCCTTTATCTGCATGCATGCTTCTACCGGCTATGCATAACAGATACATCTGCGTGCCTCTTTTATCTTATCATTTCAGGAAATCAACTGCAAGAACAGGCTTGCTCAATCTTCCCTCAATTCTTCTACAAGCTCATCATACTGCGGTGCCGCAAGGAAGTTGGTAATCAGGATCAGTTTTGCATTTGGATTGCTGTGTGCAGCACGTTCTCCCAATTCCTGATGCGTCACTACCACCTGCACATCCTGCGGAATGGAGGATACCGGAGTATGGATCACTTCAATTCCTGTAATTCCGGCCGCTGCGATCTTCTTTTTCAAAACAGTTGCGCCCATTGCACTGGAGCCCATACCTGCGTCACAGGCAAATGCAATTTTATGAATCTTTGAAGCCTTTACCTGTGCCGGAGCCTCCGCTTCCTCTGCAATGCCTTTTGCCTGACGCTTCATGCTGTCTTTTTTCTGCTGTGCTTCTTCCAGACTTGCATCATCCTTACCCATGAATTTCAGGATCGGAACTGCAATGGCCAGAGAAATGATTGCTGAAATCAGTACACCAAGAATCAGGCCCGCGTAGCAGTGACGTTCTGCCATCATCAGAAGTGCCAGAATACTTCCCGGTGATGCCGGAGCTGTCAGACCTACCCCCATAATCGTAAATACGAAGATACCGCCTGCACCGCCTGCTATAACTGCCAGCAAAAGCAGAGGATTCATCAGTATGTATGGGAAATAGATCTCATGGATACCGCCTAAAAAATGAATGATCACAGCACCCGGTGCAGAGCTTTTTGCGGAACCCTTACCCGCAATACAGTAAGCAAGAAGGATGCCAAGCCCCGGCCCCGGATTTGCTTCCAGAAGGAAGAATACGGATTTTCCAACCTCCTCTACCTGCTTGATTCCCATTGGAGACAGGATACCATGGTTGATTGCGTTGTTTAAGAACAATACCTTTGCAGGCTCAATAAAGATACTGGTCAGAGGAAGCAGACCGTGCTCTACGAAGAATCCTACACCGGCTTCCATCCAGCCGTTCAAAATATTTACCAGCGGAGTAATACCCAGCATTGCGATAATTGCAAGGATTGCACCGATAATACCAATGGAAAAGTTATTTACCAGCATTTCAAATCCGGCTTTGACTTTATTCTCCATAAGCTTATCAAATTTCCTGATCACCCATGCTGCCAAAGGTCCCACTATCATCGCACCGATGAACATCGGTACATCAGAGCCTACGATAACACCCATGGTTGCAATCGCTCCAATAACGCCGCCTCTCTGTCCTGCAACCACATTACCGCCTGTGTAGGCGATCAGTAACGGCAGAAGCATGGAGGACATCGGTCCGATCAGATTTGCAATTTTTTCATTTGGGCACCAGCCTGTTTCCAAAAATAACGCGGTAATTAACCCCCATGCAATAAATGCTCCGATATTTGGCATTACCATTCCGCTTAAAAACCTGCCGAAAACCTGTACTTTTTCTTTCATTGATTTCACACCTCTTCGTCCTTTTTCTTTTTTGAGAGGTATGATTGGCCAATCAATCTCTTCCTGATGTGTTTATTATAGCCAATCGTGACTGCAATTTTCAACAAATAGAAAAAGAGATTTGGCACTATGATATAATGCCAAATCTCTTTTAATGCCCCATGACCAATGAAATACAAGCCATTGTCACCGTCTCTGTTTAAATAACTGTCCGGAATGTTTTTATGGCAGGGCATTCTTTCAATGATGTGCTTCCCACTTACATTCTGTGACTTCCATATTCCGAAAGACTGCCTGAAGTTCACTCCATCCGGGCTGCACTCTTTTTTCCTTTCCGGTATATGCAGATCAGATCTATGCTTCCACACCATATTTTTTCATAATTTATTTACCTGCAAACAAAATAATTTTAACCGGTCCATCAGAATGTCTTCCTGTCAGGGAAATATCAACAATCAGTTCCAGGCGGCTTTCTTTGAACACTTCCGTATTAATTTCAAATTCTTTCTCTGCACAGGATAAATACAGATTATTCAATGGCAGCTCTGCCGATGCAGCACCCACTGCTTCCACACCCTCCGGAAGATACAGCTTCATTTTTACCCACTGCTGTTCCCGCATCGTGCTGGAGTTCACAACCTTAACCTTAATTTTTCTTGTTTCCCCCCGTTTGAAGAAAACAGAATTACCATAATCCACCATAACGCTGAAAGCCGGGAACTGATATCTTGCAACATAAGCAGATAATCCGCAAAGATCATGAATCGGTAATTCTTCAGATTTTCCATTACCATTCATCAATGGCAGATAATCGGTTGCCTGACTGCAGAACAGCGCTTCTTCCTCATGGCACTTTATCTCCATCCCGCCCGGAGCAAACACATCACAAATATCCTGTCCCAAAAATCCCGGAACCTCCCGCAGGATACGTTCCGCCAGTTCTGTCGCTGTATCCGGAACCCAGATTCCCTGACTGGTCTTGTCAATGCACATTGTCACAATCTTATCATTCAGTGGGCTGGTCCATTTTTCCGGCAGGCCGGATGCCCCATAAAGAATTCCTAGCAGCGCTCCCAGAGTTGCACAGGTACAGTCGGTATCTTCTCCACAATTATTCGCATAAATCAGACTCTTTCCAAAGTCACCTTCTCCATAGAGCAGCCCAAGAACAACAAATGCTACATTCTCCGGTGCATCAAATCCCGGTGCACCGATTTCCATACCTTCATTATTTTCTTTGGGGATTTCGCTGAGTTTGTCTTCCTGGATTCCGAAGGTTCCCGGAGCCGTATTGTGAATCAGTTTTCTGGCTTCCAGATAATCCACACCGCTGTGATAGCATTCCACTGCTTTTCGAATAGCCTTTGCCATCATGCTTTCTTCCGGAATATAAGAAAGACCGATCTCCACCAGCTTTTCCCTGTCACCTTCCACAAACGCAGCACTTTGAATTGCAGAGGTAAAGATTTCTCCGTACATACCTTCTCCAGCATGGTCGACAATTGCATCTTCAAATGCATATTTCGTCGCAATTTCCGGATGCCCCGGTGCCAGACATGCCCAAATCTCCGAACGGATCCAGCAGCCATTGCTGTCTTTATAAGTATTATCTACTTCGCCGCTCATAGGAGGTACCATACCGGCACGCAGATTTGCTTTTCCTGTTCCGTACTCTACCCAGTTAGGAATTACATATGACAGCCAGTATTCTCCCAAAATTGAAGCATTTACATTTCTTCCATATCGTTCCACAGCTGCCAGCCATACAATCTGCAAATCCAGATCATCATTGGCCGGAGGTCCCATGGTAAGATCCTGAATATAAAAATCCACATCCGGAACCATACGCTTACATTCAAAAGGTGCACCCAGCACGCCGCCTACATTTTTTCCTACCCAGCATCCGGTCAGCTTATCGATAAATTCATCATACTTTAAAATCATGATTCTCCCTCCATTTTTTGATTATATTTTTTATTTTCTTATGCTTTTACGATGGCCTGAAATTTTTATTTTTCCTGAATTGCGAAGGAGTAACCCCTACAATACTTTTAAAAACCTTTGTAAAGACACGATAATCAT
>URVB01000063.1 GCA_900551075.1 uncultured Blautia sp. | reverse complement strand
AGCGCGTTTGCAATCTCCGTATCCTTGGCTTTGAGTTTGGCGATATCCGCATCAAGAGTAATCAGCTGCCCCGCTACCTGTGTTTTGTAGCGGGACAGTTCTCCGGAAATGGCCGTAATATTTCCGGTGACCGCATCGATGTTCCCTGTTGTGACTCTTTTGAAATCAGCAAAATCCCCGTCCAGTTTTGTAATCGTACCATGTATGAGGGTTAGGTCCTGCCCTGCCGCTGATTCAAATTCCAGGTACCTGGTTTTAGTTGTTTCAAAATCCGCTTTCAGGCCCCCAAAGGTTTCTGCCCGTACATAGTGAGCTTCTATATAGTCTGCCTCTACCTTGTTTGCCAGGACCTTGTCCACCAGAAACAGCTCCGTATATACCCGGTCAAGCATCTTTGCCGTGGGGCCTTTCGTGTTAAAGGATTCCTCCGTTTCCGGGTCGCCTACCGCTTCAATGTCCATGGACAGTCCGCCGTCCCACTCTATAGTAAGGCTCATTACCGGAAGCTGATAGTCTTTCCCGCCATCACTGACCGTAAGGACATCTCCTGATTCTATCCTGGGGTCACCGAATGCAGTGACGTTCCCCGGACGGAACTGGAACCCTTTCACATCCTCATAAACCTGGCCCAATACCTCCTTGGTCATATAGGGGTTTGCGAAAGCAATTCCCCTTACACCGCCTCCTATAGTCAGTTTCTTTTCCTGCGTGCCGTCCTCGCCCTCCTCATGCCCCACAGAGCATTCCAGTTTATTCAGGCTGTAGTCCGACTCAGCCCGGTCAAACGGTGCCCAGTAGCGGTCAGTGCCAAGAGGATAATCAATACCCTTGTACCATTTCAGTTCCAGTTTGCCGTCCCGGTTAATGATGGCAAAGCAGCCCAGCATCTGGGCGATGTAACTAACTACCTCCCTGCATGTATATCCTTCGGGTTTTTGGGGAAAGGAGACAGACCGGGAAGGAAGCTTCACCGGTACGCCTGTAAACCGGCTGATCTCCTTAAGCATGGTATTGGTATCAGATGGATAGGCCAGCTTTGAAAAATACGGCCTTTCCAGCTTTTTCATGCGGTCATATGCCGTAACAACCGAATCCTCCCCGTCCCCCTGGGGCTTCTGTGCAGTAAAATAGCCAAGGGGCACCCACTCAACCGTGTTGTCAATCTCCAGCCCAAGCAAAATCTCCAGCTCTTTATCCTGCAAGATCATATCCGGCTTATAAAGCGTCACCTCTACATAGGCAGATACGGCGCTTCCCAGGGTAATGCTGTCCCCGGCATTGGACCCGGCGTAATATTTCATGGACCGTATTTCCGCCCCTATGCTCTCTCCCAGCAGCCGGATTTCCGGCCGGAAAGTCCGGGAATCTGACAGCACCTGCTGCTCGAATCTCTGTGATGTCTGGTGCATCCCTTGTCACCTCCTGCCCCTGTTCCAAAAAATCATTCCGTGAACATAAATCCCAGAATCCGAAATTCGCCCACTGTCAATGTATCGTATTTATCAACTGTTTCGCATCGTTCTGCCAGTTCCATTGGCACTGTTCGAATATCCAGTTCCACTTCATCGTCTAAAAGCTCCTGGTATTCTTTTTCGCATGCCTCTTTATCCGTAAGGAGATATGCGTTCTCGTTTGTAACCGGTTTTCCTTCACTGTCCTTCTCTGCGTATCTTTCGCAGATTTTCACCCGTTCTTCTTCCAGGCGTTTCGCTTCCTTCTCAAGGATTTCCTGGTTTACCCCCAGGGCATATCCCATTTTGGCCGGGAATGCTTTTGCTGCCATCCCTGTCAGTGTGGCCGCTGCAACTTTTGCATTTTTTAACGTTATTTTCATTGCTTCCATTCTCCTTTTCTATACCTGTGTCTGCTGTGCGTCCTGGAGCCGGTATACCTCTTCCTGAAACCGGGCGATCTGCTCCCGCACAGCGTCACGGTTTGACTGATACAGGGTCTTGTCCTGGATGCTCTGGGAAATGTTGTCATTGCTTCCTTCCGTGCTCACCGAGGCGTTTAAGTAAGCCACGGTCATACCGTCTACGGTAATAGTTGCATTTGCATTTAATGTTTTTGAAATGTTCATTGTCACTTCCATATTTTTTCTCCATTTACATTGTGCGTCTATTTTTCAATCAGGTCCACAGCTACCCCCTGATAGGTTTTTACTCCCCTGGCATAGCTGTAGACAGGATATGTGGGGGTTCCGGCGTAAAAACGCTTTGTCACATACTGCACCGTGGCCGGATCCTTAAAATACACATTAATATAAGCGGGGGATACCGCAGCATCCACCCGCCTGGCTTCCTCGTGGTCCAGCGGCGGCCACTGAATCTGCAGGGTTGTCTTGATCGCTATCAGGTCACCAAGCATTTCCCCATTGGCCGCACGTCCTGTTTTGGGTGACCATATTTTCTCTTTTTTTATCGTCAGCCCGTTTATTTTTGGGGTGGGCATATCCACTCCGTCAATCCTTAACACGCTTATATCCCATCACCCCTCTTTAATCAAATACCGGCTGGCCGGTGGAATTCTGGTATTTTTTTCCTTCCTCCCGCACAACCTTAAACATCTTTTTGGCATCTGCATCCAAATGGATGTGTATTTCCTTGTCTCCGCCCTTCTGATTGCCCATACTCTCAAAAGCATTTACAACAGCTTCAAATACGCCGGCCCTGATCCCGTCTATGATCTGGCTGTTGTTTGCGACAGCGTTCCGGTTTCCCATGCGACCCACCAGCTCCGGTCCTCTCTCTCGTGCAATGAACATCTCGCCAGCATTTGGAAATCCTCCGGATGCGTACCACTCGACAGAAAATCTAGGCGTCGGGATATTCCCCCCGTTACCAAAGTAATGATTGTCATAACCCGATACATACATTCTTGGGGTCTTAATGTAAACCGACTGAAAACCATTTGCAAAGGACTGCGCTGCACTTCTCCCAATTTCCGATAAATTCAAACGTCTCGAAATCTTATTTCCAAGATTGGAAAATGAAGCGGCTACTGAATCCAAAACCGAAGATGTCTCTTGTTTCATATCTTTCAGAACAGCGGATATTTTCTTGCCGATTCCCTCCCAGGTATTACCGGAAATATTGGAAATGGATTGCGTGTAGCTTTTGACGTTCGCATATACCTGGCGCATACTCTTAGATGATTCACCTTTCATACTGTTCAATGCATCTGTAACGGATTTTTGAGACGCACCCCAGGCAGTACCTGTAGTCTTCTCTGCGCTGTTAAAGGAGTCCTCTGTATTTTTTTGTATTTCAGAAAAGTCTTTTTCCGATTTTCCGGTCAGCCAATCCCAAACGCCACCTGCAGTCTTTTTAACACTGCCCCAGATTTCGCCTGTTTTTGTACTAACTGTATCCCATGCTCCGGAAACAGACTCTTTGATATTCCCGAACTTTTCTGAAGCCGTAGTTTTTAAGCTTTCCCATGCATCCCCAACCGTTGTAGAAATGCCTTCCCAGGCTGTAGACGCCGCTGTGGTGATGTTCTCCCAGGTTTCCCCGATGCGGTCGCCAATTCCGGTAAATACGCCGACAACGTCCTCTACAAGCCCCTTGATTCCTCCGAGCAGCCCGTCCATGAGATAACCGCCCATTTCGGCCATGACAGTAGATGGGGAGTGAATACCGAATGCATTTTTGAAACCATCTATAAATGGTGTGAAGATATGTTCCTTTATCCACCCTCCAATACCAAGTATGGCGTCTTTGATTCCTTTCAGGATACCAAGTGCAATATTTCCCCCGCACTCCTCAATCTTCTGTTGGAAATAGTCTTTTGCCTCCTGGACTTTTTCACTGATCAGACCGCCAAGGAAGGCTGCTAAACCACCGAAAGCACTGCCAAGCAGTTCAAACGTTTTATCTGCAATGCCATTCCAGTCAATAGCCTTTAATCCTTCCCAGACTTTTTCACCGAGTTGTCTCCATTCAATTCCCTGAAGCGCTGTAATCCCAAAATCTAGCAAGCCTTTCAAGCCAGTTGAAAAAGTCTCTCCGATACCAGTGAAATCGACTGTATTAATGATACCATTCACGGCATCCGCAAAGGCTGTTCCCGCTCCCGGCCAGTCAAATTCCGTTACGGCGGTCCGGAAAATTTCCAACTTCGAATTCCAGTATTCTCCTATAGTCGAACCAACCAGATTCCAGTCCGCCGTATGAATGAAGTTGTTAATGGAGCTAATGATACCTGAAACAACATTATGTATGGTTTCCTGGATTAGCTCCCAGTCCAGCATTCCAAGCGCACCATTCAGGCCATTTCCCAGCGCAAGCCCCAGACTGTCCCAATGAAAGTTTGTGGCAAAGGTATTAGCCATCTCAAACGCTGTATTAATACCTCGTGAGATCGTGCTTCCCACGAGCCCCCAGTTGGTTGTCTCAATAAATCCATTTAAAAATGTCGCTACACTTTTCGCTATCCGGTTGCAGGTGCTCTGAATTTTATCCCACGGAATACTCTCCAGGGCAGAATTCAGCTTTCTTCCTACCATAGCCCCAATTTCTGTAAAGTCAGCATTCTTCCAGGCGTCTTTTAGCTTCTTAGCCAAATCCTTGAATTTGTTCTCGATCTGAACAGTTTCAAACATATCTCCCGGAGAAATGCCGCCTCCCATATCAGAACCTGCATCACTTCCAGTATCGGAGTTGTCGTTATCATCCATTTTGTTGATCTGATCAAAACCAAGGATTGTACGTTTCAGGTCCTCATTTGCTTTCTTCGCGTTTTTTGCGCTGGCAGCGTTCTGGTTGAGACTTGCTGCGTAATTCTGGTTTAGCTTTTTTGCCCTGATGTATGTATTCCCGCCCGTCAAAGCACTGGTAAGCTGACCGAATGCGTTTACCACGGAGATGATCTTCTGTATAAATGAATTCAGTATTGGCGCAACCACATTCAGGATCGGGGCAAAGGCTGCTGCAAAAGCATTCTTCAATTGTGTCAGTGAGGACATTAGAAGAGAAATGCTGCCATTTGTGCTGTCACTATACTGTGCAAGATTTTTAAACCCTTCAACTGCTGCGCTTCGCAATCTATTCACAAGGGCAAATAGACTACGGATTCCCAATGTATATTTAAGTACATTTTTCAGGCTGCTGCCCATGCCCCCACCGGTTTGTTTTAAACCGGAATTAAATCTTCCCAGGAGAGGAATCCCTGATACAAATTTCTGTATGAGCGCCCCGAATACGCCGGATGTCTTTTTAATAGTTGAAGTCACGCCAGAAAGGACTGATTTCATTCCGCCGAATATCTTAGTTATACCTCCCCAGCCTTTGAGAGCAGCACCTTTAGTAAAAGAAGCTACAGATTTCCCAAAATTAATGGCTTGTCCTCCAAAAGAAACCGGCTTTGTAACATCAGTCTTTGTCTTTTCAAGCTCCTTCTTCAGGGCATTATATTTCTTCATCTCTCTGGAGCATCCTGCAATTGCCTGCTGATTTTTAATCCATTCTTCTGTACCGTCCGCCAAACCCGAAGCTGTTAAACTAGTCATTTCAGTTTTGTATTTTCCGAGCTTATCTCTGGTAGAGTCTATATTCTCTCCAAGCTTTTGCATCGTTTCTGTTGGCTGCAACATTTTGTCCTTATTTTCCATAGCTTCCATCTCTGCACCAAGCTTTTGGAGATGAGCTTCTGTCTTCGCAATCTCCTTCTCCAGATTCACCAGCTTCCCGTTCTCTGTTATACTCCACTGGCCCATACCATTGCTTTTTCGGTTACCCCTTTCAGATTTCATTTCTGAAAGCTTCGCTTTCTCCTCATTATAAGAATCATAAAGTCCTTGATATTTTGGAGTAAATTCGAATGCATCTCCTGATGCCTCTAATTCTTCTTTTTTCTTCAGAAGTTTATCAAGGGCTATCTGTGCTTCATCCGCAGATACTTTTACCTTCCTGTACTTCTCAGACATACCCTGATCAGCGCCTAATTCCCGAAGGGCCTTTTCTTCTAATTCAAGCCTTTTCAGCTTATTCTCTACCTTTGTGATATCTGCCTCCACCTGATTAAATTCATCCGTATGCACCTTGATGCCGGCATCTAGCTGAAATTGCTTCACTTTGCCGCCCTTAAAACTGTCTTGAAGATTTTTAGGAGTTATTGAATTCATGCTTTCCTTCATCTTCTGGCGAATATTTTTTACGGAAGTCATGACGTCATTTCCAGAAAAAGCAGATTTCAACGGATTCCTTACCTTACCTAATTCTTTATTCATGGATGAGGTGGCTGCCTTGGTAATCTGTTTCGCTTTTTCCATTTCTTTTTTCATCGGTGCAGATGAAGCTTCAAGTGTCACTTTTAGTCTGGCAGCGTCAATGCTTTTGCTCATACTTTTCACCTCCTTCCTCGCATAAAAATAGCAGGCTACATCAATCCCTGCTGCCTGCGTCTGTTTACTTCTGCTACATAAGCTCTACGCTCTTCTTTGTATTCTTCCAGTTCTCTGTATGCTTTTTCTTTTTCATAAGCTTTCTTTTCTTCAACAAATAACTCCTGGTAATAATCCCAAGGTTTCGGAGTTTCTGCTTTCTTGTCCGAAGAAAAAAGTGCGGCTAAATTCACTGCCGTTACCTCTGCAATAATAAAATCATCCAGAACCTTCTCCTTCCTTCTGCGTTTCTCTTTCCTGGCATAGCTTTCCAGCATATCCGTGATCTCATTTAGGGAAGAATTCCAGAAAAGCTCTATAGATATCCCTGCATCCAGAGCCATAGGGTACAATTCATTGAGACAGTCTGATATTAAGCGTTGTCCTCGATCTTCTCCAGAATCTCCTGAGATTCTTTTACTGTAAAAAAACCGGATACTGCCATAACCGGAATAATAACCTTAGAATAAAAATCAGTCTGATTTCCGTCCTCTTCTTCTACCCACTTATCATACAATTTCTTGATATCTTCATAGCTCACTCCATGCTCCCATGGCTGCATTGCTGCCTGAGCCACTGTCAACATGATAGAAAGCGGAGGCATTTCATCATCCAAAACCAAAATACCAATATTTTTTTTGTATTTGTTTTCCAGTCTTTCAATCGTAGACGCTTTAAGTTTCAGCTTATAGTCGTAACCCGATACTGTCCAGTAATGAAAAGCTTTTCGCGCTTTCTTATCTTCCTGCATATTGATAACTTTTTCCTCTTTCTCTTCTTTTACGTCATCTAATCCACCAATATTACTCATCTCTCATTTCCTCCTTATGCTGGATCTACATATGTTAAATCGCTCTGTACGGTCATGGTCAGTTCAAATTCAATAAGGCCATTCACGCCACCGCCTGTACGTTTTACAGATACCTGCGCATCAAATTCTGTTACAGTACCGTCTGTCAAGGTTTCCTTAAAAGAAAGCACTTTTCCTTCTGCCTGCGCATTTCTCATCTTCCGGTAAGGTGAATCAGCGCTCGTGTTATAATAACTGAATTTATACTTCATTTCAGGCAGATCCCCGATACCGTTCTCATACTTTTTGTACGGATCTGTCAGGCAGGTATTCTCTACCTTATCCGGATCTACTCCAACCTCCGGAATTTCCTTTAATCCCGGTAGATTTTTATATTCTCCCAAAGAATCTTTTTCTTTATATTCTAATTTTGTACCATTTGCTAACATTTTTTCATCATCCTTTCTTAATCCCAATATACAAAATCAGTGTGCATATCAATGATTCCTTCATACCGCATCTGTTTATGTTTCAATCCGGACGGATCCGGCACGTCTCCACAGGCTATACGTCTCAGCCCGAGAGCAGCCATCTCTTTATCTACTGCAAGAGCTGTCTCCGACGTATTTTTAGTGTGCCAGATATCAATACGGTAACGAACCTTCGATTTTTGCTCACGGTTATCCGTCCATTCTTCCACACTGTTATTTTCCTCTGTGCATTGGATCGCGGGAAGGTCCACCCATTCCTTTGGGTAGGTGTCCGAAACATTCTCAGTCACCTTGAGCAGTGCTGCGTATACTTCATCTTTTACATTTTTCATTTTACAATCCCTTCTAAATCTACTTTGAATTCTGTTTCAAAATCCTTCAGTATTTTGTCCTCATTATCTTTTAAGGCCGGATACATAAAAGGATAGGCGGGTTGGCCAGAGCACTGATAAAATTTCCCCTTTGGAGTATCTATGTGGAACCAACCATATTTCTCTGCCGTTTCCTGGTCTATCTGGCTCTCATGAATCCACCAGGGGCTTTGGGTGTACACCGGGTTTGCGTCCGGAGATATCCCAGCATGATCAGCCTGTCCCTTAGGACCTGTACCAAATTCTACATAAACGGCATATTCTTTATTTGTATAGCATTCTCCAATGATCGAATCAACATTTTCGTATAAATCTGTATAGATACTCTGCCGCAATTCTCCGGCATCCACGTGGCAATTTGATACCGCATCAGACCTTACCATCTGGATGGCCTGTGCTACTTCCTTTTTTAAATCCACTCTGGACAACTCTGTCAGTTTTCTTTCCAGGTCCTCCACTCCCTCTACGCTCATATCTTCTTCAACTCCATTCTCAAAGGCCGATACGGCTTTATGGATATGATTCTATAGTCTGGTTCCCTGCCTGGGTCCGTATAAAGACAAATACCGTCAGATTCCCGGATTTCTAACCCATTTCCAAAATCATAAGACACCATTCCCTTATCATCTGTGACTATTGCATAATCTCCTTCGATCCTCAGATTCCGAATGTAAGAAAGCTGTTCTCCGTATTGCTGGGCCTGTACCTTTCCGGATGCTGGCCAGGATTCCCCCTCAAATGGAATGGCAGCTTCCCACTCTTCATAGGAGCTGCCTTCTTTGTCTTTTTTGGATATTCTTTTTCTCCAATAGTAGGTTTCAAGCCTGCTGCGTCTTATTCTCATGAACCTTCCCTCCTACTCTGGCAAGACGATACCGGTTCAGGATGTCATAAATCTGTTTCGGGGCGTCGTTAAAACTATACGACTCCCCTCCGTCAGACCTGCTGCTCTCTCCTTCGGTTCCCATTCGGTTAAACGCGATAAGGGCCATATCCTGGACAGTTTTTTCCAATCCTGCCACAAGCTGTGTCCGGTTTGTATAGGCCAAAACAAAAGCCTCTGCATCCTCCACGAGGATTTCCAGAAGCTCTTCATCCTTTTCGCCAGTTAATTTTACCAGCTTTCTGATACACCTTTTAATATCTTCCTGCTTCACCGGATCACATCCTTAAGCACGGCTTCCAGTTCACTCTTTGAAAGGCTGGAATATCCGCTCAGTCCCTTCTCCTTCGCCAGTTTTCTCAGTTCTGTAACATTTATGCTGGAAATGTTTATGTCCTCTTCCCCGGCTTCCCCTGGGGCTTTTCCCGAATCTTCCGGGACTTTCAGTTCCTCCCTTGTGGCAGCTACCTGGTACATATCCGTGTCTTTTTTACATATCTTGATAATGTCCTTGTTTCGGCATTCCTGAACCACTTTCGTTTTCTTATTCAGAATATACATTTCCCTCTGCCTCCTTATTTTTTATTTGCGGTCATGACGGCCAGGCACTTTGGCTGCAGGACCTTTGCACCATATACGTGCAGTCCTTTTACCGCATCGGAGAATCTCTTCTCCGGTCTGTATGCCTCTGTCTTCAGAATCTGTTCCGCATACGACCCGGCTTCATTCGTACCCGAGATGATCTTATACTTTGTTCCTGACGTGTGCGGCACATTATTGGAGAGCCAGATGGAAAACCCTGCGGCAACCCCGACCTCTCCGCCTTCCAGAATCGCCTTGTTGTAATCCGTACCGTTCCCTGTAAAACGCTTATCTTTCAGCAGGAGGCCGTGGAACCATGCAGGTATCACCGCCCATCTGCCGTCCATCGGTACATTGGCTTCCGTAAGAAGTGTTCCCAGATCTACCAGTGCATCATAGGCATCTGCGGCTGTGGGAATAATAGGCGTTTCATCCGTACCGAGCATATTTTCGGCTGCCGCGTTTATATACAAAAGGTTGGCTGCAAACTGGTCCGTAACATCGTTCATGCCATATCCTGCGCGCTGCATAGCCTTATCCATAAGCTTTGGGTTTGTCTGGGCATTATCCACATCATCCACCGCAAAATTGAAATATTTTGCCTGGTCGATGGTCAGGGTCTGCTGTTCACCGCTCAGCTCATCAGGATCCGCGATATCCTTTCCTTTTTCGTAATCCTTGATCGATACATCTCCGATCTGATTGATCTTTACCGTATCGCCAAAATTCTTAATCTCACCTTCGTAATCCCGGTTAAGAAGGTGAGCGTATACATGCTTCTTGTCCAAGTGTCTTAATAATCTGGCGCTCCAGATCGTTGGAATAAAATTAGTTACTGACATAAACTTTTACCTCTCTTTCTTATTTCTCCCAGGACGGCATGCTTTTCGCAATGGCATCCCAGTTTTTATTTACTTCCTCAGCAGACATTTTCTCAACATCCTCCTTTGAGTAGAAAACAGTTCCGGAATCATTAGGTTTTTTTGGTGGCTTCCCGCCTTTCAGCCTTTCTTCCACTGCGTCCTGTACCGCTTCCTGGAAAGCTTTTTCTACTGCCGCAATGGATTTATTGCAGGAATCTGCGTCTGTGTAGTTCAGCACTTCTGCTAATGAAACAGGAAGTTTTTTCTCGGTAAGGGTGTTCTTTGCCTCCGCCATCAGCTCCCTTTTGGTAATGTCTGCTTCCCGGTCCGTAAGTTCCTTCTCTTTTTTCTCTCTGAGATACTGGTCTTTTTCTTCCTTCGTCATCTTTGCCAGTTTTTCCGCTTCGGAAACTTTATCGTCAGTCAAAAGCTTCCATTTCTCCTGTGCGTCCTTAACAGCCGCAGAGGTTGCTTCCTTTACCCTGCGATCAAATTCTGCACGGTTGTTTTCATCTTCCAGGAAGTCATCAAAAAACAGCGGCGGCTCTCCAGCGTCTTCCCCTCCGGTTCCGCCTCCTGCTGCCCCACTTCCCGAATCGCCTCCATCTCCTTCTGCAAATAGCTGCAGGTTCATAGGCATCCTGCAATTTCCAAATAAATGTTTCTTACGCATCCTGCGCTCCTTTCTTCCCGATAAGGGATATTTCTTCTTGCCTAAATTCAGGGCATAAAAATAGAACGCTTCACCCCGCGTCCCATAGGGAGATATTGGATCACCTTTTAAGCCTTTCCTGTGTTCTTAACTGGATCAGTTTCTTTTACAGTTCCCTTTGTCTCCTGCGGTGCCTTGACCTCTTCAACCATTCCCTGGCTAATCAGCCATTCACCGCGCTTTTTGGTCACCTCAAGCTCAGTGCCAACCTTCTGAATCTTCTTCAGAACCATATCGTTGTACCGCTTGATGACTTTTACTTTCATCATTTCTTTTTCCATCCCTCTCACCTCCTCCTCCGTTGTGCCGGCGCGATTTTGAGTATGAAAAAACCACTGGTTTCAGCCAGCGGTTTTACTCATCAGACGTATGTAATACTCTTTCAATGTCATCAATTGTAATATCTATCGTGTCCCAGTCTTTTGGAGAATCTCCAACATCGGCAATAAAAACCCTGTTATCAAAGGCCTCTACAATTGCAGCTTGCCTTCCGTCTTTTAGCAATACTGTATCATATTGTTTCACAACCATCTATTTCACCTCTTTTATATATGCACTTGTCATATTCATGTTTCCATCGGGTTTCTGCAGCCATCCTACAATTACATTTGCAGGAGTCTCTTTCTTTCCGTACAGAACCATCTTTTGTTCATATTTCATTCCGAACTCAGTCATACCCTTCTGTTTTGCCGGATATTTTGCAGCCCTCTGAGCAATCTCTCTTTGCAAGTCCTGCCAATTGTCTTTATCATATCCAAGTCTACTCGTAAACGCTCTCCCTTTAGCAAGTCCCTTTTCATTATTGCCATCGAGCAGATATCGTGTAAACTTTCCTTCCGGTAGTACAGCATTGTCGGCATTCGGAAGCTTTAATTCCGGATGCTGCAAAAGTTCATTCCTCCTGCGGTAGTCCAGCTTTGTATACTTCCACTTCTCAGGTTCATTATACTTCATTTCCTGGAATTTTACAAAAGAATCCGGGATATTTTTTCCCAGAATCTTCTTGTAGTTCTCGTACTGTTTCTTGTCGGAAGATCGGTTCTGAACAGCTTTCTCTTCTGCCCGGGCTTTCGTGTTGCCTTCCACGTATTTCTTATACCAGTCCACATAATTCATGGATGCCGGAACCTTCTCTATCCTGCCCGTCTTCGGGTTATATGCAGAACGCGTTAATCTCGAAAGGTCTTCACCAGCGATTACAGCGACAGTAGTTGACCTGCACCAAGGATGCATTGGAGGATGGTTTTTTCCCTTCTGCCTCTCAGATACCGGAAACATCTTCCCATCAAGTCCCCTGCATTTCTCACTGGTTCGTAAATCCAAAGTAGCCAGAAATCTGTACTTTTCAATCCAGCACTCTTCATAGGATTTTGCTGTCAGTTCTCCGGAAACAAAGCAGCTCTCTGTCCGTACCAGTCTTCTGGCCTGCATTGCACCGGAAGCAAATTTATTAGAAATTAGTTCGGCAGTCTCTCGTTCTGTGCGGCCTGTTAATATGCTGACCATAAGCTCTTCCTTCAAAGTCTGTGCCAGTTCTTTTGTATTTGTCCATATCCTGTCTGAATAATGCTTTCCTGACCAGTTCATGGAAAGTACACGGTCAATCTGCTTATTGGTGATATGTGCAAAGCTGAAAGCAAGCCCTGTCCGTTTCTGGATTTCGAATATGGAACGATAATAAGTGTCTTCTGCAAGGCTTTCATAGAAAGCGGTACTGATCTGCTGCTCTTGATGATACACGTTCTGCATAACTGCATCTATCTGGTTCTGCAACTCAACTAGTCTGGAAATCCTTGTCTGATATGCTGGTGCTTCCAATTGTGCAAGGAGCTCTTTCTTATTTTTCTCAGATTCTCCATTTTTCAGTTTTTGTAGCATCTCCTGTACGGTAACGCCGTCCATAGACTCCAAGAGTTTTCTTGCCTCTGCCTCAGAAAGCTTATGCTTTGTCTGGTACTTTTCAAAGATACCTTCCATCTCAAGCTGCAGCCATCTGGAGGATTTTAGATAGACCTTTGCAATGTCGTTCGCAGTCCCCTCCGCATTTTCCATGTCTTCGTACATTTGCCACGCCGCCCGCTTCTGCCAGTATTTTTCACTGTTCATTTACATCATCCTTTTCAGGAGGAAAATCCTCTTTTGGCTTTTCCTCATCAGGCGGCAGATTTTCGATATTTCCAAACATCTTCTGCTGGCGTTTTACGTTTTCTTCCGCCTCTTCATCCAGAACCTTCAGTTCTGCATCCACATCCTCCACGAACGGGATCTGAGTAAGCAATGTTTTTCTACTCACCTTTCCCCATAGGTTTGAGATTATCTGTGAGATTTCCAACAGGTTTTTAGGCAATGCCCTCGTAAAAGTGGGAGTAACCCCAGTAATATCAATGTTCTGCCCTTTTTTACCTAAAAAGTTTGCAAATATCCGGAGGCGCTTCCTTAATCCCTTCTTGTAATACCTGGTCTTGATCTTTGTGATATTCTCCATTCCCAATAGTTTGAACTCCATTGCCACGCCTGACACATTGCCGCCGAAACTCTCATCCGACATGCATGGGATATGAGAAAACTTATGGATGTCCTGCTCTATGGCTTTTTTAAGGATTTCCACACCTGACTCATCGAATGTGCGGATCAGATATTCCGCTTTCACACCTTCGCCCGGAAGCTCTAATACTTTTTGCTTTTTCATTTTTTTCTTTGCTTCGTCCATTCCGTCTACTTCATTTCCGTTTTCGTCTATCACCTTTTCATCTGCCAGTAATGTTCCATAAACCGCAAGTATGGCATCGATGAACTGTTCCTTGTCCGTAATACGGTCACTCATCAGGTTGTTGTAGGCATCGATCAGTGGAATCTGCAGTTCATAATCGCCTATGGCAAGCTTATTGTTCTGGTATTCAATGACAGGGATCTCGTCCAGGTAATGCGGGACGGGCCGCTCCATCAGTCCCTGCGATCCGTCAGCATCCAGGATGTCCAGCTCGTACTTATAGTTCCTGGTCACTACCGTGGCAATAAAGTGATCCGCATTCCGTCCGGAGTCATCCTTCCGGATATAATAATAGACAGCAAAGAGTTCGTTTTCCTCTATGCTGTCATCCTTTACCATAAATGTATTCTCGGCTGAAATATTCCGGATCGTCAGGTTTGTATCCTCTTCTTTTACGTAGATATATTCATAGGCAAGGCCGTATATAGACAGGTCCAGACCGTTATCTCCGTCTGCTTCATCGGCTCCTGCTGCCTCCATTGCGTCTGTCAGGGGCTTTATA
Organism: uncultured Blautia sp.; assembly: GCA_900551075.1. Lineage (GTDB taxonomy): Bacteria > Bacillota > Clostridia > Lachnospirales > Lachnospiraceae > Blautia_A. The sequence continues at coordinate 2,615 of URVB01000063.1, read as the reverse complement.
TCCACCTCCGCCTTATAGGTGACTGGGTTCCCGATAAAGTAGCTGCTCGCCGTGTCCGCGATGTCCTTGGCGTGGTTGCATACCAGTTTGTTTTCCCTGTCTGTTTCATTCAGTATCTTGTGTTTGCCTTCGTAATACCGCATGTTCTCTTTCAGTCTCGATACCAGGCTGATATGTTTTGTGATAAGCTGCCGGATAATCTGTTTATCCGGGTTTAGTTCATCAAACTTTTCCCTTGGTATGGTAAATGTATACATGGTTCTCACCTCCTTATCTGTTTCATTTTTGCAAGCTGATTTCCTAATATCGTGCTGGCAAAATAGCGGACAGCATCACATCCGTGATCATGCTGCTTCACTGGCTTATCTTCTCCTCTCTCCAGTGCTTTGTCATCCCATATGTAGGAAGCAAATTCTTTAATGGTTTCTGTACAGGATGAGCTAAATATAAGCCGTTCCAGATTCAAAAGCATTCCCACCAATCTGATGCCATCCAGCACATCATTCTTCGCTTTTAAAACTTTATATCCGCGTTTCCGCAACTCAGCAATAAAAGAAGCAGCCGAAGGATCTACGATTATCGCTTTTATTTTCGTTCCCTCCAGCCACTTTTTCAGATCATCCGCGTATTCGGAATCTGTCTTCTGCTTTCCCTTATCCCGTCCAGAATAGTAATATTCCCGGATACAGTACCATTTCCCGTCCCTGCCTTTGTTCCATAATAGGAATACCGTTGCATTCTGTGTTCCATAGTCGCAGCTCACGTATCTTCCGCTATTTACAAGCATTTGAAAGAAATCCTTGATATCCTTCACATGCTTCCCCTCGGAGAACATATCGTAGATTATCCCCTCCGCCACGGCCCATTTACCAAGGATATAACGCTTGAAAAATACTCCTGAATACATAGAGCGGTACCTGGTTTTGATTTCCTCCGCCAGAGACAGGTTGTCATCCATTGTGAAATGAAGATACAACAGATGTTTTTCAGTGCATTTGTCTATCCAGTTGGTTTTAAACCAGTGGTAAGGGCCATCAGGATTGCAATTAAACCAGAACTTAGAACCTTTTACGGAACAACGCCCCGTAGCCTGATTAACAAATGATTCTGGCATCAGCGCTACTTCATCAAAAAATACCCCTGCCAGGGTGATTCCCTGTATAAGATCCTGCGATCGTTCATCTTTTCCGCCAAAGATATAGAAATAGTTTTCTACTCCATTCTTCCGGACAACCAGAAGATTGTCCGCCCTATGATCTGTAATGGAATAGCCCCTGGATCGTAGCATAAGTTTCAGCCAAAACAGCACATTACGCCGGAAGGAGCCTATGGTCTTCCCACACATGGCAAAATTCTGCCCTGCAAATTCGCTCATTGCCCGCATCACAAACGACAAGGACATGCTTACTGTTTTTCCTGACCGGATAGCCCCATCTGCAATGATTCCGTCCATTCCTTTTACGGGGGAATCAGGACACCACCAAGTCAAAACTTTCTTTTGTTTCTCTGAAAATGCAGAGAATTTAAAGGTCTGTCCATTTCCCGTTGTTCGGCGGTTCTGTTTCATTCTCTCAAGTTTTGCCCGTAATCGCTTCAACTTTTCACTCATCCGCATTACTCCAGGTTTCTGCTGCGGCTGCGTTCATGGCCTCAATAAATCCATCATCCTCCTGTTCGCTGCCAGAACCATCCTGTTTTAACAATTCCAGTTCGAATTTCATAGTTTCCAACTCTAAGCGGGCATCGTCATATCCAAACCTGTGAAGAGTTTCAATAGCTTTCTGCCGTCTGCCCTGTACTCTGGTCAAAGCATCCTCGATAGCCTGAATCTGTCCGAGGATGCCTCCATATTCCTTTAAATGAGTGCGCTCCCCCTTTTCAATGCCTGTAGTATATTTTATAACAGACATGCCGGAGGGGGCTTTATCTAAGTCAGATTCATCTGTCTGTCTTTCTGCCTCCTCTAAGAGCCGCAAAGATGCAATACGTTTCAGCATCCGGTGTTCCCGCACTGTAAGGAGCTTTATCTCCTGAAAAAGTAACTGCTCTTTATCCAATTGCACCGCATTAATCAAATTTTGTTCATCAGGATTCAGGGTATCAAAAAAGAGAGTTTCAAACTCTCCTGTCTTGACTGCATTCTTATTTTGTGGCGGTCCGGTTCCACCGTGCCCCTCAGCATTTTTATTTCCCGGCTGACCTCCCCGCTTTTTATTTGCAACGTTGCATTTCTCATTTGCAACGTTGCAATCCCATTTATAACGATTCTTCCAGCTCCGGACTGTCCCCTCCGGCAGATTTAGCTGGCCTGCAATTTCAACTAATTTCAAACCTTTCAGGTACATGGCCTTCGCCTGCTCTATTCTTTTATCTGGCGCTCTGGCCATGCATCACCACCTCTTATTCGTTTCGTTTTGAGTATAAGTAACTGTTCTTCCTATCGGCCTATTTGCCTGCACCACGCCGGGTAACATCTCATGTGGGTTCAGGGAGATGCTTGCTTTATCCGGATACCCTACTTATACCGGACTCGGGATAGATTATTCAGCCGCTATCCCGCAATGGACCTTCGGGGACTCGAACCCAGGACCGACCGGTTATGAGCCGGTTGCTCT
>URVB01000062.1 GCA_900551075.1 uncultured Blautia sp. | reverse complement strand
TTCTGGTAGAATGACAACAGTTTAGGATTGCCCTCACACCAAAGATATACACCCCCGCCGCCGATCTGCCGCTGAATTTCTTTCAGAGGGACTATCGTCATATCCAGCAATTCATTTCCTGTGGGAGCTCTGATTCCTCATACTGATAATTCTTCCCAAACTGGGCAACCAAAAAAGCGGATAACATGTATGAGTCCGTTGCCTCGTCCAGACGGGCATGACGCTGGATTTTCTTCTCATAGTTCCTGTCAGTCCTGTATCCAGCAGTTTTACTGCCTTATGGGTCAATGTGAATATCCCCACGATCCTGCTTTCCCCGTCAACCACCAAATATGTAACAGACATCTTGCGTTTGGCAAACTCTATTGCGTTTTTTCTTACAAATCCCTCAATTTCATGATTCTTCGGGCAAGAGAAATCGGAGAGAATGGGCTGCAATTCCTCCTCTCCGATTGCGTTTATCATATCCAGAATATTTACCGATGTAAAATTACTCACTTTTTCTGAACCCTCTTTGCCATAAGCCTGCGAATCGCTTCTATATCAGTGAGTGGCGGCTTGACAGGTGTAGTCGGCTTCCATTCAGGATCAAGGCTTGACGCTTCAAGCGCGTCAATAAACTTCTCTGCTTTTTCCGGATCGCTGATCACGATATTTGTAAAAATGCTGGACGTAGCCATAATCGCACCTCCTTCTTGTGTTAATGGCAATTCCTTTTGTAATCCCGCAAGCATAGCTACTTGCTCATCTTTATCATACGCAAAATGCCGCAGAAAATCAACTGTTTTGGAGGAACAGAAAAATCCCATTTCTGCCTGTTTTCCATAATTTTTCAATTTTGATTTTTGCACTTTTCCTCTGTCTTTATCTCCTCAATCCTTTTTGGATCAAGAAAATGTGTCGCATATGCCTTTTCTATTTCTGCTTTTCCACTTTTGCTGAACCGCAGCGGATATACCGGCTTGTGCCCTTGTCCGTTTCTCTTTTTTGTACCCCATCTCTTGTAATAGCAATATGACGGCTTCAATCCGGTTTTGCCAGCATAACACCGTATCTGTTTCATAAGGAAGGAGAGCTGGCGGAGATTACAGTTACAGACAGCTTCCAGATATGGAATTTTACCAAATCTCCACTCCTCATATTTCCGCGCTGGCATCTCTCCTGTAATTATTTCCGGTACATTGATCAACGTCTCCTGTTTACACTTGAAACAATACAGAAGGAATCCTTGTCTCCGTATCTTTTTGTATTCTTAGCCTGGCTTTATTTTCACATAAAGGGCATAAAATCTACTTTTTTAATTCCATACCTTGTTCCTTCCTAATCTCTTAACTCTATCCTATCTGCTTCCTCCTGAGTAATTATTTTATTTCTTACCATACTGCTCAGCACTTGTTTCACACGTTGTAAAGTTAACTCCTCATCCTGAGAATAAACGGATGGGGCGTTCGGAATTCCTGCTAACACAGCACACTCATAATCCGTCAGCTCTGATGGTTCTTTTCCAAAATAAGCCATAGAAGCCTGATAAATACCATGGTTCCCGTTTCCAAAATAGACCGTGTTGGCATATAACTCAAAAATTTCTTCTTTTGTATACTGGGATTCCAGTTCCAAAGCCGCAAACACCTCTGCCACTTTCCGTTCCAGCCTTTTCTCCTGTGTAAAAAGCATATTTTTGGCAAGCTGCTGTGTAATCGTACTTCCTCCCTGCACAAAAGACATCTCCTTGATATCTGTCAATGCGGCCCGGCCAATCGCAATCAGGTCAATTCCAAAGTGGCTTTCAAACCTGTGATCTTCTACAGATATTGTGGCATCTATATAAAACTGTGGCAAATCAGAGTACGGCGTAAATCCATCTATATCCTGAATTTCTTTTACTCGCTCATTGATAGACTTTTCAGTTACTGCCTTCTGGTACATTTGGCCGCCCTTTATCCCGAAAAAAGCGCAGGTCACCAATAGTAAGCAAAGCAGAATGGAAAACAAACTAATAAATATCTTTCTAACAGGATGTTTCTTTCTTCGCTTTCTCCTCATAGGCATCCAACCATCTCCAATTCCCTGATCGTACAATCCGCCAGTAACCATACAATGCCAATAGCGGCAAACAGCATACACAATATGAATATAAACACACACAAGATTACCATTTCTGCAATTTCCTTTACTCTCTGAATAATTCCCCCTAAAATACAAATACAGGTCTTATCTTTCATGTTCCACATCCAATCCTAAAACTGGTATATAAAATGCTCTGCGGTACAGCAGCTTTTTTTCTGCTGTACCGCAGTTTTTTATCGCCCCATTTACAGCTCGTTTATCGTATCTGTGATCGCCATACTCCGTATCCGCTTTGCAGGAGCATGAATCGCAGCAACAGCAGAAGCAAAAACAAAGGCAATTACAACAAAAAGCAATACAATCGGCAAGTGCCAAGCAACTCCAAAGTGACGTGTAATCATCAGCGTGTACAGAAAACAGCTCAGAGGAATCCCAATTCCGCAGCCTAAAATCAGCCCTGAAACGGCATAGGTAAAAGCTTCCGCAGATATCATCCGGGTAAGCTGCCTGCCGTCCATACCAACAGCACGCATTGCGCCATACTGTTTTGTCCTTGCTGATACACTCATGGAGATACTGTTAATAATATTAAATAGTGTAATTATCCCAATAATAGCCAAAAATCCATAACAAACAATCCGTGATGCCCAATAAGTGGCGTTATTTGTCCGATTGCTTTCCCGTTGGTCGGTAATGACGATATCATCGTTTTCGAGGTTTCTTATCTGTGCTACTGTTTCATCTGTAGCATCTTTTCCCAGTTGAACACCAATCAAACCATATTTTTCTTCCCCCATCAGGCGGTTAAATGTTTCCTGTGAACAGATTACAATCAGATCGTCGCCAAACAATCCTTGTGACAAGGCGCAGGAAATCTCAATCTCTGTGCCTGCAATCTGAATGGTATCACCGACTTCTAAGGAACTGTTTTTGTTAAAGACTGTCGCAACTTTATTGCTGTCTCCGTAGACTTCATCCAAAGTTCCTTGTGCAATACTTCCTTTCGCATAATCCAACAGTGTATCATCATAGGAAACAATATTGATATGGTCGATTCCCTCCCTTGAGGATGTAGCTGGGATATTGCCTATATAGCTGCTGCCATAAGCATTCTCAACGCCATTTATTTGTCTGATCTGATCAACCAAATCGCGGTCAAGAATCATTTCATTGCTATAACTGGCTAATGCAAGATCCGCTGATGTAACACTTAGTGATGGCACCAAAAGCCGCGCCATATCCAGCACAACCGAAAAAGAAAGAAACAGGATAATGGTGAGCGCAAAGGATGCCGTCATTAAACACCAGCTTTTCTTTGATGCTGCTGCATGATGAATGCCCAATGCACAATCGATTTTTCCAAAGCCTGTCTTTGCGGCGTGGCGGACAGAAGACGTATTTTCTGAATTACCGGAAACCGCAGACATCGGCGAGACTTTAGCAGCTCGTTTTGCCGGGGACTGTGCCGCCAAAAGTACAGTTACCATTCCAATCACCACTCCGCTGAGCAATCCAACAGGGCTAATCTTAAAGACCGGCGTTGTGGCAAATTCTCCACCAATGCCGTAGCGGAGCAACCCGCAGATTCCCCAACTGACAAGTGTACCCATAATTATCCCGGCAGGCACCGCCGTTTTACACCAATTCAGGGCTTCCAAACGCACAAACCGAATCACCTGCTGGCGGCTTGCGCCAATGCAGCGCATCATGCCAAAGAACTGCGTCCGTCTGGCTATATTGCTGTTCATACTGCCAGAGATCATCAGTACGCCTGCCAAAAGCACCAGTACAAACAAAACCACCGCAATTCCGTAAAAATATTTCAGAGATTCATTGCCGCTTTGCCCGGCCATACCCATAACCCCAGTGTTTTCAGAGATACTTTCCTCTGATAACTGATACTGTATCTGAAGCTCTGTTATCGCTTTCGCTGCTTTCGCTGCATCCTCAAACTGCACATAATAGACTGGTTCATTGTCTGTAATTTGATTTTGCTCCATAAGTGAGTCAAACGCTGCCTGCGTCATATATACGCCCACTAAATAAGTCTGATTTTCATAATATCCCTTATCATCCGTGCCAAAGCCAGATATAGTAAAAGCCGCATCTCCTGCAGGAGTATGCAAAGTGATACTGTCTCCGATCTGCACTCCAAAAGCAGTTGCTGCATTAGGGCTGAGCAACACTTCCTGATTACCCTGCGGAAAAATCCCCTCAGTAATTCCATCTGATATTTCATTCATATATGTTTCTTCTGTGCCATATAAGGCAGCCCTTTTTTCATTGATACGATACGGCAATTCTCCGTCAAAATTAAACACAGAAGAAGCGCCTATGGCAGTAACATCCGGACGCCCGCTGATTTCCTCCGTTATGCCCCGTGAAACATTTTCCAGTTTGATATGCCAGTTCCCATGCTTGCTCAGCATAAAGCTGCTTTCCGTCCGGATCATCATGTCTGTAACACTAAAGATTGCTGTCACTAAAAACACTGCACATACAATACATAGAATCGTCATACGGTTCTGCCGCCTGCGGACCTTTGCGGAAATCGGAATAAGGCTTAAATAACTTCTCATTCACGGCACCTCCCCAAATCGGTCAGTACACCGTCTGATACGTTGAGCACCCGGTCAGCGGCCTGTGCAATGCTCCGGTTATGAGTAATCATGATGATCGTCTGTTCATATTTCTTTGACGTCTCTTTCAGCAGGGAAATCACCTCACTGCTGTTCTGGGAGTCCAGGTTACCAGTCGGCTCATCAGCAAGGATCAGAGAGGGCCGCGTGATCAGTGCGCGTCCGATTGCCACCCTCTGCTGCTGGCCGCCGGACAACTGGCTCGGCAGATGATTCCTGCGTTCCTTCAGGTTCAGCACCTCAAGCAGTTCTTCCAGATATTTTTTATTTGGTTTCTGGTAATCTAAAAGCACCGGAAAAATGATGTTCTGCTCAACAGTCAGTTCCGGGATCAGGTTGAATGCCTGGAAAATAAAACCGATATTCCGGCGGCGGAAAACTGTCAGCTTGCTGTCCTTCATAGAAAAAATGTCCTTGCCGTCAATCAGCATTTTCCCCGTTGTAGGAGTATCCAACGCACCGATCATGTTAAGGAGTGTACTTTTTCCAGACCCAGATTCTCCCACGATAGCCACATATTCACCCTTTGGAACCGAAAAGCTGACTTTCTTTAGGGCACGTACTGCTGTTTCACCGCTGCCATAAGTTTTTGAAATTGATTTTACTTCTAATAAGTCCATACGTTAAGCACCTCTTTTTTTATTTTTCTATTAAAGGATGCCAGCCAAACCTTACTGTAATATTACTGTAAGGCTACAATTTTGTAGGAATTAAAAAAATTCAGGATGAATGTGGTGCCAACTCCCAATTCACTGTCTACCTCGATTATACCGTTATGCGCTTCAACTATCATTTTTGTAAGAGGAAGGCCAAGACCGATTCCCTGTTTATCTTTTGAAAACCGACTTCGGTAAAACCGCTTGAAAATATGATGCATATCCTCCGGATGGATACCGCTTCCATTATCTTTTATGATAATCTGAACCATAGATGCAGACTGTTTCCACTCAATTTGGACAAAATCCCCGCTGCTTGTATGGTCAAAGGCATTTTTTACAATATTTTCCAGTGCCTCTATCATCCAATCGCGGTCACAAAGCAGTGAAATATGCTCATCTCCTGACAGAACCAGTTTCTTCTCCTCCTGCTTTGCACGGTATGCAAAGTGCAGCTCAATCTCCCCCATCATATCCGCCACATTCTCAGAAGTCTTTTCAAACACAATGGAACCTGCATCCAGCTTCGTGATCTTCAATAGGTTCTGTACTAGCATTTCGATCCGGTCAAGTTCCCTTTCCGACAGTATCGCAAACTCCTGAAGCTCCGGCAGTCCTTCCGTTTCCCCCTGCATAAGTCCGTTATAAATATTCAGCGCCGCAAGAGGAGTTTTCAACTGATGGGAAATATCCGATATGGTATTCTTCAAAAACTGTCTCGATTTTCTCTCATTTTCTGCGTGCGCATTCAAAATGGCAGCCAGAGTATTCACTTCATGAAACAGCCTGTACATTTCTCCTTCCTCATCACATGCAATCCGCGTCTCCCGATTGCCGGAGATATATTCTGTAATTTGCATTACCGCATTTTCCATGATTTCATTCTGTTCCCTGAAATATCCATAGCAGACCACCAGGAATATCATGCACATGACCAGAGCGAACAGCAGAATATAAAATGCTGCATTGCTAATTTCAAAAAACAGAAAAGCCGCGGAAAACAGGGTAAAAGCCAATATACAAATTAAGATTTTACAAAACAAAGATTTAATTTTTTTATTTGCAAATATTATCATTAGCCCTTCAATCCCCCGTAGCCCATTTATACCCCATACGGCGAACCGTTATGATTCGCTTCGGATTACCCGGATCATCTTCAATTTTTGTCCTCAATCTGCGTATATATACCGTAAGAGAATTGTTATCTATATAATTTTCATCACAATCCCACAGCTTATTTAAAATCTGTTCAGGAGAAAGCACCTGATCGGGATTTGCCATAAACAGGCACAGCAGCTTATATTCACTTGCCGTTAAATCCACCTGCTTATTGTTTTTATATACTTCGCTTTTCAGGAGTCGGACCGTAATCCCGTTGGAACTCAATTCTGTGTCTGCCTGGTTAAAATTATCGCTTCTACGAAGCAGTGCATTGATCCGTGACATGAAGATGGCCAGCTTGAACGGTTTCGTGATATAATCATCACCACCGATGTCAAGCCCCATAATAATATCTGTTTCTTCATCCATAGCAGTCAGGAACATGATCGGCACCTTCGATGTCTGCCGTATACTTCTGCATATGTCAAATCCGGAACCATCCGGCAGCGATACGTCTAAAATTACCAGATCGTATTCCCCATCTTCCCATAACCTGTCCGTTTCACTGCTGGTGTGTGCAATATCAAGTAGATATCCCTGCTTTTTTACAGCAAAAGACAGACCTTTTATCAGACTCAGGTCATCCTCGACCAGCAAAATTCGCTTCATCTGTGTTCACCTTCCTTGTTGATTAACTCCTTATCTCTATCATCATATTTTTCTGCTTTAATCGGGATTTGGTATGCATTTCCTTTTTATCTTTCATTTATCCCGTCAGGGCAAGATACGCTACAGCTTATTTTACCTCAAAAATTGTATTATCTCAACATAATCTGTCAATGCATACAAAGGAACTGATAGTAATAGAGCATTCAACAATTTTTTCTGCCATTTTGTTATTCACAGTTTATCATATTTCTAATTGTTATAAGCAGATTTGGATCGGTCTTGTTACAGAATGTTCCTCCATAAAGCCTTACGCTATGAATCACAAATGAATCCTCCATCCCTGACATTAAAATGAATGGAATTTTCTTCCCACTTCTATGAAGTTGCTCTAAAAGCTCCAATCCGGTGCCGTCCGGCATATTATAATCTGAGCAGATTAAATCAACTGATATATTTTCAAGATACTTCAATGCCGCATTCACATCACAAGCTTCATATATCTCAAACTGACTCCTTAGAGCATGAGATAAAATCCCTAAAAATGTAACGTCGTCCTCTACAATCAATATCTTTTTCAACAGTTTCAACCCCTGTTAATAATAAATAAAGCATCACTCTGAATAAACAGTGTGTACAGCAGATGGAAGTTCCGTATATTCCACTTCCTCCCAGTTTACAACTCCACGGATTGGTGCCACCTCCAAGCGTAAACAGGCCCCATCTTTAAGAATTTTACTTGTCTATACAGAGGACAACTAAAACCGCTATCCCAACTCCAATCAATAATTCTTTTTGTTCATCTTATACCTCCTCGCTCAGTTTTACTACTTGCCGCCAGCTTAAAACAAATCAGCATAACAGCTATGCTAATACACACCAATATTTTTTTCATAGATGCTCACCTCTCTTGCTTTTGTGTTTTCTTTCCTTTCATTCAACCAGATTACCAGCCTCTTTTTCGCTCTGCCTTTTTCGGCATCCTTTTTGCTTTTACATTAGGAAGTTTTTCTGAATGTGTAAAGGCATTTAACAACACCAGGGAGCACAACACCATGAGAATTAATACGATGATTGCAGGTGAAATCTGATAGGATACGCTGTCATATCCCGCGCCGCAATACGGATCAATTAAAATCATTGCGGCCTTGATTGGGAACCAGTTCAGCAATGAACCCTCAAAGGTTCCAAAGTAACCATATACAAACGCAACTGCCACACCAATCAGACTGCTGCCAAAAAGAAACGTATTAATAATAATTAGCGGAATCACGGAAAGGTAAACCAAAATATTTGCAGCGATAATCTGCCCTGTGGCAATCATTATGCTGTATGCTGTCATGCCCGGAAACTGCAGGAGCAGATTCATAATAACAGTGAGCACAGCATTGATAAGACTGAACTCTATGGAGAGGAAAAAAAGGATCACAAATTTCCCAATCAACAGATTTTTATAAGTAACAGGAACCGTTAAAATTGATTTAAGGGTGTCGTCCGTTGTTTCCCTCGATATAATAAAGGAAGCCGTCAGCATAATTACCACAGGGAAAAAATAAGTGCAGTTCTGCAGAATCACCTGATGAACAAAATAATCAAAATCCCAGCCGACAGAAGTGCTGGCCGTTGAATAAAAATAGCTCATAAATACAGAGAAAAACATCATAGCAGCACCGGCCTTGATTACGGAATACCGTTTTATTTTCCAAAATTCAGTTATAAGATTATCCATTTCATCACCTCGTCCATTTTTTATAAAAGCGCAGCATTAGCAGCATTGAAAGAACCAGCGTTATCCCAAGTACGACAAATGCCCAAATGTCGGAGGGAAACAATAAATATGCTTCGGGTAAAAGGTGTCTGTCTGCCATACGACCTAACATTTTTTTGCTGCTCCAGTTCATCAAACATAACGTTGGGAACAGATTGATGATCTTTACAAGTGATAAATTTGTTTCAACGATTGATAAAACGCTCCAATTCAAAATCGCATAGAAAAAAGAAAGCAGCGTGGAAATCAAATAGGATTTGTTGAAATAGATAATGAAAACGATAACCGGCAACGTGGCAATCGTAATCCCTATTCCAAAAATAAGACTGAATACCAGCTTAAATCCAACATCATAAATGATTCCGGCTTTTAAAATCCATGTAAAAAGAATCATAAATGCAATATTGCAAAAGGTGTAGAAAAGCCCATAGACCAATACGACGGATAATTTTGCCACAATCAATCGCGACGTAGTAACCGGAATTACACACAGATTTTTAAAAGTGTCATTATCCCTCTCCATAAAGAACAGTATGGAGGCCAGAATCCCCAGCAGACAAGGCTCTAAAAAAACCAGGCCATAGCCAAGCATCATTGTATAAGATAAATCGAACCGCCCCTTCAAAAATTCCACGCTCGTATCATTCCCCATTCCCGTTTTAGAGGTATATACCACAATAAGAGGGAATAACATTGATAGCAAAACGATAAAGGGCACAATCTTTTTGCGCTTCAGTTTTGCAAATTCACCAGCGACCAGGTTAAGCAATTCCCTCACCCCCTGTCACCTTCTTGAAATAATCCTCAAGCGTATCTTCGCAGAGGTGCGCTTCGGAGACTTCCAGCCCATTCTCCACAAAACAACGGGTAATAGAAGCAACCGGCAGATTCACCTCCATGAGCTGGATATTGTTCTTATCCCTGATTTTGAAAATCCGTGTCTGGAACACAGTCTCCAGCAGATGAGCGGCCTGCCTGCTGTCCGATACAGTAAAGTGTATATAATGTCGGTTTTTCTGCTCTAATTCATCAAGGCTTTCTTCTTCCAGCAGCTTACCGTGATCAATAATCCCAATATCGTCCGCCAGCAAAGAAATTTCTGAAAGAATGTGGCTGGAAATCAGAATGGTCTTTCCTCTGACATCACATAATTCCCGGATAAAAGAACGAATCTCTGCAATGCCGATAGGATCAAGGCCGTTTATCGGCTCATCCAGAACCAATACCGCTGGATCATGCATAACTGCCAGAGCAATCGCCAGCCTCTGTTTCATACCAAGAGAATATTGCGAAAAAAGTTTCTTATCCCGGTATGGCAGATTCACAAGTCCTAAGGCTCCCTTTATATAATTTTCATTATCCAGTCCCCGCAATTTTGCAAATATTTTAAGATTTTCTGTAGCCGTAAGATTTGGATAAAATCCCGGAGATTCAATCAGGCTGCCAATACGGGGAAGAATCTTCTTTTCATTTCCCTGCATTTGTTTCCCAAAAATTCTTACTTCACCGGATGTCGGTGCAGTAAGCCCCAAAATCATCCGCATCGTTGTGGTTTTTCCGGCGCCATTTCTCCCAAGCAGTCCATAAATGCGCCCTTTCCTAACGTGAATGTTTAACTCAGACACACTCGCCTGGTCCCCATATTTTTTTGTCAGATTCCGGGTTTCAATGATGTAATCACTCATAATATTTGTACCTCCTTTTTTGATTCGCGATCAGCATAACATACCATTCTTGAGGGTATCTTGAGGCAACCTTGAGTTTACCTTGAGATTTCAGGACCTGAATAGGATTTTTTTAATATTTGAGTTATAATAAGGAATGCAAAAAGGAGGTGCAATATGAAAAATAAAAGCGTTCTTATCGTTGATGATGAATCTGATCTTCTGGAATTGCTGCAGTCTATTTTTGAACGTGCCGGATACACAAAAATTGCCACTGCATCTTCTGGGAAAGAAGCGCTGAGCATGTTTCGGAATCATCAACCTGATATGATAATCCTTGATGTAATGATGCCCGGGATAGACGGATTTACGGTTCTCAAAGAAATTCGTCAAATAAGCACCGTTCCTGTCCTGATGCTTACAGCCCGTGGAGAAGCTAATGACAAATTTTCAGGATTTGAAAATGGTGCGGATGACTATCTGGTAAAACCTTTTCTTCCCAAAGAACTCCTTCTCCGTGTGCAGGCAATCTTAAATCGATCCTATCCGGAAAAGGAAAGAATCGTATATTTGGACGCATCCACCGTTGATTTGGATAAGGCGGAAGTTCAGCGCGGCAATGAAATATTTTCATTGACCGCAAAAGAATTCCTGTTGTTTGGAAAACTATTTGAAAATGCCGGAAGGATCGTAACCACAGGCTCCCTTTGCGAAACAGTCTGTGGAGAATTTTGGGAGGGTTATGAAAATACACTTGTAACACATATCCGCCATTTAAGAGAAAAGATAGAAAGTAATCCTTCAAAACCTGTTTCACTTTTAAATGTAAAAGGGCTTGGATATTGCCTTCACCTTAAGGAGGCCAAACGATGAAGCAGGTAGACAGATTCTTTCGACGATATATCCTTTCCACCCTGGGGATTTTAATATTGTTTTTTGTTATCAATCTCGCCCTGATCAGTCTGTTTCTTCTTACTGTACATTTGATCGGTGTGAAAAGTTCCGGCTTTCCCATAGAGCATTTCGCATCTTTGATTGAAAAAAAAGATGATATCATAGCAGCCGATTCTGAAGTGCAGGATATATTGACACAGACAGATACATGGGCCATGCTTTTAGATGACAATGGGACTGTAATCTGGCAAAACAATTTGCCTAAAGAACTTCCGCTTGAATATTCCGCAACGGATATCGCAATATTCAGTAAATGGTATCTTGATGACTATCCTGTGAAAGTCTGGAAACATCCCGACGGACTATTAGTCATTGGCTTTCAGCCCGGTACAAGGGTTCATTACTATTTTTCAGTGAAAACGTACTATCTTTACGCTACAGTTTTTGGTATTATCTGTGCCCTGATCATTAACATATGTGTAATGGTTATTCTGTTCATACGAAATACCAGAAAAGTCGAAAAAGCTATGAGACCGATTATGGATGGAATCCATAAACTTTCACAAGGAAAGGCATTTCATCTGGAAGAAAAAGGAAGGCTTGCAGAAATCAATACAGGACTAAACCATGCCGGAGCCTATCTTATAAAAAAAGATAATACACGAGCTGAGTGGATTCGCGGGATATCTCATGATATCCGGACGCCTCTTTCGATAATTTTAGGTTACTCCAGTGAAATTGAAGATACCCCTGACTTACCCGCGGCAACAAGAAGGCAGGCTGGTATCATCCGGAAACAGAGTGAGCAACTCCGTTCGCTGGTTGCAGACCTGAATTTAACAACAAAACTGGAATATTCCATGCAGCCGATCCGCACACAGGCTCTTAATCCGTTTGAACTTGCCCGACAGGTTATAAGTGAATTTTTGAATAACGGGATGTCCAAAATGTATGAATTGAATTATTCTGAAATAGATTCTGATACAGTAAAACCTATATATGGAGATGTTTCTCTGCTCAACCGGATGCTCCACAATCTGATACAGAATAGCATCACACATAATCCAAAAGGCTGTCAGATATCTGTTTATGTCAAAATAGACAACGGAACCTGTATATTCTGCGTCACGGACTCCGGCTGTGGAATAAGAGAATCTTATCTGGCACTGCTAAATAACAGTGCCTGTATTCCAAGCTCTCAGGAAGGAACGGACGAAACCGAACATGGATTAGGGCTTAAAATAGTGCGGCAGATTGTAAAAGTGCATCAAGGAACAATCCAATTTTCAAATGTCTTACCACATGGATTAAAAGTCGAAATCCATTTACCGGAAAAGTTTAATAAATAACTGCAAAATGTCCCAGAGTAGCTCAAGGCTGCTCTGAGACATCCCCCTTATCCCAACAAATCCCAATATTCGGATTACTTAATAATATTACCCATTACAACGATACCTGCCTCTACACTAATCACAAGAGCATGTCTTTTCCATGTTAAACTCAGATATCCAATAAATTCACGTATTAATGCATTCAACGTAAAATACCATTTTGTTTTTGCCCAAAATCCACACATTTTATCCCCTGCTGCTATGCCAGAATTAATGCTCTGAGCACATGATACGCTGCTGGAACAATAATAATTTTAGGAATTTCTTAATATTTTCTCATGCAGAAAATAATACATACTACACGCTCATTTGATATAATACTTAAGTGAAGTATCAGATTTTGAATAGCACAAAAAGAACAGCCTTCAATAATTTGAATCAGAAACTCTAAAGAAAGGACAAAGTTAAAATGACGAATTGCAAAATTCTTGTTGTTGACGATGAACATGATATTGCAGATCTACTTGAAGTCTATCTACAAAATGAAAACTACATTGTATATAAATTTTACTCCGCAAAGGACGCTTTGACTTGCATTGAGCAAGAGGAGCTTGACCTTGCAATTCTTGATATTATGCTCCCTGATATAAGCGGATTTTCTATCTGTCAGAAAATCCGGGAAAAGCACACATACCCCATTATCATGTTGACAGCGAAAGACGAGGAAACAGATAAAATTACGGGGCTGACCTTGGGTGCGGATGATTATGTAACAAAACCTTTTCGTCCGCTTGAACTCATTGCCAGAGTAAAGGCGCAGCTCCGGCGATATAAAAAATACATTCCCGTTTCCGTGGAGGAAAGTCAAACAAACGCTATCTTGACTTATGACAAGCTCCAGTTAAATACACAGACTTATGAGTGCCTATTAGATGGCGAAAATATTGCGTTGACACCTACTGAATTTTCTATCCTGCGTATTCTTTTGGAGCATAAAGGTACTGTTGTGACAGTTGAGAACTTGTTTTGCTCTGTATGGAAAGATGAGTATTACAGCAAGAATAGCAGTACAATCACAGTGCATATCCGTCATTTGCGTGAAAAGCTGAAAGACACAGCAGAAAAACCAAAGTATATTAAAACAATATGGGGCGTTGGCTATAAGATATAGTCAAGCCATCTCCAGTGAGGTGATCTTATGAGTAAGAAAGAAAAAACAAGTTTTCTTGTGCCATTACTTTTTGCTATTTACATGGTACTTTTAGTCTGGATTATTGTATTCAAACTACAATTTTCAATTAGTGAATTAGATACTTGCAGAAGCATCAATTTAATTCCTTTCTATTATGACAATGAAGTTGGGGTAAGGTTTCATCTGACAGAGGTTTTAGAAAATATCGCCATCTTTGCTCCGCTTGGTATTTATTTGTGTATGCTCAAACATGAACCGAGGTTTTTTATTAAGATGATGTTTATTTTGGGAACAAGTTTAGCTTTGGAAGTTCTCCAATATATTTTTGCAATCGGTCGTTCTGATATTACGGATTTACTTACAAATACCTGTGGCGGAATACTTGGAATCGTTATTTACCTTGTGCTTGCGAAACTCTTTCGGAGTAGAAATCGTGCAAATAAAGTCATTATAGTAATAGCTTCCATTGTAACTGTTCTTGTTACTGGCGGTTTAGCTGTTCTGCTTATTGCAAATTGACGGAGGTTCCTATGAAGAATAAGGACTATTCGATAGAAAAGAAATTGCGCTACCAACTCTATATCACGCTGGCTTTGTACGTTGTAATCGGTTTTGTGCTGACTTTGTTGCTGGGATATATTTTTACACGATCCAACAATCCTGTTATAACATGGCTGTATTGGCGTATGGATGCGCTTTTCATTTTTTACCTCATAATAGGTTTTCTTGTGATTTTCTATTACTACTGGAAAAAGCCCTGGGCGTATTTGAATGAAATTGTAGAAGCCACGCAGACAATCTATGAGCAGAACGCCCATGCGATTACTCTGTCCGAACCGCTTCGGGATATAACCGACCAAATGAACCAAATCAAAATGTCTGTTCTTTTAAGTAAACAGGCAGCCAAAGAAGCCGAGGATAAAAAAAATGAATTGGTCATGTATTTAGCCCATGATATCAGGACGCCGCTTACAACGGTAATTGGATATTTGAGTTTATTAAGCGAAGCTCCAGATATGCCAACAGAGCAGAGGGAAAAATATGTGGGAATTGCTTTGGAAAAAGCGGAGCGTCTTGAAAAACTAATCAATGAATTATTTGAAATTACCCGATACCACACAAAAACGGTTCCACTAAAAAAAGAAAATTTAGATTTGTACTGCTTGCTGGTACAGCTCATAGATGAATTTTATCCCACATTATCAGCAAGAGGAAATACTGCCATCCTTGATGCGGATGAAAATCTCCTTGTAATGGCTGACCCCGAAAAGCTGGCGAGGGTGTTTAATTATATCTTGAAAAATGCCACTGCATACAGTTACCCCAATACTGAAATTTCTATTGCTGCTCATAAGCAAAACGCAAACATTGTTATTACCATTCAAAATCACGGAAAACCTATCTCACAGGAGCAGCTAAAAGACATTTTTGAAAAGTTTAACCGTTTGGATGAGGCTCGGTTGTCAGACACAGGAGGAGCTGGCCTTGGTCTTTCTATAGCAGAAGAAATCATACATTTGCATGGTGGCGAAATTACAGCTACAAGCAAAAATGACACCATCTGTTTTACTGTCACATTACCTTTTCATGCTTAGGAAAATATACGCATGATGTTAGGACTTTCTTATGGATTTTCCTGTTGAAACTTTGAGATTGAAATGCCCTTGTTCGGTACAATGATTACTGAACAAGGGCATTTGCTTTTGCCCTCGGCAAAATTCTAACATAGCAAAAAAGGAGCGATAATAATGGAACTAAAAATTGAACATTTAAGCAAACACTTCAAGGACAAAACCGCTGTCGATGATGTTTGTTTAACCTTAACTTCCGGTGTGTGGGGTTTGCTTGGAGCTAACGGTGCAGGGAAAACAACTCTTATGCGAATGATTGCAGATATTATGACACCAACCAGCGGAGCAGTCTTCTATGATGGCACCGATATTCACAAAATGGGCGAGGCTTACCGAAATTTATTTGGCTTCTTGCCGCAGGACTTCGGATACTCCCGTGATTTCACAGTAAAAGATTATTTAGAATATATTGCGGCATTGAAAGATGTTCCCGCAAAAGAAACAGCAAAGAAAATCAATCATTTGCTGGAAATTCTCACACTTTCCGATGTTAAGAACAAGAAAATATCCAAATTATCCGGTGGCATGAAACGCCGTGTAGGAATTGCACAGGCAATGTTGAATGACCCCAAAATTCTTATCATGGACGAACCGACTGCTGGTCTTGACCCCGGAGAACGGGTGCGGTTTCGGAATCTCATATCTGAATTTTCCCATGACCGGATGGTTTTGATTTCTAC
Organism: uncultured Blautia sp.; assembly: GCA_900551075.1. GTDB lineage: Bacteria > Bacillota > Clostridia > Lachnospirales > Lachnospiraceae > Blautia_A. The sequence goes on along the minus strand of URVB01000062.1, from coordinate 1,305 downwards.
TCACATCGTATCAGACATTGAATATATCGCCACTCGAAACGCGATTATGAAAGCGGGGCACATCATTGATGTGGGTACAACGGATGAACTGGTCAAGCAGATTGAGGGAAAGGTTTGGAGTTGTACTATTCCAGCGGAAAAACTTCCGGAATACGAGTTGCACCTGCGAATTATCAATCAACGTGGAGAGGATAACAATCAAGTTTCTATCCGTTATTTATCAGAACAGGCAGAACTTGACGGGGCTGTTCCAGCATCTCCCCGGTTAGAGGACTTGTATCTGTGGCTGTTTCCGCAGACAGATTTAGAAAAGGAGGGGATGTGAAATGCGTCTTTTCAGATTAGAGATTAAGAGGATTTTGAAGTCACGCCGCACTTTAATTTTACTTGCAGTTGCAATGGTATTATCTGTACTTATGGCATATTTGCCTATTAGCTTTGAGGGTATCAATCGCCCCAATGAAGATGAGACTGTTACCGAATTGGATGGTTTGGCAGCGATTGAATATAAGAGAGATTTATATGCCGCCACGCAGGGCGAGGTAACAGCGGAAAAAGTAAAAGAGGCTCTAATAACTTATCAGAACTGCGTTAAGCAATACGGGCCTATTGATGGAGAAGAATTTCCGTTAGAGGTAAACATTGAGAAAATAGTGCCTATTCGTCCATTGCTAAAAGGTGTATCGGAGGCATTTGCTGACCCGACAACAGGCATTGGTGCTGATTGGATGGATATTGACCCTGACGAGGTTGAACAGCACTATTATGAAAAGTGTGCGGAGCATTTAAGTGATGTGATGAAAAACGAGCAAAAAAATCATTTTTCAGCACAGCAAAAAGCAAGTGCGAAATATGAGGAAGTTGATAAACCATTTCAACTGTATGCAGGAATGTCAAAGGATGCCTTTGATTATATCGAATTATATATCCTAATCCTTTCCATTTTATGTGTTGCGATTGCCGCTCCGATTTTTTCAAATGAATATCAAACGGGAGCCGACAGTATTCTACGAGCAACTAAACATGGGCGTACTCGACTGGCAATTACAAAGATTTCTGCATCGATTACAATTTTCGTTTCGACCTTTGTTATTGGAATAGCGGTGCATTTACTGATATTGAACGTGGCTTTCGGAACAGATTGTTTGAAAACCTCGTTTCAAATGCTGTTCTCTATCATAAATCTATCCAACATTAACTTGGGGCAGTTAGAAATAATTTTGGCATTGGCGGGGAAATCTACATGGAGGTTATTGGCGTTATTTCATATTTGAATAAAACGGTCTCTGTAGCAGATGAGTTTGG
>URVB01000061.1 GCA_900551075.1 uncultured Blautia sp. | reverse complement strand
TTTAGTTATCAAGGTTCCTGTCTTGCGACAGCTTGTTAAGATTACCATATCTTTCTTGTTCTGTCAACACTTTTTTAAAATTTTTCAAATCTTTTTTCGTATACAACGTAAAAGCTGAAAAAAATCCGCTTCCTATCGAAGCGGATTTTAGTATATCATTCTGCTGTTTTTTCGTCAAGAGTTTTTTTTCATTTCCCATAAAAAATATTCATAAAGATTTTCACAAAAATATTATTCTCATACAGCAAATTCAAAAAGAAATCCTGACTGACCAATTTCAATCCCTGCTTCCCTATATCTGTATTGCAAAATACCGTCAATAACAAAAACGCAATCCATATAAAGATCAAACCTTTGATTACGCCTAAAATTCCTCCCGCCGCTTTATTTGCACCATTTAATATCGGAAGGCCTGCTATGAGATTCAAAGCGTAGGTTACCATTCTTATCAGAATGGTGGCAAGCAGATAGGAAATTAAAAATGAAATTCCATTCACCACTACTACTGCCAGATAATTGGCCACATATTCCGTAAAACTATCTACGGAAAGATAACGGTATACCTCCGTGGTATTATTTTCCTCCAAACCTTTCTTCAGCAGCCCCGGCAATTTCATATCATCTATCAGACTTCTCTGCTCCTCAGAATTCAAACGCTGCGCATCACCCGCCTGCGATTGCACAATACTCCGGCAGCCTTCCTGCACCATACTGTAAACAGGCGTGTTTTGCCGGATAAAATCATTGATGTAAGGATTGATTACCCAAACAAGTGCTATCGAAAGAAATACAAAGAAAATAGAAACAATTTCTTTAATAAATCCCCGTCTATATCCCATATAACCAGAGAAGACTAAAAAAACACAAACCGCTATTCCAAGCCATGTCCAGGTCATACGTTCCTCCTTAGCTGAATTTAATAACGCTCACACCGCTGTCCAGTACTAACAGATATTTATTCCAGCCAATCTTGAAGAAATCATTGATCGTACCATCAATCGTACCGCTGTACTTTTCAACGCCCCTGCCGTTCATTACACAGATCTGGGAGCTGTTATACAATAAAATACTTCCGTTGCTCATTTTTATGGAAGTATATGGAATGTTAAAATCCTTTTGGAATTTCAGTTTTCCATTGAGAGAATATACTTCCATAGTATATTGTTTGTCCTTTTTACCGTTTTTAAATACAAGCCCTATCGTATCTTTATCAAAAAAGGTACTGATAATTTCTTTTTCCACCTCTACAGTAGTACTTTCTTTTGGTATCTGTTTTCCTTTATACAAGGTAAAACCGTTATCACGCAGAGCTACGGAACGACTGTTATCCAGATACTGTATCTGGGGAATTACGACTCCTTCATAGGTATATCCGCTGACAATCCTATCATCTTCATTCTGCCCTACATCCCCAAAATTATAAAAAGCCACATAGCTGGTCGTATCTCCCCCATCAACGAACTGATAGGTGACCATCATAATCAGCCCATCCTCAGAAACCGTCACATCCAGCGGATATCCCGGATCGTCTATCTTGGTCTGATTTTCTGCGATCAGGCTTCCATCCGAAGCATAAAAATTAATCCAGGTATCACCGCCTCCGTCCAAAATCGCCGCTACCAGACCGCTGGCAGAAATCTTGGCCTTTACAATGCTATATGAGGTACTGATGCTTCCGGACCTTCCGCTTTTGTCGTATATTTCCAAATCCGTCCCATCTCTGTCTGCAATCACTGCTCTGCTGCCACTTACATCCGCAATCGGATTCTGCATCTCATAAATATCGCTCCACAGAGTTTCCAGCTTATTATTTAATAAAGAAGCCCCCTCCGGACTATATCTCAATATCTTCCCATCCATTTCCACGTATTTGGTGGAAATAACATCCTCCTGCTCACTGGTCTGGAGTATTTTATAATTATGATAGCTCTTCTTTTCTATAAAAACAACCACAGCAACAACTGCGGCAAGAATAACCGCTGCCGTAATTGCTGTTTTTCTCAGGGCTTCCCGCTTATGCCGCGCCAAACGCGCTTGATAATTATCCGCCTGACCGGCTGCATTTGCTGCCTGAGCTTTTTCAAGCTTGGCTCTCTGTGCCAGAATTTTCTTTTTTTTGCGCCTTCTTTTTATTTTTTTAATTGTATTCGTATTCGCCATAATAACCCTTACCTTATGTATTGTTTGATGCGGACCGCCGCCTTAAAAAGCAACTACGCACCGGTCATCAACCGACAGATTGATGACCTGCGCCCGCCACTGCGTGTTTTCTGAGCATAGGATACGCACCAATCCCTCATATCCCTCCGGCTCCGATTCGTTAAGTGTTCATATTATAGCACATTTCCCTAAGGTAATACAATTATTTGTCCCGGATAAATAATTTCTTCCGCAGAAAGCCCATTTATCCTGCATATCTCCGATATCGCGTCCATATTTCCATATTTCTCCATACTAATCTGATACAGCGTATCACCCGGACGAATCACATAAGAAGAACGGACCTCGCTGCCGGAAGCCGCCTGTTCCCCGGAGACAGTCTCCTGGGCAGACGCATCCACGGAATTTTCCTGCTGCACATTCTCCGTCTTATTCTCCTGCTGACTCTGAACCGCCTCCTGTTTTCTCTTCGCCTTACGAACATCAGATTCTTCCTGATAGATGCGATTTTCTTCGGCACTCTGCTGCTCCTCTACTGCAGCACTTTCTGCTATATCCTGCCCCGCTTCCGTACCCTGATTTGCCGTCTCCGCTTCCGTACCCTGATTCGCCGTCTCCGCTTCCGTACCTCGATTGGCCGGCTCCGTTCCCGTCACTTCCGGCTTTGCAGAAGGAACCGCCGTCACGCTTGGCTTCGGTGTAGGCGTAATTGCAGCAGTCGGTGAAATGATTCTTTCTTCCCCGTTGTCTTCCGCAAGCACGGAGGCCACTGTCTCCGCCTGCTGATTTACACGCTCCATCTCCTGATAATTACGGTAAAAATTTGTGCCTACCGCCAACACTGCAAGAGCCAGACAAGCAGTCGCCGCGTAGGAAAAAACAGAAGTTCTGACTTCTGCTTCCTCCTGTTCCTCTCTCTTTTTGCCTTTTATGATTTTACGGAAAGCTTTCACCGCATCATCCTGCACCTCTTCCTCCTCTTTTGGCTGCAGTCCCCGGTTCTTTTCCAGCATATAGGCCTGCATCAAAGGATTTTTCTCGTAATAAAGGTAATACCCCTCCTGTCTTACCAAAAATCCATTTTCGTATCGGAAAAAGGCATCCTCACGTTCTATCGGATCCATCAGCATCAGGACCTTTTCCCCGCCTCCGAAATATTTCAAATGCGTCCTTTGAAATACTTCATTTGATTCCAGCGGCAATTCAGGCTGACCAAAAAACCAGCCTACAACCTCCTGCCCCGGAAAATATTTTTCTTCTTCTTCATGAATTTTGGTCCATATATCTTCTGAAAATCCAATGTGCTCAGACGTTGTCTCCGTCCCTTCAACAGCAAGTACTCCCCGTATAAACACATAAGTAATCCCATCAGACCATTTTGTGTCTCCTGTCAAAACGGCAAGACAACCCTTTCCGTTCCCTGCATCTTTTTTTGATTCCGCAAATCTTTCCAAAAAAGTATACACGTAATCTTCCACATAAATTCGGTAATCCTCGCTGATTAACCCTATCTGCCGTATATTTCTGGGAATAGTAAAGACTCCTTCATTCCCCTTCGCCTCCTGCTTCTCTTCCTTATAAATGACCTCTATCATGTCACATCACCCCTTCGGGCATTAGCATAGCACATGTGAAACGCAGATTTTATCGGAATGTAAGGGCCCATCCCAAGAATTTAGCGACAGATTTTGCGCCATGCATAATCTCTGTTCTTTTGGGATACAATGAAACAAATTCCCTATAAAAAATTCTGTGAGGACAATCATGACTTTTTATATTGATACAAAAAAGGCAAATTCATCTAAGAAAGTTGCCAGTCTGCTAAAAAAATGCATCCAGCACCATCCCGGCCAATGGTCCGAAATCGTTTTTCTCTGCATTGGGAGTGACCGAATGACAGGAGACTGTTTAGGTCCGTATATCGGCCAGCAGCTCAGTCTGAATAAATTTCAGGGAATCTATGTTTATGGAACTCTCGATACCCCTGTCCATGCTCTCAACCTCCGACAGGCAGCGGACTATATAGAGATCACGCATCCACATGCTCTGGTTATTGCCATTGACGCTTCCCTCGGTCAAAAAAAGCACCTGGGCTATGTGACCATTGGAAATGGTGCACTTTACCCAGGTGCCGGAGTTCAAAAAGAACTGCCTCCTGTTGGAGATATCCATATTACAGGCATCGTAAATATTGCGGGGATACTGGAACAGCTTACCCTGCAGACAACACGTCTTTCAACGGTCATATCCCTTGCAGACGTTATCACTCAGGGTATACTAAACTCCATTCCTGCTGTACATCCTATACAAACTCTTTGATCTGTTTGTAGATGCCCTCTCCATCGAGACCATATTTTTCAAGAAGAGCTGCGGCCGGACCAGACTCGCCAAATACGTCATTTACGCCGATACGTTTTACAGGAACCGGAGCCTTCTCTGCCAGGCATTCGCATACAGCGCTGCCAAGTCCGCCGATTACGGAATGCTCTTCCACAGTTACAACCTTACCTGTTTCTTTTGCCGCTGCGATAACCAGCTCCTCATCCAGAGGTTTGATGGTATGGATATTGATAACCTTTGCTTCAATACCATCTGCAGCCAGTTTTGCTGCCGCTTCCAGAGCTGCGGCGACACAGAGTCCGTTGGCTGCAATCGTAAGATCCTTGCCTTCACGGAGAACAATGCCCTTACCCAGCTCAAATTTATAGTCCGGATTATCATTGATGACAGGAGCTGCCAAACGGCCAAATCTCATATATACAGGTCCTATATGCTCATAAGCTGCTTCTACCATAGCTTTTGCTTCTACATCATCAGCCGGGCATGCGACTACCATGCCTGGAATACTTCTCATCAGGGCAAAATCTTCACAGCACTGATGAGTTGCGCCATCTTCACCGACAGAAATACCGCCGTGGGTAGCGCCGATCTTTACGTTCAGCTTCGGATATGCGACAGAATTGCGCACCTGCTCGAAAGCACGTCCTGCTGCAAACATAGCAAAAGTACTTACAAACGGAACCTTACCGGCAGATGCAAGACCTGCACCGATGCCTACCATATTGCATTCTGCAATCCCGCAGTCAATGTGGCGTTCCGGAAATTCTTTCTTGAATACCCCTGTCTGAGTAGCCGCAGCAAGGTCGGCATCCAGAACGATCACATCTTCATGTTTTTTTCCTAATTCTACCAGAGCGTTGCCATAGCTTGCTCTTGTCGCAATTTTCTTTACTTCTGACATAATGCTTCACCTGCCTTTTCCAAATCTGCCATTGCCTGCTCATACTGCTCATCATTCGGAGCTTTTCCATGCCAGCCGGCCTGGTTTTCCATAAAGGACACGCCTTTGCCCTTAACCGTCTTCATAACGATTGCAGTTGGCATTCCCTTTGTTTCCTTTGCTTCATCAAAAGCAGCCTTTAACTGATCCATATCATTGCCGTCAGCTACATTGATCACATGGAAATTAAAGGCCTCAAATTTTTTGTCGATCGGATAAGGAGAGCAAACGTCGTCGACCTTTCCATCGATCTGAAGTCCGTTGTTATCTACAATTACAACCAGATTATCCAGTTTTCTGTGTCCTGCAAACATTGCAGCTTCCCATACCTGGCCTTCCTGAATCTCACCATCGCCCAGAAGTGTATATACTCTGTAATCCTCGTTGCTCAGTTTTGCGGAAAGGGCCATGCCTACTGCCGCAGAAATGCCCTGGCCAAGAGAACCGCTGGACATATCAACGCCAGGAATATGTTTCATATCCGGATGTCCCTGCAGATAAGAGCCAAGATGACGAAGAGTCTTCAAATCTTCCCTGGGGAAATATCCTCTTTCTGCCAAGGCGGAGTAAAGTCCCGGCGCGGTATGACCTTTGGATAATACAAAACGGTCACGGTCCGGTTTTTTCGGATCCTTGGGATCGATGTTCATTTCTTCGAAGTATAAATATGTAAATAAGTCTGCTGCTGATAAGGAGCCGCCCGGATGACCGGCTTTTGCAGCATGAACTGCGGTTACGATATCCTTGCGGACTTCGTTCGCAATTTTCTGAAGCTCTAATTTCTCCATGTCTTTTCTCCTTTTTATGTTCTGCTTACTTCAAGGAAGTTCGATTCACTAAATTCGTGCTTCGCTTTCTGCCTGCACTCATTAAGTTCCTCCGAACCGAATCCGCACGAAATTCATCCCCCGCTTTCGGCCCGGATTCATCAGGTGCTCTATTTGTCACCAAAAACAGCTTTGTAATCTTTCTGAAATTTTACGATGCCGGCATCTGTCAGCGGATGATGCAGCATCTGCTCTAATACACCATATGGAACAGTTGCAATATCAGCGCCTGCCAGTGCGCACTCTGTTACATGGACAGGATGACGGACACTTGCACAGATAATTTCTGTTTCGATATTGGCAACCGCAAACATATCGGAAATCTGGCGGATCAGCGGAAGTCCGTCCGTAGAAATGTCATCCAGTCTTCCCAGGAACGGAGAAACATAGGTTGCACCGGCTCTTGCAGCCAAAAGTGCCTGATTTGCCGTAAAGATCAGAGTTACGTTTGTTTTGATTCCTTCTTTGGACAATACTTTGACAGCTTTCAGGCCTTCTCCGGTCATCGGAATCTTAACTACCATATTCGGATGAATTTTGGCAATTTCGCGTCCTTCTGCAATCATTCCCTCAGCGTCTGTAGTTGTAGCTTTTACTTCTCCGCTGATCGGTCCGTCTACGATGGTAGTGATTTCTTTTATTACTTCATTAAAATCTCTTCCCTCCTTTGCAATCAGAGATGGATTGGTGGTTACGCCACAGATAATACCCATGTCATTAGCCTTCTTGATATCTTCAACTTTCGCTGTGTCAATAAAGAACTTCATGTTTTTACCCTCCTGTTTTTGCTCATTTATTTGATGATTTTATTATACCAGAATCTTAATAAAGGTCAATATAGCTCTAAATTTATTAATAAATATTGAATTAATAAATTTAATATTTATTAATTGTCAAAACGTTTTTCTAAGGATTCCAAAAAGAAAAAAAAGCATCTGAAACTCTATTTTCTAAAGTCCGGATGCTCTTTTTTGAAAAAAAATTATTAATAATATTTTTTTGTGCGGTATTTATTTATTTTTTCTTTTTTCCGTGTTTTTTGCAGTTTTTGCATAAGCCGTCGTTTTCCGCACAATCAGCTTCGGTGTATACTCAATATTATACAAACTGGTCGGCTGTATTCCCGTGTAAAACAGATCATTGGCCGCAATCTTCCGAATAATAATGTCACAGGCATCCCGCCCCTTCAACGCTACGAAATGTTCAATCGTCGTCAGCGACATCCGCCGGATTCCCGAATAAAAAATATTATCGCATCCGATAACCGAAACATCTCTCGGAACATGCAGTCTGCATTCCTGAAGCGCATCTACCGCGCCGAATGCCATCATGTCATTCTGTCCTGCAACCGCAGTAAATTTCTTCCCTTCCTCCAAAAGCTCCATAGTCAGTTGATACCCTATTGAATATTCGGAATCCATACGGGGAATCTGCCGGTCCATTGATTCATCCGCAGCCTTTATGATCACATGCCCTTTCAGCCCTTCCCGCTCAAATTCCTGTACAAAGCCATCAATTCTCTTAGAACGCTGCCACTGTCTCCTCGTCAGCGGCGGCGTAATAAAGGCCACATCTCTATGCCCCAAATCCAGCAGATGCCTTGCCATAAGTCTTCCAACCATAGTATTGTCCTGATTAATAGCATCCACTGTCGTTGTCTTTTCTTTGTTGCTGATAATGACAAGCGGAATTGCCTTTGCTATTTCTTCCACCTGCTTCTGAAAATCGGGATTGGGATTGCAGGTATAAATAATCCCCTGGGGACGGACAGTTCCCAGCATCCGCAGATATTTCTCCTCCAGCCCGGCATCTCTTTGTGTATTGCAGATAAAGACCCCATAGCCCTGTTCATTCGCTACGGCTTCGATCCCCTGGAGCAAAAGAACATAATACGGACTGGTAAGTGTCGGACAAAATACCACGATCAGCTTCTCTTTTTTATTTTCTTTTTGGTTTCTTCGTTTCGGCAGCTCATATCCCAGCTCCCGCGCAGCCCGTTCTACACGCGCTACGGTTTCCCGCGAAAAAGAAACATTGTATTTGCGGTTCAGGACCATAGATACGGTTGCCTGGGAAACCCCTGCCTTTTTTGCCACTTCTGAGGAAGTTGCTTTTTTTCCTGCCACTGAACGACCATCCTTTTCTGTCTGCAAAAACAGCTTTTTCTAAAGTTCCACTCTGCCCTCCAGTGCGCGCAGAAGCGTCACCTCATCTATGTATTCCAAATCTCCGCCAACCGGAACACCGCTTGCAATTCTGCTGACCCTGATCCCGGTTGGTTTGATTAATTTGCTGATATACATTGCCGTTGTTTCGCCCTCCAAACTGGAATTTGTAGCAATGATCACTTCTTTCACATCCTGCTGCAGCCTCTGCATCAACTCCTTGAGCTTAATGTCATCCGGCCCGATTCCAAGCATAGGAGAAATGGCTCCATGGAGCACGTGATAAACCCCCTCATACTTGCCGGTCTTCTCATATGCGGCTAAATCTCTGGTATTCTCTACCACCATGATCGTACCGGAGTCCCTGTTCGGATTGCTGCAGATGGGACACAATTCCTTGTCCGTCAGCGTAAAACAATTCTTGCAATATTGAACATTTTCCCTTGCATTGGTAATGGTATCCGCCAACTGGGACACCTGTTCCTTCGGCATATTCATGATGTGAAAAGCAAGGCGCTGTGCAGATTTCGCTCCAATCCCGGGCAAGTGAGAAAGCTGTTCGATCAGCTTATTAATATGCGTACTATAATATTCCATTAGAACGGAAATCCTCCACCCATGCCGCCAAGGCCGCCCGTCAGTTTGGACATCACTGCCGCTGACTCCTCTTCTACCTTACGGAGCGCTTCATTGGTAGCAGCAACAATCAAATCCTCAAGCATCTCAATATCATCCGGATCTACAACCTCCTCTGCAAGCTTCACCTTTGTTACTTCCCGTTTACCGGAAATGGATACCTCTACAGCACCGCCCCCTGCAGCAGCGGTAAATTCCTTTTCTTCCAGTGCTTTCTGGTTTTCTTCCATCTGACGCTGCATTTTCTGCGCCTGTTTCATTAAATTATTCATGTTTCCCGGCATTCCCATGCCTGGAAATCCTCCTCTTTTTGCCATAATCATATCCTCCTTATAAATGTGTATATTCTATTCTATGTGATTATGCCTGCGGCCGCCCTTAATTTAATCAGCTTCAAAAGAATCTTCCTCCACTACCACATCCATATGAATATTCTCTCTGATTGCCTGGTCCACAGTGATCTGCGCCAGATTTGTGTGATGATGATCCTCTGCCACCAGCATATGAAGCTCCACAGCTTTTCCGGTCTGCCGTTCAATAATCTCCTGAAGCTCCCTCTTTGCATCGGAATCATCCGGGTAATTTCTTCCAAGAGGCGTCTGAAATTCCACGAATAAAACCGGCTCCCCGGTCTCACCGTTATACTTCGGTATTGATTTCATCAAAGCCTGCTTAAATACAGCCGTCGTCTGTCCTACGATCATTTTCCATCCGGCTACGATCTTCTGTAAATCCTCCGGAGCAGCCTTTTGGGGTTTTTGCTCCTGTATAAGGGGTTCCTCTGCCCCCGTTTGCGGTGCCGGCCGGACAGCCGCCTGCTGAACAGGGCGTTCCTCTATCTGTCTCTCCAGCACACGGATACGGTCAATTACAGAATCCATATTTGTTTCCATAGCCGGACGGCACAGCTTGATCAATGCAATTTCTACCAGCACACGTTTCTGCGTTGCAAAACGTATCTTGTTCGACAAATCGGAAAAAATACGGATATACCTCATCAGTGTTTCAATATCCGCCATTTCGCCTTCTTCTTTTAGCAGCTTTAGATTTTCGGAAGATACATCGATTGCCTCTTCCGGATTTTCGGATGTCTTGACAAGAAGGAGATTTCGCATATACCAGGTAAAATCGCCTACGAACTGACCCAGCTCCCTTCCTCCCACAATCAGCTCCTCCAAAATACGGATTGCTCCCGTCACATCGCCCTTCAGGACTTTGCGCAAAAGCTGGCTGAACACCTCTGTGTCCACTGCTCCCAGCACATCCAGTACTTTGTCATACGTCAATGTCTGTCCAAGATAAAAGGCTATACACTGATCCAACAGACTCAACGCATCACGCATGGAACCATCGCCCGCCTTTGCCACATAGCGCACGGCTTTTTCCTCCGCATCCACACCCTCTGCCTTTAACAGCTCATCCAGCCTGGCTGCAATCGTATCTATTGAAATCCTGTGAAAATCATAGCGCTGGCAACGCGATAAAATAGTGATCGGAATCTTATGCGCTTCCGTAGTTGCCAAAATAAAAATAACATAAGACGGAGGCTCCTCCAATGTTTTCAGCAGTGCATTAAATGCCCCTGTGGAAAGCATGTGAACCTCGTCAATGATATAAACCTTGTAATTTCCCTCTGTTGGCCGGTAAGTAACCTCTTCCCTGATTTCACGGATATTATCAACGCCGTTATTGGATGCGGCATCGATCTCAATCACATTCATGGATGTTCCTGCCTGGATAGCCCTGCACATTTCACATGTATTACAGGGACTCCCATCTACCGGGTGCAGACAGTTTACTGCCTTTGCAAGAATTTTTGCCACCGTTGTCTTTCCGGTGCCGCGGGTACCGCAGAATAAGTATGCATGGCCGATACGGTTAGCCTTTATCTGATTTGTCAGTGTGGTCACTATGTGCTCCTGGCCTTTTACATCTGCAAAATTATCCGGTCGGAATTTTCGGTATAAGGCAGTATAGCTCATAAACAAGCTCCTCTCTGCAGCAACCCTTTATCTGCTGCTTTTATTTTCTCATTAAGCCGCCGCAGGAAAAATCCCGCGGCGGTTTTATCAAATGCCTTTCATCAATCACCAAAGCTGATTCCAATCTGCTTCGCAGCCTTGACAGTCTGGTCTTTCGGAGATACCATTTTCAGCTTACCCGCACATTCCGCAAGCGGAACACGTTTGATCTTGCCGTTTACGATGCCGACCATAATGCCGTATTCTTCATCCAGAATAGCCTCTGCGGCACCGGCGCCGATCCTCGTGGAAAGCACCCGGTCATATGCACACGGCTCGCCGCCTCTCTGTGTATGTCCGGGAACTGTAACACGCACTTCGCTTCCAGTCTCTTTGAATATCTCATCTGCAATCTCATATGATACAGACGGATATTTCTTTGCTCTGGCTTCCAGTTTTTCTTTGTATTTTTTCTTGGAAAGCTTTGCATCTTCTTTGGAAATAGCACCTTCTGCCACTGCAAGAATCGTAAATCTCTTACCTGCCTTGTTACGTTTTTTAATAGCTTCTCCGACTTTCTTGATATCATACGGAATTTCCGGAATCAAGATGATGTCCGCACCGCCTGCAAGACCTGCATGGAGAGTCAGGCTTCCGACCTTATGTCCCATAATTTCTACAATAAATACACGTCCGTGGGATGCCGCCGTTGTGTGAATACAGTCAATTGCATTTGTTGCGATATTTACCGCGCTCTGGAATCCGAAGGTCATATCCGTTCCAAAAATATCGTTGTCAATGGTCTTCGGAAGGTGAATGATGTTCAGGCCTTCTTCTCTCAGCAGATTTGCTGTTTTCTGAGTTCCATTTCCGCCGAGAATAACCAGGCAATCCAGACAGAGCTTATAATACGTCTGCTTCATAGCCTCTACTTTGTCCAGCCCCTTCTCATCCGGCACGCGCATCAGCTTAAACGGCTGGCGTGAAGTACCAAGGATTGTTCCGCCCTGTGTCAGAATACCGGAAAAATCTCTGGAAGTAAGCATACGGTATTTGCCGTAAATCAAGCCTTTATATCCATCGTCAAATCCATATACCTCCAGGTCATCAAGGGAATTCGACAGACCCTTTACTACACCGCGCATCGTTGCATTTAATGCCTGACAATCGCCGCCGCTTGTCAATAAACCGATTCTCTTAATCATAATTGCACCCCACTTCGCTTTCTTTTAAGTTTTTTGCCTTACTTATGGATTTATTATATAATATTTTACCCGACTCCCGCAATAGGAAATAAAATGCTTCTTACTTTTTCACTTTCATCTTATTCCGGGCTCCTTTTGCCTTCATCATATGATAAATGATTCATAGAATTATGAATTATTCACAGGCTGCGCTTGACAAAATCCCCAAAACCGTCTATACTTAATTCCGCGCAGCCGGGGAGTTAGCGGTGCCCTGTACCTGCAATCCGCTACAGCAGGGGTGATGCCAATCCGAGGACTGTTCCTTGTGGAGCTGCCCTTTATAAGTGGCGTTGACGTTTGGGTCTTACGCAACAGGAATCTGTGAATCGTGTCAGGGCAGGAATGCAGCAGCACTAAGCAGAAGCTCCTGTGTGCCGTAAGGGTGCCTGGACCGAGTTAACTGTAAAGGTAACGTCTGTGAGTGCATTTCGAAGTGCGGCGCGCAAAAAAGAAAAATCAAGGGATACTGTCAAACGGCAGTATCCTTTTTTTCTTCTGCAGCCGCCCTGCGCAAAGCTTCCTTCCGCTGCTTTTTCTTCTCTCTCAGCTCTTTAAAGAAATCAGACAACATTTGGGAACATTCTTCTTCCAATATCCCTCTGGTTATTTTTACCTTATGGTTAAAGCCTTCCATTTCCAAAAGATTCAGCACTGACCCCGCACAGCCTGCTTTTGGATTCATGCTTCCCACCACCACCTCATCAATTCTGGATTGAACGAGCGCCCCTGCACACATCTGACACGGTTCCAGCGTCACATACATGGTACATCCCTCCAGCCTCCAGTCTCCCAGCTTTCTGCTTGCTTTACGGATTGCATTCAATTCCGCATGAGATAAGGTGTTTTTATCTGTATTACGTCTGTTATATCCACGGGCAATAATTTTCCCCTCCGAAACAATCACGCAGCCAATCGGCACCTCGTCCAAAGCACGGGCCTTTCCCGCCTGACGGATTGCTTCTTTCATAAACCGCTCCTGTTCTGTCACAAAAACGCCTCCCTGTTCATTTGTATCTGTTTCCTTCTTCGCTTTGAATGCCGGTTCACATACTTTCGAATCTGCATCCGTTGCTTATCGTCCATTATATGAAATTAGGATTGCAAAATCAACGGGCAGAAACTAAAATAGAATCAACTACAATGAGAGGAGACGCCCCATATGAAGATCTGCGGTCTGAATAAAACAACGCTGCTGGATTACCCCGGCAAGGTCGCGGCCACTGTTTTTCTTGGAAGCTGTAATTTCCGCTGCCCGTTTTGTCACAACAGCTCCCTGGTGCTTCATGCTGCCAATGAACCGGAAATCCCGGAAAGAGAGGTACTGGAATTTCTGCAAAAGCGGAAAGGCATTCTGGAAGGAGTATGTATTACGGGCGGGGAGCCAACTCTTTCTCCTGAGCTGCCCGATTTTCTCGGGAAAATCCGTGAACTGGGATACGATATCAAGCTGGATACCAACGGCTCCAGACCCTATACCATAAAGTCAGTCGTACAAGACGGACTGGTTGACAAAATTGCCATGGACATCAAGGCAGCTCCAGACAACTACGGAACGCTTACCGGACTGCGCTATCCGGATATGGATTCTGTTTATGAAACCGCTGACTTTTTATTAAAGGGAAATTTAGATTATGAATTCCGTACAACCGTAATCAGGGAACTCCACAATGAAAAAGATTTTATAGAGATCGGACAATGGCTAAAGGGTGCAAAAGCCTACTATCTCCAGGCATACAAAGACTCAGAAGAGGTTTTGCAGCCTGGATTCAGCAGCTATTCCCTTGAGGAGCTGGAACATTTCCGGAGCATCCTCCATAAATATATTCCTTTAGTGGAAATTCGGGGCATTGATTAAGCGGTACCAATAACCGCCTCTTCCCTTCGGTAGCTCGATTAACTTACTTTCTTTAAAATACGGAAATCCAAACATATTTGCCATAAACCGTTCCTGCTGGTCATAACCGCCCGGCACGCCCAGTATGTAACCGCCTGTGCATTTTTCTCCCAGCAGGAGATGTCCGAAATTATAATATCCATACAGCAGGAAACGGTTGTTCCTCAGAGCACATTCTCTGTGCTGAAGTCTCGAAAGATCCCTGATCTGAATTTTCCGGCAGTTTATGATTTCACCGTCATCAAACGCCTCGCAGGCGCTGCCGAAATTACAATTTTCTTTAAAACCGGAAATTTTCTGAGACTGCGATGGTGACATCTGTTCCTGCCTGTCGTTCCGTTCCTCCGGCATGGATACCCGTTCCCGCCTTTCGTTCCGTTCCTCCGGCTCAAGGGGCGGCTCAGGCAACTCCTGCCCGCGCACAGATTGTGAAGTCACCTCTGATTCTGTTTTCAATTCTCCGGGCACTTCCTGTTCTTCTACAACCTCTGCATCCGCAATGTCCGATTCTGTATCAGGTTTTTCCTGCTTCGTCTCCTCTTCTTGTTCCGGAACTTCCGGCAGTTCTTTTTTTGCTGCTTTGTCCTCCTCAACTGGTCCCTCATCCATTTCCGGTATCGATTCTGTTTCTTCCGCAGAAGAACGCGTCTGCGGCACGCTTTCCCTTACCGGCTCTTCGGCCTTTTGCCTGACCTCCCGGAAATTCTCAGGCCGTATGGGCTGATCATCCCACTCAGTTCCAAAAAAGGCGCCGCTTTCTGTTTTCAGGATTATACCGCCCATTCTTCCTAAGGAGATGCCTGAACCTCCCATATCCATAGCATCCGTTTCCAGGACACATTCCGCACTTCCCTCGCCCGTCTTGCAGATTCCCAAAAGATAGCTGTCCATCAGTCCGGCATTTCTGATAAATCCATAAATCCTGCATTCTGCCTTCGGAGTCAGACCGGGGCATCGAAGATGCACTTCCATTACGCACCGTTTTTCCTTCACCTCTACTTTAATGAAGCCGCAATTACTCTCTTTTTTTCCTTTCCGGTATTCATATACATATGCGACAAACCGCCGATATCCAGACAAGCCGTTTCCTCCATAATTTTATACTTCACTAATATATATGAAAAAAATATCTTTTCATTCCCAGACTCCCGATTTTCCATCGGAAACATGAAAAAACAAATTTTTTAAATTTAAAAAAACTTTCATTTTCGCTTGACAGTGTTTTTGAGTAATTATTTTAAGCAATAACTGTCTGCTTTTATAGTTGTTTTCATAGAATGATTCTGCTGGCGCCCCGCATGCTGGACAACTACGATTATCTGTCTATGAATATACAGGCTACTTTCGTTCTCACCATGCCGAAAGACTCAGCGCTCACAAAAAAAGACCCTCTCCATCGATGAGCTCTATGACCTGCCAATTACAAACCTGAACCGGCAATCATCCCATTGATTGGAAAGGTCTCGATTATAAGAAACTGAACATTGTTGCAACCTTTAATCTGATTTACAATGCAACCTTTCTTGTGGAGCAGGGAATGGGCTACGCTTTATGCCTCGATAAGCTTGTGGCCGAATCGGACAGACGGAATCTTACCTTCCGCCCTATCGTGCCGGAATTGACGATGGAGCTGTATATTGTTACAAAGAAATATCAGACCTGCTCACCGGCAGTAAAACTGTTTTTGTCAGAGCTTACTGAAAAGATCAGGCAAACAAAGCCATCACTAATGTACCAGCAATCATCAATAGCAAGCCGAACAGTGCCCTTTTTGACAGCTTCTCGTGAAAGACCAGATAAGAGAACATAATAGAAACAACGATACTCAGCTTGTCAATCGGAACGACAATACTGACAATTCCATTCTGTACAGCATAATAATAGCATAGCCAGGGCGCACCTGTTGTCACTCCTGCCAAGGATCCTGCAAAAAATCAGGCTTTTCCGTCGCTTCCGCAAATCTTAATCTTGGACATGACATAGGCCTTTACCTTCTCACGCCCTACAGCGCTGTACTTCTTCGGATCAAAGGCTTCAGGGTTAGCAATAAGAAATTCTCTTACGCCCTCGGAGAAGGCGATGCGAAGATCCGTAGCGTAGTTGACCTTGCAGATGCCTCTCTTGATACACTCCCTAACAGCGTCATCTGGAACACCGGAGGTACCGTGGAGTACTAACGGGATGGAAACCGCCTCGCGGATTTCACTTAAGCGGTCTACATCAAGCCTTGGAGTTTCCTTGTAAACGCCGTGAGCAGTACCGATGGCAACAGCCAGGGAATCAATGCCGGTCGCATTTACAAATTCCACTGCCTCAGATGGAACGGTATAGGGGTTTCCCTCGCCACCTTCTAAATCGTCCTCTTTTCCGCCGACCTTTCCAAGTTCAGCCTCTACGGGAACACCTGCAGGATGGCATGCATCTACAACCGATTTGGTGATACGGATATTCTCATCGAAAATCTCATGGGAGCCGTCAATCATGATGGAGGTGTAACCTGCACGGAAGGCACGCATAGCCAGGTCAAAGCTGCTTCCATGGTCTAAGTGCATCACTACCGGAATACAGGACTTCTCTGCAGCAACCTTTACGTTTGCATAGAAATACTCTACATCTGCATATTTTACAGTGGAAGGAGTGGTCTGTATGATAACCGGGGATTTCAGTTCCTCAGCTGCAGCTACCACCGCCTGTACCATTTCCATATTTTCCACGTTGAAGGCACCAATGGCATAATGCCCTTCCTGAGCCTTTAATAATAATTCCTTTATTGTAACTAACGGCATTTCTTGTATCCTCCCCATTTTTACTTTATCTTATCTATCTGTACCTTGGGCAAAATTGCTTCCATATCCTCTATCAGGAAAAATCCGCTCTCCATTCTCATAGCATTTGCTGCAGAAACAGCACTGGCCAAGCGGATGGTTTCCTCCATGGAAAGGTCTCTGGATTTTCCCACAGCAAAGCCTGCAATCATGGAATCTCCGCAGCCCACTGTATTTACTGCATCGATTCTGGGAACCTTTACATCGTACACACCTTCCAAACAGGAAACCAAAGAGCCGTCCCCTCCCAGAGAAATAACAACAGACTCGATTCCGTTTTTATGAAGCTCGTATGCTGCTCTTAAAAGCTCCTCACGTCCTTCCATGGGACACCCAATAAGCAGGCGAATCTCGTCGATATTAGGTTTAATCATCGTAGGCTTTTCACACAGACACTCCTCCAGAAGCTTTCCACTGGTGTCCAGAAGCACCGGCTTTCCCGCATTTTTCGCTTCCCGAATCAGTGCCTTGTAAAGACCGGAGCCCGTACCGTTGGGTACACTTCCGGAGATCGTCACTACCTTGCAGTCTTCAAGGCACTCCTGATATTTTTTTAAAAGCCTGTCACAATCCTCCTCCGATACCGTAAAGCCCGGCTCCAGAAATTCTGTTTGCTTTTTCTTTTCTTCATCCCAGATGTTGATGCAGGTACGGCTTTCTCCCTCACACCATGCAAATTCACTTTTTACCCCAAACTGCTCTATGTGCTCAGCAATAAATTTCCCTGCATGCCCTCCAAGGAAACCTGTTGCCGTTACCTTTTCTCCTGCGATAGATGCCACACGGGAAACATTTAAGCCCTTGCCTCCTGCATTTGCTACACAGGTCTTAACACGATTTACGTTTCCCTCTTCAAATCCCCCCACCACATATCGTTTATCAATTGCAGCGTTTGCTGTTACTGTTAATATCATGTCCTATTTCATCCTCCATCCTGCTGCTCTTATGTTAATTTCAGCAGATTGTAAAACCTCCATCAAGAACTATATTTGCACCATTAAACAGACTTGCTGCATCACTTGCCAGATAGACGGCACAGGCTGCAACCTCCTCGGGATAACCGAAGCGTCTGGAGGGAATAGTCTGCTTAAAGGCCTCTCCTTTTTCGTTGTTCCAGTTCATTTCTCCCATTTTTGTCAGGATGATAGTGGGAGAAATGGCGTTAATACGC
>URVB01000060.1 GCA_900551075.1 uncultured Blautia sp. | reverse complement strand
TTTTTTTTATAAAAAAAAAAAAAAAAAAAACCCAAAAAAATTTTTTCTTTTTTTTTTTAAAAAAAACTCTTTTCCCCCCCCTTTTTTCTCCCAGGGTAAACACAATTTCGAAGGAAGCTGAACCCCCTGTCTGGATTGTAGCCGCCGTAGAAACCGCTTTTCCATCAATCTCAGCAAGATAAAACCGCATATTCTCCTGTTTTGTCCACGTATAGTAGTTCTCCGCATCGATCATTTTCCAGCCGTGCAGGGCAGTGTTTACCACATCTACCCAAGAGGAAAAGTCCTCCCGCGTCTGTACCTCTCTGCACACAACATCGGGGTTTTCGTCCGGTGAACAGGGCGCAAAATCAGATGCTTGCAGAAACATTCCCGGTTCAGGCTGCTCCGCAGTCTCAGAGAGATCCTGAAATCCGTTTGCCTTCAATAATTCACGGATATTTTCCGGCTGGGAATCAGGCGTGATCATCCACCGGTTCGGAACGGTCTTTTCCTTAATTCCCGCAATCAATTCCTGCAGTTGTTCCTGGCAGCGGTCCTTACTAAGCTGCACATGGAACGCTAAGGATGGTCCGGTCTTTCCTTTCTTTGGTGTAATCCAGTCTACCGGACCTTTATGCAGCTCGACTACTCCTGACAGACAGAAGGCTTTATAGTATCGGTAGTAATTTTCTATGAGGGTTTGGGATTCCCGGAGCGTTACATACTGCTCCATGATGTCCTCCGGAATCGTGATCTCGTACTCACAGGTCATGTCTCCGTTCAGTACGGAACGCACGACCTTTCCATCAAGCTTTCTATTTAAGAAGGCTTCTGAAAAGTTCATCACATGCCCCAGACTGCAATAGCATAGCTCCGCCGATACCGTTTCTCCTGAAAGGATGGATTCTTTAGCAAAGGGACAGTGACACGCATGATAGCGTTTCATCATGCTGTCCTCTGCTTTCAGATATGCATCCATATTGGCGGGAAAGGCCATGCAGATCAGCTTATTGCCCTTTCGCACCGGAGCCAGCATCGCCGGATTATCTCTGATAAACTCCAGAACCTCATCGGTGATTTCTTGTCCGTAGAAATCTTGATTCTCCTGATTCAATCTGATAAAATTCTCTAATTCCACATCATGATGAACTTTCAGAAACGCATCCAAATCACCGATTTGCAGAAACTCATCATGCGCCCAGGACGATTGGGACGGATGCAGTCCATGACGCACCTTACAGAGAATAGCTCTTACCGTTTCCTTGTCAGCCATCTTCTCAAAGCGCTTCATAAAAGCACGCATGTTCGCACAGTGGCAGGCTCCCTCGGTTTCTATATCCGGCAGTGTCATCCCGTCTGTCAGCGTTTCCCAGAACGTCTCCCCCAATGCCGCACAAATTTCTCGTCTGAATGTGTTCATGCCAAATTGTTCATCGTAGTTGATCTTTGTGTCGCCCATCGTCTCATCCCTCCAAATGCAGTTATAGAACCGGTATCCAGTATTCATAGATGGCATCCTGCGGATCGGCCTTGATATACACCTCAATATCCGGCGTGTTGGCATATATATAGCCGGAAGTAGGAAGCCACTCCGTAATCACGCGCTTTTCCAGTTCCTGCAGGGAACGGTTTGAGCCGCGCCCTTCAAAAATCGCCCATTTGCAGGCGGGAATATAATACTCTTCAAACTCATTGCTCTTCTTTTCTGAGCAAACTGCGATCAGATACCTCCAGTCCTCCGTATGGTGTACGCTGACCCCCAGCAGTCCCTGGGGCCTTCCGTCCATAAGGGAGCCAAGCTTATCCAGCGTCCCGTCCGCAAGCGCTTTATCCCATACCGAAGGAATTGCCTCATAATTCCTGCTGAGATCCCGATCCAGCGGAGAGGGAACACCCACAATCCGAAACGCGGTCTTTTCCTCCACCCTGAATTTCAACGGCTGTCCGCCATTCACAGAAACATGGAATTGCAGCGGCGGATATGCCTGCAGTGGGACATTTTCTGTTTTCAGGACAGAAGGCACAATCCCGTGAAAGCTTTTGAACGCTCTGGTAAACGCTGTCGGAGACTCATACCCATACTTGACAGCGATATCAATGACTCTTCCGGTGTCCTTTTGCAGCTCTACTGCCGCCAGGGATAACCTGCGCCGCCGTATGTATTCGCGCAGTGTCATATCCGTCATATAGAGGAACATCTGCTGGAAATAGTATGACGGGCAGCCAGCCACTTCCGCTACCTTTTCATAATCCAGCTCCTCCGTTATATGCTGCTCTATGTATTCAATTGACTGGTTCAATCGTTGCATCCATTCCATAATACAGTTGCGCTATTATATCACTTCATTATAGCTGATCCTTTCCTAGTTTTCCTCGCATTCAGACCGTACCAACTGATAGCCTGACCCTGCAAATATTTTTCCGCAGGAGTTGGGTTTACCTTTTCCCCTGCAGGATTCTATTCAGATAAAGCTGATATAGATCTGACAGCTTGCTCTGAAATTGCGTTCTTTATAAAGAGTATCACAGCAGCCTTGCCGGAACCTTGGTTTATTCTTGTGTTTTACAGTTCTCTTCCTATTTTACTTTTTCTCAAAACGGCCTTCTCGACCTTTTTTGTCATTTTACAGTGAGCAGAGGATGCAGAAGCCCTCCTTTTTCGTACATAACCAGAAGCTCGTCCCTGTACCCACTTTACATCCACAACCTCAGTCTCCTGCATTCGGATCTCGGCCAACTCAATATCTGCATGAAACTGCCACACATCATAAAAATCCTGAACAGAATCATTTGTCAAATCGGCTATCCCGTCTGGCATTGCTTCACAATCATATTCTCAAATAAATTCCGAGCTGCAGTTCTATCTTGTTGGCATCTGAAACCCTTCAAGGGCTTTATTCAGATAATCATTAAACGGCTTCATAATCTCAAACAGCTTTGTGGCCTCTTCCACAAATTGCTTCGCATCGGCAATAACTTCGTCTGCTACCGGATATTCCAAATACCAGCTTTTGAACTTTAAGTATTCTGCCTGCGGATGTTCCTTGTCATACCCGGCAGGAACGTTCTTCAGTGATGTGCCCTGTACTCTAAAATACTTCTGGAATTCCGGCGCATGGATAATCTCTTCAAACTCCTCGCCGTGTTCCGTAATATAGTCACGGATCATTTCCGTTGCTTCTCTGAACATATCGGCAAACAATCCGCCGCCGAGGAAGGACTGTCCCCCCGGTTTGATCATCAGATAATATCCTACCGGAACAGGCAGTTTGCCCTTTGAAGCGATGTGTGCGCGGAATGCAGGATTGTACGGAGACTTATCATGACTGAATCGGGTATCTCTCACCAGTTTGAAGGTAAGCTCCTTGGGCTGGTTATGCAGAACGCTGCTGTCAAACTCTCCAATACGCAGAATGAGAGTCTGGAGCAGTTCCTCGAACTGTGCGTTTGCCTCTTTATTTTCCGCCTTGTGAGCATGGTACCATTCGCGGTTATTATATTCGCTCAAATCGGTCAGGTACTTCAAAATCCATTTTGTATCCATTTCCCCAACCTCCCCTTATACGTTTCTGACAACCGAAAAGGTTGGGCCACTCAGAAAATCCTCAATGAATTTTTTCAGGCTTCCCGGAGACTGATAGGTTTTGCAGAAGGAAAATTCATGGGAAATCCCATCAATCTCCTCCATTGCTTCCTTAAAATCCGTCATTTCCTTTGGCACAGCAGTGGTAAAGTCCATCTGCGCCGGGTTGATTCTGCGATTCTGGATAGCATAGTTTACCCTGTCTGCACAGTGGCATGTTCCGTTTCCATATTCGCCGCAGTATTCCTTTAAGAAATCTGCCACCTTTTTGCGGACTCTTGACAGACGCTGGCGGTAGGCTTCCGGCGTAATCCCCAGCATATCTCCGGCGATACGGCTGTCCAGCTTGAACATCGTACCCAGTATGAAGATGCAGCGGCTCTCAGCGTCCAGGCACTGCAGCATAACATTGGTGCAGGAAAGCTTCAGCTCTTCAGCCAGAATAGACTGCTCTACATTCTGTGTCAGATCCGGCACATCCTTGATCTTTGCGTTTTTGATATCGTCCCCATAAAACTCAAAGCTGAGAGGGAACTTGGCAAACATATGCTTCTGGTAGTTTTTCAGATGGTTGGTCGCAATACTGAATACCCAGGTTGAAAATAAACTCTCACCCCTAAAGGACGACAGGTGGGTGATGACTTTCAGCAGGATATCCTGTGTTGCATCCTCTGCATCATGGAAAGTTCCAAGCATACGCAGGGAAAGGTTAAACACCAGATCCTGTACACCAAGCACAATGGTCTCAAGGGATTTTTTATCCCCGGATGTCGCTTTCTGGACCAAATCCAATAATTCTTCGTTCGTAAACTGATTCATGATTCCTCTTTTCTGAAGTGCCAATGATATTTTATACGGGAACATATAAGGAAACGATTGATTCCAAACATCAAACCCTGCGGCGCTTCAATGCAGGATTTTATCCGTATATATCATTAGACAACCCTTTCTCGTCTGCGTGACAGGAAATTTTGCTTTTTTTCAAAAAAACTACTTTTTCCCCTCCAGCGCCTTCGTTCCCGCTATTATAACCTGCAATGAAATTTCAAAGCTTTCCTCAATGGATAGCGGATTCCCGAACGCATGGTTATTTACCAGTAAGGCGAAGCCTTCCAAGAATCCGCGATATGTGCGTATTAGGTGGTCGCTATTTTCTTTTGATATATTAAGCGTCGAAAAAACTCTGTATATCATGGAAAACATCCCTTCAGTTGCATTCTGCGCTTCCTCACTTTGAAATTTGTTATACCAAAGCATCGCATTGAAGACGCCCGGATTTTCAGTTGCGTACTGATAGAACGCACGGCAGATTGCTTCTAACGCCTCATATCCGCTGACACATACAGCCGCATCCGTCATAGCTTGATCCATTTGCTTCCAGCCAAAAAGCATAATTTCCTTTTGCAGATCCTCAATCCCTTTAATATGATTGTACAGCGATGGAGATTGAACCTTTAGTTTTTCCGCAAGCAATTTCAAAGTGATCTTTTCAATTCCTACTTCATTTGCCAGTTCAGCTGCTCTCTTTATCACCGTTTCCTTATCAAGACCTGCTCTTGCCATTTCGCACCTCCAAAACTATCCGTATTTATATTATAACTAATTGGATTAGTTTTATCAAGAGGCATCTACTGCTGTCAGATTTCCATGTTTTCTACTTTCCGTGCCATATTGCATACCAGTAATAACCCGGCAAGCAGAGTAATGACCGACAGTACGAGCGTAATTTTGAAGCTGTTATTGATATCCGCTGCCAAATTCACCAGCAGCATACTGAAAACGATTGCACAGATCACTGTCACTGAATTAGATTTTTTGATAAATCCGACTCGCAATGCGCAGAGGGTTATTCCGTTTGTAAGACATGCCAGCACAAAAGCGTTTCGGATAATCAGAATATAATCCGTCAAAGGAAGCGTGTCGTCCACCAAAGAAAACAGTTGTCCGGTTACGGCGAAGATCACAAAACATCCGATAGAAACCAGCAGAACTGCCGCACTAATGAAGGCCGTCAACAATTTAATCTTTGCCCAGACCAGCTTCTTTCTGTCAATGGGATAAGTAAAAAGAAGGACTGCGCTTGTACCACTGAATTCCTTTATCACATACCGATAACCCATGGCAGACGCTAAGGCTGAAAATGACATCAGTGCAATAGCGCCGCTTATCGCTGATATTCCTTTATAGTTTGAAAATAACGCTGTAGCATTGGAATCTGCTGTTCCAAGGCTCGGTATCCAGGCAAATATGTAGGTTAATCCTAACAGACAGACAAATATCATCGCTGCCGCAAAACAGTAGGGTTTGATATTCGTTTTCTTCCGTTCCAATCTCAATAAATTCATTTCCCCACACCTCCGCTCATGATATTGAAAAAATAGTCCTCCAACCCATTTGGATTATTGTTTTTTACCTCCGATATGGAAACATCTTTGGCAATGGTTCCATTTACCAAGACGCCAACCCGATCTGCTACATGTTCAATCTCATTTAGAATATGGCTGGAAATCAAAATCGTCATACCACGGTCTTTGGCCAACATTAAAAACAACTCCCGCACTTGACGGATTCCCATAGGATCAAGCCCGTTAATGGGTTCGTCCAATACCAAAAGCTTTGGAGAGTGGCTGATCGCCCTCGCAATGGCCAGGCGCTGCTTCATACCCAGAGAAAATTTAAAAACGGATTGTCTCCCTGTGTCGGCAAGTCCAACCATAGCCAAGCTCTCGTCAATACTTGCAAAATCGCACTCCATATAGCTTAGATGAATCTCCAGATTTTCTCTTGCAGAAAGATGCTCATAGAAAACAGGCGTTTCAATCAGAATTCCCATCTCTTTCAAGAACTTTCTGTTATGCGTGTGGATTTCATCTCCATGAAAGCGAATTGTTCCGGAAGTTGGCTGCAGCAGACCAGTAATCAATTTAAAGGTTGTGGTCTTTCCGGCGCCGTTTGCGCCGAGAAGTCCATAAATGCTGCCTTGCTTCACGTTCATATTGAACCGTCGCAGCACTTCTTTTCCCTCAAAAGTTTTTATTAGGTTTTGGATTTGTATCATATCGGTTCCTCCTGTATCCCTCTTGGCTAATTTATTTCACGAAACGGCTTTGCGCCTAAGCTTGTCTTGCATCCAAGTCGTTTGGCAATATAGCGCATAATGAGCCTCTGAATGTGTCTGAGCGGACCGTTGGCCATACGGATCTGTTTTTCTGACAGATATTCCGGTATGGAGAAAGCCTCGATGATTTCCGAAATGAAATGACCGCACTCTCCGAACCGCTGTCCAACTTCAGTAAACGGCTGCAGCAGCTTTGCCCCCAGCTTTTCTCCCATCAGACCAAGGCCGAACATATCGCCTTTTATAAAAGTACCGCCATACTCACATCCAAACTGCTTCGGCAGCGTCTGTAAAAACTCTTCGCAGCACCGCCCTTGGGAAACTTCCGGGAATCCGCCTTGCAGAAGGAAGGAAATCCGAGTCCCAGCCTGAGCTTTTGCGGACAGGCCCGCTAAGAACTCCAGCATAATCCCCGGCACACTCTCCACATAGAGCGGCAAGGCGAACAGGATATTCTCATTTTCCGCAAAAGCGGTTTTCGCACTCTCCCACTGCTTTCGGTCTGACAGATACCAAATCTCCGATGTATTCCGGCTATTGCTCAGGCCAACGCAAAAAGCGTCAATAATTTTCGCCGTATTGCTCTTAGACCGAGGCCGTGCGGCGCCGCTGATAATTACTACATGCATAACGATACCTCCTCACAAGCCGCAATGGGGAATGCCCCCAGACTGACTCCGTGAAAATTGAGACAGAACCGCTGCATCCAACGCTTCAGGTACTCCTGATTTCCGTTGCCGGCATATAAGAGGCCAAAGCGTAATTCCTTTTCATAGCGCGGAATATGGCGTGTCTGACCATTCTCAATTCTGGTATACATCGTTGCTATTGGCAATATCCGATCTACAATATTCTTCATTTTATAATCAATAAAACCCAAAGCTGTACCGGACATAAAAATCACTGCATCATACTGCAGGTAGGTCCGCAGCAGCTGCTCGTATCCATCTTTCATCCTACAAATACCGGGCGTTTTTAGCCAACAATCATTGCAACCCATACAAGGCATGATTTTGATATCTTCTGTATGGAAAATCTTATATTCCGACGCCTTCCCTATCAGGCTGGAAATTGCTTTCTCAACTTCTGCACAGTCTTTTGGCAGTGTATTGACAATGAGCAAACGCATTCTTTTTCTCCCTTCCATCTGACTCGGCCCGGATATAAAAATCACCGGCCTTACAAATAAAGTGTAAGGCCGGTGGAAACCCCCAAGTCAAGAGGGAAGTATATAAAAATATTTGTAAAAATTATTTCAAGGGAACCCATACCTCGTAAAAGTGCTTATCCCCCTGACCACTCAGCATTGACATACGGATGAATATATATACCATGCCACGAAATGCTGCATGATTTTGTTCAGCCCATTCATGACATAGAGAAAACATTTTCTCAGGAATAGATGTATCGCTATTGTCTGCCAGCAATGTAGTATATAGACATTTTCCATACTCCAGATACTCTTTATTCGGCCTGCCATGCGCTTTTCCAGCAGGTTTAACCACATACATCTCTGAGCCTTTATAGCCTGTTTTATCAAAAGTGAGCACCCGAATCATACTTGAAAGAATATCTTCATCTTCCAGATTCAAAAAGCGCAGCACTTTATCTTTGTATTCGTTAAAGGACGCCACGGAAGGGAACCGCTCGGCAACATAATACGGGGGAAATTCCCGAATCTCAAACTTGCCGGTGCTTTCAGCAAAATCCTGGTAAAACCGCTGTGTTTCCCTCAACCGCTTCTGCATCTTGGAAAGGCGGTCCATCTGAGCCTGCAGATTTTCAATCTGATGGTCAATCATTCCGGAGTATTCCTCTGGCTCTGCTGTCAGTAAGGTTTTTATTTCAATCGGAGAAAACCCCCGTTTTTTATAAAAATCAATGGACATCAAGCGGGACATATCATATAAATCAAATTCCCGATACTTACTGTTCTGCCCTCTTTTGGGTCTAATCAAACCGATTTCCTCATAATACCTCAGTGTTTCACGAGTAAGACCAAGATGATTGAAAATGTCTTTCGTATGATAGACTACAGCTTCTTCGTCTCCGGCGCCCAGTACATTTTTGCCAGATTGATCATCTTTGGCTTTTACAATCTTTCTGGAACACCGCTTATCTATGGGTTTTTCAGCATCTGAGGGGACAAGCCAGGTCTTTCCTCTTTTTACAGCCCCATCAATTCTCCCCGACTCACAATAGTATGCAACCATACGGCTGGATACCATCCATTTTTCTGCGGCTTCTTTCGCAGTGAGATAGTTCATTTGCATCCCTCCCAGCTTTATTATACTTCAGATACCTGAAATATACAAGCGCAAAGAGAAAGCTAACTTCAAATCCATAAAAGCCGATCAGTAGAATCAGGAACTGCTTTATTCCACTTTTACAATGGTGATCTGCGCTGCCTTCAGCCCGTCTGCTGTGGAGGTTCCCCATACTTGAACCATCTGTCCCGCAGCAAGATCGGACGCCACCCCTTTTTCAGTCTCAAACCTCGCGCCACCATCATAAATGGTCTTTATGACAAATACGGTATCCTCATCATATGTAACCTCAATCTTGTTAAATTCGGAATCATCACCGCTTCCTGGATCTACCATAATATCTCCACCGCGCTCCGACTGTCCTGTAATCGCTTCCACAACCGTAAGCTGTGTTTCCTTAATCTCTTTAATGCTTCCTTCCAGGTTTGGGGAATCTTCTTTAATGCTGCCGTCGTTTGATTTTCCTGTCTCAACCGGCTTTTCTTTGCTATCATTTGGTTCTTCTGTTTCAGAGGAAGGCTCGTTACCGTTCTCCTCATCCATATCATCTTTTTCTGGTTCCATGTTTAATTCAGCTTCTGCTGCATCTTCTCCCAATTCTGCGCCTTCCATATTTTCCTGTTCCTGCTTTTGATCAGGGGCTTCCTTAGTACTCTGGCAGGCGCAAACCGTAACTCCTATGACGCACAATACTCCTGTCAGCATCAGTATTTTACTTGCTTTTTTCTTCATTTTGATCTCCTTTCCATTTTGCATTTACCAGCAGTTCCCAAGTATTGTATCAAAGCAATCTCTAATTATCCTCTAAACCGGTTTAAAAAAATCTGTTGTGATTGTATCTAATATGTTCTAAAACTTTATCACAAAAGAAAAGCACCAATGCTCAGTAAATACCGGCAGAATGGAAAGCACCATCACGCCTGCATAGTCAGAAAATAAGCGAGCGTATCCACCGGTAACCTGAGCTGAGTTTAGAGCAAGCTCGTACCGGTCCTTTGCCTCTTTATGTGCTGTATAAAAGAATAGAGCCGACAAACTGTGAGTTCAAGATTTCATTCTCACAAATTCGTCAGCTCTGCGTCTGTGCGTCTGGCTCTGTGATGATATATTGCAAAATGGGGATTTATATAGCCCTCCCGATATAAAACACATAACCGTAATGTTGGCTATACTTTGAATAAAGCTCCGTTTCATATTGGTTTTGTGCGGAATATTCAATCATCGTTTCATTACCGGCATATTTCTCCAAGAGTTTGTCAATTGCTGCTTTCCGTGGAATAAAGTAGTTATCTGTCCAACAATATTCTGGCAAAGCAAAGGACGCAACAAACTGATAACCGCATTCCTGCATGGCTTCTATATTATTACTAATAGAATTTATGCAGCTTCCTGCATCAGACCAGAATTTTTCAACAACAATCGGATGTTCCTTCGTAAACCAAGACGGACAAGTTACTGCAACAAAACCCCCTATTTTAAGAAAGTCGTGCCAATGTAAAAGCCCCTCTCTAAAACCAATATTGTCAATTGCACCTTCCGACCAAATTAGGTCCAAAGAATCTTTTTGAAATGGCAGATTCTCCATAGAGCCAGTGATGCCCGTTACCCTGTTTTCTAAATTTCGGCTTTTTGCATTTTCGTTTAGCTTGTCTATAAAATTAGAGAACATATCCAGACCGGTAATTGTCCCAGATAAGTATTGTGCCAACAGCATAGTCTGTCCCCCAGCTCCACATCCTAAATCTGCAATTTGTGAAAACTGATTTAGTGGTTTAAGAAATCCGAGAGCCTGTTCAACAACTTCGGGACTTCCGGGTCCTTGTCGTTCCAATCCGATATGTGCTTCAAGCACTAAGTCTACCATAGATATGTTTTTTGTTTCCAATTCTGTTACCTCCAAATTATAAATTATTGATTTTATTGCTTTCAATAAGTGAACAATGTTTTAATTTCTTACTTTCGCTTTCTAATCGAAAACGCATTTTTTCAAAATGGTTGTTTAATAATTTTTTGATTTCTTCCTTATTTGTCGAACCGTCATAAACGCTATATAAAAGAAACATCGGTGCAAAAAACTCAACGGCTAATTCCCGATAGTCTGCAAACCCCAAACTAAAAAGCAAGTCAGAAACATAGTCAAGTGGAGCAGAGCAAATATATTGATGATATAGACGGCTCATTTCTTCGTTACGAAATTGCTCTAAGATCAGCATTTTTCGGAAACAAGAAGCAAATTCATCCTCCGTCCAATAAATAAATTGAGCGTTACTAAAAGCAATCGCTTGGTGGATTTGTGTTGTTTTATATTTTTCAGGCATTTGTTCAATCGTTCCTTCTGGCACATCAAATTCTTTTGCTCTTTCCTCGTCGAGTTGCTCCATCTTAGCAAGAATACTGTCAAAAATATCTTGCTTGCTTTTGTAATGCTTATATAGGGATGGAGCTTTTATTCCTACTGCTTTTGCAATTTGGTCTACGCTAACTGCTTCATACCCATATTGCGAAAACAATTTTAGGGCTTCTATCATAATTTTTTGTTTTGTATTTTCTGCACTCATATTGCCTCTTCTTTTCAGCTAATGTTCATTAGCTATATTATAAGCTAATACTCGTTAGCTGTCAATGGGTTTTAAGGAAAATACACAGGAAAATCGCAGTTCAAATTCCCAAGTTTCACATGTAGGAAATTATATACCCTATAACACGAGATTTCAGACCGTTCAATAATTACTCCCAAAAGAGAAAGGCAGCAGAGGTTTCTTCCTGCTGCCTTTCTCTGCCTATACTAAAATGATTTCTTCATTCACAACAATCCCCACCGGATATGCCTTTATGTTATTCATCCGTCCATTCTTAGGCATTTTCTTCTTTGTGATACCATGTGCCTGTTTCATTTAATCTACAAGCCCCTGTGCCTGAGTATCAATGTCAACAAGGTAGAAATTGGCGCTTTTTCTTATATGGTACGCCTACGAATCTTTTGATAGAGCAGGGAGGCTGCCATCATCGCAACGCCTGCAACAAACAACCAGATTTTTGCCTTGTAATCACCGATGGCCATGGAGAACAGATAGAAGCTGCCCAGCTTCGGTCCCATACCGATATTGAGCGCATAATACAGCAACGGCGGCATATATCCGATGACTGTGTTTCCAGTAAGCGCCGAGGTCAGCATTCCTATGGAACCTAAGAATACAGCGTCTGCTGCCGTTCCTAAAGCCATAACCAGCATCACATCACAGCTGCGCATTTTCATATACACTGTAAATATGGCAATGAGCAAGACTGCCGCTGTCACGGAATACACCGTTCGTATAAGATAAACCCGTTCTGTGCTGCAATACTTGGAAGATACCAGATCGTTGATCTCCTCATTTTGTTCCGGTTGAAATACCGGCGTCAACAGCACAATACCAATCAGGGATACAAACATTTCCAGCGGCATGGCGGCGGATTTTTGATCCAGATTGGACGTGCCAATCAGCAGCGGCACCAGCAGGCATAAGACTGCAGCTACGGCAATTGACAAACGCGAGTTATGCCTGAGATTGATCTTTGCGATTTCTAAAACCGGAAACCGCTCTTTTGATTGATTCATTTCCACCGAATTTCCCCTTTCTTTTTGCTTCATAAACCAGAACTGTGAAGATAACCAACAGCAGAGAAAGTCCTGCCATCAATAATCTGTTTCGCATCAGGTTCTGAAAATGGTCAAGGTAATCCTGTGTCCGGAACCAGCTGTCTGCGCCAACATTATGGCGGGGAGCCAGACGTAACAGGGAATATCCTGAACGGACAGTTTTGATGCCCAGATTGACATCGAACATCCACCACAGTCCCTGCACGGCAAC
The DNA here is from genome assembly GCA_900551075.1 of uncultured Blautia sp. GTDB lineage: Bacteria > Bacillota > Clostridia > Lachnospirales > Lachnospiraceae > Blautia_A. The sequence goes on along the minus strand of URVB01000060.1, from coordinate 6,789 downwards.
CGCAATCGGTGTACCGGTCAGCTCCGTCAGAAACATGCCGATTGCCGTGGATATCATCACGCTGGGCATCAGCCATCCCAAATCGTATTTCAGCGGAGCCAGGTAACCCAGGTCCATTCCGCTGTAAGCGCTCCAGACAAGCATATTCGACAGGTATGACAGGAAAATCACCGGAAGCATTGCTGCCGTGACCAGCGCAAGGTAGCGAACCAATGTCAGTTTAACAGCAGATGTCTTCTTTGTGTAGATTAACGCCTCCATTTTGGTGCGCTGGTCTTTCATACACAGAATCACCGCCAGAAATACCGGCAGAATGGAAAGCACCATCACGCCTGCATAGTCTGAAAACAAGCGAGCGTATCCACCGGTGATCTGATCCGAGCTTAAAGCAAGCTCATACCGTTCCTTTGCCTCCTCATAGGTCAGCGGAACTGTCCCATACTGAGACAGGGAATCAGGTGCATATTTTGAACCGCCGCCCAGTAAGTCATCCGCCTGCTTCATCAGCTCCTGAAAGCGGGAATATTCTAAGTCATCACGCACGGCAAAGACCAGCTTTTCCGGTTCGCTCTGTTGCTTTGTATCTGAGTCTATGGTAAAGCCGCCATCCTCTCCCTGCTGCATATTGTCTCTACCGATTTGAAAAGTGTAATTGTCAGGGCTGCCGGAATCAATTCCCGCCACTTCCTGTAAAAGTGTTTCTTTGTTGATTCCCGTAATCTCAGAAAGGATTTCAGCTATTCCTGTCTGCTCACCTTCACTGAGCTTGACATGTTTGATAAACCCAATGGGATAGGTCGTGTAGTTATTGTCACTGAACTCAGACAGTAGATTACGCAGCGCAGATGGCATGACCATCTCCGGAATTTCCTCATACTTATACCCATAACTGCCGCTGACTCCTCCCGGCTGCGGCTCCTGCAGCAAGTCATCCTTAAATTGAAAAACACCCTGGGAGAACAATCCGATTACAATCGCCGCAACAAAGATGAGATAGGGAATGGATACCACGATTTTCTTCATTTCCCGTACAAACAGCATTACCACTCACCTCCGATTTCGCCCAGGATATCGCGTACCCCGCTGGTATGGAGATACAGCATATATGCGTCCTCAATGTTCGGTTCGCAGGCTTTGGCACCTTGCATCAAGGTATCCGCAATAAACCGGATATGGACTTTATTGCCCTGCGTGTGCATGCTGGTAATGGAAAGCTGCCTTTTGAGCTGCGGCAGTTCTCTCTTGGAAGCTGTCATGGTAAACACTCTGCCTTCGGATGCCTGCAGCAGCTCATCCACTGTACCGTTATAGATGACTCTGCCTTCATTGATAATGGCAATATCCTCGCATGTGGCTTCGATGTCTCCTACAATATGTGTGGAGAGAATGACTATTTTATCCTCCGCAATCTCGGACAGCAGGTTTCTGAAGCGAACGCGCTCTTCCGGATCCAGGCCGGCGGTGGGTTCGTCAACAATCAGCACCTTAGGATCATTTAATAACGCCTGGGCAATTCCAAGCCTTCGCTTCATACCACCGGAAAGCGCCTTTACCTTTTTGTTCCTGTGTTCTGACAGATTCACCTTTTTCAGCAATGCGTCGATGCGTTTTCTTCTTTCGTCACCGTTCAGCCCTGAAAGGATCGCCAGATATTCCATGGCCTCTCCCACATTCATAGATGGGTACATGGAAAACTCCTGCGGAAGATACCCGATTATTTTTCGGATTTCTCCAGCGTTTTCGATGGGAACACCGCAAACCATAATTTCGCCGTCCTTTTTCTGAAGCAGTGTAGCCAAGGTTTTCATCAGCGTGGTTTTACCTGCACCGTTGCGGCCAAGCAGTCCGAACATTCCCTGATGGATCGAAAGACTGACATCATACAGCGCCTGTTTCTTTCCATAAAATTTATTCAGATTTTTGATTTCAATGGAATTATTCATTTGAAAAAGCTCCTTTCCTCAGATGTGTCTCTCATCTGATGGGTATAGGATAGAAAGAGATTTTCAACTTTTTATCTACAGGATGAAAAAAATTAGGTGCCAAAATAAACAGACAGCCTCCATAGTGGGGGCTGTCTGTTCAAATTGGGTCTTCCAAACTGTATTTCAACTTTTCTATAGCTGGTCTAACACTAAATCATGGAATATATTTTTCAAAGCGGCACTGCTCGACTACTTCATTTCCTAAGAGCGTAATTGCTTTTCGAGGACAGGAGCTAATGCAGCGATAACACATTGTGCAGTGATTACCTGCAATAGCCTTTCCGTTTTCCACATGAAGATTTCTCACAGGACATAGCTTTTCACATAAACCGCATCCAATACACTCTGACCCGATTTTCAAATCGTTCGCATAGTTCTTTGTTTTCCCATAGTACCAAAGCCTTTGGCAGAGAAGTCCCGCGATTCGGTCATAGAAATAAATACCATCATGGGGATACTTGCCTTTTTTAATCTTTTCAGCAGTCTCTTCAATTTTCCTGTCAGCCGCTTTAATGATTTCCCGGTTCTGTTCAACCGACTTTTTGAGCAGTTTCACATCACAAACCGAATCCGGCATCTGAATATGTAAACCGCCAACTACTTTTGCGCCATATTTTTTTAACACACGTGCGGAGCAGCCAGCTCCGTCACCGCTAAACAGCCCCATTGTGGCAACACACAATACCTTTTTCCCTTTCCAAAGCGATGAATAGCGCTTGATAAAATCTCTTACCATAATGGGTGCATTGGAAAACTGCACAGGGTACGCCAGCACGATAAAATCGTGCTGCGGCAGTATTTCTATTGCATTTAGACTTTCAATAGGAACGGCCTGCGCCGTTTTATCTAATAAGTGCAATAGCTTTTCTATACAATGCTTAGTATTTCCTGTTCCGCTTAAATAAATACCAACCATTCAGTCACCTCACTATATCCATATTCTCAATTTCGGTCACTTGCAAATTCTATTGCTCTTCTCAAACTTGCCCGCAGGTTACTGCCTGAATGCCGCAGTAACCACAGCCCCGTTCCGGTTGCTCAGCCGGATATATCCGCCGTGCTTTTCGCAGAGGATCTTACAGATACTCAGCCCCATACCGAAATGCTCATTGTCCGTTTCGCTTACCATTTTGTAAAACGGCTTCGTCGCGTTCTCCAGATCCTTCTCAGCAAACCCATTTCCGTCATCCGAAACCATCAGATATAGGTATCCGCCATATGAGTCTACGGAATTGGTCTATAAAAATCTTAATACCTTCAATAAACCAAAACTCAATCTAATTCAAAAAGGGATTCTTCATAGTCCTTCACGAAGTACTTGATGTTGGTTCTTCCTTTCTGAATGATCGTGTGACCCTCTGCCTCCAATTTTTCTTTTTGAGCTTCAATGCCACCTGGATATTTCGGATTTAACTCACCCTTTGCCTTTAGGGTTCTCCAATAAGGCGTTTCATCCTCGGAACGCTGGTAACTCGCCCACGCTGCAATTGATGTGAAAATTCCTGCCGTAATCGGCTCTGTAAAGTCTGCCCCATTTTGTTCGGCAAAGTATTCACGAATCTCTCCAAGGGTAATCACTTTTCCATATGGAATTCTTTTCATTACCTTATCGTAGTCAATTGGCGGTGCAAAGTACATTTTGTCCCCACCATATTTTTGAATGCTTTTCTGATCCGTAATCGTCTGAATCTTTGGCATGTCTTTGCTATTTTGCAACATAGCATTGAAATCTTTTTTATCTTCATTTGCCATATCTGACACCTCCTGCTTTCATTTTAATCATTTTTACTGTTCTATGCAATGAGACTGTTTTCAAAAATTTTCAGAGCCACTCGGCCACGTTTTAGTTTTAACATCACTGCCTGAATGCCGCAGTAACAACCGCTCCCTTCCGGTTGCTCAGCCGGATATATCCGCCGTGCTTTTCGCAGAGGATCTTACAGATATTCAGCCCCATACCGAAATGCTCATTGTCTGTTTCGCTTACCGTTTTGTAAAACGGCTTTGTTGCGTTCTCCAAATCCTTCTCGGCAAACCCGGTTCCGTCATCTGAAACCATCAGATACAGGTATCCATCGGATGAGTCTACCGAAACCGATACTCTTTCTTTGGCAAAACGCGCCGCATTGGCAAACAGGTTTTCAAATACACGCTGCACAATGGCAGTGTCCACACACAGAGCGGTATCCATCCCTACCTTACATTCACAGGAAAACATTTTGTCCATGCATACAACTTCTCCGGTTTCCTGCAGCTGCTCATAGAGTATCTCCATACTGATCGATTGCCGAATGATTTCAATGTCCTCCAGGCGCTGCAGCTCACCCATGGTCTGCACATAGGCTTCCAGTCTCACAATGTGCCGGTGCATCATTTCTGATGTGCCGCTCACTTTTTCTGCAGACATTTTCGGCGCATATTGCTGAAGCAGTTCGCTTTGTCCCTTCAGAACCGTCAGCGGCGTCCGCAGATCATGGGAAAACGCTGTATTCAGCCGCTTGCGTTCCTCCATCTGCCGCCACATTTCCTCATTGCTTTCCTGCAAAGCCACACGCATCTTCTCAAAAGAGGCGCATAGCTTTCCCATTTCGTCTTCTTTGTTATAGACCACCTTGAAATCCAAATTGTTGTCCGCAATCTGCCCGGCGGCGTGATCCAGTATGGCAAGAGGGGTTTGCAGCTGCCGCCGGTAAAACAAAACGCTGGTTCCCAAAATGCAGAAGATAAAGCAAATTGGATAGACAGCTATACTGAAAAAACTCATTGCATCATCCAACCGCTGTTCAAACGGCGTGAAATAGGAACGCAGATCTCTGGTATAGTAAGCTATCAAATGACCTTTCTCAACTTCTATTTCTTTATGTGTTTCTTCATAAATGGTCTGATATTTGTTATATATCCGAGACTGGACAAACTGGCATGTGTTGGACAACAGCAGGGAAAAGAGGATGGCCGTTACAATGCACCCCAGCATGTACCATATAAATATGGTCTTGATGGATCTTTTGTAGAAGAGATTTTTTATTTTGCCCATTTGTATCCCACTCCCCAGACTGTTTCCACATACGGCTTTGCGTCTGCCGCCGCAAGCTTTGTTCTGATACGGCGGATATGCTCTGCCACAACTGAGGACTCCCCCTCGCTGTCATATCCCCAGACAAGCTCGTAAATCCGTTCCTTGCTGAATATCTGTCCCGGATAGCTGGACAGCAGCTCAATAATATCAAACTCCTTTTTGGCAAGGGAGACTTCCTCACCATTAAAGTACAAGCGCCGTTCTGTATAGTCAATCGCCAGTTTATCATCCAGCCGGACTTTCGGCGTTTCTCCTCTGCGGCGTTCCCTCCGAAGATGCGCAGCCACCCGTGCGCCAAGCTCGTCCAATGAAAACGGCTTTACAATGTAATCGTCTCCGCCCAGACCAAATCCCTTGATTTTATCGCGGTCTTCTACTCTTGCAGTTAAAAACAGAATCGGGCAGCTGACAAAATCCCGTATCCGGGCGCAGACCTCTAATCCATCTATGTCGGGCATATTGATATCCAGCAGAATCAGATCCGGCTGCTTTCCTGCCTTATGGATCGCTTCCATACCGTTAGTCGCGGTCATTACGTCGTAATTGTTGTACATAAAATAATCTTCCAGCGTAGAAACAATATCCGCTTCATCGTCCACAATTAAAATCGTATCCCTCATTTTGCGCACCTCCCATACTTGGATTTCAAATTACATTGCAATTTTCAACATTTTATCTACTTTTTATTTTGTGCAGGTCTGCCTTTTCCATTCTGAAAGGTTGGTTTTCAAGATGTCCTTACAATTATATACGATTAAACACACAAATTACAAATCATTTAGAACATAGCAAGAAAGGCTGCTCTGAGAAGAGACAGCCTTTCTTCATCTTAGTTTGTTGTACTCACTTCAACATGGCTCGCAAACAACTGATTATAGTAGTATTTGCCTTCCAAATAGTTGGCATACTTCAAAAAGTTTACCTTGACAATCGTACCGGATTCCCATCCGACAGCTTCTGCATTCGGTTTATCCGCGTCATAGTGAAACAACTCCCCAGCACTCATCCGTATCTCTGAGTCTTCGTCAAAAAGGATCGTCAATTCCGCTTTGTCCGAAAAAACACTGTTGGTTGCCGTGTCTGTTACAATCGCTTTAAAGCCCCTGCCATTCAACAAGCTCCACATATAGCTCCTCTTCTTGAAGCAATATATACCTGTTCAACAGCAATAACACCATCTGGCTGCCTATCACTGTTCATCAGTGGAGTGGCTAATATTAAAATTGCCGCCACACACAAACAAGCTACAATCTCACCCCACACCTTCCATACCGGTTTCGCTTCCATATCCGTTCCTTTCAAAAAGTTGCCGCTAATTTTATTAAAGTTTTCAAAAAGCTCCTCCCTTTCCCATTCTATGTTTATGTAGACGAAAACCTTTCAAAATGTTACACATCTATCTGAGTATTTAGATTGCACTTCAAGACCGCCTTTTTATCCGTTTCCCAAATACTCCTCCAGGCAAACCCCAGACTCATAAATTTCCTTGGCGGCCTGTTTTCCGACATACCGATAATGCCACGGCTCATAAATGATTCCGGTTATATCGCTCTTATCCGTCGGATAGCGGAGGATGAAGCCGTATTTCCAGCTATTCTGCATCAGCCATTTTTGCACCGGTGTATTCTCCTGGCTTTCGTCCAGACGCTGATTGGATACATCCACAATATCCAGCGCCAGACCCAACTGATGCTCACTGGTTCCCGGAACCGCCACAATCTCTCCGGC
>URVB01000059.1 GCA_900551075.1 uncultured Blautia sp. | reverse complement strand
CCCCCCCCCCCCCCCCCCCCCCCGCCCCCCCCAAAAAACCGCGCCCCCCCCCGCCGGTAGCCAGGTTTAGTTCCACTCCCCGATGCCAGTGCAGCGGCGTATAGATTTCTTCCTGGTGCAAGTCATGAATCAGTATCCTGACCGGGATCTGATTATAAATATAATCTTCTTTTTCATATAAACCAGGCATGTCGTTCCCCTGTAGCGCAACAGTTTTTACACCATTCTCACCGTCATTGCTTTTCCGTTTTCATTTGAATGGCATGTAATGATTCCACTGGGATATTTTATATTTCCCCCGATCTGCTCTCTAATACCTATTTGACTGCCAGATGATATTCACCAATCTCCCTACACATGCTTTCACGTCATCTATTGAAAGATTGTCGGGTTCATACTCTGCTTCAAGATTCTCTCTGTCGCAGATTGCCCCCGGCATGACGAGATCATTTCCTGCCCGCATACATCCCGACGCTGTACAATCCGGCCCATTTTCGGTCGTTGTCCAGTCCGTCATAATAACACCCTCAAATCCCCACTCACATCGTGCCACTTTTGTACAAAGAGCCGGGTGATTCGCTGCATGTATGCCATTAATCAGGTTATAGCTTGTCATGATGGACATCGGCTGTGCCGTTTTGACTGCCACTTCAAATCCTTTCAGGTAGATCTCGCGAAGTGCCCTCTCGGAAAGGATACTGTCAGAACCCAGACGATTATCCTCCTGATTGTTACATGCAAAATGCTTGATGGTTGTTCCACATCCCGGCACGGTCTGAACTCCCTTTGTCATGGCAGCCGCCATGGTCCCTGCCAAAAGGGGATCTTCTGAATAATAATCAAAGTTCCGCCCACACAAGGGATTTCTGTGAATGTTCATCCCCGGAGCCAGCCAAAGAGTAACACCAAACTCCTCCCTCTCTCTTCCAATCATCTCACCGACCTGTTTTACCAGGGCGGTATCCCAAGTCTGTGCCAGAACGGTTCCCACAGGAATGGCGCTTTGCAGACTGTTGCCTGCCCAGATCACATAATCTCCTCTTTCCAGAATCCATCCGGGAGCCGTCTCGTCATAGGATCCCAGCATAGAGAATGGGATTTCCATCACAAGAGTCTGCTTTTCTGAAGGTGTAAGAACGTCTGTCTTTCCGAAGGTGACCAATCTGCGGTATTCTTTCGCAAGCTTTCCTGCCGGGCAGGTCACATACACCTGCACCACTTCCCTGCCGCTGTAAGTGCCTCCCGTGTTCGTCACCTCCGCAGTCAGCAGGATTCAGTATCTGCATCGGTTTTATCCACCGCACGCCCTGCCGGGATCTAAAATGGCGTGGCTACATAGATATTGAAAAATCCGGTGACATCAGCACTTGCCCTGTGTTTTTTCAGGATCTCGTCTCTCCAGACAATCCTTGCCGCCTGATAACATGCTTCATAATCTCTAAGCCACGATTCATTAGTGATCTCAAAACCGGCCTGCTTCATCCCTTCACAAATGCTGACAGAGCTTCTCTCATTGACATCACCTGAACCGGTACCTCCTTTGATAGTCTTTGCAGCCCCTGCTCCGTACAGAGCGATTTTAGTCTGATTGGGAAGCGGCAGAAAACCGTTCTCATTTTTCAGAAGTACCATACCATCTGCCGCAGAGGCTCTGGCTATCTTCCGATCTTCGATTTCCCTCTGTGTAATCTCAGGATTTACTGTTCCTGAAAAATTGCGTTCTTTCATTTTCCTCATGCTAATCCCTCGGTTTTTCCTGCAAACATTTTGAATTATGGGAATCTCTCACTGATTTTTAATAACGATACATATCCTTGCATCGGACATAATGTACCGGTACTTCTCCTGCCACAAGATCCTCTATCCAATCCTTTGCGTACCTCATTCCCAGTTCCTCCCAGTTAAAGTGACCAATATTGAACATTGCCTTATTATATCCGAGCTCTACTGCATCCCGGATATAGGACAGGACGGTCCATTCAATGATTTCTCCCGGAAGGATCACATCCACACCACTTTTTTCCATCTGACGGATGACCTCTGTTCCATATTCTACGAAGTAGCCATTTTCGTCCATATGGTCATCGAACAGCGAATTTAAGCACAAATGTCCAACAATCGCAATTGTCCGGACTTTCGCCTGCGGATTCCCGATATATCGCAATCCATTCAGCTTCAATTTCTCCGTCAGTTCCTGATGCAGCTCTTCTACTGTACACTCCGGATGGTCAAACTTAAAGGTAAAAGGTTCGTTCTCATCTGTGTGTCGTGCAAACTCTTCCCACCCAAGATGCTTTGTAACTCCGGTGAAAATGCTGTCCGGCTGATGCATATGCATATGGTCATGATCCCGCCATATCACAATGCCATGCTCTTCCAAAAGCTTCTTCTTTTCCTCATAGACATTGTTGGAAAAATCCGCCTTCCACTCAGGATAATCCATCGTTGAATAAAATGTCGGCTCATGAACGATCATGAGATTACACCCCAACCGGATTGTTTCTCTGATGGTATCAATGTTAGGAACAAGTGCCGTCACTACCCCTGTACACTCTACATCCGGATCTCCACATTTATAATCATCACATCCGGCATAGTCCGCTGGAAATTGAGGGTGATATTCCAGTATTTTTCCAATCACTTCTTTGATTTTCATCTTGACCTCCCTATCTCCTTAACCTTTTACTGCTCCGACAACAACGCCTTCTACCAGATATTTCTGGACAAACGGATACACGGCCAGAATCGGCAGGATTCCGATAAACGCCATGGCCATTCTCACAGCTGTGCCCGGAAGTTCAACCGAACCGGTTCCCAAAAGTGCTGCCGTTGAGTTACTCTTCAGTGCCTGAATATTATTCATAATCTTGATCAGAAGCAGCTGGATACTATATAGTTTCTCATTATCAACATAATACAATCCGTTGATCCAGTCATTCCAATAGCACAGTCCCGTAAACAGGCTGATCGTTGCTACGGTCGGTTTCGCCAATGGGAACATCACTTTTGTAAAAATCGTAAATTCACTGGCTCCGTCAATCTGCGCGGCTTCGATCAGGGCATCCGGCACATTATTCGCAAAATAATTCTTCACCAGGATAACATTGAATGCAGTCACCAGATAATTCGGTAAAATCAATGCCCAGATTGTGTTTTTGATGTGGAAGAATTTTGTCCACATGATATAGGACGGAACGATTCCGCCATTGAACAACATCGTGAAGAACACAAAAAATGTCAATGCATTTCGGTACTTAAAAGATTTCCTCGCCATAGGATATGCCGTCATAGTCGTAAGCAGTACACTGAGAACTGTTCCAACTATAGTAACAAAAAAGGACATTCCATAAGCCCTCACAATGACAGCTCCCTGCTTTATCATGTAATAATAGGCGTCCAGACTCCACTTTTCCGGCAGGTATGCATATCCGTTACGAACCAGAGCGTTTTCCTTTGTAAAGGAGGCCACAATGATAAGCACGATAGGCATAAGGGTTATGAAAACAAGGACAGCTAAAATAATTGTCGCAACCCTGTTAAATGTTTTGCTCTCTGTCATTTTTCTCCTCCTAAAACAGTGCATTATCTGAGTCAATTTTACGGACAATCGCATTTGCCGTGATTACCAGGATAAATCCTACTACAGACTGATATAAACCGGCAGCAGCGGACATTCCGACGTCGTTCAGTTCCATCAAGCCACGGTATACATATGTATCAATCGTCTGAGTCACATTATACAATGCGCCCGAATTCTGAGGCACCTGATAAAACAGGCCAAAATCAGAGAAGAAAATTCTTCCGATTGACATCAGGGTTAAAATTGTAACTGTCGGGCGAAGCATCGGCAGTGTAATCTTAAAAATCTGTTGTATTTTAGTCGACCCGTCAATGCTGGCGGCTTCATACAGGGATTTGTCGATACCGGAAATCGCTGACATAAAGATAATGGACTGATATCCGATATTTTTCCACAGGTACACAATTACCAGAATTACCGGCCATGCCTTTTCCGTTGTGTACCAGGAAACCGGATTTACACCCAACCCTGCGAGAATCGTCTTATTGATAAAACCTGTATCGGCATTCAAGAACGCATATGCCACAAATCCAATCACAACCCAGCTCAACAGGTTCGGCAGCAGCAAAGCCGCCTGAAATGCCTTGACCCGCAGACGTTTCCCCAGCTCACACATCAGAATCGCAACAAAAATTGCCAAAACGGTTCCAATGACAATAAAGGCAAGATTATAACAAATCGTGTTTCGGGTCATGATCCAGGCGTTCTTGGTGCTGAACAGGAACTTAAAGTTGTCAAACCCGTTCCAGTCACTGCCAAATATGCCCTTCATAAAGTTATAGTCTTTGAAGGCAAGGAACACGCCAAACATTGGAATATAATTGTTGATCAAAAGATACGCAATCCCCGGGAGTGCAATTAAAAAGAACGGCACACTTTTCCCATACTTTGTTTTGACTTTAGCGGTTTTCATTCTTTTCCCTTTCCAGAAATGGCTGCCCGAACAAGCGGACAGCCATTTCTTAAATATCCATCAGCTCATGATTTATTTTTCAGCTACCCATGCATCCAACTGTGACTGTTTTTCATCGAGGATTTCCTGATATCCCGATCCGTAAAGGGCTTTCGTAAATTTGGGCAGTTCGGTTTCCGGGTCCACACTGCCACACGATAAGCCGGGCAGATATTGCTTAATCACGTTTGATACAGCTGTGTACTGCGTTTTCAACTTGCTGGAATCAAAGGTGAATCCCATTGCCGGGGATGTCTTTGCCGTCTTATTCTGCTCTAACTCCCAATCAAGAGACTCCAAATTTGTTCCCTCCGGCTGATACATTAAGAAGAAGTTTCCGAGCGTTCCACAGCTGAGCTGAGCCGTATACGGTACGGTAGATGCGTCTTCGCCCTCCGGGTAAGAGATGGTTCCGTCATCGTTCTTCACATAGTCTCTTCCTTCCACGCCGTTGATGATAAGATTGATCACATCAACATCCGTCATGGTAAGGTTCAGGAATTTTACTGCCGCTTCCGGAACCTCACTGTTGCTGGCAACCATCCAGGTAAGTACGTTGATATCCCCTGTGGAAAGATACGCGCTGCCGATCATTTTTGCTCCAAGCGGTAATCCACCGCACTGTGCCATCAGAGAGTTCGCCGTATCTGCTTCCGGATAGCTGTAAGAAGCAATGTAACAGAAATAATTTCCGGATGCCATCAACTCGGCTGCCATACTGGTTGTTGTAGCCGCATCCTGCATAACGAGTCCTTCACTGTTCCAGGTTCTTGCCAAGTCGCATTTTTCCTTAAATACGTCGGAAGAATATAAATCGGTGACGGTCATGTCATCTCCCAGGAGAACGCCCTTCGGCTCGTAGTAATCGTCTGTCAGCCAGTCCACTTCACCAATGGTAAGCATCAGGCCAAGCGTTCCGGCCTGTACCGGCGCAAGCGGCGTCATATCCGTTTTGCCTTCCTTGACTTTACGAAGGACGTCCGTCAGATCTTCCACTTTATTTACGGTGCTCATGTCAATGCCAAGTTCTTCCGCAATATCCGAGCGGTAAACCACCATTGGTGTCAGTGCAATCGGTTTATAGGTCGGGATTCCGTAAAGACTTCCGTCCTTTGAGCAGGCTGCCAGCCATTCGTCACCGATCAGTTCTTTTGTTTCCGGAGCACATTCATCCATCAGGGATGTAATGTCATACGCCATTCCCATTGCCACGCAGTTGTTGAAATCGCCCAGAGACTGGAAACAGTCAATTTTTTCGCCTGCCTGTAAGGAAAGGCTTATGGAACTGGAATAATCCGCAATTCCGACAGGTTTTAATGTAATCTCCGCCCCGATTTTTTCACGTGTAATCTCATTCAGAGCCTCTTCTACAGCATCCAGGTCTTCCTCAGCCGGAATGTTATTGAATGTTGCATAGGCAAATACCACTTCATCGTAATCTTCTGCTGATACACTCATGCCTGTCGCTGCCATGAGCCCGACTATCATGGATGATGCCATCACAGTTGCAATTACTTTTTTTAATTTCATGAATAAAATCTCCCTTCTTTTTTCTGATGTCATCATAACAAATAATTATTTTCCTTTCTTTTGAAAAGGATACCTTTTCTTTTAAAAACAAAACCTCCTGTATCGTCACTGGTTTTATCATTGCGCCTATTCGTTTAGAAGCCATTGAATCGCAGGTTCCAGATATTCGTTCCAGAATTTCCATTCATGGGTCCCTGGGCTTTCCCTATACGTCACCTCTACAGATTGTTTTTTCAGAAAATCTCTAAAAGAGCGGTTATGCTCAATCAAAAAGTCTTCCGCTCCACATGCCATAAAGATCGGCTGAATCTTTTCGCCCGCTTTTAATCTTTTGCGAATGACTGCTTCCGGATTGTTCATACTCTCATCAAGATGATCGAGATCACCAAAAATCCGTTCATAATAATCATAATCTGCAACCCCGTTGCTTTCTCCGGGTTTCATTCCCTCAATGTCATGGATGATCAATGCCGAAGAAAGGCCAAACATTTTCCCAAAAGTTTGCGGATAACATAGGCCGGTATGAATTGCTCCAAATCCGCCCATGGAAAGCCCCCCTATAAACGTATCTTCTTTTTTGTCCGAAAGCCCGAATGTGCCTCTGGTATATTCCACAATCTCCTTCCCGACAAATGTTTCATATGCGTTCCCGGTCCCTTTGCTGTTCAGATAAAAACTGTTATCCCCGCCAGCCATCACGACTGCCAGATTGTATGCCCCTGCCAGATCATTCACGCATGATCCCGTCAACCAGTCCAGACAATTTCCGGAAAACCCATGTAACAGATACAGGGTTTTCATCCGGCGTTTATAATGAGGATTCAGTTTCGTCATAATCGGAGGCAGATCATTGGGCAGTGCCACCTGAAACATGGTCTGTCTTTGAATTACCTGTGAAAAAAAGTTACCCTGAAAAATTGCCATGATTGTTTTCCTCCTTTGATTGAATTGTTATCATAGCGCCTCCCGGCACCTCAATACTATCCTGATCCACTCCAATCCAGACATCAAGGAGCCCCGGATTATAGACCTTACTTCCATCCGCTGAAAACTGCAGATTCTCATATGCTTTCACATAATCGTAGATCTCGCCGTTAGTCGCCATCCAAATGTCATCTTTATACCGCACCACGTAGGAAAATGCTTCTTCTATCATCTCCCAGTTGTCTCTTTGGTCAAATTCGTATGCATGTCCCCACAGATAAAACAGCTGCGGTTCTCCCCAAAGCCTTTCGTCCCGACAAAACGTCTCCAGAAGCTTCTTCAGATTCTTATCGTTGTGATGACAGGTCGGTTGCCATTCCAGATAATCTTTTGGAAAGTCAAAGATCCCTGTGCTGTTCACTGTTCTCGCATAGTAAATCCCACAAGCCTGCAGTGTGGACTTTACGGCATCGTCATACGTTCCGAAGGGATATGCAAAGCCCTGTACAAGTCCGTCCGTCAAAGACTCCAGATTTTTCCTGTCTTCTATGATCTGCCAGCTTATGAGGGCTGTGGGAGTTCCTGCAAGGCTCATGTGGGTAAGGGCATGGCAGGCTATCTCCTGTCCCTGATACATCTCACGGATTTCATCTGCCTCAAATGTAGAAATGTCTGTTTCAAATCCGTCGATGACGGCCATTTCTTTTCGCCCGAGCAATCCGGAATTCAGATTAAAAGTTCCACGAATCCCATACTTCTTCATGAGATCTAACAACCTCTGATCCTGTCGCACCCCATCATCATAACTGATTGTAAACGCTTTCTTCCTGCCTTGCGGGAGCCTCATTTGTAAGAATTTTATACTCATTCCATTTTCACTCCTCTCCAAAGACCACACGCAAAGTTTCCTCTGCCATCAGACGTCCGCCCTCTTCTCCGGGATGAAGCCCGTCACCGATGTGAAGACCTGCCTTCATATAATTTGGTCTGTTTTCATCTGCAGCCACACAGGCGAAATCAACAATCCCATCCGCCAGTTTCTGCCCCCGGATCCATTGATTATATTCAGCCCACACTTTTTCTCCGTTCGGGCATAATGGCTGTTCATCATCATGAAACGGCATGACTGTTCCGAGCCAGATTTTACTGCCTTTATCGTGTGCTAATCCAATCATATTCTTTACAGCATCTTCCAGTTCTTCTGCAGTAACTGCTTCGTCCGGCTGTCCGAATTATTCCGGATGCATCATATCATTGACACCTTCCAGCAATACAATCTTGTCCGGTATCCCACAGTCAAACGCATCGTTTTCAAATCGGACTGCCCCTGCAGGTCCAAACACACTGCCATTGCCGGGAATATCTTCCACATACGTTGCATCATGAAGAATCCTGTTTCCGCCAATTCCTCTGTTGATTACAGTGATCGAACCCGGACATCTCTGAAACAGCCTCTGCATGAGTGCATCTGCAAAATAGGACATGTGGGTGATGGAATCTCCGAACAACACTGTGGTTTCCACCTTCTTATCCGTATAAACATCAATTTTACATATGCCCACAAGAATGTTCGCTTTGTTCACATCCGCTTCTACATACGGATAGATCTCTCTGCTTTCTTTTGCGTCAGCTATATCTGTTATCGTAAAATCCCCATCGCATCCGTAAACAGTATGCCAGCTCTTTGCCGCCCAGGTAGAACACGCCGACTGGACATTTGTCTTTTCCTCTAAATATACGGAGAGCACCAGATCCATATCCGGTTCCACATTTATACCTATTTCGTCACTGTAAAACTCTTCGCCCGGAGCCATATAGATTTTCTGATTTCCGGCAAAAGTCACCGTTTCATGTTGTAATACTTCTCCACCATCATGTTTTTTTGTTCCGAAAACCACATGAGTCAGTATCAACGGTTCCTTCCCAAAGCGATTTGAAAAAAGAATCCTCACTTTTTTTCCTGAAAGATTATTCCAGAAAACAGTTCTCTGCGTGATATTTTCTATTGTACCGATCGACGTCTCATAATCTACCGGAAGATAACTCCAGCTTGTTTTCCATTCCATCCCCATTTCCCTCCTCAATAGATATCATTGACTATTCATCAAAGATATGTATGATCACACCGCCCTCTTTAGGCACAACCGTTCCGGACAAATGTGCCTTCTCCATCCAGGCAAGGGCTTTGCTGTCAGTAATGATTTTCGGTGTAATTTTTAACTCAATGTCTGTACCAACAGTCCCATTATTTTCTACAAAAATCCTGCAGGCCTGTCCGCCACAATCTATTCCCTCCAATATGTATCTTGCAGAAAGCGTCCTTGCGGACCCATACCATTCTTTTTGTGTATCAACACCACCCGGCAAGATTCTTCCTTGAAAATTCTTACAGTCAGCGGTGCCGGTAAACAGTATCATTGCTGCTACTGCCGATGCTCCTTTTACCTCACAGATATCTATAATATCTATCGAAAAGGTCAGTACTTCCTTCATTGGCACCTCTCCTCCACCCAATATTATTCGTGTCTCAATTATACCAGATACTTTGCATGGTTTTCTTGCAAAAATGGAACTTTTCTTTTCAAAAATGAAAGAATGCCGTCAGAACAACGGCACCCATCACTTTCTTCGATATTCATTCGGCGAAACTCCAAAGCTTTTCTTAAACAACGTTGTAAAATAAGATACATTATCGAATCCCACTTCTACTGCAATATCCGATACCAGCATCTCCGTGCTGTCCAACAATCTTTTCGCCTTAACCAGACGATACTCGTTGATCGCATCCTTTAGCTTCTTTCCTGTCTTTTGCTTATACAGGCGCGCCACATATACCGGGACAAGATAAAACTCTGCTGCAATCTCATTCCTTCCGATATCTTCCATATAATGCTCATGGATATATGTATCTATTTTTTCAATAATCGTGTAGCTATGCTGCATCTGGTTTTCATGATCAAAGACAGTTTGAATAAAATAATTCATCCATCGCATCAGATCCACCACAGACTGTTCTGCTTTTTTTGTCATCTGAATAGATAGTTCACTCTCCATTAACTGTGAAATACGAATTCCATGATTTGTAAGATATCCGTACACGGCCTGCTGTATCTCCAACCGGAATATCTTGAGCGTGCGTTCATCCAATGCCTGAAGTTGAATTCGGTAATCCAGCTCCTGCTTCAGATATCCCAACATCCCCTTTTTATCATGCTGCTCCAGATATTTTGTGATTTCTTCCTGCCTTAGGGAAAGCGAGACGTCAGAGTTGTTTTTCCTGGCCTGCTCTTCGGTAAATGTTTCCCCGCAGAAAACCACATTTTTTTCCTGAATTTCCGCCAGACGAAGGTAAGTATCCCGAAATTCCATCATTTTACATGGGTTACTGATGCAACAAGTGAGCATAGCATTTAAAGTTTTGCCACTGTGTTTGATAAAGCGCGCACATCGGTCCTTCAGCACATATTCCGGCAAATTCTCAAACACACTTACCAAAAGATAACTGGAAGACCTTTCATACAAAAGAGTATTATCATTTTTATAGTCCTTCTCCCATTCCAGCATCTCACCGGCATAGTTCTTCAGGATAAACTGTAACATTTCCCTGCCATACTGATCCAAATCCTGCTCCTGATTCAATACCTGGGTTACGACAAGACGATAGTTTTTCTCCATATCGATGTTCAAGCCGCGGATCTGCATATTCTGTCGAAGCGCCTCCTCTTCTGACGAAATCCGTCCGCCAAAGACGCCGTCCAAAAAAGAAAGCTTCAATTCTGCTTTGTTATCCAGTACCCATCTGGGATATTTTTCGTGTTGTGCTCTGGCGCGTTCTTTTTCAAGGCTCCGAAGATTCTTCTCAAGAATCAGCTCCATAATCTCAACATCAAAGGGCTTTAACAGATAATCTGCTGCCTGTAATTTCAATGCTCTCGTTGCATAAGAGAAGCTCTCAAAACCTGTCAGCAAAATAACAGGTTCTGTGTAGCCTTCCTCCCTGTACCACTGCAGAAACTCAAGCCCCGATTCTCCGGGCATTTCAATATCACTGATAATAATATCAACATTCTTTTTCTGAATATGCCGTCTCGCTGTGTATGCATCATATGCAGTCAATACTTCGGTTATGCCGAGCCGTTCCCATCGAATTGCGGTTCTGATTACTTCTACAATCTCTGTATCATCATCTACGATCAGTATTCTCATATGCCTTCTCCTAAAATGTCTGACTGCACTTCGTTCACTGCTTTCTCCGGAATGTAAATTCTGGTCATGGCCCCGTGTGGATCTACGTTGTCGAGTTCAAACAGCCCTGTTTTGTCATACATTAGTTCCAAAAGCCTCCGGATGCTCCATAATCCGACCCTTGTTCCATCTTGCTCGGGATGTTTATAAGAATCATTGATCGCATCAATAATCACAGCCGGATAACCCTCTCCGTCATCTTCAATCTCAATCAAAAGCATATTTTCCGAATCCTTCACCGCAAGACTGATTTTGATCAAAATGACAAGTTCTTCTTCTCGTTTTATCGCATATTTGTATTCATTTTCAATGACAGTATGGATGATCATCTGCGGTATCGGCCACTTTTCCAGTTCTTTCGGCAGGTTAATATAATGGAATACGCAGTCCGAATATTTCAATTCCTGCATTTCAAAATAATTCTCTACATGGCGGATTTCCTCTGCAACAGTCACCGTATGCATTCCGGCACTAAACATATATCGAATATTTTTTGACAACGCATTAATGTAGGTATTTATCTCCTTATTTTTACCTTGAATACTCATGCTGCTGACTGTGGTCATTGCATTGACAAAAAAGTGAGGCCGCAACTGAAGCCTGATATATTTCTGGTCAGCCTCCTGCAACTCTAACCTCTTTTCATAATACTGTATTTTCAAATTCACAATCTCACTCATCAACTTATTAAAGGAGCTGACGAGCATATGAAATTCCTGATTCGAAACAGTTTCCTGGATGCGCAAGTCATACTGTCCCTGTTGGATCTGATTCATACTGTCTGACAAATCTTTCATAGGAACGATCAATTCACAACGGATGCTTCTCTCAAAATACATCGCAAACAAGGCTAAAATAAAAGCCGCACATACCAGAATGATCATACCTGCACCAATCTGCCTGTAAATCTCTGTTTTCTTATCCACAAGATACAGCTTCATTCCTTCTATTATTTCCGTTGACTCTGCTTCATAATTTCTTCCAAAAAGAGTTTCTATATTCTTTTTTAGCCCATCCTGAAAGAGCTCTTGTCCAGTCATTCCACGTACAATACCATCTGCATCTGTAAACAAGATTGCGTATTTCTGCTGTTCTGTATTCTGCAATGTATCGAGAAAACTGTCTACAGAAAGGAGCGCAGACACTACCCTGTGTTTCCAACACAAAATCCTGCATAAATACTCCTTTCCCTCAATTTCACGGACGTACCAGCCCGCAGACGATTCTTCTCCTTCCTGTACAAGCAGGATAAAAAACTTTCGTACTGCTTCCCATTCCCGGTATTGCACATCTATATTTACTACATCAAGACAAATATCGTTTTCTGCGACTGCCACAACCATTGCCTCAGCACAATCGTCAGTGTTCACTAAATTTTTCATTGTCTCTCGCAATTCCAGTGACGCATAATGACGAACATTCTCATCATCACTCTCAAGCAAAAGAAGATTTCCATTATTGTACAGAAACTTTGTCAGAAGATTATTCATCTCTGACAAACGGTCTTCCAGCTGCACCTCATAAATCGACAGAAGGCTTCTGTTGGTTTCCTTCATTTCTTTCTCGGCAGCCAGATAAGTGACAACCAGCAAAGCAATCATTAACGCCAAAACAGACACAATCTGAATTTTTGATAACCGCGAAATTTTTTTGATAAACGATTTTCTGGGCATTCTTCTTTTCCTTTTGATATCAATTATCATCACCCACTATATCACCCACTCCATTCTATCACAGGTGGGTGATATAGTGGGTGATTAATTCATTGTTTACAAATAGACTTTTTCTCAGCTGAGAGCAAATAATTCTTGAATTCAGGAGATTTAATAGGAACATTGTCTTTTTCGTCTATGTTATGTCTGATATTTCTCTGACCATTCGTGACTTTTCTGTTCTCTTTATTCTGTGACTTTCCATTGCCCATATCGTTTACCGCCTTCACGCTCAATGAGCCCTTTCACTTTTAATTCATCCATCTTCCTCTGTAATGAGCGGTAGGGAATCCCTAGCCTTTTTGCCAAAATGATCTGTGTTATTGTGGGTTCTGTCCGCAGTATCTCTATAATTCTTTCTTCTAAAACACCGTCCAAAACGTCATTTTGGCGTTTTGGAATCATGAATCAACGCACTCTGCAACGCTTTAAAATGAATGCGCAGGCCATTTCCCCGCAGTTCATATACCGGTAACTCTGCGCCCATTTCCATACAGGCTTCACAGATTTTCTCAATGCCTCGTCCCCATCGCTCAATATAGCCCGCGCGATAAAACATATTTGCAATATCCGGATTATAGGGTATGGAATCATGTGGCTCCATCAGCTTTTCAACTGTCCAGCCTTCCGGCAGGATGCAGCGGTTACTGATGATCATTGCTTCCTCTTAACACGTATCTGCACCGGTGTTCCGAACATGAAACAGTTGTGTCCGATGGCATTATATACTGCATCACGGACAGCGTCCCTCGCAAATGGGTATGTTTCCACACGCCGGTCCCCGCCTGATTGACTTTCTTTTGTATTTCCCTCAGCGCATCCAAAGTACCAAGACCGTGGACGTCAATTTCAATAATCGGTTTATTCATCATTATTTATTATCCTTTTATGATATTTGATTATACCAGACACCCTCATTCTTTACAATATCCCATCCGGGCTGTCATTCGAATTCCAGTATAAATGCCTTCCGCACTGCTGAGAAAGTGCAGATAAAAAATAAGTCCTACTGTCACCGTAGCAACGTAGGACTAAAATTAGAAACACATCGGATATGACAGTATAAAGCAGCCTGAATCTCCGGATATCGACACTCTGATGGATGTGGTAAAACATCACCTAACAGTAGCAAAGGAAACTTTGGAAACGGCGAATCTGGACACCCATCCAACGCTTCCTCCTTAATCTCGTATTTGATTAGATTTTGCTGGCTTTCTAACCAAAGCTAATCATGGAAAAATGCAAAAAATCCAGTATTTATGCGGGGAAGAGCGGTTTTTGTATGTGGTTCGATTCTCTCATCCCCTGTTCGGATAAATCTAAAATTCCCGGGAGGACTATACGGACTTTATGATTTATCTGAAATAAAAAAGTAATTGAAAAGGCAGCCAGAACATGAGTTCCGGCCGCCTTTTTTCTTTTCTGTATGGACATCCTCCCCATACCAAATGGGTGCGCAGGATTGCATTATCCTCTGTATTCTCTGGGAGTCATCCCATACCTTTTTTTGAACTGACGATTAAAATTCGAAAGATTTTCAAACCCGACGCTCTCTGCAATCGTAAGAATCTTATCCTCCGTCCGCCGCAGAGCCTCTGCTGCTGCCGCCAGTCTTCGTTCATTCAGATACACGGTGAAGCTTGTCCCGGTCATCTGCTTAAACCAACGCATAAAATGGCTGCCGCTGCATCCGCAGCACTCTGCCATATCTGCTACAGTCAAAGCATCTGCGTAATTCATTTCGATCTTATGAAGGGCCTCCTTCAAACGCTCCGTATCCGGAGAATCCAGACTTGGCTTTTCCGGATACATACGAAGCAAAAACAGCAATAATTCAAGCAATGCGGCCTTCACACCTAATTCATATCCCCGGTCACACAAACTGGTGAGCTGCTCCGCTTTCTTCAGACACTCCGATATCTCCCTGTAGCCGCTATCTGTCTGACGCAGAACCACTGGAAGCAGAAGCTGCCCGGTGGTAAGAGGTACCAGATATTCCGTATCACACACATCTGCTGCTCCTCCACCGAGAAAACTGACATCAAAAATAATGTTTTCATACTCCATAGCACATCCGGGCATTCCGTATATCGCATGCAAAATTCCCGGCGGCAGCACAAAAATATCTCCGCCTTCTGCCTCTTTCCTATCCTGTCCGATCTGAATCCTGCCTCTTCCCTTTTTTACGAAGATCACTTCCATGCTTTTGTGCCAATGCAAAGCAACGGAAGGAAAATCTCCCGGTATGGTACACGGGTAAATATTAAAAGGAAACAAAGGTCTTCCATGCCTCTTTTTCTCCTGAAATTTTTCCAGTTCCTCTTTACCTGTCATAGCTGCTCCCTGTTTCGACAAACACTGCCAAGGTTCCTTCTCTTTCTTCCCTTAAGCCTATCTGTATTTTTATAATGATAGAATAGTATCATAATTTGCTACCATTATGCAAGATAACTTCTACCATTTGTGATAATACTACATTATACAAATTGTTATGCATGGACGAAGAAAGGAGTGTTCCTCATGAACAAAGAACTCTATAGCAAGCTTACCAAACTCTGCAAAAAACCACTTGACCAGGCATCCGATGAAGAAATCTACCTTGCACTTCTTGGTCTGGTGCAGAAGCTCAGCAAAGAGCATACCAGACCGGCTGCCGGAAGAAAGCTCTATTACATTTCCGCAGAATTTTTGATCGGTAAGCTGCTCTCCAATAACCTGATCAATCTCGGTATTTATGATGAGGTACGCACTATATTAAAAGAAGCCGGCAAAAATCTTTCTGATATTGAAGAGATCGAACCGGAACCAAGTCTTGGGAACGGCGGTCTTGGCCGTCTTGCCGCATGCTTTCTGGACAGTCTTGCCACACTGAATCTGCCTGGAGACGGTATTGGACTTCGCTATCACTGCGGACTGTTCCGCCAGAATTTCCAAAACGATGTACAGAACGAAACCCCGGATACCTGGCTGACGCCCCATTCCTGGGCAGAAAAAACAGATACCGTATATCCTGTTCTCCTTGCGGGAAAAACCTATTCTGCACGTTTATATAAACTGAATGTAACCGGATACAATGGCCGTACAAACAGCCTGAATCTGTTCGATCTGGATTCGGTCGATGAGGCTCCGGCAGCCGAAGGAATCGGCTTCGACAAATCCGATATTGCAAAAAACCTGACATTGTTCCTCTATCCGGACGATTCGGACGAGGCCGGACGCCTGCTCCGTGTCTATCAGCAGTACCTCATGGTTTCCGCAGGAGCACAGTTCATTTTGTCCGAATGTGCCGCACGGGGCTGTGACTACCATAACCTTGCAGACTATGCAGCCATTCAGATCAATGATACCCATCCAAGCATGGTAATTCCGGAACTGATCCGTCTTTTAGGAGAAAAAGGAATCGAATTTGAGGAAGCCGTACAGATCGTTACCAATACCTGTGCCTACACAAACCATACCATTCTTGCTGAAGCATTGGAAAAATGGCCCCGGCATTTTCTGGACCAGGTTGTCCCGCAGCTTATGCCGATCATTGAGAAGCTGGATGCTCTTGCCCGAACCCGTACTGATGACGACAGCACTGTGATTATTGACGGGTATAATCTTGTACACATGGCAAATATGGACATTCATTTTACTCATTCTACCAATGGAGTAGCCGCACTGCATACACAGATTCTGAAAGAAAGTGAACTGGCAAATTTCTACAGACTCTACCCTGAGAAATTCAACAACAAGACAAACGGCATTACCTTCCGCCGCTGGCTCCTGGAGTGCAACCCGGCCTTAACCGGAGAAGTAGAAGCACTTATTGGTTCCGGTTTCAAGCAAAACGCAGACGAATTAGAAAAGCTTCTGGCTTTTACAGAGGATAAAGCAGTACTCCAAAGGCTGGCAGACATCAAAGCAGAAAACAAGCAGGCACTCTCAGACTGGCTGTATCACAAACAGGGGGTTAAAATCAATTCAAAAGCTATGTTTGCTATCCAGTCCAAACGTCTGCATGAATACAAACGCCAGCAGCTCAATCTACTGTTTTTAATCCACCAGTATCTGGAAATCAAAGCAGGTCATAAGCCTGCCGCTCCGCTGGTGAGCATTTTCGGCGCAAAGGCAGCTCCTGCTTACACCATTGCCAAGGACATCATCCACGCACTGATCGTCCTTTCCAAAGTCATTGCAGCAGATCCGGAGGTTTCTCCATGGATGCAGATCGTATTTGTTGAAAACTACAACGTAACTGCAGCCGAAAAAATGATTCCTGCCTGTGACCTTTCCGAACAGATCAGCCTTGCTTCCAAGGAGGCTTCCGGTACCGGAAATATGAAATTCATGCTGAACGGAGCCTTAACCCTCGGAACTATGGATGGTGCCAATGTGGAAATCGCAGAACGCGTTGGAGAAGAAAATATCTATATTTTCGGCCAAAGCAGCAGACAGGTGATCCAACGCTACGCCAAAGGAGACTACTGTGCCTACGACTGGTACGAAAGCGATCCAAATATCCGACGGGCCATTAATTTCCTGACCAGCCCCCGAATGTTGTCCGCCGGTCACGAGGAAAACCTGTCCCGCCTGCACAATGAACTGATTCATAAGGACTGGTTCCAGACCCTGCCGGACTTTAACGCCTATCTGGTACGCAAAAAGCAGGCAATGGCAGACTACGCAGGAAACCCTGTGGAATGGAGCCGCAAAACGCTTATCAATATCGCAAAAGCAGGATTCTTTTCCTCTGACCGCACGATTACGGAATATGATCAGGATATCTGGCATCTTGGAAAATAACAATGGTTATCTTTTACACACTTCAGGGAGTCCCAAAAGAGACTCCCTGTTTTGTCATCCTTTTACAGCCCCGCTCATCAGACCATTCTCAATCTTATCCTGGAAAAATACATAGGCAATGATCACAGGAATCGTTGTCAGACAGATACCTGCCATGCTGGAGCTGTAGTCCGTACTGTACTCTCCGAAAAATGCCAGCAGGCCCATAGAAATTGTTCCCTTCTTCTTATCTGAAATAAAAATCAGCGGAAACAGCAGGTTATTCCAAACCTGAATAAAGTTAAAAATTGACACACTGACAATACCCGGTACGGACAGCGGCAGGATCTATGAAGAATACCTCATATTCCATAGACGCTTTCGAAATGCATGGAAATCTCCCCACTCCGTGTGGAAACCTAAAATCTTCTGGCTGCTTTCTGAAGCAATATCAAATTTTTGCTTATAGCCATCACTGGTAATCTCCAAAACTGATTATTTGTTTTTCATTGGAGCTATAACTAATCCTTCCTTGTAAATACAGTAAGTATAGCATGGGTTATTCATTCCAAAAAGTAAAAAAGTATCAGAACTTATGTTCCAATACCTTTGTGCTTTATATTCTCCCTGCCTTCTCTTCTACTTTCCGCACGGTTTTCGTCTTTCCGACGCAAACACGTTGATTTTCCTGTTTTGCTGTGCCGCTGGTCTGGGAAGATCCAGCCGGCCCCCTTAGTTTACCAAGGGTGTACTTATACACCATCCGGAGGTTGGTGCATCATGCTCTTAGAAGGCCCTTGCCGGAGGGCCGATGATTTTCCGCGGTCATGGTCCGCGCCAAACCGCACAGGGGAATCTGCACTTTCCCTGCGCTGTCTTTCGTCAGCTACCCTTTTTAATATACAATGGCGTATAATAAAATCAGCAGCAAAATAGAATTTGCTGAGTAATGGCAAAGAAATTCGTTATTGTCTATATTCCCGTAAAGAAGCTACAATTTTACTTAGCTTAATCAAGTTTCCGCATTATACTTGATTAAGCCAAGAGGTTATGAAATGTTTAGCACTTTGTCCTATTGTTCTTCTGTATTTTATAAAGACTTCGTCAATTACACCAGTAAGAAATTGCAGGCACTGGGACTGAATTATGGCTCGTTATTTTTTATCATCTATGTCGGCAGGCATCCTGGGTGTACACCGTCAGAGCTTACAAAGGCTTTGCAGATTGACTGGAGACACTCGCAGCGCTGCATTATAAAACTGGCAGAAGATGGTTTTATGACAAAAGAAAATTCGGCCGCATTCATCACTTAAATCTGACCGAGAAAGGGCTACAGGCGTTTCAGATCAGACATCAGGTGTTTTTGGACTGGGATGAAGCAAAGCTTCAGTGCCTAACTGATGCAGAGCGCAACGAACTGCTCACATTGCTGCAAAAAATGCTGGCAGCCCCCGTTCATGCGCCGAATCTAAAGGGGATAATCGAAAACTATGACAGAGCGTTGTCACATCCGGATAAAAATGACTTGATACAGTTGAAAAAAGCAGTCATGGAGTAAATCTTATAAAGAAAAAGCTGAAAATGAAACATCCGTGAGCCCTGCGGGCATAACTTTCCAGGAGAGGGCCTTAGTGCGCAAACCTATGATATAAAAAAAATAACAGCCAAAACGGCTGTCACTTGATAAAGGCCTGCACCTTCAAAACTACATACATGTTGACATTCCTTGAGAATTCTTCTTTGCCCTGCGTTCGCCTTGACTCGCCCGGTCACTTCGTGACTCTGTCACTCAGTGCCCTTTGCTTTGCAAATCTCTGCCTCCCCACGTTTCCGTTCCTGAATGCAAGCATTCCTCTCTTCACGTGCAGCGGCAGCCGCTCGTCTCTGCTTTTTGGTCAAGCCCTCGACCGATTAGTAACAGTCAGCTCCATACGTTACCGTACTTCCACCCCTGCCCTATCTACCTCGTCGTCTTCAAGGGGTCTTACTTCTTTCGAATGGGATATCTCATCTTGAGGGGGGCTTCACGCTTAGATGCCTTCAGCGTTTATC
>URVB01000058.1 GCA_900551075.1 uncultured Blautia sp. | reverse complement strand
GCCAGAGCGCCGACGATCAGTCCTGCGGCAAGAGAAATGACGATTGCCGCATGCTTGGCACCCGGGCCTCCATCCGGCTCCGTAAAATGAATAAAAGCCGGTGCCAGCACCAAAAGTACCAGAAATACGATCTGCAGCGCCGGATAGAGCTCTCCTTCCAATGCCGGCATTTTGTAGGAACGTTTCAGGGTATATCCCTTCTTCAGGAAAAAGACACCTGCCAGAATACCCAGGGCGAATCCGACAAATCCAAAGACCGCATTCAGGTCTCCGCCTGCCAGACGAAGGATCATGCGGAACGGACATCCAAGAAACATCAGGCATCCGATCATAACAAATACACCAAGAATAAATCTCGTCACAGGTGCGGAGCCTCCTCTGGGCTTAAACTCCTTATTGATCAGTGCCAAAACGCAGGAACCCAGTACCAGACCGATGATTTCCGGGCGGATATACTGTACGGCCGCTGCGGAATGCAGTCCCAGCGCACCTGAGGTATCCCGAAGAAAACATGCGATACAGAAGCCCATATTAGCAGGGTTCCCGAAAAAAACAAGTGCCGCGGCAATCAGGCCGATCACTACGCCTGCAGCCATAATTGTGGTTTTTTCATTCTTCATTTGTTTACTTTCCTTTCTCTATGTTTCTACTGAAAATGATACCATCCGGCACAAACATCCGCCAATAAATTATAGAAAATATTTTATGTTATTTATAGAAAAAATTAATAAGTTGTGATAGGATAGAAATATGAATTTCACGTATAGGAGCCTCGCAAATGAAAAATATCTATCTGGATCAGGCAAGCACATCTTTTCCAAAAGCCCCCTTCGTGGCAGATGCTGTCTACCGCTATCTGTCCGGTCTCGCAGTAAATATCAACCGCGGGTGCTACGACACTGCCTATTCTGTAGAGGAGAAGGTCTACGAAACAAGAGAACAGCTCTGCCGCCTGTTTCACTTTCCAAACTGCAAAAACGTAATATTTACCGGAAATGTCACCGCCAGCCTGAATATACTGCTGAAAGGGCTGCTAAAGCCCGGGGATCACGTGCTGGTATCTGCTATGGAACACAACGCAGTCATGCGCCCGCTGGTACAATTACAGAACTCCGGAGTAACCTTTGACCGGATTCCCTGTACTTCCGATGGAAGTCTTCGTCTCTCTGAAGCCGAAAAATTACTGCTTCCGCAGACCAGAGTCCTCGTCTGCCTCCATGCATCCAATGTCTGCGGTACTGTCATGCCCGCCAAAGAAATCGGTGCCTTCTGCCACAGGCACGGTCTTCTCTTTATCCTGGACTCCGCGCAGACGGCAGGAATTCTTCCTATTGATATGGAGGACATGCACATCGATGCTCTTGCCTTTACCGGACACAAGGGTCTTCGGGGACCCCAGGGAATCGGCGGCTTTCTGGTAAAGGACGGCCTTGCAGGACAGATCACCCCTCTGTTAAGCGGAGGAACCGGAAGCATTTCTCACACAGAGGAGATTCCGGATTTCCTGCCGGACCGTTTCGAGCCGGGTACACCCAACCTTCCGGGAATTCTCGGGCTTCATGCTGCTCTTAAGTATCTACAGGACCGTACCATGGAAGAAATCTTCCGGCATGAAATGACGCTGACACAGTATTTTCTGGAAGGGCTCCGGAATCTGGACCCTGAGCAAAAGCATATCCGGCTCATCGGCAAACCGGATACACAGGAACGCTGTGCAGTCGTCTCCCTGCAGACGCTTCACATGGATATGGCTCAGGTGGCTTATGAGCTGGACAGCCGGTATGGTATCATGACAAGAGTCGGTCTTCACTGCGCGCCCAATGCTCACAAGTCACTTGGCACGTATCCCTCGGGCACCATTCGTTTTTCCTTTGGCCCGGAAAACACAAAAGAGGAACTGGATACGGCACTGCAGGCCCTGAACCACATCACAGGGCTGTGCTGACCTGATTACATCAGAGGAAAATACTTATGGAATTTAAACAATTAGAAGCCTTTGTGGCAGTCGTGGAGTATAACAGCTTTTCAGAGGCTGCACGGCATCTTTATCTGACACAGCCTACTATAAGCGCGCATATCCGCTCTCTGGAAACAGAACTGAATTCCAAATTGATCATTCGCACAACCAAAAAGCTCACCATCACCCCACGGGGCTACCAGCTTTATGACTGTGCTATCCGGATGCTCAACATCCGCAATAATCTGACAGAGGAATTCACAGGTGCCAGGAAAAAGATCATTGACCTTGCTGCCTCCACCATTCCCTCCTCGTACCTTCTTCCGGAGCTTCTGAGCACCTTTGGCAGGCAGGCCCCGGATGTATATTTCCATGCCTGGCAGTCTGACAGTATGGGCGCCATACAGGAGGTACTGGATGGAAGCGTGGATTTGAGCCTGGTAGGCCAAAAAATCGAAGATGAAACCTGCTGTTTCTGTCCTTTCTGCACAGACTCGCTGGTTCTCGCTACACCCGTCAGTCAGGAGTACCTGAAGCTTCAGAACCAGAAGACCTCCTTTCAGGATTTTCTCCATGCACCGTTTATTGTCCGGGAAAGCGGGTCCGGCACCAAAAAAGAAATGGATCTGTTTCTGGAACAGCACGGCATTTCAGCACAAGACCTGAATGTGGTCGCCAGAATGAACGACCTGGAAAGTATCAAAAAATCAATTGTGAATGGTCTGGGAATTTCCATTCTTTCCTCCCGTTCTGTCAGGGAGCTGGAAAAAACAAGGCAGATTCTTCTGTTTCCCTTAGAAGAATCCGCCTATATACGTACCTTTTATATTGTTTACAGCAAAAACAGGATTTTGAAGCCACACGTAAAGCAATTTATTCAATTTATAAAGGAATATTACCGGCACAGCCGACCCTCCGCATAAGATGCTCAGTTTCCAAATCAGTTTTTCACGGGGCTTGACAAACAGATCACAAAAAAGTAAGAATTTATGTTCAGTTTTAAAAGAATGAATCTACTCCGATGTCAATTCCGGTTCCCTGACGCTTATTTACGGAGCACATCATTTCCCATAAGCTGTTCTGCCCTTGTAATGCCTGCCTCCTCCGCCAGCCGGCGCACAAGGTCTGAAGCAATGCAGACCACCGTTTCCTCATGGATAAAATCCGTGATATCTGCATCAAACAGGATATTCGCCTGGGCATCAAACTCCTCATCTCCATCCCAGAAAATTACCGTCAACGGCATACATGCAAAGGCATGGATCACATAGCCCACATCTCCCTGCCGCACCGGACTCCCTTCGAGGGTCAGGCAGGCTTTCACCATAAGCTCTGCCCGTCCCTCAAACGTCCTGGCCAGAGGCTTGAGAATCGTACGCTGAAATGCCGGATCAAAGGGCGCCGCCCGCTTTACCTGACGGAAGGGCACGAATTCCCCCCGTACCTTTGCGTCCGGTTTTGCATAATAAAACAGATTATAAATTGAAATTACCGTATTAAAAGAAAGCTTCTGTTCCGGCTCCAGTGTCAGCGTAATCATCCCATTTATCCTGTCGATCCGGTATTCCTGTCCATAATAAACAATATAAACCGCATTTTCATCACTTTTCAGTTGAAAACGCTTCACCAGCTCCTCATGATTCATTTCCAGAAACAGCTTCCGCCATTTTTCACAGGTCAGTTCGTAATTGTCTGCCGGCTTCCCCTCTCTTTTTGTAATATAAGATTCGCGCATCCAGTCCTCCTGAATCCCTTTAAAACGTTAAATATATTTACCGGGACTATTTTATCCTATTTTTTATATTATGGGAATCCCATTTGAACAAAAAACTATATGAAGTACTTTCCTATAGCCGCAGGCTCTCCCTCTGTCAGGATAACATCTGTTACCATTTCATCTGCGTCCCGACTATCCGGCACATCAGATAATCCCGGAAGCTCCCGGCTATGGCATCAGCAGCTCCTACAGGGCTTTTGCGGCAGCAAGCCATCTCTTTCTTATCTTCTGCAATACAATTAATAACAATACCAGCGAAAAGACAACAGTAGTCGTAAGTGTTAAAGTCTGACAATCAATAAGATAAAAGCTGAAAAGGGCCAACATTTCTAATAATATAATTTTTCTTCCTCTTTTTCTATACACCATTTTTTCTTCGGCGTCTAAAGAATATATTCCATCTTCAGGTATTAGAAAATATAATAGTCCTCCTTCTGCCCCACCCATCCATATGCCTAAAAATCCCGGCAAAATCTCATATTTTATACATGTAAAGGATAACAGTAACAAAATAACAGACATCATTCCACAGCGGAATCTGGAACTTGCGTGATAACCGCCTGCATACATTCTCAGCGGAATAAACAAAATAAGAAAAAGCACACTTTGAAAAACAAGTTTCATTTTATAACCGACTAATACTGTAACTAAAATTCCCACTATGTAATCTCTTAATTGTATCATCGCATACTGTATTATGTCCCTGTTCTCAAGAATCTCCTTTTCATTTAATACTTGATCCAACAATTTTTTCATTAAAATTTACGCAGTTGCTTTACTTTATCTGGTTTTTGCGGTTGGTAAGTAATATATGGACATGCAGTATTAGCGTCAATCGTGGCAATTTTAATCGAGATTTCGACCAATTTTTTACTCAAACCAACTACTATTTGCTCTTTATTAATCTTGTTTTTTAATTTCATATGTAATCCATTCCTTTCACTTTTGCAGACGCAAAATCTTATAAAAATGTTAGCCTGATCTTATTTTTTCTTTATAAGCTTATAGAGGACTCCGTATACTCCGAATCACATGAAGGAAACTAAATGAATGGGGCTTAATATTTATATTATATTCCTGATCACCAAGCTTTTCCATACACTGACATAATTATACCTATTTCTCAGCAAAATTAGCATCTGTTCGAAACCGGTGTCACCTGCGCAATAAACTGTTCCCCATGCTCCGCCGCATACCCCGTCCCCCGCCGCAGGTTGTCGGTTACAGCGTCCACCGGAAGGTCTGTGCCTCCGGACTTCCCATTCTGTGCTTCTTAGAAAAGAAGCAGAAGAAACAAAAAAAGTGCCTGAAAGTATATACTCTCAGACACTGTGTAACCGGAAAAACTCTAATCGCTCAAAAGCATTACTGATCTCCGGCGCTCCCTTACAAATCGTTTATCGTTTCTGTGATTTCCATATTACGTATCCTTTTTGTTGGAGCATGTACTGCCAAAACTGCTGCAAACACAACAAACAAAATGATGATTGCCACCAAAGATACCGGAAAATTCCACACTGCATAACTGAAATGCCCCGTAATGAGAAAATCGTACAGCAGTTTGCTAAAAGGCAATCCAACCCCGCACCCGACTACACATCCCCAAGAAGCATAGGTAAATGCTTCTGCAGTAATCATCTTTGAAATCTGGCGGTCATCCATTCCCACCGCACGCATTGCCCCATATTGCTTTATCCTTGCCGATACGCTCATGGAAATGCTGTTGACAATGTTCAGCACCGTAACTAATGTGATAATTGCCAAAAAGCCGTAGACACAGGCAACAAATGCCAGATATGTTCCGCCCGTCTGCTCATCGCGCTTATCGCTGAAACTGTAATCACTTCCTACTGTGTCAGAAATTGCCCGGACATCTCCATCCGTTGCATCACGCTTCATCTGTACCATGAGAAGTGAATAGTCGGTTTCACCCGTCAAACGGGAGAAGGTTTCCCCGGAGGTTATGAGGGTCATCTTTCCACCCGTAAGACCGTCACCGCTAAATAAATCATGTTTTAACAATCCGGCAATTTCAAGCTCTTCATCCCCGACCAGAATTTTATCTCCAATTTTCCAGGAACAGTTTCGATCCCATGTTGCAAGGGCATAATGGCTGTTTCCATAAACATCTGACAAATTGCTGCCCCGCTGCAGCAAACCGTCTTTTTCCAGACAGTTCAAATCAAAATCATCAAAAGAAATCATATCAATTGTGCCGGAAAGCGTCGTGTCACCATTTAATCCTGCGGGAATATCAAAGGCGCTCCTGCGGCCATAGACTTGTTTTACGCCTTCCATGCTGCTGATCGTGTCCGCCAGATTGTTATTGATAGAATTTATACCATCACTGCCTGAAATACTTATATCAGCAGCAGCGGCAGATTGGGGCATCAAATAGTTGACAAACTCGATCAGAACAGAAAAGCTTAAAAACAGGATAATGCTGAGGGCAAAGGAGCCCGTCATCAGGATCAGATTTTTCTTCACGGATGCAGCATGGTGAATCCCCAGCGCAGTCTCAATTTTTGAAAGCCGGGTGTTAACGGAATGGCGTACCTTTTTGCCGTTTTCTAAATTACCTGAAACCGCCGTAACAGGAGACACCTTTGCAGCCCGTTTAGATGGAGAACCCGCCGCAAATAATACTGTCACAACACCAACGATAATGCCGCTGACAATCCCAATGATGCTGACCCTGAAAAGAGGAATCCCGGAAAACTCTTCACCCACAAGAAACCTCAAGGCTGCACACAGTCCCCAGGTAGTTACAATTCCAAGTCCTAAGCCAATGGGAACCGCTGTTTTACACCAATTCAAAGCTTCCAGTCTCACAAAACAAATAATTTGTTGTCTGCTCATTCCGATGCAGCGCATCATTCCAAAGAACTTTGTTCTTTGAGCGACAATGCTGTTCATGCTGCTCGAAATCATTAATACGCCGGCAATCAAAATCAAAAAGAACAACACTCCCGCTATCAGGATCAGTGATTGCCCCATCTCACTGCTGAACAACTCCTGAAATGACAGGCTTCCATGTTTCTCTAACAGCCTTGCCTGCTCCATTCTGGCTCCCATCTCTGCCATACTGAATACAGCCGTAACCATAAACACAGCAAAGATAATACATAGAAGCGTCATACGGTTCTGCCGCCTGCGGACCTTTGCGGAGATCGGAATAAGGCTAAGATAACTTCTCATTCACGACACCTCCCCAGATCAGTCAGTACACCATCCATTACCTGCAATACCCGGTCTGCGGTCTGTGCAATACTGTTGTTATGTGTGATCATGATAATTGTCTGCTCATACATCTTGGAAGCTTCTTTCAGAAGCGCAATGACCTCTCTGCTGTTTTGAGAATCCAAATTACCGGTCGGCTCGTCCGCAAGAATCAGGGACGGACGTGTGATAAGCGCACGACCGATGGCAACTCTCTGCTGCTGACCGCCGGATAGCTGATTTGGAAGATGGCTTCTGCGTCCTTTCAGATTCAGCACGTCAAGCAGCTCTTCCAGATATCTTTTATTTGGTTTCTGATAGTCCAAAAGCACCGGAAAAATTATATTCTGCTCAACCGTCAGCTCCGGAATCAGATTAAATCCCTGAAAGATAAAACCGATATTCCGGCGGCGGAAAACTGTCAGCTCCCTGTCTTTCATCGTAAAAATATCCTTGCCGTCGATCCGTACCTTACCG
Source organism: uncultured Blautia sp. (assembly GCA_900551075.1). Taxonomy (GTDB): domain Bacteria; phylum Bacillota; class Clostridia; order Lachnospirales; family Lachnospiraceae; genus Blautia_A. Next base: position 13,189 of record URVB01000058.1, on the reverse strand, counting down.
GATGTAGGCGTGTCAAGCGCTCCCAGCATATTTAAAAGTGTACTTTTGCCGGATCCGGATTCGCCGACAATCGCTACATATTCTCCTTTCGGAACGGAAAAGCTGACATTTTTCAATGCATTTACAGCGGTCTCGCCGCTGCCATAAGTCTTACATATATGATTGACCTCTAACAAATTCATAGGTAAGAACCCCTTTCAAAATATTTCGGAACAGCACACTGGTTTGTCATCCATATGCCCACCGTAGTTTAAAGGATAGCATGAAAACCCTACAGCCTTCTTACAGTAAGTCTACAATTTTGTAGGAATTAAGAAGTTCAGGACAAATGTAGTGCCCGTTCCCAGTTCGCTGTGTACTTCTATTGTCCCTTTATGTGCCTCAACGATCATTTTTGTAAGCGGGAGCCCAAGGCCTACTCCCTGCTTGTCTTTAGAAAACCGGCTCCGGTAAAACCGCTTAAAGATATGATGCAGATCCTCCTCGTGGATTCCGCTTCCGTTGTCTTTTATAATAATCTGAATCATAGATACAGACCGCTTCCACTCCATTCGGATGAAATCCCCGCCGCCTGTATGGTCAAAGGCGTTTTTTACAATATTTTCTACCGCTTCTATCATCCAATCGCGGTCACAAAGTAATAAAATTTGTTCTTCCCCTGACAAAATCAGTTCCTTTTTTTCCTGTTTCGCACGGTATGCAAAATGCAGCTCTACCTCTCCCAGCATATCCGCCACATTCTCAAAAGTTTTTTCAAATACGATGGATCCGGCATCCAGCTTCGTGATTTTTAGCAGATTCTGCACCAGCATTTCAATCCGGTCAAGTTCCTTCTCCGACAGCAGCACCAGCTCCCGCAGCTCCGGCAGCTCTGCCGCCTCTTCCTTTAGAAGCCCATTATAAATATTCAAAGCCGCAAGAGGCGTTTTCAATTGATGCGAAATATCCGATATGGTATTTTTCAGAAAGTGTTTTGATTTTCTCTCGTTTTGCGCACTTGCATTCAAGATGGCCGCCAGGGAATTCACCTCATGGAACAGTCTGTACATCTCTCCTTCTTCATCACATGCAATCCGAGCCTCACGGCTTCCGGCAATATAGTCCGTAATTTGCTCCACGGCATTTTCCATGATTTCATTCTGTTTTCTGAAATATCCATAGCAGACAGCCAATATAATAATCCCTGTCCCCAGAGAAGACAGCAATATATAAAGCGCCGCATTTTCCGGTTTCAGAACCAGGAAAGCCACAGACAACAAGGTAAGAGCCAGCATACACATCAAAATTTTATAAAACAAGGCTTTGATTTTTCGATTTACAAATATCCTCATTTGACACCTCAACGTTCCGTGTTCCATTTATAGCCCATACGCCGGACCGTTATAATACGGGTTGGGTTTCCAGGATCGTCTTCAATCTTTTTCCGCAGTCTGCGTATATACACAGAAAGAGAATTGTTATCAATATAGTTTTCATCACAATCCCACAGCCTGTTTAAAATCTGCTCCTGCGAGAGTACCCTATCGGGATTCTCCATAAACAAGCACAGCAGCTTATACTCACTGGCCGTCAGTTCAATCTGCTGATTGTTTTTATAGACTTCGCTTTTCAGGAGATGAACCGAAATTCCGTTGGAATTTAATTCTGCATCTGCCTCACTGAAATTATCACTCCTCCGAAGCAGGGCATTGATCCGCGACATAAAAACCGCCAGTTTGAATGGCTTCGTGATATAGTCATCCCCGCCAATATCAAGCCCCATGATTACATCCGTCTCCTCATCAGCCGCAGTCAGGAACATAACAGGCACTTTTGATGTCTGGCGTATTTTTCTGCATATATCAAATCCGGAGCCATCAGGCAATGACACATCCAAAACCACCAGATTATATTTTCCTTCCGCCCATACCTGTTCCGCCTCACTGAAGGTACGGGCAACATCCAGCATATACCCCTGCTTTTTAATGGCAAAGGATAACCCATTGATTAAACTCAGATCATCCTCAACTAAAAATATTCGTTTCATTCATTTTTACCCTCCTTTTTATAGACTCTTAAATTTCCATAGCAATAGCTCTGTGCTAAATTCATACCACCAATTCACTTACAGGGCAACAGTATGTCACAACCTATTTTACCCATAAAAGCATATTACCACAACTTTATCATCGACAAGACAAAAGAGTTGATAGGCACACCTGTTCCCAGATGCCTGCTACCAACTCTTATTCGCCCCACGAACCTATAGCCGCCCTCCTTATCTGTTACCTGTCTTCAAACAATCAACAGAGCTGTAAGGCTTGTCAGCATTACCGTCAGAAGTTACAATACAGAAATCAATTTGCGTAACATAAAGGTTCCTCCTCAATTTGTTAATCGGTCACGAAGCTTTTTCCATGTCCTGTTATTCCTACAACTTTTTTTCCGGAAAATCAGATAAATAATCCGACACGATTTTATGAGCATTTAGTTGAACCGTTTCAACCAGTTCCAACAGCTTTTGCCTGGCAATCGAATCTTTAAACTCATCCAGTTCCTGCTTCGCTTCTTTTGCATATCCATCCAGCATTCTCAAAGTATATCGGAAGCCATCCGAAGCACTGATTAGTTCTGCTATATGATTGTCTGCCAACTCACTATACAGACCATTTTTGATATCCAATGCAATTTGCCTCAACTTGGCGCCATTCCTGCAATCAGAAAATGTATAGATAGCCGGAAGTGTATAATATCCGCTCCAAAAATCATTATGTACTGCCTTCTCAGGTAAATCATCTGTAGGCAGAAAATCCAGCAAATCATCTCTCAATTGAAAGATCAGGCCAAATTTTTCAGCATATCGCTTTATCGCTGATATCTCACTATCACTGCATTTTCCTTCATATGCACCGGTTTCACAGGCTATACAAAACAATGCCGAAGTCTTTCCTATAATATTTTCAATATACTTCTCCTCTGAGATTTCTATATCATAGCGATGCTCAAATTGGCTGACCTCTCCGTCACACATTCTTTCCAATTGCTCAAATATCGAACCGTAATAGGGCTTCTTCCTTATTCCGGTTCGGCTGATTGCGGCAAAAATCATAAAATCACCGGCATAAACCGCCATTTCCCTGCCAAATTTTTTCTGAACGGAAAGCTGTCCCCTGCGGGTATCCGCTTCATCAATAATGTCATCATGAATCAGGGAAGCAGTATGGCATATTTCAATGATTGCCGCAACCTCTGTCACGTCAACAGATTTCCCTTTCAGCCTTGCACATATAAGCGTCAAAAGCGGCCGAATCTGCTTACCTCTTGCTTTCAATACCCAATCCAGCATTTTCTGCATGGACTCACTGTTTGACCGGCATAAATGCTCTATATGTGTATTTACCATTTGCAGCTCTGTATTAAGTTCTTCTATATCTATCATAAAGCTCCTCCTCGTCCGGCAATATTAGTTCTTTCTGTGTCTGCAATTCATAATTACCCCTTTCCCAAATTTTATATTTTATAAAAGTATGTCATATATACCTTACTGCAGCATTACTGTAAGTCTACAATTTTGTAGGAATAGAATATCCGGGATAAATGTAACGTGGGCTTACCCCTGCTCTTAATCATCCAATACATTTGACCAATACAACGAGCCCTGCCACTACACCAATCACAAGAGTGTGTTTCTTCCATGTTAAACTCAAATATCCAATAAATTCACGGATTAATGCATTCAACGTAAAATACCATTTTGTCTTTGCCCCAAAACCCACACATTTTATTCCCTGCTGCTTTGCCAGAATCAATGCTCTGAACACATGATACGCCGTTGTAACGATGATAATTTTAGGGTTTTTTTTCTCCATCAGTTTTCTTGAAAACAACAAATTTTCTTTTGTTGATACAGATTTTTGCTCCTTTATAATCCTATCTGCATCCGCCCCTTCATCTGCTGCATATGCAGTCATAGCCTCGCTTTCTGGAATATCTTCGCCAGGACCTTGTCCACCGGACATAATTAATACAGCGTTTGGATTCCACTTCAGCAATTCCATTCCTCTTTCAATCCGGGCTGCAAGCAGCGGTGTGACCCGCTTTCCAATAATTCCAGATCCCAGAACAACAATATAATCTGCATTTCTTTTCTTTTTCAAATGAACAAGATTTAGGATAGCAGAGAGTGAATACATGGCCATTAATGATAATAAATACACTGCTGAAAAACCGATAATTACATAAACGACTGTTCCTAATGTATTCTTGTTTAGGTTTCCAATCATTGGCCAGACTGCCAAATATACACAGAACAGGATAGAGAACAGCAATGACAATAAGTTGGATGGTTTCATTCCTTCATGCCTGGCGACTTTTATTCCCTCAATGAAAAATACCGTAGTCAAAGCTATCGGAAACACAAGTATACAACCTATAGCCAAAGCAAATAGGAAAATCAGGATTCCAATTACCACTTCATGTGAAGCCAGCCACGCAGAATATCTATACAGAATAAAGAACAGAGCAACTGACAGACATATCAACATGAAAAAGAATGACAGCCCACTCCATAATGTTCTGGGTTCACGCACCATGATTCCTATAAATATACAAAAGGATATTAAAAACATAAAAAAAGTTAATTGCCACATAGTTTCCTCTCTATTTCTCATTACCCGGCCGAAATTTAAGCAATAATCCGAATCACATTATCTCTCCTCCTGAATTTCGTGATTAAATCGGAGAAGTCATTCGGAATTGCTGCCGGTAACATAAATGTCTGCGTTCTTGATATGCACTGGATAATATGATGAGGATAATTTCATTAAGAATTATCGGGGGACCGCATTTTTTCATAATAGCATTCCCCCGATTGAATCAATTATTCTATTATCCTTTGAATCCGTTACTTTTCCGGCTTTAATGCACCAAGCAATACAAATCTGGCATTGTTAAACTCGTAGCTGCAGGTAGATAACGTCAAAATCCGGTCTGTGACTGCCGGAGAAATTTCGCTGGTAAAGCATGAGCGCTCCTTTGTCTTATCCAGCCACTCTGTAAAATCCGGGTCTGAGGGGAAAGCCAACTCCCAGGCTTTATCCTGGACGCTGGCCACATACCCGGCGAAAATTTCTATCTCATAATTTTTATCCGGCGTCAGCAGCAAAGCTACAGAATGTGAATCATAAAACTCCTGCTTCTTATATTCCGTAAGCACGGAAAACATGCTGCCATTTTTCATATGATGCCCATAGATGATGCTGTGCCGGTCTGAGAAATCCGCTCTGTTTCTGCTGTCCGGAAAGATGCAGCCGGATCCGTTCCACTCACCGCTGAACAAATGCTTCAGGTAATACTGGTTATCGTTACCCTGCACAACCGGATAATTGATTTCTGTTTTTTCAATATAAATTCATCCTACGATATCCGGATTGATTTCCTGCAGGGAAGCAAAATCTACAGCCGGCCACTCCCGTCCCTCAGACCCAGTTTCATCATCCACTGGGGATGATGAAGGAGCCTCCGGTTCCTCCGGCAGCTTCACATAGTCCTCCAAATCAGTATAGAAGCCCTCGCCTTCAGAATACTCATGGTACTGCTTATATAATTGAATGGCGCCTATGACAATACCACTTGCAAATATCAAAATCAATATGATACAAATTATTCTTTATTTCATGTCCATTCGCCTCCTTATTTTCATCACACGATTCGGCAGGACAATCTACAACCAATTTAACGACTCTCACACTATTTCTTTCAAAATGATGTTGTAAATGGCGTTGAAAACTCAGCAAATCAAAATAACTGGTTAATAATTCCTGTTTGCCCAGCGCATAATATATAAGCCGGCTTATTTATGCCGAGCTCGCTCAGATGGCTTATATTGTTTCATTCATATTTTACAAGTTTCATGGTATGTGGTATAATGTCTTTCCAATGAAACAAGCTTACAATTCACCGTTCAAAAGATTCGATTCTCGACATTTACAATAACATGTACATAGCAAATTAAATTCCAGCAAAATATGACTAAGTTTACTGCTTCTCCAGATTGTCTTATTCGCTCACTTTCCCGGAAGGGTACTGAGGTATCATTGAACGTATTGGTTCTGATACAAAGGGCTATTGGAAAATAAATGAATAGCGAACAGATTCCAAATTTACCAAAAACGAAACTGTAAATTCTATTATAATCAATTGATAGTGTTAAAATAAGCATTAAAAGCAAAGGTGGTGGACAGATGCCAAGACAATTCAAACAGGCACGGCTGATCAACAAATTAAAGATGACAGAGGCTGCCGAAAAGCTCGGCATCTCCCAGCCAACCCTAAGCGCATGGGAGGGAGAACGCAAGTCTCCTTCCATTGACGGACTTGAGAAAATGTCCGATCTCTACGGTGTAACAACGGATTTTCTGCTCGGGCGATCCGAACAGGGAATCTCAGTCCAATCTGCACCGATTGCTCCGGAAACCCTTCCAATCTTTCATGGAAAACCGGTCTGGTCCGCGGAGTACGGATGGATGCTGGTTGATGCCGGCAATCGTACTCTAATGCTCACAATTGGCAGACCATTCCGTTTGCCGATGCAAAAAAGCTGTTTACGCTGCACCAGTTATTTTCTGAACCGAGCCTGCCATCCGGAAAACCTCTTCTCTTATCTGAGAGCCAACAGTTCACCCGGATATGGCTGGAACCATTCAACAAGTCTATAATCGCAAGACGCGTGCTGTTAGATAAAGCTTCAAACTTTTTATCCAACAGGCTATCTTGTTTATACCGCATAGAGCTGCTGGTTCCGGAGCTTTCCATACAGGACAGATGTGATGATGAGCAGCAATACGGAAGTAAGGCCCATCACGAGGCCGCTGAAATCAAGAAAGAAAATACAGATAAAAAGCGGCACTACGCTGCTTAACATACCAATGCCTATGGTCGCTAAAACGGAAACCGCCTGTTTCACCGCATAATACTCACTCGTCCAATCATACTTCGGAAATTTCACGTTCATATACATTCCCAAAACAGATATAAAACAGGCGTAGACCGCCGGAATGATACAGAGTAAAACAGCCTGTATCGGAGAAACTGCCATTTTGAAGCCCAACAGGACAATACTGACCAATGCAAACGGACAAATAACGGTCAGATTGACAGCAATCTTTGCATGAAAAATATCTGCGGCACGGACAGGGGCAGAACACATCATCCAGCGATTTTTGCCCTCTAAGGACAGAGATGCGGCCGTAGTGGAAGTCATCGAAATAAACACAGCAATCACCATTGGAAGCACCTGCCGTAACATCTGGCTAAGTCCGGCCATGCCGATTTGCTGTTCCAACTCTTTGGGGCTGATAAATAGAAGCAAAACGGAAACCACACAGAGCAGCACCATTCCAATCGTGGAATTGAGCGCATAGATCGTGCAGGAAAAATAACGGCTGAATTCCCGCTTGTACATAGCCATTACAGGGGATGACACTTTTGGGGTACTGCCTGCATATTTTACTCCTGCGTTACCAAATGCCGCCGTGTTCATCGCCTGATAAAAATGCGCTGCCACCCATATAAAAATCCCGCCGACTAAAACAGATATTCCGGCAAATGCAAAAAAGTACAGCCAATTTTGCTGCGACACCGCTATGGAGACCAGCACCGCCGGAGGGTAGACCTGCTCTGCGATACTGCTCAATGCAAGGCCGATATTCAGGAGTTCAGAGCTGTCCATATGTTGTGCCTGTGTAGCGGCTGCCACGATCAGCAAAACCGCAAGCGTACTCAGGAGCAGCGAAAAAATATTTTTGTGCCTGGAGCGGGAAGAAACAGCCGTAATCAATACGCCTAACCCCAAAGAGATCACCGTAGGGATAACGGGAATAAAAAGGAGCGAAAACAGAAACATAGCCTTTGACGCCATTCCCGCATCTGCATTCCCTGCGAATATAACGGCTGCAGGCAGCACTACGATAGCACTCATAAAAAAATTAGTTAAGTAAGTCATGGTCAGGCGGCTTAAAACAACTTCCGAGCTTTTCACCGGCAGCGACATCACCATATCATAGTCACGCAGACCAACGAGGACTCCTGAACTTTTGAGAAATGTCAGTACCAGCGTAATCAAAGAACATACCAATACGGAAATGATCGGCAAACTATCCGCAGCTCCGGCCCTGGCTAACCCTGCACTGAATAACGCACTATACGCAGTCAGGCATCCCAAAACCAGGATTACAGCCAGCCCCAGCACTGCGCTGTTTCTCCTTCCTGCTCTTTGAGTGAAGTATGCGGTTAATGCCAAAAAAATGATAAAACTGCATTCTCAAAAAAAGCAGGTACTTATTTCTCATGTTCCACTACCTCCATGAAAACATCTTCCAGGCTGCCGTTCCCCCTGACCTCTTCTATATTTCCGCTAATGATCAGCTTCCCCTGTTTGATGATAGAAACTTTATCGCACAGCTTTTCCGCAACATCCAGAACATGGGTAGAAAAGAATATGGCACTGCCCTGGCTGCACAGGTCACGCATGATCTCTTTCAATCGGAAAGCCGCTTCCGGGTCAAGTCCCACAAATGGTTCATCCAGCACAAGGAGCTTCGGCTGATGTAGGAAAGCGCCAATCAACGCCAGCTTTTGCTTCATACCGTGGGAATAGGAGCTGATTAAATTCCCCAGACTGCCAGTGATATCGAACAATTCCGCATACTTGCCTATGCGCTCCTCACGACTCTTTTTGTCCACCGAAAACATATCCGCCATATAGCCCAGATATTGAATCCCCGTAATATAATCATATAAATCGGGATTGTCGGGGATATAGGCAGTCAGAGATTTGCAGGTAATCGGCTCCTTTTTCACGGAATGCCCTTCAATAAAGATCTCTCCCTGTTCAAAATCCATGACGCCAACCACGGCGCGGATGGTAGTAGTCTTGCCGGCTCCATTATGTCCGATAAAGCCGTGTATTTCCCCTGGCATGACGGACAGAGACAGATTATCTACGGCTTTTTTGTCTTTTGCGTATGTCTTGGTAAAGTTTTGGATTTCCAATATGCTTTGCATAATAATCTCCTTTCCCTATTTCTTGTATTTACGGCAAACCGCCCAATAGAGGATAGCCGGCACCGGCACAAAGAGCAGCAGGAAATATTTGCTTGCAACATTGCCCGTTCCGCCTACTCCAAAATGCAGTGGAATTTCACTTGGCAAAAAGTAAAGCGCCGCAAGCACGCCGATCAGCGTAACCACTGTAAGGGCAATCATGACTCCCTTTTGTTTTTTCTTCATAAATAACGCTCCCTTCGTATTTATCATATCTTCAAAAGTTGATGAAAACAGTTCTCCGCAGCAATCATGCTCAGTGAGTATTTTCATTATAGTAATATTATCATATTGATAACAAAAAATCAATAGGAACCGCCCATACTCTTTATAAGATATGGGCGGAAATCTGCTCGATGAGGCCCGTTAATTCTTCATCCGTCAGATAGAGCGGCGCAAGGGAAAAGCCCGTCATATCCTTTTTATATCTACATCCGGGGATTGGCAATACTCCTGAAACTGCTTCACGAACCCCATGATATATTGAAAGAAAAATTGCATATACACAGTGCCTGAATTCTTCTCAAGTAAATTTTCAGTGTCACGATTGATATCATATGCAAGTGCGTAGGTACGCTCTACCGTGCCGCGTATCTGCGTTTCTTTCGCAATCTTCAGTATTCCATCGCTTGTCATCTTCTTTAGGCGCCGGTACAGAGCCGCCTGGGGAATATCAGTGTAAATATCGGCCAAATGCTTCGCCATCGTCTGTCACTGAGACTGAATTTCAAGTAACAGCTTACATTTCGCAGGATTCGTAATACAATCCATTCGTTTGTCTGTCATGACGCATCCTCCAACTTAGGCAGGGCTGTCAACGGCGGACGCAGCCCGTTCATCTTACTGTTGACTGCTCCGGCTGGGTTTGCTATTTATACTTCTTAAGTAAATGATTAAAAATAACTATACCTATAACAATTTGGAACAAAAAATATCCGCCCAAATACAGTACTATTATGCGTGAATTATCAATAATTTCTAATGCTCCCAATACTGAAAAAATTACGATTGATATGCTAATAGCAATAAGTCCAAATATATACGAATAGCGGCCAGACTTATCTCTAATCTTTTCTTTTAATTCGTCATGCAACTCAATTCTTTCATTACTTATTTTTTCTGCATATCGTTCTCTGTTCTCTGGCTTACTCCAATAAAAGTACTTATAAATCATCATAGCACCAGAACCAATGCCAGCACCGCCAAAGCCGAAAAGCAAACTGTCCAGCCTGCTGTCAGTTAGTATTGCTACAACCAGAAGAAGCATACCTATGCGCTATATATTTACATATACCATCACATTCACTCTAAAAATATTTTCTTTATATGATATATTTAACGTTCCATTATAATTATTGACTATCTTCTCGACATTCTTCAAGCCATATCCATGTATGCTCTTATTTCTTTTAGATGTTTGAATATAATTATTTTCATTTATAATTGATCCGATATAACTATTCTCTACAAAAATATACAATAAAGTTCTGTCTAATTTCATATTAAATATTAATTTTTTATCGTTTGTGTTTTCGGCTGCCGCAATTGCATTCTCTAACAGATTGGCTATAAGAATATTGACATCATGAAAGGATTCAAGCGTCTCCTCGGGAATTGCCAAATCAACCTGTACATCAATTAACTTTTCCCGGGCTAAATTCAAATAATAATTCAGATTTCCATCAATTTCCATATTCCCTGAAAATACAATTTCTTTTGGATTGCTTGCTAATCTCTGCAAATTATTAAGATATTCCAACATTTCATTTGCATCAGATTTTTGTGCTATTACCGCCAATTCCCGTATATGAAATTTTAAATCATGCTGTAAGCTTCTAATTTCTTCCTGTGTATGTGTTATTATGTTTAATTGTTCTTTATAATGCTTTGACGCCTGTAAATATATTTCCTTTTCTATACTTTCAAAAAATGTATTTTCCATTGCAGTATATAAATAAAAAGAGGCCAGATTGATTAATAATAAACCTATACTTTGAATACCAATCAGCCTTTCCCCTTGCAGATTTGACGTCACTCCAATATGTATGACAAATATACTGGAAATTGGAACAATAAGTAATATACGCCAATGAGCATCCGTATAACTTACAGTTGTCTTTAAAGAAACAAAATTTTTTATAAATATTTCACAAATACCTATTAATAAAACTGTGCATACACTTTGACCCAACATATATCCGCTTTGACTATAATTACCAAAAATAATAAAAACTACAAATACGTCACAGACCATATTCGTAAAATATATTGTTATCGTTAAAAATATTTTCTTTTTTAAACTTCCTTCATATATACACACTAATAAAAATATGCATATCACATTACATATAATATTTATCACTGGTCTTTTCCAATAAAGGTATGCAAAATTCGTAATGAAGGCAAAAGATATACAGGCTATAATTTTAGATTTCAGGGAGCAGCTATCTTTATCAAAAAAAATTTCTGCAAATTTAATATTAATTATTACTCTAAAAAAATTAATAAGTGTCACAATAGATAAACTTAAGTACTTCATCCGGTTATTTTTCCCCAATTACTTAATTTTTCTCTAACTTCTTTCTGATACACATTACTTATTGTTAATGACACGCCATTATTAAGTTCAATCAATTTAAAAGAATATTTAACAATATAATATGAATTAACTAAATAGGATTTATGGATAGTTAAAAATTGTGATGGAACGTATTTTACTATATCTTTTATTTTTCCATAATACTCCTCTTCACCATCCGGAGTTACGATAACTACTTTGTGTTTATCACTTTTGAAGTATATAATATTATCAAATAAAATTTTGCGCTGCTCCCGGCCGACTTTATATTCAAAATATTCATTTCGTTCGAATATAATCGTAAGGATTTTATCAATAGTTTTCCTTAATTTAAAATCTGAAATTGGTTTTATAATAAAGTCAAATGGTCTTGTTTCAAACAATTGCATAGCATAGCTTTGTTTCGATGATATATAGATAATTTGTATTGTATTATTCTTAAGATTTTCTCTGATAAAACGTCCAACATCTATCCCCGTTAATTGTATTAGCATTATATCCAGGAATACAATATCAACCTGATTACCATTTGCCAGATATTTACACAAGGCCTCACCGGAATACCATGGTTCTATTTCAAAGATAACGTTTGAATCACGGGCAATTTTTAAAAGTTTTTCTTCCAATTGTATGCAAATATTTTTATCGTCATCACAAATAGCTATTTGGAGTTCTCTCTTCCTCATTCTATTAAGTCTCCTTTTTATTTGATACAACGATATTTTAATTTATTATTTAATACAATACAAGTTTTAATTAACCATATATAAAAATAGCAACTATGGATGTATTTTTTCGTTTATAGTCGCTTAACAACAGCAACTATAGGGAATAATATTTAACTATAGTATGGAGGTTTTATATGGACGATTTGTTAAAACAAATAGGGACTCGTATTTTTGACAGAAGAAAACAATTAAGATTAACTCAGGAAGAGTTAGCTGAACTGGCTTCTATCACCCCTCAGACAATATCCTCTGCCGAACTTGGCAAGAAAGCATTGCGTCCTGAAAATATAATAAAAATATGTACTGCACTAAACATCAGCACCGACTACTTATTATTTGGAAAAATAACGGAAATTGATAAATCCGGCCTGATTTCACGTATGTCTTCGCTGACCCCAAAGGAATACCAGCATTTAGAGGAAATTATTATAAATTATATTGACGCATTAAATGACAGAAAATAAATTATTATTTCAACTATCAAAGCCCTTAATGTTACGGTATATTTAAAGTTTTGAAGCATTAAAGTACTACCAATTTCCTACTACCGATTGAACTTTGATATAAGAAATTATTTGAGATATGCCAATTTACATCAAAAACACATATTTATTGAAACAAGCGAAAATTGAGTTACCTAAAAACTATGAAATGTGTAAAATAAATGTTCCTTTTCTATTTTCATCTGGTCCTAGTAGACGGCTATTTTATCTCATAGGAAAGTACTTCGTTTTGTTCTAAATGCAATTTACTGTGAAACCAAACCTTCTGAGTAGCCAAAAAAGCGCAAACTACCCCCATC
>URVB01000057.1 GCA_900551075.1 uncultured Blautia sp. | reverse complement strand
TGGCACAGGTGGACAAAGGCTGCATCCCCCGCATCTTCCCGGACAAGCTCGAGGGCAGCAAGACTTACCACATCCTCATCCGGTCCTGCTATCTGCCGTTCCCCGATTCCGCTTCTGGAACGAATCCATTCATCACTGGTATCCACAAACCTTGATAATTCTTCATTTGTCACAGTCCTCTTCGGAAACGCACTTCCTGTTCCTATAATTCTAGTTGTCATCTTCATCCACCCATCTATTTACTTTGATTATCAAAGTATATGTTGTTTCTTACGGTTTGTCAATACCCCTTCTTGCCTTTTTGCTCCATCAGAAATAGCCCATACAGATTTCTTTCATCTGCATGGGCTAACTCTAAATGCAATTTCAGTCTTCTTTAAAGACAACTACCTCTTCATTGTCCCCAAACCGGTCACTGTCATCGGTAAGTATTTCCGGCAGAGCAGGAAGAGTCGGTTCTTCCTCAAATACAACCACATCCTGATCCATCGCATCCTGCAAAGTATCAGATACAGTTGTATCACCTGTCAATAAATCCGTCACATCTGACGCATCTGTCACAGCATAATCCGTTTCCAACTGCGCCAGCTCCTCTGCCGTCGGATAGAAGGAAGGCTGGCGGATATAACGGAAGCTTGCACCATAGGCCTCACCTACCGTAACACCGTTTTTGCTGGAAGAACAATGTACAGCAATCCAATCTCCGGCATCCGTTTTTCCGCAGATAATTCCTACATGATTGTCACTTCCTGCCTCAGGACCTCTCTGGAATACAAGGTCTCCGGGCTGTGCATCTTCTTCACTGACAACATTCGCCTTTACCCACTGATCGGAAGTACCATCTCCAATGCTTGCCTGCATATCCTGACTCTGATATCCGTTAATGACAGCCCAGGTAACAAATCCGCTGCAGTCAAGACCATACGCACGCAGTGTCCCGGTACTTCTGCTGCCTTCAGCAGTTACCTTTTCAGCCGTTCCCCAGCTTGGGTCGTCTCCAAGTACAGTAGATTTCCCGCCCCAGAAATATCCCACCTTACCTACCAGGGAATATGCCGCTGCAATAACATTTACACGCTCCTCTGACACATCATCGCCTACGCTTTGGCGTACAAATCCCTTAGCTGCCGTTACTGTGGCACACAACAGCTTACAGTCCGTCTCTACGTATTTTTTCAAAAGATCCCTGTCTTCCTTTGCGATCTTATGTTCTTTGATATAGTAGTTGATATGTCTGTTTCCATATGTAACATGAGTGATATTCTGCTTGTCCCTTTCTACAGGATTCATTTCTGCAAAAATTTCCGCAAGCTCGTCTTTACAGGATGCATCCAACTGATACGACTCCACACCCTTCTGCTTCTGCTCATATACATAAATGGCTACAATATCCTGCCAATTTCTGACAAGCAGGGCATCTGCGGAGGTCGTCATGCCATCTTCTCTTAAATCACTATTATCAGACAGCTTATTCTTTGTTTTATATTCTTTCTCAATCTCATCCATTACTGATGCAAAATCCTCAGAGAAAGAAAGCTTATAATTCTCTTCCAGGCTGTCCAGATAAAAATTCTTTCCTGCGTGAATGTTGGAAACCATGTTGGTGTAATAAACCGGTTTTCCTGTCAATGCATCGGAAGTACTGTCGCCCTTCCCGGAAGGATCATCCGTAAACGCATCTGCTTTCTTATTTTTCAGCTCTGCCAGACGATTCTCACAGTTCACAAGCACCTGATAATTGATAACCATGTTTTTCTCTTCATCAGACAGGCTGTTATATTCCACACGAATCCCCTGAATTCTTTTCTCATGGTTAAGCGTGATCTCTTCACCCGCCAATGCATTTAATTCATTGATAATCTTTTTTACACGTGCAGGAACTGCGGTCTCCGTTGGTGTCGGCGTCACGCTTGGCTCCGGTGTGTCAGTCGGCTCAGGCGTCACCGTTGGCTCCGGCGTCACACTTGGCTCCGGTGTTACTGTTGGGTCCGGTTCCGGTGTCACTGTTGGCTGCGGCTCCGGTGTTGGATCCGGCGGAGTAGTAGGATCCGGCTCCGGCGCCACTGTCGGCTGCGGCTCCGGCGCCACTGTCGGCTGCGGCTCCGGTGTTGGATCCGGCTCTGAAGTAAACTCATCTCCATCTGTCAGTTCACTCCCAGCGGAAAATGCAGATTCAGCTTCTGCACCTAAAACAGACATCGGACTGGATAATACCATAGTTGCTAACAACGTGATGCATAAACACTTTGTCAGATATTTGTTTTTCATATACCTAAAATGTTCCCTTCTTTCCTTGAACATTCCTTTACTCCCCTCTATAAAGGCATGCTGCTATAAAACAATCAGTCTACATATAACCTGTTATATTCTAGCATAATTTCCATATAATATCAACCGCCGGAGACAGTTCCCCGGCGGTTTTAAAAAATTTTTACATTTTCTTCACATTTATTTTATACAGCCGCTTCCACCGTTGCTGCTGTACCCATACAGAGATGGATCATTCCCTGTACAACCTGAAAACATACAGTCAATATATAGCGAATATCGTCTGAAACATTTCTGGCCTTTGCCAAATACTGCTCATGACGGATTCTCACATAATCCATAAGCTCCGCAAGGCTTTTAAACTGAATGGCAGATAATGGATGCATATATACCTCCCCGCTTTGGATATAGGTTTTCAGATTTTTCTTTAATTCCTTTTCATACTGTCCGTGCTCCAACAAGGTACCCGTATAAGTTCTGTTATGGGGAAAGGTAAAGTAATCCGCTATGTAATGCATTACCTCACCCAGTCTGCGCCAGAAAACTCTTTCTTTGTACGAATCCGGTCCATTTTCCACCAAAGCTTCAATTTTCCGGCCAACCTCACCAAAGGTTCCGAAAAATTCATGCTTGGTTGTCAAAAACGACGGCCTCATATCCGGAAGGATATTTCCCAGACAGAATGCTTTTCTGTGTGACTGCAGACTTTCTGCTGCTGTCATCTGGTCAGCCAGATACCGTGCTAATAATATATGCGATTTTTTTCTCAAAAAAACCCTCTTCTTTCTTTTTACACTGCGTCTCCTGCAACCACATTTACTATAACAGAACACCCCGGGAAATTCAAATGAATTTTTTGGAAAGTTCAAAGAAAAACCATCCGGCGTCCCCTGTCCATCCGGCAGGAGAGCCTTTGATGGATACGATCAGGCGGTGCCATATGGCATAGCTCTCCATCATGCTACACGTATAAGTGCCGCCATCTCTTCGGGCGGTTGAGCGGTATGAGTGTCGGGCGACTGCTTATGTTCCCTGCAGGTATAGACGCAGCTTCCCGTAGTCTGACAAGGCTGAGCGGGGCAGGGGGCCGGATTTATATTAAATATCTTTTTAATAAGCGGGCCAATTCTAAAACATCAATCGGCTTTGCTATATGCGCGTTCATACCGCACTCCAAGCAATGCTGTATGTCATCTGAAAAAGCATCTGCGCTCATGGCTATAATTGGAATAGACAGGGCATCAGGATGCTTCAGTCCCCGAATCGCTTTTGTAGCCTCATACCCTGTCATACGCGGCATTCGTATGTCCATAAGAACAGCATCATAATAACCCTCTGGTGATTTTTGGAACTTGTCCAGACATATCTGGCCATCTTCTGCCCACTCCAGTTCTACGCCCAGGTCGGACAACAATTCTTTTGCAACCTCCCAGTTAAGCTCATTATCCTCGGCAAGCAGGATACGGCGTCCGGATAGATTAATATTTTGGTTTGATGTCTGGTCATGTTCCGTTTCAACGTCCATATACTGACGTAAAGCATGATACAGCGTAGATTTAAAAAGTGGTTTGGAAATAAAACCACTAATACCCGCTTCACGGGCCTCCGCTTCAAATTCACTCCAATCGTATGCAGAAATCAGCAGAATCGGTACTTCATCTCCCAGATTACACCGGATTTCTTTTGCAACCTGAATCCCATTCATACCAGGTAGTTGCCAATCTAATAAAATAATTTGATAATCATCTCTTTTTGTGTGGTGTTGGTTTACCAGTTCTATTGCCTTTTTTCCGCTTAATGTCCATTCAGCTTTTATTCCGATAGATTTCAGTGCGTCCACGGCTGTCTTACATAATAGTTCGTCATCATCAACCACCAGCATATTCCAGGAGGGAAGAACCATATCCATTTCCATTGCAGCCGCTTTTTCAAAATCAAACATGAGAAGAAATTCGGTACCTTTATCAGGCTCACTTTGTATATCAATGGTTCCTTCCATTGCGTCCACAATGTACTTTGTAATCGCCATTCCCAAACCGGCGCCCTCAGTTTTATGGATTCTGGTTCCATCCGCACGGCTATAGGATTCATATATTTTTTTCAGAAAATCCGGCGACATACCAATTCCATTATCCTTGACCTTGATATGAATTCGGACATAGTTTTCTCCTTTCGGAGATTTTTCTTCAGAGAGGGATAATTGCACCGAACCGCCCTCCGGTGTATACTTCGTTGCATTTGATAAGAGATTTAGCAAAACCTGATTTAAGCGAACACCATCGCACCACACCTTTTCTGTTAAGATATTTTGAACATGTATGTCAAAGGTTTGCTTTTTTGTCTTAACCTGTGGCTGCATAATGTTAACAATTCCTTCAACAACTTCCTTTAATGAAATTTGCTCTGTTGTTAAAGTTAATTTACCACTTTCAATTTTAGACATATCCAAAACATCATTAATCAGCCCTAAAAGGTGTTTACTCGATAATGTAATTTTTCTAAGACAGTTCTGTACCTGTTTCCGGTCATCTATGTGAGCTGTGGCAATCGCGGTCATGCCTACGATTGCATTCATGGGTGTACGGATATCATGGCTCATATTTGCCAAAAATTTACTTTTGGCTTTGTTCGCTTCAAGAGCCGCCTGCCGGGCCTTCTCCAATTCATGCACCTGAGAACGGGTTATGGAGAAATACCGAAGAAATATCAATGTCAGAATGATTAAAACAGAAGCACAGGACAACAATGTCATGAATATACGCTGGCTGCTCAGATTGTTTATGGTATCGTCCAATATACTATAAGGCATTACAGCTACTAAATACCACTCAGAACAGGGTAATGGCACACCATAAATTTGCCGTTCTTTACCATTTACTTCAAATGTTGTACCATATTCTTCCTGATTTTTTAGAGCATCACCAAATTTTTTAACAGAATTTTCTACAGATAATTCATTTGCTGTAGAATCAAGTTGCTTTTGTAGTTGTTCAAAGAAATACCACAACTCAGTGTTGGGGTTCTGTATTACAAAACTGCCATCTGACCTGATAATATGATAATACATCAGCCGCCCTTCATCTTCTAAAGAAAGAAAATCGGTGATATACTCCAGTGGAACGGCTGCGATGAGGCCAGTACACCTATCGCCATTTTGCATCGGATAAGCAGCGTCAACGCCAAACAATACCACTTCATTTCCAGCAGAATCAACGCCAACGGCAACTCTTTGCTCCCCTTGTGATAATGCTTCTACAAAAGGTTCCGGGTTAAGCGGCTGTATGGATTGTCCATAGAGTGTCTGAAAATCTCCTTCGGCAGAACAAAGCGCTAAATAGTCAAACCCCCTGACCTGCGCCCTGTAAACGAGCTCCTCATATAGCTTCTCTTGATCGTTATTTTCTGTTGAGACAACGGAAATAATGCCGCTGACCTGATCAAAACGCAGCTTAATAACAGTTTCAAAGTGGCTGGACATTTGTTCATTCATTCCGGACATATAAATATTTCCAATTTCATAAACAGCCCGTTTACTCTTCCGACTCATATAAATCCCGAGCAGACTGAACATAATAATACTAAAGGTCAAGAGCCCAATGAAACTGCATATTAGAAAACGCGTTGTAGAATTCTTTTTTTTACTGTTTCCCATTGATGTTATTCCTCCCCGGAACTCTTAAAATCTTTAATAACATTAATTATTTCATAGTAGTCGTTTGATAATTGCGGCATCATATTTACAGCTTTATTCCAGTCGTTTTCTTTTAACGCTTTTGTAACCAGACTACTGCTTTCAAATAATCTGGTAAAAGAAAGATTTTGGCAAATTCCTTTGAGTGTATGAACAGCTCTGAGAGCCTCGGCATAGTCCTTATTACCCATAGACGCTTCAAACAGGTTAAAGCTTTTATCGTCCAGGAATTTATATACAAATTTCCGGACGGTCTGTTCACGCCGCAATCTGCCCAGTACCTCATTAAAATCGCCGCCAAATTTTATATAACAATCTTTTAAATTCATAATCACATTTCCTCCTTTTAAATGTTGTCTGTGCTGTCGTTTGCGATTTTATGATAGCATTAACATGCAATATATGCAAGCCGCTCTCTCCATTACGGAATTCCACCCAAAAGCACGCGATTCATTTCTGAATCGTCTACAATTAAGATTTTTTGTTTTTCCATGGTTCTTCACTCTTTCATAATAATTTTACGGTTTTATTATAACTATTTTCCTTACATACTGGCAACTTCCATATTGGTAAGGTATACAAATAGGTTGATGCCTTTTGACACTGACAAAATTGGTTTGTCATGATATAATTCAGCCAGAGAGGAGACGAGTTATGAAACCACAGGAAACAAAATTTACATTTGTATATAATGAAATTAAGCAGTGTATTTTGGAGGGCCAGATACCTCCTGGAAGTGCCTTGCCGTCTTCAAGGATGTATTGCGGGCAATTTCATGTAAGCAGATATACGATTAACCGTGTCTTTGACGCATTGCGGGCAGAAGGGCTTGTTGATATTCGGCCTCGTCTTGCACCGATTGTTGTTTCAAAAAAAGATACTTGTAATTCATCAAATACTGTTTTCGAGATTTTAAAACAAAAGGAAAGCATTTTACAGGTATATCAGACTTTTGCACTAATACTGCCTTCACTTATGGTTTTTGCTTTGCAGGGGTGTGATGTGGAGATAATGCCTCACTATAAACAGGCTATGAAAGCATTGCGTTTGGGATATGTCTCAGGTGGATGGCGTCCTCTTTCTAAATTAGGATATGATATATTAAGAATAGGAGGTAATTCCCTATTCAGCGAACTCTATTCTACATTTGGCCTTTATAACAGGCTTGCATTTTTTACAGAAACCTGTCCCTATTTCTCTAAGCGCTTTTTACAGGGGTCTGTATCTGTAACCAGTGTTATTATAGATATATTAAAGGGTGATGATCCACTCACCAAGTACAACCAGTTATCAGATATGTATCAAAAACTTACGGATTCCATTGAAAATACGTTAAATTACCTGTCAGAGACAACGCCCAAATGCCCCGCACAAACTGGTTTGAAGTTTTCGTGGAATCCCATGCGTGGTCAGGATTATTATTACTCAAAAATTGTTGATGACATGAATCTAAAAATCGGCCTTGGAGAATATTCTGTTGGAATATATCTTCCATATGAAAAGCAACTGGCTAGCCAGTATGATGTCTCTTTATCGACAGTCAGAAAAGCATTGTCAGAACTCGAACAAAGAGGTTTCGTAAAGACATTAAATGGGAAAGGCACTATAGTTATAGACCCGGATGATACGAAACTTCATAAGCTGGCTCTTAATTCCGGATATGTAGAAAAGGCATTACGATACCTTCATGCCCTACAGCTAATGGTATTAATTATTCGCCCGGCGGCTTTAGCGGCGGCTCCGCAGTTTACCAGAGAAGAATTGGACCAGTTAGCAGACAGATTTACTTCTTCAGGCTCCATTCATTTAGTAGATATGTTAGAAGCCATAATGAAACATACCACTTTACAACCTTTATATGTTATATTATCTGAAACCAATCATCTTCTTGAATGGGGACATCATTTTGCGTATTATCCGTCCAAGAGACATACCATTTTACATCTCAATAAACGAGTCATTGCAGCGCTTCAGCAATTAAGTGAAGGTAATGCGGCTTCCTTTGCAGATGGCATAGCAGATTGTTACCGTTACAATTTGGTTTGTATGAAGAAGCATATGGCAGAAAAATATAAGTTTCATAATGTAACTAATATCCGGATTCCAGAAAAATACTAGTTGCAGGCAATGGAAAGGGATATTCTTTTCCGCTTGTTTTGGGGAGTTCCCCAGGCCCCGGCCCGGCACAAGATTATGTGGACCGGACACCATGCGGAGCATGGCGGTTTCTCATGGGATATATCAAAAAGCCGCGGGGGTACGGCAAAGCCTCACAAATCCCACGTAATACTGCTGAAATCGGGGGTTCCCGTGAGATCAAAGGGAGTACTCTGATATACGTAATAATTCAGCCAATTCGTATACAGATTGTTCGCATGTGCACGCCACATCAGCAGCGGCTTATTCTCCGGATCATCATCACGATAATAATTTTGGGGAAGCTCGATCGGAAGTCCCTTGCTCTTATCACGCTTATATTCTCCATCCAAAGTCACCCGGTCATATTCCGGATGTCCCATAACAAAGATTCTGCGGCCGCTGTCCGCCATAGCCAGGAACAGACCTGCCTTTTCGGATTCCGCCAGCACAGTCAGCTCGCTGCAGGCATGAATATCCGCGATCGGAACCTCCGTATGTCTGGAATGTGGTGCCAGAAACATATCGTCAAATCCTCTCACAAGCGGAATCTTACGGTTCAGGACCTTATGCCAGAACAACCCGAACATCTTCTGCTCCAAAGGCTTTTTCTGAAGTCCATAATGATGATATAAACCTGCCTGCGCTGCCCAGCACAGATAAATCGTAGAGGTCACATGCTCATTTGTCCAGTCCATGATCTCCACAAGCTCATCCCAGTAATCCACTTCCTCAAATTCCATTTGCTCCACGGGAGCTCCGGTGATGATCATGCCGTCAAATTTGGCATCCTTAAGCTCCGAAAACGTCTGATAAAATTTGTTTAAATGACTCATGGAGGTATTCTTGGACTCATGGCTCTCTACAGTCATAAAGGTAACATCCACCTGCAGCGGAGTATTGGACAGAGAACGAAGAAGCTGCAGCTCTGTCTCCTCTTTCAGCGGCATCAGATTCAGAATCAAAATCTGGATCGGACGGATATCCTGATGCATCGCCCGGTTTTCATCCATGACGAAAATATTTTCTTTTTTTAAAATCTCTTTTACTGGTAGACCACTCTGTATTTTAATCGGCATTGTTCAGTCCTCCCTTTCTTACTTAAGCCTCATTTGTCTGTATCATTTTTAAAAATTCTTCCTCGGAAATAATTGGAATCCCCAATTCCTTCGCTTTTTTATTCTTCGAGGAATTCGACGCCGTATCATTGTTGATCAAATAATTTGTCTTTCCGGTCACGGAGCCTGTCACCTTGCCTCCCAGAGATTCGATCAGGGCTTTTGCCTCGCCCCTGTTTGCAAAGTGTTCTACGCTTCCCGTAATCACAAAATTCATACCTGTAAAAATTTGTTCTTCTGTCTGCTCCTCCTTTTCAATACGGAGATGGGAAAGAAGATGATCCAGCTTCCGGTTGTGCTCTTCCTTTTCAAAGTAAGCCACCAAATTTCCTGCGATCACAGGTCCGATTCCCTCAATAGAGCTTATCTCTTCCATCTGTGCATGACGGAGCTTATCCAGATCATAATCAAAATATTTACAGATAACCTTCGCATTTGCAAGTCCGATATTGGCGATTCCAAGACTGTAGATCAGCTTCGGGAGTGTGGTATTCCTGGCCTTTTCGATGCTGCCCGCCAGATTTTCATAGGACTTTTCCCCAAATCCTTCCATCTCCACAATCTCATCCCGGTACCTTCGGATTTCAAATATATCTCCAAAATCATGAATAAACCCTCTGGCAATAAATTTCTCAAGAGTTGCCTCTGATAATCCATCAATATTCATGGCATCCCTGCTGACAAAAAGAGTAAAGGATTTGATTTTTTTCGCCTCACACTCCGGATTCATGCAATACAGAGACTCCACCTCATGATCCCGGATCACCCGTGCTTCCTTCCCACATACAGGACAGGTATCCGGAATCTTTAGATTTCCGCTCCTTGTGAGATTTTCCGCAATCTGCGGAATGATCATGTTCGCTTTATAGACCTTAATGCTGTCTCCAATGCCCAGCTTTAGCTCCTTACATATACTGACATTATGGACACTTGCCCTGCTGACCGTCGTTCCCTCCAGCTCCACGGGTTCAAAAATTGCCACCGGATTTATAAGGCCGGTTCTCGATGGACTCCACTCCATCTCCAGAAGATGCGTTTCCCGCATCTCATCCGCCCATTTAAAGGCAAAGGCATTTCTAGGGAATTTTGCAGTAGACCCAAGAGAGTCCCCATAAGAAATATCATCATAAAGCGCTACCAATCCATCGGAAGGAAAGTCATTCGTCTCTATGGCTCCCGCAAAATAATCCATTGCTTCATCCAGCGTATCCGCCGTCACCATACGATATTCCACCACTTCAAATCCCTGTTTTTTCAGCCATTCAAGCTGATACTCCCGGGAGTTACGCATATCCCCGCCCTCTGCACTCACCAGAGAAAACGCATAAAACCGCACGTTTCTCCTGGCTGTGATCCCGTTATTGAGCTGACGCACGGAACCGCTGCACAGATTCCTGGGATTTTTATATTTTGCATCCACATCCTCAATCAATGCATTGATCCTTTCAAAATCAGTGTAAGTAATGATCGCTTCTCCCCGAAGCACCAGCCTTCCCTTATACGGAATCTTAAGCGGAATGTTTTGAAAAACCCTTGCATTATTGGTAATGACTTCCCCTACGATCCCATTTCCGCGGGTTACGGCTTTCTGCAGTTCCCCCTCTTCATAGGTCAAAACGATCGTCAGTCCATCCAGCTTCCAGGAGAGCACTGTTCGGTGTGCTCCGATAAACTCCCGGAGTGTTTCCCTGTCCTTCGTCTTATCCAGAGAAAGCATCCGGCTTTCATGGGCTTCCTTCGGAAGAGCCTCAAGCGCCTCATATCCTACGCTGACCGTCGGGCTGTTGGCCAGCACGGTGCCTGTTTCCTCCTCCAAAGCCTTCAGACGGTCGTACAGAGCGTCGTACTCCAGATTGCTCATGATTTCCCTGTCTTCCTGATAATATGCCTTTGCTGCCTCGTTGAGCCTGTTTACCAGCTCTTTCATTTGCTGTATGGATGCTTCCATGACGCCCTCCTGTTTCTATTACCGTTTCATTGGAGGACCCTGCGATCCTCCTGTTTAATTCTTTCCATTCATCCGTACGGATTTCCCTGTATTCTCCCTCCCGAAGGCCCTCCAGGGTCAGATTCATAATCCGGACTCTCTTTAAGCATGTCACCTTATACCCGAAATATTCGCACATCCTCCGTATCTGACGGTTTAATCCCTGAGTCAGAACAATGCAAAAGCTCTGCCTGCCTGTTTTTTTTACTTTGCAGGGACGTGTTACCGTATCCAAAACCGGCACACCGGATGCCATTCCGTTCAAAAACATCTCTGTCAGCGGTTTATCCACACTTACCAGATACTCCTTCTCATGGCGGTTTCCGGCCCGCATGATCCGATTTACCAAATCGCCCTGATTTGTCATCAGAAGCAGTCCCTCTGATTCCTTATCCAGTCTTCCCACAGGATAAATCCGAAGAGGATAGTCCAGATACTCCGTTACAGTTGTTTCATTTCTCTGCTTCTTCGTGCTGCATACAATCCCTCTTGGCTTATAAAACAGCAGCAGAACCTTTTTTTCCTTCTGCAGTACAGGCATATGATCCAGCCACACCTTCGCATCCGGAGAAATCCTCTCTCCGGGCTCTGCGGGATGTCCGTTTACCGTCACTCTCCCTGCGGCAATCATTCTGTCCGCTTCCCTGCGTGAACAGACACCTGCGTCGCTCAAATATTTATTTACACGTATTGCATTTTTTTCTTTTCCTGTTTCCTGTTTCTTGTCCATTGTTCTATTATATATTTTTTTCCACTTCTTCGCAACCAGTGTTTCCTGTTTTCCATACCGTATTTTGGGTTGTAATTTCCTGTCGGTTATTGTATGATGAGTATGAAAATCATATAAAGGGGGAAAGAATATGCCAGGCCGTAAATCACGGACCAGCCCGGCACTCATTCTTATCACGGTTTTGCTGTGCGTGGTTTTCGGAGCTGCACTGACACAGTCCTCCGCAAATCCGTCACCGATTGCCGAAGGAGAAATGCCGGAAATGTTCGTGGCAGGAGATGCAGATGCTTCCGCATTCACATCAGACGGCGCCGTGGCTGAAGATCAAAATTTCACTGACGATTCCCGGGTTCCCGAAGAAAGTCCGGAACCAACCGCAACCCCGGTTCCTACCAAAGCACCCCCGACTCCTACTCCCGCTCCGGCATCATCTCCGGAAGCAGAGCAGGGTGTCTGGACTTCCAGCGGCAGCAGTTGGATGTTTATGGTAGATGGGGTTCCATTTACCGGTTGGCTGACTGATTTGGATGGGAACCGCTATTTCTTTAACAAAGATGGGATTATGCAGACCGGATGGCTGGATGAGGGCGGTAAACGCTATTATCTGGATTTAGACGGGATTATGCAGACCGGAGAGGTTACAATCGGAAAAGACACCTGTCATTTTCTGGAGGATGGTTCTCTGGAAGGATATGTTCCGGAGGCAACTCCGACTCCGGCTCCAAAAAAATCAAAAGAAACTGCAAAAGATGAAACGGAAGCAAAGAAAGAGAAGAAAAAAGAGAAGAAAAAAGAAGAGGCCGTAAAAGCAGACAAAACAGTTGCTCTCACCTTTGACGACGGACCAAGCTCTTTTACGGACAGACTCCTGGATTGCCTGGAAGCCAACAATGCCAAAGCAACCTTCTTTATGGTCGGACAGGAAATCTATAATTTTCCGGAGGTTGTAAAACGTATGGATTCCCTTGGCTGCGAACTCGGCAATCATACATATTCCCACACAGATCTTACATCCCTGGAGTCCGAAGGGATCAGCGCCGAAATAGCCGGAGCCGATGAAGCATTATTAGATTTGACCGGACACGGGGCTACTGTTTTAAGACCGCCGTTCGGTTCCATCGACGATAATGTAAAGGCAACTGCCGGCACACCGATGATCCTCTGGTCCATTGACACTTTGGACTGGGAAACCCAGGATGTGCAGCAGACCGTGGATGCCATCATGTCCCAGGTACAGGACGGTTCCATTATTCTCATGCACGACATCTTTCAGGCCTCTGTAGAAGCTGCAGAACTTGTCATTCCACAGCTTATCGAACAGGGCTACAAACTGGTAACCGTTCACGAACTTGCCAAAGCCCACGGCATAGAGCTTCAGACAGGAATCGCATACGGTGCAATGAATGAAGATTACAGCTAAAGGCTTCAGCGTCAGCATCATATAACACGAAAAGGAACCTCCGCCGGAGGTTCCTTTTCACATACTTGACACCAAAAGGGCCACCGCACATCTGTGTGGCAGCCCTCTCTTTATACTCTTTTACTCTAACAGACTGCTGTGTACATATCCGATCTGACCTTCATACTCGATCTGAATCCAATCCCCTTCTGTACCCTTTTTCTCAATCTGTGTGCCTTTAGAAAGACCGCCGATAATCTCAGCCTCTCCATCTGCCTCTGCCCGGACATTGCACTCATCCGTTGCAGTCAGCATCGTTCCCTCCTGCGCAGAAGCGGAGGAATCCGCGGACTCTCCCAGTCCTGACAAAAATTCTGCCAATGCAGGATCATTTGCCACAGCCTCATCATTCTGCTTCTTCACTTCAGAATTAAGCTTTTTCACATCCTCGTCTGCCAGAAGCTCTTCTGTATATGCAGCAATCTGTGCGTCCTGCTCCGCTCCGCCATCAATCTTCAGATTGCCTTCACTGTCTTTTACCACATACAGCTCGCTCAATGCAGGAACAGGCGTGTCAATCCCCGTACAAAGATAATCAAAACATGCATATACTACATAAGAATTGTCATCCAGACCTTTTTTTGTGTAGACATCGCCTACCTGATACCCTTCAATATAATCCTTTGCATTTGTGATCTTTGACTCATCGGACGGTATCAAATCGTCAACAAGAGTCTTCAGCGTTGCAATATCTTTTTCCCCTAAAGCCTTGTAATAGTTCTGAATCAATGCAGTAATCTCTTCACTGCCCTTTTCCATGGGATTCGTATCTTCTTTCTTCCCGTCGTTTGTCTCCCCATCATCTTCCGGAGAAGAAGGAACATTTCCCTGGCTGTTGTTTTCTGCTGTCTGCTGCTCCTTATCGGAATCACCCTTCTTATTTCCGACACAGGCACGGACGCCAAAGAACAGTACAGCTACGATTATCAAAATCGCCCCGCCAAGCATAAAATAGCGAAGGTTATCTGATAACCATTCTCTGAAATTATCCAAGTTCTTGTCCTCCTTAAAATACAACGCACCGAAACGGACCATCCGTTCCAGGCAGTACACCTGAAGGGAATCGAACCCCCGCACATGGTACCGGAAACCACTGCTCTATCCACTGAGCTACAGGTGCAAGCTTTCAACTAAAGCCTTTTATAATATAACACATATTTTTGCATTTGTAAAGATTTCGAATTGTTTGTTTTTCATAAACAAATACTGCCGCCTGAATCGGACGGCAGTATCTGCCTTTTCCATCAATCCTTGCTTAATGTAGAACAGAGCAGTCTGATCACAGTCAGTACCAGAAGCATCAGTACGATGCCAACAGGCAGTGCAATCCATGCGGACTGTACAAATCCGGCAACAATATACGTTACAAACGATACCGCCGCTGCCACAATTACGTACGGAAGCTGTGTGGACACATGATTTACGTGATCACACTGCGCACCTGCCGATGCCATAATCGTCGTATCAGAGATCGGAGAACAATGGTCCCCGCATACCGCACCTGCCATACAAGCGGAAATCGAGATAATCATCAACTCCGGATTCGAGTTTTCAAATACCGCAACAACGATCGGAATCAAAATGCCAAAGGTTCCCCAGGAAGTGCCTGTTGCAAAAGCAAGGCCACAGCCTACCAGGAAAATAATTGCAGGAAGCAGATTCATCAGGGCACCCGCTGCAGATTCTACGGCATTTGCTACAAAAAGTGCCGCTCCGAGGCTGTCCGTCATAGCTTTCAGGGACCATGCAAAGGTCAGAATCAAAATAGCAGGAACCATTGCCTTAAATCCTTCCGGCAGGCATGCCATACAGTCACGGAAGGAAAGTACACGGCGCACCAGATACAGAATAATCGTGATGATCAGACCGAAAAAGCTGCCGAGAACCAGTCCAACAGAAGCATCACTCTGAGAAAAAGCCGTAATAAATCCTTCTCCGCTGAAGAAGCCTCCCGTATAGATCATACCAATGACACAGCAGATAACCAGAGAAAGGATTGGAATCAAAAGGTCCATCACCCTCCCTCTCGGATTCCCTTCCGATTCATTCTCTGCATTTGCATAAGGACGGTCGGCAGTAGTAAATAAATCTCCCTTAAGCGCATTCGTCTCATGGACACCCATGGCTCCGAATTCCACTCTCATGAGCACCATACCAACCATCATAACGATTGTCAAAAGCGCATAAAAATTATATGGGATCGCGCGTACAAAAATCGAAAGTCCATCCTCACCCTCTACAAACCCGCTGACTGCCGCAGCCCAGGATGAAATCGGAGCAATGATACATACAGGAGCTGCAGTCGCATCAATCAGATACGCCAGCTTTGCACGGGATACATTGTGCTTATCCGTAACAGGACGCATAACACTTCCTACAGTCAGACAGTTAAAATAATCATCAATAAAAATCAAAACACCGAGAACGATCGTCGCAAGCTCCGCTCCTACCCGGGACGTGATTCGTTTGCCCGCCCAGCGGCCGAAAGCGGCCGAGCCTCCGGCCCGGTTCATAAGGCAGACCATAGTTCCCAGAATTACCAGAAAAACCAGAATTCCCACATTGTAGCTGTCTGACAGCACACTGATAATGCCGCCCTGGAAAATATGAGTCACCGTTCCCTCAAAGCTGAAGCCGGAATAAAACAGGGCTCCTACTAAAATTCCTACAAACAGAGAGCTGTAAACTTCTTTTGTGATCAGGGCCAGTGCAATCGCTACAATCGGGGGTACCAATGCCCAAAAGGTCGCATATACGGCCGGCTGTGCAGCTTCCTCCGCTTCCGCCGCAAACACTGCCAGAGGACCGGACATGATACCGAAAGTTGCCATAGCCAGAATTGCCGGCAGTCTTTTTCTTTTGCTTTTCATTTTGATTTCCTCCCTCTTTTTCGGCACAAAAAAACCATGAACGATAGTCCTTAAGGGAACACGTTCATGGTATCCTGCTGATTTCCATTTTTGATAGCGCTCCACATTCGTGACAGTCCGACGCATCTTCTGCATCGTCCCAGGGTTCTCCCTCCTGGCTGTCAGAACCCTTCGGCAGCTTCCCCTTTCACCACAGGCGGCTGCCAATGCCTTTTGCCCGTGGCTACTCTTGAAACCCGCACCTCTATCATTACTCATTTTGTGCATAGTAAATATAATATTAAATTTATCAGCTTTTTATAGAAATAGCAAGTCTTTTCTGTAAGTTTCCCGTTTTTGTCCGTTTCTCTGTCAGGCTTCGCCCTCCGCTTCCTCATACAGAACCTTCCACACCCTGCAGTTGGTTGTCCGGCCAAGCAAAGCCACCGGAATCTTTTCCACATATGCATCCAGCTCCGCACTCGTAGAAACCATATAAGTTACCTCTTTTTCGCAGAGCCGCTTATAAAACTGTTCTGCCGGAACACTGAAGTCCTGATAATAATATACCTGACAGATCTCTCTGATTGCTTCGCTGAACTTTTCCATTTTCAGGAAATCCTCCATGGATTTCTGCTGCAGCTTTCTGAGTCCATATCTGGAAAGCAGCGAACGTACACCCGGATCATACTGGCGGTAAAGAAGCATCAAGCCTTCGTAAAGAATCTTCGGATTTTCAATGCCTTCACTATGGAAAATATTGGCAAGCTCCAAAATTTCCGTATCCGTAAAATATACATTCTGAGCAGGGCGATATTCCGGAACATCCTTTCCCCAAAACACCGGTGTCCCCAGCCCAACAACCAATGCCATACACAGAACGCCGGCAGCAACGCGTGAAAACACTTTTTTAAAATGAAAGATCAGCAGAGTTGCCGCATAGGCAATGGTAACAAAAAACAATATCAGCCAAAAGAAACGTACATATCTGTTGCTGAAGCCGAACAGCTTCAGAAGAAGCTGTACTGCAAACGGATTGAACACTGTCAGGCACTCTGCTGCCAGCACACCGAGAAACAGCTTCCTGTCTTCTCTCTTCCCCAATATCCATATGAGCACCAGCGCCGCAGGGTACAAAATCCATATCTTATTATCACTGCTGTAGGTATGAAAGCATTTGACGAGAAACCGAAGCATCTTTTCCATTGTCTCTAACATATTGTTTCGCTTCCTTTCTCTAAATTATAGGGTCCTGTACAATGCCAGCCATACAACCCCCGGCAGAAGAATGATCACATAATTCACAAGATACTTCCATTTTTTATGGCAGATGCCCTCTGACAAAATGTACGGCAGAAGGGTCAGGCCTGCCATACACGGCACTACAAACAAGGCCGTATTGGTAAACGAGATTCCGCTGACCGTACAGAGAAACAGACATGCCCACGGCCAGGCCCCCTTTTCTTTTTTATATAACGCCAGCCCAAAGCAGAAAATCATTGTCATATACAAATAGCAAATAATCGCCTTTCCCTCATAGGTCCTGTACGCAAAATAATGGGATACCCCTCCGATGCTGTAGGAAAACAACAGCGCAAGGTTTGCAAACAAACAGCATACTCCCGTTTTGGCATACTCTTTCTGAAAAAACAGCTTTCCACACTGATAGATCACCATTTCAAACAGCAATACCATGGCTATGGTAAAACTCCATTTCCGTTCCATAAGCGGATGTATCTTCAGCGCCTGATAGATAACCGCACTGTGAAGCGTATCCGTATTCATAATATAAAATGCCTGTGGCCTATCAAGCACCTTT
Source organism: uncultured Blautia sp. (assembly GCA_900551075.1). Classification (GTDB taxonomy): domain Bacteria; phylum Bacillota; class Clostridia; order Lachnospirales; family Lachnospiraceae; genus Blautia_A. The sequence continues at coordinate 4,235 of URVB01000057.1, read as the reverse complement.
CCTTCAAACGGTGACAGCAGCTCCAGGGTATTGGAATACACCGAAGACACCGGAAGACCGATATAATATCCGGAATCATAATCTGAAATTGTATTGGTATTAAACCCTAAAAGCACTGCAATTGCAAGAGCCATCACAGCTATACAAAGAACTGCGGACAGCTTCTGCCCGGACTCAAATAAATTTCTGATACTACCTGCAAGCACTTCCCGTCTTCTGACAAGGGCATAAGCGGCCAGTAGCAGCAGAACACAGCCCCAGACAATAGTCAGACGGCTGAGCGGCTGCCTTGTAATTTTCATTGGAAGCGCTATGATCTGAAACAGTGAATAATAAAGCAAAAATCCGGTCATGCACATCACCGGCACAGAACGCGACTGATACTTATCCGGAAGCACAGCCCCCAAAAGCCAGTACATCACCACATATACGGCCGCAAGTACAGAACCAAAAAACAAATTGGTCATAACAATATGAAACGTCCTTTCTGTATCAATCCTCAAGCTCTTTTTTCTGAATTCCCATGGCAATTTTCTCCGGTGTGATCGGAAGCTCTCTCACTCTCACACCTGTTGCATTGTAGACAGCCTCTGCGACCGCCGGACATGGCGTATCAATGACCAGCTCCCCGATGGATTTCGCGCCAAAGGGTCCGCTGGGCTCATAACTGCTTCTGAAATCCACACGGATATCTCCGATATCCAGCCTGGTAGGAATCTTATATTGCATAAAAGAATTGTTGCGGATCGTGCCCTGCTCACTGTACTGCACATCTTCATAAAGCGCCATCCCGATACCCTGTGCAATCCCGCCCTCTGTCTGCACTCTGGCAAGATTCGGATTGATCGGGGTTCCGCAGTCTACTACGGCTACATAATCCACAACCCTCGCACTGCCCGTCTCCTTATCAACCTCTACCTCTGCCATTCCAACCATAAACGGAGGAGGAGAAATCGGAGAAGAATAGGTTCTGACCACCTGCAGCTCCTGCGTATTGCCGCAGGTCCCTTTGACCGCAATTTCCTGCAGGGACACTTTCTCATTTCCACTGTATACAAATGCTCCGTCAAAATCCGCTTCCTCTGCATCCACATCCAGCATCCGGGCGCCAAGCCTGCATATCCTCTTTCTGATTTCTTCACATGCCTGCATGACGGCTGTCCCTGTGGTATAAGTAGTTGCAGACGCATAGGAACCGGAATCATACGGCGAAATATCCGTATCCACACTAAAAACAACGATATTTTCCATTGGAGTTTCCAGGCAGTCCGCTGCAATCTGTGCCAGTATGGTATCACATCCGGTCCCCATATCCGTGCAGCCAAGCCCCAGAGTATAAGAACCGTCTTCATTTAATTTGATATCCGCACCGCCAACATCCACACCTGCAATGGAGGAACCCTGCATGGCCATTGCCACGCCTACGCCGCGGACTTTTCCATTGCCCATATCACGGCAGGGATACTTTTTATCCCAGTTCATCATTTCTTTTGCACGCTCCATGCATTTGTCCATGGTACAGCTCGGTGCTGTCGGACAATCTCCGTAGGCGGGAAGCGGCTCCCCTTCCATCGGCATGTTCAGCTCCCGGATACGTACCGGGTCCATTCCCATTTTTGCAGCCAGCTCGTTAATGGCTGATTCCACCGCATAAATCCCCTGGGTAGCTCCATACCCACGGTAAGCGCCTGCTGCCTGCACATTCGTATATACCACATCATAAGCAAAACGATAAGCCTCTGTATGACGATAAAGGGAAATGGATTTGTGTCCGCTTAAGCCCACTGTCGTCGGTCCATGCTCTCCGTAAGCACCCGTATTAGACAGGGAATATACATCCAGGGCTTTTACAATGCCATTCTCATCTGCACCTGCCCGGACCCTGATCTCCATTTCATGACGGGGAGAGGAACAGATCTGCGATTCATAACGGGAATACACCATTTTTGCAGGCAGACCTGTTTTCCAGGTTACAAATGCCGGATATACATCCGAAACGGCTGTCTGCTTCGCCCCGAAGCCTCCGCCGATTCTTGGTTTGATCACGCGGATTTTGGAAGAAGGAATATCCAGAGCATTTCCCAGAATACGCCTTACATGAAATGGAATCTGTGTAGAGGAAACCACGTTCAGACGTCCGAAATGATCCAGATAGCAATAGCTCCGGAAGGTTTCCATCATCGCCTGCTGATTCGCTTTCGTCCGGTACGTATAGTCTACTGTATATTTGCATTCGGAAAGAACCTCATCCACATTTCCCTTTTCTTCTATATTCGACGCACATAAATTCCTCCGGTTATCCGCACCAACCGGTACCTTCGCTTCCCAGTTTTCCTCCGGATGAACCAAAACCTCGTTATCTTTGGCCTCGTGTATATCCAAAACAGGTTTTTCTACCCGGTATTTTACCTTAATCCGCTTCATTGCCTTGTCAACAGCCGTTTCACTGTCTCCGGCCACAATCGCCACTGCGTCTCCCACAAAACGGAGGTGACGGTCCAGGATCAGTCTGTCATACGGACTCAGCTCCGGGTAGGTCTGTCCGGCCAGGGTAAAACGCTTCTGCGGCACATCCCTATAGGTCAATACGCATGCAATACCACCTGTCTGCGCTGCCGTACCTGTTCTGATCTCTTCAATCCAGGCATTTGCATAAGGGCTTCTCAGCACCTTTACGATCAGACAGTCCTTAGGAGCCAGATCATCCGTATAAACCGGCTTGCCGGTAACAAGTGCCATGGCATCTGTTTTCTGCACGGGTTTATTTACATAACTCATACTTCCGCCCCTCCATCCTGCTGTGATCTCTTATATTCTAAAAATTTCAGGATACTTCTGGTCTGTCCCACGAACCCGGAACAACGGCAGAGATTCCCCGCCAGATATTCCTGGATTTCTCTCTCCGCAGGCTCTTTCAGTTCATGCAGCATGGCAAATACGTTCATAATAAATCCCGGATTACAGAAGCCGCACTGCTCCGCACCCTCGTTTGCCAGAAAGCTTCCAAACTCCTCCGCCTCCTTCTGCATGCCTTCCAGTGTCACTATCTTTTTTCCCTCTGCCCGGAGCGCAAGAGTACTACAGGAAAGTACCGGCTTACCATCCATAAGAACTGTACACAAACCGCAGTTTGCAGTTTCACAGCCTCTCTTCACACTGTAGCAGCCCTTTTGTCTCAGAAAATCCAAAAGCAGGGTATCCGGCTCTGCCTCCTCATGACGGTAAACACCATTCAGCCAAAAACTAAAATTCATTTTTCATTCCTCCTACTGCTTCCCAGGCCCTTTTTGTCAGCACCTTTACAAGAAGCGCCCTGTATTCTTCGGATGCACGCATATTTCCCCTGACCGGAACATTGGAAGCAGCATATTCTGCAAACTCCTGAATTGCTGCTGTACGCTGCCTATTCGTCATTTCCTTAAAATTCTTCAGAATTCCTTTCTTATCCTCTGCGATCATCGCTTTTCCCGGCCTGGCGCCAATGACCGTTCTGGCTTCCCCGCCTATCAGGGATGCGGCACAGGTCAGCACCGGAAAATCTGTCTCCGAATTCCGCTGGCTCACATATGCAGTAAAAAGGGGCGTCTTTTTTACAATGATATTTACCAAAATATCCCTGTCTTTCTTCCTGTTCACAAATTCCTGAAGAGGGAGCCTTCCCTCATGATAAAGCTCCACCCACGTATCCATAGCAAGAAACATGGTCAGTACATCTGAAAATCCGTATCTGCCGTATATACTTCCTCCCACAGTCGCACAGTTGCGGAACTGTACTCCCACAATATGTCGGAGACTTTCTTTTACAGCCCCATGTGTGTACGCATATAACCGGGAATCTGTCTCCAGATCACGCAGCGACGTCATACAGCCGATGACAAATTCATCCTCAAGCTCCTGAATCACATCCAGGCCAAGACCAGAAAGGTCTATAGCTGTGGACACATTACGGTTTCCCATTTTCAGCCAGACCATTCCTCCGAGAACACAGGCTGTTCTCTTTTGATTCAGCTCGTAGGCTTCTGCAATACTTTTCACCTTTACATAGCTTTTAATCTTTAGCATTCTGAAATCCTTTCTGCATGTATCATTTTTACCCAAGGGCAGGCACATTTTTTTCATTCTAACAGGTTTTGACGGAAATATCCAGTAGGATTCCCATAAGATTAAAAAAACGGAGTACTTTGGTAAGTAGATAAGCCCCTTACGGGGCTTACCCCTCTCAGAACCGGACGTGC
>URVB01000056.1 GCA_900551075.1 uncultured Blautia sp. | reverse complement strand
TGCTATTTTTCCTGCATATAATATAAATTTCTGGAGTTTTCCAAGTGGATTTGATAGATCATTATCACATAAAACCAGTTGCGAGTCAGCCCACGAATTATGGAGCATTTACCGTTTACTTGACAGAATGGGGATAATCAGTATTATTTAAAACACCTGTTCAGCGGAGAGTGGAACAGTCTGGGCTGCGTTTTTCTGGATACCAGAAATGCATCGGATTTCTCAGACCGGAACAGCATCGTTTACGGCCACTACATGAAGAATGGTACCATGTTTTCGGGACTGACAGAGTATAAAAAGCAGGAGTTTTATAATGCACATCCGACCATACTGATAATGACACCGAAGCAGAACTTTAGAATAGAAGTATTTGCCGGTTATGTGGCAAATGTCAAGGATAATGCGTGGAAAGTAGACTTTAGCACTGACACAGTGTTTGAAGAATGGCAGAAATCCGTAAAAGAGCATTCCTGCTTTGATAGCGAAACCACTCCTGCAGCCACAGACCGTATCGTTACGCTTTCAACCTGCAGCTATGAATTTGATAACGCAAGGTTTGTGTTGTTTGGAATTATTCAGTAGGCGTGATAATGGGAGTTTACAACAGCAAAAAAAGTCGAGAGGTTTTATATTCAAAATGGTAAAATAGGAGATACAGTCTCAAAAGTAATAAAAATACCGTACAGCCAGATTGCCATATATAATCGTTAGACAGTCTGACGTACGGCGCTGTGAGAGGACGGGAGTCAGTCACTCCCTCCTGCTCGATTGTGCCGGTACCTTGCTTTTCTTAAAAATGGTTGACTTCAATACGAAACCGTACTATAATTACAATACGATTTCGTATCCAAAAGGAGGGATGACATTGGACAAGAATTATGAAACGGTGCGGCGTATTATGCTGGCGACTAATAAAATTGACGGCGTGTACTATTATTTCGCAAGATATCTTGGTATCAATGAAAATACCTTGGCATTTCTTTATGCCCTTGACGATGGAGAAACACATTCCCAAAAAGAGGTCAGCGATGAATGGCTCATACCACGGACAACGATTAACACAATTGTCAAAAGCATGATTGCCCGCGGGTATATAACATTTGATTCGGAACATCACACAAAAGAAAAAGCGATTTCCCTTACAGAAAGCGGAAGAAAATATGTGGACAAGCTGATGAATGATATTTATGCCGCAGAAGAAAAAGCTATTAAAGATACTTTGCAAAAATTCTCTCCGGAATTTGTAGAAGCGTTAGAATACTTTGGAAATCAGTTATGGGAAGAATTCAGCACAAATGTATCCGAAAAAAAAGAAAAGGAGAGTTAGTCCGCAGATGCCGGCTGCTGGCATGAAAGGAACAAAAATGAACATACAATTATCGAATCACTTTACTTACAAAAAATTATTTTACTTTTGCCTTTCCCCTGTTATCATGATGATATTTACTTCTGTCTATGGGGTTGTAGATGGCTTTTTTGTATCCAATTTCGTTGGGAAAATTCCGTTTGCGGCCGTCAATCTCGTGATGCCATTTATTATGGTACTTGGCGGTGTCGGGTTTATGGTTGGCACAGGAGGAAGTGCTTTAGTTGCCAAAACCTTAGGAGAAGGCAATCAGGAAAAAGCCGACCGTTATTTCACTATGATGGTTAAATTAACGGTGGTGCTGGGCGTGCTGCTTTCAACGGTTGGATTTGTGTTTATTCGTCCGATTTCCGTTTTGTTGGGAGCAACCGACGCAATGATAGATGATTGCGTTGTTTATGGCAGAGCTGTACTATCATTTAATACTGCTTTTATGCTGCAAAATGTATTTCAAACCTTTTTGGCGGCAGCGGAAAAACCAAAGCTGGGTCTTGCAGTAACAACAACAGCAGGTATTGTCAATATTCTGCTGGACGCTTTATTTATTGCCATTTTCCGATGGGGAGTTGCCGGTGCGGCAATAGCAACAGGGATCGGACAATGTGTCGGGGGCATACTTCCGCTCATTTATTTTGCCCGTCCAAACAGCAGTTGCCTGCAGCTAAGAAAGACAAGGATGGAGGGGAAAGCATTACAAAAGGCATGCATAAACGGTTCGTCTGAACTGATGAGCAACATTTCATCTTCCTTGATTAGCGTGCTTTATAACTTACAGCTATTAAAATTTGCAGGTGAGGATGGCGTAGCGGCATATGGTACGCTGATGTATATCCAGTTCATTTTTATTGCGGTATTTATTGGCTACACAATCGGGACTGCCCCGATTATCAGCTATCATTATGGAGCAGGAAATCATGACGAATTAAAAAGCCTGTTGAAAAAAAGCTTTTTTATCATGGGTATTGCAGGTATATTGATGATGTGCCTTGCATGGGCACTTGCGGGAATACTCTCAACTGTTTTTGTCGGTTATGATGCGGAATTGTTTGAGATGACAAAACATGCTTTTAAATTATTTGCGTTTTCATTTCCCTTATCCGGCATAAACATATTTGCATCATCTTTCTTTACGGCACTTAATAACGGAGGTGTATCCGCAGCAATATCCTTTATGCGAACTCTTATATTTCAAATGCTTTCTGTTTTGATCCTGCCAGCTTTTTTTGGAATTGACGGAATCTGGTGCTCCATTACAGTTGCAGAAATGCTTGCATTTGGAATTTCGCTGGCATTTTTGATTGGAAACCGCAGGAAATATCATTATGTTTGATTGGAAATGATAAAATGAGCTTGTTTAAGTAACACAAGATTTTAGAGATATGAAAAAAAACAGGGTAGTTCCATTTGTTGGAGATGCCCTGTTTTTCGTGGTGCTTATTTGGCACAGCATTTTATTTTTTAATACTTTTTATCAGGGAAGCGATCATCTGGAGCTGTCCATGATCTAAGGCGGTTAAATCCGTGATGATTTCCCGAAGCTCAGAAGGATATTGATTCTGTGAATCAAAAAATTCGGAAGGTGTCACGCCCAGGTATTCGCAAATATAGAAGAATGCAGGCATAGAAGGAAAACCGTTTTGATTTTCAATCGCATTGATATATCCGGCATTCTGTCCAAGTGACAGACTCATATCACGTGCGGAAACGCCTTTTTCATTTCTCAGTTTTGTTAGCCGTTCATAAAATAAATCCTCGTACATAAATATCCTCCTGATATCTAATTGTACCCTATATAACACGAAAGTATGTCCGGTTAAAGCGGAGGAACTAAGGATTCTGTCTGGTTTGAACAGATAAGCTGCGGCGGGGAACGGTTATTTCTTCATATTTTTTACCAATGAGACGATCATTTGGAACTGTTCATGATCCAGTGCATTTAAATCACTGATTAGCTCTTTTAATTCCGAGGGATATTGATTCTGTGGATCAAAGAATTCACAGGGGGTTATTTTCAGGTATTGGCAAATATAAAAAAATGCAGACATAGAGGGCAAAACATTCTGATTTTCAATTGCATTGACATATCCTGGGTTATATCCAAGCTTCAGGCTCAGGTCCCGCGCGGAAATCCCTTTTTCATTTCTTAATTTAGACAATCGTTCGCAAAAAAAGTCTTCATACATAAACATCCCTCCGATATCTAATTGTACCTTATACATATCAGAAATATATCTGCTTAAAACAGATGAATGTATTGACCTGTCTGGTTTTAGAGGATAAAATCTAATTTAGATAATTTAAAAACAGATAAGGGGAACAAAAAATGAAGGACAAGAAGGAATTTGTGAAGGTTGTGCTGGTTGCCTGCATATTTGGGATTTTGGTATCGTATATCAGAGATGCGAAGCAGGATCTTCCAAAAAGAAATGTAACCGGGAAGAAAACATTAAAGGAAAGCACGGAATGGCAAGAAGAACCGATTCAGTACGAATCGGATACTCCCAAAACAGAATGCAAGCTCTGCAACGGTGGAAAGGATACACTTCTGGAAATTTATTTTGGACAGGAGAATATCGGAATCATCAGTTTAAATTCTTTTGAAGTCAATTATATAGAAATGAATCCTTATGACGATGCCGGAAACCTGCTTACAAAAATCGACAGCTATGGTTCCACACAGCGGTGCAGCCATGGAAAGGATGAATTTTCCACATATATTTCAGAAAACATTGACCGGGGCTTTGCCAGCGGTTCGATTACCCTGCGGGGAGACGAATATATGGATATCGGGCAGACGGCCTCCTTTTTGTGTGAAGAATGTCTGAAGGAAATGATGGAACGGTGCTGGAATGAAGAAAATACCTACGGGGTCGGGGTCATTAATTTCAAAACAAAAGAGATACGTTTGCTGGAGCCTCAGCTCAGGGCGTTTACCATAGGCGATTTCTATTTTGCGTATGGGACAGAGGAGCAGACAAGCGAGGAAGAGGAGGAAAATAAAAGGATTGAATTTTTAACCTTTTATTGTCCGGGCAGATATAGCAGTAACTGAAACCGTTACGTAGAAAGCGCATTAAAATGGATACGGAAAATCAGGCATTGACAGAAAAGTGAGGGGAAATAATGGATATTTATAATTGCAGGGTTCTTCTTGTGGACGATAATATTGAGCTGGCAGCAATGATTGCCGATATTCTTCGCAGGCATGGATACAGTCATGTTGTTTCAGCCATATCCGCCAGGGAGGGGCTGCAGGTATTCGAAAAGGAAAAACCGGATATCGTGATATTGGATGTTATGCTGCAGGATGAAGACGGATTTTCTCTGTTTAAAAAAATATGGCAGCAGGCGGAGCTTCCGATTTTATTTTTGTCTGCACGGGATCAGGATGAGGACAGGCTGTTTGGATTGGGGCTTGGAGACGGTGATTATATCCCCAAGCCTTTTTTGCCCCAGGAGCTGATTTTGCGTGTCGATGCGGTTTTGAGGCGCACCTATCAGCCCTGGGGAAAAATGATCGAAGAGGACAGGACGCTGAAGCTTGGCAGCAGAAAGGTTTCCTTTGATCATGCTTCGGTTACGGCAAACGGGGAGGAGTGGATGCTGACTGCAAAGGAGATGGTGCTTTTGCAGAAGCTGGCCGAGAACCGGGGAAAGATCGTAACCTTTGACGCACTGTGCTATGCGGCCTGGGGAGATTCGTATTATGTTTATGAAGACACGCTGATGGTTCATATCCATCGCCTTAGGGAAAAGCTGGAAGAGGATCCGTCACATCCTCAATGGCTGCTGACAGTAAGGGGATTGGGATATCGGCTTTTGAAGGAGTAGATGATGAGAAGTCTTTGGAAGATCATCAGGCGCTATTCCATGAGTGCAGGATTGATCGTATTTGTTATTTTGCTTTGTAATTTCGGATGCCTGTGGTATCTGATATATTCGGGCATGGGAGAGATGGGTACCGGGCTAAAGCTTCAAAATGACATGGAGCAGTTCGGGAGAGAGCTTGTACCTGAGACAGGCGGGACAAGGGAAGAGGAGCAGCAGAAATATGAGCTTACAGATGAGGGCAGACGGCTTCTGAATGAAAATGGATTTCTATGGGCTATGGCGCTTGACCAAAAGGGGAACATCGTATGGGAATGGCAGCTTCCGGCAGAAATCCGGGGCAGCTACGGACTGCAGGAGGTGGCCTCTTTTACGAGATGGTATCTGGAGGATTATCCGGTCAGTGTCTGGTCTTACGGGGAACTGCTGCTGGTATTCGGAAGACCTGAGGGCTTATTTGCAAAATATAATGTTGAATTTCCGTTGGAATTTATCGAAAACCTGTTTTTTTATGTGAGACTGTTATTGCTTCTAAATATCCTGCTGGTCGTGTTGTTTGTGCTTTGTTTTGGATATCAGTTTTACCGTACCTTAAGGCCGGTTGCGGAGGGAATCGAAAAGCTGTCCTGTCAGGAACCGGTGAACCTGAAGGAAAGTGGAACGGCAGGGGAGCTTGCCGGAAAGCTGAATCAGGCATCTGTGCTGTTGGAAAGGCAGAGCCGCAGGCTGGAGCAGCGTGACCGGGCAAGAACAGAGTGGATTACCGGTGTATCTCATGATATCCGGACGTCTCTTGCATTGATCATGGGATATACCGACCAGCTTTCGGATGGCTGTGATACAGAAAAGACAGCGGCAGCTATCCGCAGGCAGAGTCTGATCATCCGGCGGCTGATCCAGGACATGAATCTGACATCGAAGCTTGCCTGCGGTGCGCAGCCTCTTCGGAGGAGCCTCTGTTTGCCGGCAAAATTATTGAGGGAATGTGCGGCTGATCTGTATAATGAAGGAATAGAGCAGAATTATGAAATCGAAGTACGTATTTTGGGAAATGCGGAGCAGGCTTTTATATCCGTGGATGAAGGATTGCTGAAGCGTGCACTGCGTAATCTGATTGGGAACAGTATTCGGCATAATCCACAGGGATGCAGGATAGAAATTGCGCTTCGTGCGGAAAGCGGATGTATTTCCTATGCAATTTGGGATACCGGGCCGGGTATCTCCGAGAATGTGGTGCAGGAACTGAAGCTGTGGGAGACGGTAGATGGCCGGAATTCAGAAGGCTTTTACGGCCGGAAAGGGGCTGTGCATATTATGGGCCTGCGCCTGGCACAGGAAATCGCACGTGCTCACGGGGGAGAGCTGCTGTTCGATGTGCGGGAATGCGGAACCTATGATGCCAGACTGGAAATAAAGCAGGAGATTTTATGGGATTTAACGAAAAGTAAAAAATGAAAGGGTTGTTTTTACCTTTCTTTTCCTTTATGATACACATGAAAGAAACTGTATTTTAAATGCAGGGTAAATGAGGTGAAAGCATGGTTCGAAAGGCGAGAAAGGAAGAGCTTCCTGACATAATGGAAATTTATGCAAACGCCAGGACATTTATGGCGAAAAATGGAAATCCGGATCAGTGGGCTTATGGATATCCAGAAGAGGAGCTGCTGCGGGAGGACCTGAAAAAGGAACAGCTCTATGTTTATGAAACAGAAGAGGGCATAGGAGCGGTGTTTGTCTTTTTTATTGGTGAGGAACCGAATTACCGGCATATCTGGGATGGTGCATGGCTGAATGACGAGCCGTATGGAACCCTGCACAGGATTGCGGTCTCCCAATATGGCAGGGGGCTGGCATCCAAATGCCTCGAGTGGTGTTATGAACAGTGCTCCAATATGCGGGGCGACACCCATGAAAAAAACAAAAGTATGCAGAGACTGTTTGAGAAAAACCGGTTTGCGCGGTGCGGCCGGATTGCCGTAGAGGACGGGACAGAGAGGATTGCTTATCAAAAAACAAAGACAAGAGGGAGCATAGGACAGAGAAGCATACAAAAGAGAGAAGCAGAGGAGCGTTTTGCATGAATATCCTAAATATGGAACACATCAGTAAAATATATGGGGAAAGGGTGATCTTTGACGATGTTTCCTACGGCATTCATGAGGGTGACAAGATCGGTATCATTGGAATTAACGGTACAGGAAAGACAACACTTCTCCGTATGATTGCCGGCCTGGAGGAAACGGATGAGGGACAGGTGATCACTCAGAGGGGACTTCGGATCACTTATCTTCCCCAGAATCCGGAATTCCCTCCGGGGAGTACTGTTTTGGATTATGTGACGGAGGGACAGACGATACAAAGCTGGACGCCGGAGACAGAGGCAAGGACAGTACTGAACCGGCTGGGGATTTTTAACCATGGGGAAATCGTGGATCATCTTTCCGGAGGGCAGAAAAAAAGAGCTGCCCTTGCCAGAACCATTGTAAATCCGGCAGATGTTTTGATTCTGGATGAGCCGACCAACCATTTGGATAATGAAATGTCTTCCTGGCTGGAGAATTATCTGAACCGTTTTAAAGGCGCTGTGATCATGGTCACTCATGACCGTTATTTTCTGGACCGTGTAACGAATAAGATTCTGGAGATCAGTCACGGAAAATTATACGCGTATGAGGCTCATTATTCCAAATTTCTGGAAATGAAGGCAGAACGTGAGGAGATGGAGCTGGCATCAGAGCGGAAGCGCCGGAGCGTACTGCGTATGGAGCTGGAATGGGCCAAACGCGGGTGTCGTGCAAGAACAACGAAACAGAGGGCAAGGCTGGAACGCCTGGAGGCTTTGAAAAACGGTATGGCGCCCGTGCGTGACCAGACGGCAGAGATCGATTCCATAGAAACGAGAATGGGAAAGAAGACCATTGAGCTGCGGCATATTTCCAAGAGTTTCGGGGGAAGGACCTGTATTGAGGATTTCGACTATATTGTTTTGAAAAACCAGCGCTTGGGAATTATCGGACCTAACGGCTGCGGAAAATCCACGCTTCTTAAGATCATTGCAGGCGTTTTAAAGCCGGACTCCGGTAAAGTGGAAATTGGAGAGACCATTAAGATCGGCTATTTCTCCCAGGAAGTGGAGGATATGGATAAGGATCAGAGAGTGATCGATTATATTAAGGACGTAGCAGAATACATTCCCACCAGAGAAGGGCTGGTCAGTGCAGCAAAGCTTTTGGAGCGTTTTTTGTTTGATCCGGCCATGCAGTATGCGCCGATTTCGAAGCTTTCCGGAGGGGAGAAGAAACGGCTGTATCTGCTGAAGATACTGGCAGCAGCGCCCAATGTACTTCTTTTGGATGAGATCACCAATGATATCGACATTCCCACATTGACGATTCTGGAGGATTATCTGGACTCCTTTTCAGGAATTGTGATCGCCGTATCCCATGACCGCTACTTTCTGGATCATATGGCGGAGCGCATTTTTGCGTTTGAAGGCGGGGGCCATCTGAGACAGTATGAGGGAGGATATACGGATTATCTGGAGTCAAAACAGAGGGGCGGGTCTGGCGCAGGCAGCGAAGTGGAGTCCGGCAGAAAAAGCAATGAAGAAAAACCCCGTTCCCAGGGGAAGGACCGGAGGCAGAACCGCCCGGTGAAGCTGAAATTTTCTTATAAGGAACAGCGGGAATACGAGACCATCGATGACGACATTGCGGTTTTGGAGGCGGGAATAGAAAAGCTGGATGCAGAGATTCTGGCATATGCGACAAATTCCGCAAAGCTGAATGAGCTGATGAAGGAAAAGGAACGGGCAGAAGCGGAGCTGGAGGATAAAATGGAGCGCTGGGTATACTTGAATGACCTGGCAGAGAGGATAGAAGCACAATGAAGAAACACCCGATGACAACCCTGTGCTATGTAAAGAAGGACGATGCATACCTGATGATGCACAGGATTTCCAAGAAAAATGATGTGAATAAGGACAAATGGATTGGTATCGGCGGTCATTTCGAGGAGGGGGAAAGCCCGGAGGAATGTCTCCTCAGAGAGGCATATGAAGAGACAGGGCTTACGCTGACCTCTTACCGCTTCCGTGGTATCGTGACCTTCAGTCAGGAGGGCTACGGTACAGAATATATGTGTCTGTACACGGCAGACACCTTTGAGGGAACTATGAAGGAATGTGACGAGGGAACCCTGGAATGGGTGGCGAAAAAAGACCTTTTGAAGCTGAATCTCTGGGTCGGGGACCTGATTTTTCTGAAGCTGTTGATGGATGATGCTCCCTTTTTTTCTCTGAAGCTTAAGTATCGGGGGGATGAGCTGACAGAGGCCGTTTTGGATGGAAGGACAATGAAGCTTCCTTTGGAACCGCAATTTTTTTAGGCTTCTATTGACTTTGGAGTCAGTTGTTTAGTATGATAAAGGTCAGAGTTTTTAGGAGGTGTAATATGGCAGAGTTAGTAAGAGTCGTGGTAGATGCCATGGGCGGGGACAATGCACCTGCAGAGCCGGTCAGGGGTGCTGTGGAGGCAGTAAAGGCACGGAAGGATATCCAGGTTCTTCTCACCGGACAGAAGGATGTGATCGAAAAGGAGCTGGCAAAATATCCGGACTGCCCGAAGGAACAGATTGAGATTGTACATGCATCGGAAGTTATTGAAACTGCGGAGCCTCCGGTATTTGCAATCCGTAAGAAGAAGGATTCCTCGATCGTAGTGGGACTGAATATGATAAAAAAACAGGAGGCAGATGCATTTGTATCATCCGGAAGCACAGGAGCAGTTCTTGTGGGAGGACAGGTCCTTGTGGGAAGAAGCAAAGGCGTGGAGCGGCCGCCCCTTGCCCCTCTGATTCCGACAAAGGATGGAGTTGCCCTTCTGATTGACTGCGGGGCCAATGTGGATGCACGTCCGTCCCATCTGGTGCAGTTTGCCAAAATGGGCTCTATTTATATGGAACATGTAGTTGGGGTGAAGAATCCGCGCGTGGCCATTGTCAATAACGGTGCGGAAGAAGAGAAGGGAAACGCATTGGTTAAGGAGACGTTTCCTCTGCTGAAGGAATGCAGGGGAATTCATTTTATCGGAAGTATTGAGGCAAGGGATATTCCGGCCGGCTATGCTGATGTAATCGTGTGCGAGGCATTTGTAGGCAATGTGATCCTGAAGCTGTATGAGGGTGTGGGTGCGGCTCTGATCGAAAAGATCAAGGGCAGCATGATGTCCGACTTCCGCAGTAAGGTCGGCACCCTTTTGATTAAGCCCGCACTGAAGGCTGCTTTGAAGACCTTTGATGCCAGCGAGCACGGCGGAGCACCGCTTCTGGGTCTGAAGGGACTGGTAGTGAAGACGCACGGCAGTGCCAAAGCAGCGGAGATTCGAAACGCCATCTTCCAGTGTGTACAGTTCAAACAGCAGAAGATTAACGAAAAGATTGCGGCGCGTATCAATGAAAACGGCGAAAAGCCGGAATAGATGGAAAGGAATTCGATTGTTCTGATGGGAGGTTGTGCACATGGAATTCGAGAAGCTGAAAAAAATCATAGCGGACGTCCTTGGAGTGGAGGAAGCTGTCATTATGGAAGAAACAACATTTGTGGATGATCTTGGCGCCGATTCTCTGGATATTTTTCAGATTATCATGGAAATTGAATCGGAATACGACATTGAAATCGCGAACGAAACTATGGAACAGATTCAGTCAGTGAGGGACGCTGCAGAGGCAATCCGCAGCATTACAGGTTGAGGGGAGGCGCAGAGCTTCCCCTGCTTTAGAGTGGAGAAGAAATCAAATGAAAGAATTGGAACAGAAAATTGGTTATACGTTTCAGGATAAAAAGCTTTTGACAAAAGCACTGACACACAGTTCTTATGCCAATGAGAAAAAGCTTGGGAAGCTGGGAT
Organism: uncultured Blautia sp.; assembly: GCA_900551075.1. GTDB lineage: Bacteria > Bacillota > Clostridia > Lachnospirales > Lachnospiraceae > Blautia_A. Next base: position 11,755 of record URVB01000056.1, on the reverse strand, counting down.
GCAATGAGCGTTTGGAGTTTTTGGGGGATGCGGTGCTGGAGCTGGTCAGCAGTGATTATCTATTTGCCCGTTTTCCGAATCTGCCGGAAGGAGAGCTTACAAAGAAGAGAGCCAGTCTCGTGTGCGAGCCAAGCCTTGCTTTTTGTGCAAGGGACTTTGGCCTGCCGAAATATCTGCTTCTGGGAAGAGGAGAGGATATGACAGGCGGCAGAAACAGGGATTCCATAGTATCTGATGCAACAGAAGCACTTTTGGGAGCAATTTATCTGGACGGTGGTTTTGCTAGTGCAAAGGAGTTTGTGCTGAATTTTATTCTGAATGATATTGAGCATAAGCAGCTCTTTTTTGATAGCAAGACTATCCTGCAGGAGCTTGTTCAGGAGAATGGCAGACAGCCTGTCGAATATGTGCTTCTGAAGGAAGAAGGGCCGGATCATAACAAGCAGTTTACGGTAAGCGCTGTGGTAGACGGAGAAGCTATGGGAACCGGAACCGGACATACCAAAAAGGCGGCAGAGCAGGCGGCTGCGTATCAGGCTATCCGCAAAATGAAACAACAGCAGGTGACGTATGTATTTAAAGAACATTGAAGTACACGGGTTTAAATCCTTTGCCCAGAAGATCAATTTTGAATTTCATAATGGAATTACGGGTATTGTCGGGCCGAATGGAAGCGGCAAGAGCAATGTCGGCGATGCGGTCCGCTGGGTGCTCGGAGAACAGAGTGCAAAGCAGCTGAGGGGCGGCAATATGCAGGATGTGATTTTTTCCGGCACGGAGACGAGGAAACCGTTAAGCTTTGCCTCCGTTGCCATTACCCTTGACAATGGAGACCATAAGCTGCCGGTGGATTATAAGGAAGTAACCATAACCAGACGTCTTTACCGCTCAGGAGAAAGCGAATACCTGATCAATGGAAGTACCTGCCGGTTGAAGGATATCAATGAGATGTTTTATGATACCGGTATCGGCAAGGAAGGATATTCCATTATCGGACAGGGACAGATTGATAAGATATTAAGCGGAAAGCCAGAGGAACGCAGGGAACTGTTTGATGAGGCGGCAGGAATTGTCAAATTCAAACGCAGAAAGAACACGACCTTAAAGAAGCTGGATGAGGAGCGCCAGAATCTTGTGCGTGTGACGGATATTCTGAATGAGCTGACGAAGCAGCTTGGGCCGTTGGAAAAGCAGTCTGAGACAGCCAAAATCTATTTGGCAAAAAGGGACGAACTGCGTGAGCTGGATGTCAATCTCTTTTTGACGGAACATGAGCATACAGGAAAGCTTTTGGAAGAGCTGGAGGACAAGAGCCGGATTGCCCGGACAGAGCTGGAAGAGAATCAGACGGCGTATGAGCATACGAAGGTGGAATACGAAAGGCTGGAGAAGGAGCTGGAGGAACTGAGCCAGAAGCTGGACGTCCTTCGGGAGGACTCCCAGCAGAATGCCCTTTTGAAGCAGCAGTATGAGGGCAGGATCCATGTGCTGGAGGAACAGATCTCCTCGGGAAAACAGAACGATGAACATTACCGTATACGTCTGGAAGCGATCCATGAGGACCTGAAACGGAGACACCGTGAGAAGGAAGCGCTCTCTGAGGAGAAATCTGAGCTTCATGCAAAGCTCAGGGAAATCCGCAGAAAATTAAAAACAGAAGAAGAACATATGGAAACGATTCTTGCCAGTGTAGAGGACTGCAATCATGCGGTGGAGGAGGGCAAGAATGAAATCATAGAAATCCTCAACAGCCGTGCGACCACAAAGGGAAAGGCACAGCGCTTCGATGCAATGATGGAGCAGATGGATATCCGTAATGCGGAGATCAGCCAGCGTATTCTGCACCTGAAGAGCGAGGAAGAGGAACAGAAGACCGAAAAGCAGAAGGCCCGGACAAAGTACGATGCGATTACGGCGATGATTCAGTCCATGAATGATGAATGTGTCCGCCTGGATGCGGATGTACACAGAATTCAGGAGGAAATGAAAAAGCAGAATGCACAGATGGAAATCGGTCAGACTGCATATCACAGAGAGGAATCCAGACTGTTTTCCCTGAAGAATATTACGGAGCGGTATGATGGATACGGAAACAGCATCCGCCGCGTTATGGAGCAAAAGGAACGCATACCGGGAATCCGGGGTGTTGTTGCAGACATCATTCAGGTAAATAAGGACTATGAGCTGGCAATTGAAACAGCCCTGGGCGGCAGTATTCAGAACATTGTCACTGCTGACGAGCAGACGGCAAAGCGGATGATCGAATTCCTGAAAAAGAACCGTTTTGGAAGGGCGACCTTCCTGCCCTTATCCAGTATCAGCACAAGAGGAGAATTTCAGCAGAGAGAAGCCCTGAAGGAGCCTGGTGTGATCGGGCTTGCCAGTGAGCTGGTAACTGCGGATGCAGAATATGCCGGCCTGGTCAAATACCTACTCGGCAGAGTTCTGGTTGTGGATCATATTGACCATGCCATTGTCATTGCAAAGAAATACAGACATAGCCTGCGTATGGTGACCGTAGAGGGAGAGTCCTTCAGCCCGGGCGGTTCCATGACGGGCGGCGCGTTTAAAAATAACAGCAATCTTCTGGGAAGAAGACGTGAGATAGAAGAATTGGAACACAGCGTCAGGGCTCTGAAAAAGGATTTGGATGAAATGCAGAAGGCCGTGGATGACAACCGGAGCAGACGAAATGTCATTCGGAATACGATTGCCGACTTTCAGGAAAAGCTGCGTCAGCAGTATGTGGAACAGAATACTGCCAAGCTGCATCTTGCCCAGTTGGAGGAAAAGGCAAAAGAAATCCAGGAAGGCTTTGCGCAGATCCGCAGGGAACAGATGGAGCTGAAACGGCAGGTAGATGAGCTCAAAGCAGATCACAGCCATATTGCCAAGGAACTGGAGGAGTCTCAAAAGGACGAAAAAGAGCTGGGGGCTTTTATTGAGACAAGGCAGAAAGAGCTGGAGGAATGGAAGAATGAGGAAGCTCTAAAAACGAAGGAGCTGGAAGCCATTCGTCTGGAAGCCTCCTCTTTGGAGCAAAAGGAAAGCTTTGACCAGGAAAATCTTTCGCGTCTGATGTCCGAAATGAAAGCTCTTTCGGAGGAAGAAACGAGTATTTATGGGATTTTAAAGAACAGCAAAGAGGAAATCCTGAAAAAGGAGCAGGGTATCCGGGAGCTGCAGAAAGAAGTTCTTTCCTGTCAGGAGAAGGAAGATTCCGCTTCTGCACAGATGGAAATCTGGCAGAAGGATAAAGAGGAACGCAATGCCAGCCATAAAGCGTTTTTTGAGAAGCGGGATGAGCTTTCCGGGCGCATCGGTCTGTTGGATAAGGAATGCTTCCGACTGAAAAGTCAGATAGAAAAAATTGAGGAGCGCAGGGAGGCGCAGATATCCTATATGTGGGAGGAATATGAAATTACGCCGAACAATGCTCTGCAGTACCGAAAAGAGTCGCTTACCGACCGTCAGGCTATGAAAAAAGAGATCAGCCGGATTAAGGATGAGATCAGGGGACTCGGCTCCGTGAATGTCAATGCCATTGAGGATTACAGGAACCTGCTGGAGCGTCATACCTTCCTGTCCGGCCAGTATGAGGACCTGGTAAAAGCAGAACAAACGCTTATGGGAATCATTCAGGAACTTGATGAAGGGATGCGCAGGCAGTTTTCCGAGAAATTCCGGGATATCCAAAGAGAGTTTGACAAGGCATTCAAAGAGCTGTTCGGGGGCGGAAAAGGAACTCTGGAGCTTGCAGAGGAGGAAGACATTCTGGAGGCGGGCATTAAGATTATTTCACAGCCTCCCGGAAAGAAGCTGCAGAATATGATGCAGCTTTCCGGCGGAGAAAAGGCATTGACAGCCATTGCTCTGCTGTTTGCCATACAGAATCTGAAGCCCTCCCCGTTTTGCCTGCTGGATGAGATCGAAGCAGCTTTGGATGATTCCAATGTAGGACGTTTTGCCACATATTTACAGAAGTTGACGAAAAACACACAGTTTATTATAATAACCCATAGACGTGGCACCATGAATGCCGCAGACCGGCTGTATGGAATCACGATGCAGGAAAAAGGGGTGTCTACCCTGGTATCCGTAGATTTGGTGGAGAATTAACTGTCGAAATAAAATGATCAGGCGCAGAATCGATGGGCCGGGTAAAGGCCGGCGGCTGCGGACATAATGAGACAGCAGCGAGGAGGAAACAGGATGTCAGAAGAAAAGAAGGGCTTTTTTAAGCGTCTGGTAAGCGGGCTTACGAAGACAAGAGATAATATTGTGGCTGGATTTGATTCGATATTCAGTGGCTATTCCAGCATTGATGAGGATTTTTATGAGGAGCTGGAAGAAATTTTGGTCATGGGAGATATCGGCATCAATGCCACCTCTTCCATTTTGGAAAAGTTAAAGGAGCAGGTAGCTGAGAAGCATATTAAGGATCCAATGGAGTGCAAGCAGCTTTTGATTGATGGAATCAAGGAGCAAATGCGGGTGGACAGTACGGAATATGAATTCGAAGACCGCAAATCCGTTATCCTTGTCATCGGTGTCAATGGTGTAGGAAAGACCACATCTGTGGGAAAGCTTGCTGGAAAGCTGAAGGATCAGGGCAAAAAGGTCATTCTTGCGGCTGCGGATACCTTCCGTGCAGCGGCAGGGGAGCAGCTTACCCAGTGGGCAAATCGTGCAGGTGTGGATATTATCGGAGGGCAGCCTGGTGCGGACCCGGCTTCTGTCGTATATGACGCCGTGGCTGCCGCAAAGGCAAGAAACGCTGATGTGCTGCTTTGTGATACGGCGGGACGTCTCCATAATAAGAAAAATCTTATGGAAGAGCTGCGCAAAATTTACAGGATTCTGGAGCGGGAGTACCCGGACGCATATCTGGAAACCCTGGTGGTTCTGGATGGGACGACAGGTCAGAATGCACTTGCACAGGCAAGACAGTTTTCTGAGGTCGCAAATGTGAACGGAATTATTTTAACGAAGCTGGATGGAACTGCCAAGGGCGGAATTGCAGTTGCAATTCAGTCTGAGCTGGATATTCCTGTAAAATATATCGGTGTGGGAGAGAGCATTGATGATCTGCAGAAATTTGATGCCGGTTCTTTTGTAGATGCCCTGTTCGATATAGACGAAAAAACCGGTCAGAATACAGAAGGATAAACAGGAGGAAGAGAAATGCTTACATTAGAAAGTTTTGAAGAAGCGTCAGAGATTGTAAAAAAGGTCACCCAGGAGACAAAGCTGATCAAAAGCAGTTATTTCTCAGAGCTGACAGGAAATAAGGTGTTTTTTAAGCCTGAAAATATGCAGCGTACAGGTGCATATAAGGTCCGCGGGTCTTATTATAAGATCAGCACTTTGAGTGCGGAAAAGAGGGAGAGAGGACTGATTACTGCTTCTGCGGGCAACCACGCCCAGGGAGTTGCATATGCGGCTCAGAAATATGGAGTAAAAGCAGTAATTGTCATGCCGACGACCACTCCGCTTATTAAAGTAGAAAGAACCAAGAGCTATGGCGCGGAGGTGATCCTGAAGGGTGACGTGTACGATGAAGCCTGCACATATGCACTGGAGATGGCGGAAAAAGAAGGCTATACCTTTATTCACCCTTTTGATGATAAGGCGGTTGCTACCGGTCAGGGGACTATTTCCATGGAGATCATTCAGGAGCTTCCGCTTGTGGACTATATTCTGGTTCCTGTGGGAGGAGGCGGTCTGGCAACAGGCGTTTCCACTCTGGCGAAGCTTTTGAATCCGCATATCAGAGTGATCGGTGTGGAGCCGGCAGGAGCTGCCTGCCTGCGGGCATCTCTGGAAAAGGGGGAGGTTGTGACTCTTCCGCATGTGAATACCATCGCAGATGGTACGGCGGTGCAGACGCCAGGTGTTGAGATTTTTCCATATCTGCAGGAAAATCTGGATGGAATCATTACCATCGAGGATGATGAGCTGATCGTGGCATTTCTGGATATGGTGGAAAATCATAAAATGATTGTTGAGAATTCCGGGCTTTTGACAGTTGCGGCACTGCGCCATCTGGATTTTAAGAATAAAAAGGTGGTATCTATCCTGAGTGGAGGAAATATGGATGTGATCACGATGTCGTCTGTTGTACAGCATGGGCTGATTCAGCGTGACCGTATCTTCACGGTATCTGTACTGATTCCGGATAAGGCCGGTGAGCTGGTACGTGTAGCGACTATTATTGCGGAAAACCAGGGAAATGTTATCAAGCTGGATCATAACCAGTTCGTCAGCACCAACCGTAATGCGGCAGTGGAGCTGAAGATTACCATGGAGGCTTATGGTACAGATCATAAGAATCAGATTGTCAGGGCTTTGGAGGATGCCGGATGCCGCCCGAAGGTGATCCGGCCAAGCCTCTAAAATATACGGAGCCCGCAATAGGCCGCTGCCGAACGTTTATTTTACTTCGATCAATTCGTATTCGTCGGTTCCAAGTCCGATTTTTCTGGCATGTGCAATGCAGCTTCTCCAGTTGGTGGCAGGGGAAACAGCACTGAAATGATCATGTCCTTCATGGTCAGATTCGGAAAGTGCGGTATTTGCGATGACCGGCTGTTTATTCACTGCATCTGCGCATGCAACATCCAGAGCAACCGGATCAAAGGATGCAAAGAAACCAACATCCGGGACAATGGCAGCATCATTTTCTGCATGGCAGTCACAGTACGGAGAAACGTCAATGACAAGGCTGATATGGAAATGTGGGCGCCCGTCAACAACCGCCTTGGAATATTCTGCAATCTTGCAGTTCAGCATATCATTGGACTCATCAGAAGCAGCGAGAACTGCATCTCTCGGACAGACACCGATACATCTGCCGCAGCCGACACATTTGTTATGGTCAATATCTGCTTTGCCATCTGTAAAGACAGGGGCGCCATGCGCACAGATTTTTGCACAGCGTTTGCAGCCGATGCACAGCTCCCGGTCTACATGGGGTTTTCCTGCACTGTGCATTTCCATTTTTCCCGCACGGGAGCCGCAGCCCATACCGATATTTTTCAGGGCACCGCCGAAGCCGGTACATTCATGGCCTTTGAAATGGCTCAGAGAAATAAAGACATCAGCATCCATGACGGCACGTCCGATCTTGGCTTCTTTTACGTATTTGCCGCCTTCGACCGGGACATAAGCTTCATCCGTTCCCTTTAAACCGTCAGCGATCAGTACATGACAGCCGGTGGAGAATGGAGAAAAACCATTGGTATAAGCGGTTTCCAGATGATCCAGTGCATTTTTGCGTCCGCCTACATATAAGGTATTGCAGTCTGTCAGGAACGGTTTGCCTCCCAGCTCTTTCACCGTATCGGCAACTACCTTTGCATAATTGGGACGGAGGAAGGCCAGATTCCCCGGTTCTCCGAAATGAATTTTAATTGCCGTATATTTGCCATCGAAATCAATCTTTCCGATACCGGCCTTTTTGATGAGCCGCTCCAGTTTATTGAGAAGCCCGTCATTAAAGCCGGTACGCATACTTGTGTAATAAACTTTTGCCTTTTCCATTCAGAAAAATCCTCCTTATGTTCTGTATTATAGAAATGATACCCTAAGAAGATAAAATAAGCAAGTTATTTATTGACAGTTCCTTATGCTTATATTGACTTAAGACTTGATTTCAGGAAAACCATAGGTTATAGTGAAAATGGTTATGGAGACAAATGGAAAGTTTCATTTTATTATGGAGGATATTATGACATTAGACAATTACAGTAAGGCATATAAAGCAGGTAAAAAGGATTACCAGGCACGGATGATGAAGGGAACAGAGCCTACATTGAAGGTGCTGGATGATATTCTTCCGCCAAGAGGCTCCTATTCTGAAATTCCGTTAGGACTGGTGCAGATACCGATCGATCAGATCGTAGGAACAAAGACAGGCGGAAGGAGCAGCGCTTTTGCAGGAAACTTCATGCCGATCCTGAGAGAAAATACAGAGTTTGCCTATAAATGGGCTTCCTTAAGCGAGAGTCATGTGAACGAGGGCATACGGGAACCGGTCAAGGCTTACGAATATATGAATGAATTCTATATAGAAGAGGGAAATAAGCGTGTCAGTGTTCTGAAGTATTATGATGCGGTTTCCGTGCCGGGAATCGTGACACGGATTTTGCCCCCGAGGACAGAAGAGAAGAAAAATAAAATTTATTACGAATTTGTGGATTTTTATGAACTGTCGAAAATCAATTATATCTGGTTTTCAAAATTAGGCAGCTTTGCAGCGCTTCAGGAGGCTGTGGGAAAAGAGAAGGGCGAGGTGTGGACTGATGATGAGCGTATGGATTTCAGTTCCGTTTATGCGAAGTTCACGACTGAATACGAGGCAAAGGGCGGTAAGAAGCTGTCCATTACCCCGGGTGATGCCTTTCTTGCTTTTATCACTCTTTATGGATATGAAACGGTCATACAGCAGACCTCCAGTGAGATCAAAGCGCTGGTGTCCAAGAGCTGGGAAGAATTTAAACTCCTGGAGGAGGAGCAGGAGATTGACCTGAAGATGGACCCGATTCAGGAGAAGAAGCCGCTGTTGAACAGGCTGCTGCCCTTAAGCTCTCCGAAGCTTAAAATCGCTTTTATTTATGATAAGACACCCGGCTCCTCTGCATGGACCTATGCCCACGAGCTTGGAAGGCTTCATTTGGAACAGACCTTTCCGGACGAGGTAAGTACGGTATATTATGAAAATACGACGCTGGAAACCGTAGAGGAAACCATAGGAAAAGCAATCAAAAGCGGCTGCAATATTGTATTTGCCACAACACCTGCGTTTGTACAGTCAAGTGTTAAGGCGGCGATCAATCATCCGGATATCCGGATTCTGACCTGCTCGCTGAATACATCTCACAGGTATATCCGGACCTACTATGCACGTATGCATGAGGCAAAATTTTTGATGGGGGCCATTGCCGGAGCTATGGCGGAGAACAATAAACTGGCCTATATTGCAGATTATCCGATCTTCGGCACGATTGCCAATATCAACGCTTTTGCCCTGGGCGCCAAAATGATTAATCCGCGGGCAGAAGTGTACCTGGAATGGTCCAAGAAAAAAGATACCGATATTATGGAAAATATCCGCCGTGCAGGTGCAACCATCGTTTCAGGCAAGGATATGGTGATTCCTGAGGATGCGTCACGCTATTTCGGACTTTACCGTCTGGAAAATGAGACACCGTACAGCCTCGCCATGCCGGTCTGGCATTGGGGGAAATTTTATGAACGGCTGATACGTACCATCATGGATGGAACCTGGAAATATGACGACAATACGGCCGCCAAAAAGGCAATCAACTATTGGTGGGGAATGTCCGCAGGCGTTGTTGATGTAATCTGCTCACAGAATCTTCCGATTGGTACAAAGCGTCTTGTGGAATTGCTGAAGGATACGATACGCACCGGAGAATTTAATCCGTTTTCCGGTATTTTGTACTCTCAGTCCGGTATGATCCAGGGAGACCCGAACCGCAGCCTTTCTCCGGAGGAGATCGTGACTATGGATTGGCTGGCAGAAAATACGATCGGAACGATTCCTAAGCAGACAGAGCTCGAGGAGCAGACCAAACCGATCCTCTCACAGCAGGGACTGGAAAAGAAGAAAGGCTGAGCACATGAGAATACTTGCAATTGCAGATGAAGAATCAGCCTATCTGTGGGATCACTTCGAAAAAAGCAAGCTGGAGGGAATTGACCTGATTATCTCCTGCGGTGACCTGGACCCTCATTATCTTTCTTTTCTGGCAACCTTTACTACGGCTCCTGTGCTGTATGTACACGGCAACCATGATACAAAATATGAAAAGATTCCTCCGGATGGATGTATTTGTATTGAGGATAAGATTTACGTGCACGAGGGAGTGAGGATTCTGGGACTTGGAGGCTCTATGCGTTATAAGCCCGGGGAGTTCCAGTATACAGAATGGGCTATGAAGCATAGGATACGGAAGCTCTGGCTGAAGCTGTTTTGGCACAGAGGCTTTGATATTTTGGTGACGCACGCGCCTGCGTACCAGTTGAATGACGGGAGAGATCTGCCGCATCAGGGATTTAAGGCATTTCTTTCTTTAATAGAAAAATATAAACCGAAATATTTTCTCCATGGACATGTGCATATGTCCTACGGAAGAAATCACAAACGGTATGACAAATATCAGGATACCCATGTCATCAATGCTTTTGAGCGGTGCATCTTCGAATTTGAGGATGACAATCCCAAGGAGCATTTGACACGATAACGGAAGAACAGAACAGAAGCGGGCAGAAGCTGCTGTTTCTGCAAAGAATAAGGGGAGCGTCATCAGGAAAAATACAAAGAGCAGGGTTGTCAAGAAAAAATACTTGACGCGAAAATGGAAATAGGTTATGATGTCCAAGGTGATATCAGATGGAGAGATTTGTAGAGCAGACATTATTATACGACTTTTACGGGGAGCTTCTGACAAAGCGCCAGCAGCAGGTATATGAGAGCGTCGTGCTGGAGGATTATTCCTTAAGCGAGGTAGCAGAGGATCTGGGGATCAGCCGGCAGGGTGTACATGATATGATCAGGCGTTGCAATACGACTCTGGAGGGATACGAAAGCAAGCTTCATCTGGTTGAAAAATTTCTGAAAATCCGCCGGAAGGTGCAGAAGATACACGCTCTGGCAGACAATTATCAGGACCGGGAGATCGCGGAGATTTCCAATGAAATATTAGAGGAGTTATGATGCATGGCATTTGAAAGCTTGACAGATAAATTACAAAATGTATTTAAGAAGCTGAGAAGCAAAGGACGTTTGACGGAGGAGGATGTCAAAGTCGCTTTGAAGGAAGTCAAAATGGCTCTTCTGGAAGCAGATGTTAATTTCAAGGTAGTGAAGCAGTTTACCAAATCCGTGCAGGAACGTGCGGTTGGACAGGACGTAATGAACGGTCTCAATCCGGGCCAGATGGTGATCAAGATCGTCAATGATGAGCTTGTGAATCTTATGGGGAGTGAAACAACAGAGCTTCCGATCAAGCCGGGAAATGAGATCACGGTTCTGGTGATGGCCGGCCTTCAGGGTGCAGGTAAGACCACAACTGCGGCAAAGCTTGCCGGAAAGCTGAAAGCCAGGGGAAAACGGCCGCTTCTGGTAGCCTGTGATGTTTATCGTCCGGCAGCGATCACACAGCTTCAGGTAAATGGAGAAAAGCAGGGTGTGGAAGTGTTTTCCATGGGAGATAAGCAGAGCCCTGTGGACATTGCGAAGGCTGCGCTGGAGCATGCCAGAGCCAACCAGCAGAATGTGGTGATGATTGATACGGCCGGCCGTCTGCATATTGATGACGGCATGATGCAGGAGCTTGCGGACATCAAAGAGAGCGTTCATGCAGATGCCACAGTTCTTGTTGTGGATGCCATGACAGGCCAGGATGCGGTAAATGTTGCCAGGACCTTTACGGAAAAGGTCGGAATTGACGGTGTGATCCTTACCAAGATGGATGGCGATACAAGAGGCGGCGCCGCACTTTCTATTAAAGCAGTTACCGGTAAGCCGATTCTGTACGTTGGTATGGGCGAGAAGCTTTCGGATCTGGAGCAGTTCTATCCGGAGCGTATGGCGTCCAGAATCCTGGGTATGGGTGATGTGATGAGCCTCATTGAGAAGGTGGAAGCATCCGTAGACCGGGAGCAGGCGCAGGAGATGCAGAAGAAGCTGAAGAAAATGGACTTTGACTTCAATGATTATCTCACAAGC
>URVB01000055.1 GCA_900551075.1 uncultured Blautia sp. | reverse complement strand
CATCCAGCCGGGTGAGCTTTTCCTCTCTTTTATACGTACTCTGTGCCAGAATGTCCGCTCTCTGCACCTCCAGATAAAGCGGAAAGAGGTCTTCCCCGATTTTGTTTACCGCGCGCCGAACCGCTTTCATATCCGGGAGAGGACGATAATCATGCCATTTGATGAGGCGGCAGACTTTGGCAATGGTATCATTGTCCATTTTCAGCCGGCGAAGAATGTCTCCTGCCATTTTTTCACCCACCGGACCGTGCATTTTGAAATGGTCCCTGCCATTTTCATCTGTCCTCTTAACAGCGGGCTTACCAATATCATGGAGCAGCATCGTCAGACGCAGCACCTTATCCCCCCGGATATTTTCCAGACTCTTTAATGTATGTTCACCTACCGTATAACAATGGTGCGGTGTATTCTGCTCTGTCTCCATGCAGGCATCCCACTCCGGCAAAAACTCCCTGGTAATACCTGCTTCATAAGCAATCTGCAGGTAGTCCGGATGAGGAGATACTAAAAGCTTCAGAAGCTCCGCCTGAATTCGTTCCGCACTGACATACTTCAGATTCGGCGCCAGCACCTTAAGTGCTTTCTTTGTCTCCTCCTCAATCACAAAACCGAGCTGTGCGGCAAAACGTACTGCCCTCAGCATGCGCAGCGCATCCTCTGTAAACCGTTCCATGGGATTTCCCACGCAACGGATGATACCGGCGCGCAGGTCTTCCATCCCGTGAAACAAATCCACTATCCCAAACGCCGGATGATAAGCCATGGCATTGATGGTAAAGTCACGCCTTTTCAGGTCTTCCTCCAGACTTGCGGTAAATGTCACCTCTTTTGGATGCCGTGCATCCTCATATTCTCCATCTACCCGGTAGGTTGTAACCTCAAAGCCCTCCTTCTCCAGCAATACTGTAACCGTTCCATGCTTAAGCCCCGTGTCTGCCGTATGCGGGAACAATTCCTTGGCCTGCTCCGGCCTGGCGGAGGTGGTAATATCCCAGTCATTGGGGGTACGCCCAAGAAGGGAGTCCCGAACACATCCCCCCACTGCATATGCCTCATATCCATGCTCTTCTAAAATGTATAAAATTCTTTCCACCTTGGAAGGAACCGTCAGCTTCATGCCATTTTCCTTTCTGTATTTCCTATATAGATATATCCGGCGGAAGGTACGCTCCGCCAGATACTGTTATAGTATAACACGATTTTCCTTTTCGTAAAAGTCAGAAAATGGCTCTCTGCCTTGTTTTCATTTTATTCTGACAGGCTCATTTCGCGAATTGCCTTGCGAAGAGGCAGAATCTGTCCGGGAGATACGCTCAGCTCATCTACCCCCATCCGCAGAAATTCCTTTGTCAACCTGGCATCTGCACCCAATTCTCCGCAGATACCTGCCCACTTGCCGTGCTTATGTGCATTTTCCACTACCATTTGGATCATGCGAAGAACCGCTTTATGATGAGGCTTATAAAAATCATCCAGCCTTTCATTCTGACGGTCAATTGCCAGTGTATACTGGGTCAGGTCATTGGTTCCGATGCTGAAGAAATCTGTCATCTGAGCCAGCTCATCACTGATCATTACCGCGGCCGGTGTCTTGATCATGACTCCCTGTTCCGGAAGTTTATAAGGAATCTGTGCGTCCTCCAGCTCCTTCTGCACTTTTTCCGTCCTTTGCAATTGTAATTCTGCTTTCATATTTCTTTGCTTCCTTTACAAGCAGGCCCGCCGGACGTGCATGGAGCCCAAGCTCATCTGTAATTGTATAAATAAACTGTTTCATCGTCTTCTTCCTCCTTTTTCCGGTTTATTCTTCTTCCATTAATTTCGTACCATTGGTGGCAATCACATCTTTATGCCAATAGAGGGAATCCTTCCTGGAAAAATCCGGCTCCATTGTCAGTCTGCCACCTCATTTCCATGCCCATATCACGGCATCTTTTTCGAATCTATGCATATCAATGACCGTCTTTCCATCCTGCACCTTTACGTTTGGATGACCCACACGTTTTTCTTCCAAATCCAGGACACGGAACCGGTAGCCCTCCAGCTCCTGATTCAAAACCACCTTTGTATTCACCGGAAGATAAATCAGATACACATTATTTTCTGCTCTCGCAACCCGTATCTCCCGGGTATCATTTCCCAAAAGCTCCTGGGCTGCATCCAGTCTTCCCAGCTTCTTTTCCTCCCAGAATTCCCGGATAAATCCATATTCCCATGCTCCCGGAAACATCAGGGCATCCTGCCATACCCTCGCTGTATCAAAGCCTTCTCCCAGTATCCTGTTTTTCTTCATGCCTTTGGTATACCAGTTCCAGATACCGTGAGCTCCATAGGTAATGCCTGCGCAGGCACCGGCCAAAATACTCTGCCATGCTGCACGGCGGACTTCCTCCCTGCCAAAGCGTCCGTACAGATTACGGCTATAGCCCATCTGCTCATAACAGGGTTCACTGTTGACCACGGGCTTCTCAGGCTTTCTCCGGCAAAAACTCTCTGCCAGTTTATATGCCATATCCTGCCCCATACTGTTATGTCCGGACTGGTACATATAGAAATCCAGCTTCTCCTCAAACTCCTTTGGAATAACATCATAACCCCGTTTAATGTGACATGCCTTCAAACTATCCGGGCTCCAGTCGCAGAGCGCATCCAAAGCTATTTTGTAATAGGCAATTGTTTCTTCCGAGCTAAAATCCGTATCCCCGCTCACTACATAAATCGGTTCAAATTCCTCAAAAACTTCATATACCTTTCTGGTATAATCTGCTGCCACTTCCTTCGGCATGATATTGACATCAGAAATACTGCTCCCCCAGGTATCCGGCACATAGTTGACCCATAGCACCACCAGCGCAAGCTGAAATCCCTTTTCCACAGCCACGCGGCACATCTGTGCCGCATGGTCAAAATACGGATCCTGCAGATTCCAGAAATCCAAAACAGTCCCGTCTTCCGCTGCAAATGGATAACCGCCCACATCCACCATGCAGCGATCCCACTGGGGAAGAACATTGATCTGCAAAACAGTAAACCCCTGTTCTTTTCTGTAATCGAGATAGTATTCCCATTCTTTATCTTCAATATTCGTAAAGGCGCTCCATACGGTATCTGCCAGATAAAAGAACGGCCTTCCATCCTTTTCAAACGTCCTGTTGTTTTTGCTAATTGTAAGTCTTCCCATATTACATCGGCTCCCTCTCTCTTATTTCAGGTAAGTCAGGATATCCTCTCCGGCCTTCACAGATTTTTTATCTGCCAGAACCATGTTGGCATAATCGTCAGCGTTTGTTACCACCATCGGCGTTACGGTTTCCAGTCCTGCCGCTTTTACAGTATTTAAATCCACTTTTACCAATATATCACCCTTTTTCACTGTCTGTCCGGAACTTACCTGTACTGCAAAACCCTTTCCGTTCAGACTTACCGTATCCATACCAATATGAATGAGGACCTCTGCTCCGCCATTTGTTGTCAGTCCGACCGCATGTCCGGTATCCGCAACCATGGTAATCGTTCCGTCTGCCGGGCTCTTGAAATTTCCATCTGCCGGAATAAATGCCGCACCCTGACCGAGTGCACCGCCTGCAAATACTTCATCCCTGATTGTGTGCAGCTCTACGCAGGTGCCATTTACAGGAGCGCCCAGCACAACCTCTGCTGCCGGT
Organism: uncultured Blautia sp.; assembly: GCA_900551075.1. Lineage (GTDB taxonomy): Bacteria > Bacillota > Clostridia > Lachnospirales > Lachnospiraceae > Blautia_A. The sequence continues at coordinate 19,679 of URVB01000055.1, read as the reverse complement.
TTATTTTCTTCTGCCGGAACTGCTTCTTCTGTGGGAACTGTTTCCTCTGTGGGAACTGTTTCTTCTGCCGGTGCCTCTATATCCTCCGGCAACATATCATCGCTGTATCCAAAGAGATATGTAACAACTGCTGAACCAAAATATGCAATGGCAGATGCCATACAGAATCCTATAAATCCTTCTCCCATATAAGCAGGCAGACTCAAAAGGCTGGTACCGATCAGCGTCGGAACTCCGGTTCCTGCCCAGGCAACAATCGCACCTGCAATACCTGAAAAGAATGCACCAATAAAGAACGGCTTCTTATATTTCAGGGTAACACCGTAAATTGCCGGTTCCGTAATACCTGCAAGTACTGCAGAAAGTGCGGAGCTTCCGGCGGTTGCTTTTACATTTTTATCTTTTGTCTTTAAAAATACACCCAGAGTTGCACCTGCCTGTGCAAAATTGTTCGGACCGGTAATAACAAACAGGGTATCCTTGCCAAACTGTGCAATATTGTTAAATACGATCGGAATAAAGCCGTAATGCAGGCCGAACATAACGATCAACGGCCACAGAAGACCTAACAGGAAGCCTGCAATAATCGGGTTAAACCCTACCAGTGCCGTATAGCCTGCTGCCAGACCGCTTCCCAGCTTATCTGCAATCGGTCCGATCGCAAGATAAGTTGCAGGAACCATGATAATCAGACAGAGCAATGGGGTCATAAAACGTTTGATCATATCCGGCAAAGTTTTCTTTAAGAATTTCTCCAGTTTGGACATTACATAAATTGCAATAATAATCGGAATTACCGAATTCAGATAATTGATCATGATTACCGGGATTCCGAAGAAGGTAATGCTCTCACCATTGGAAAAAACAGTTGTCAAATCCGGATATACCAGAGCTGCTGCAATGGCTGCCGCCACAAATTTGTCACAGTTAAATTTTGCTGCCGCGGTAAATGCCAGGAAAACCGGCATGAATGTAAAAAGCCCATCTGCCGCTGCATATAAAATACGGTACGCGCCCATTTCTGCAGTCATCCATCCCATAGTCGTGCAGAGGATTAAAAGGCCTTTCAAAAGACCGGCTCCGCACATCGCTCCCAGAAGCGGCGTAAACACACCTGCAACGGTATCAATAAAGCTCTCATATATTTTTTTCTTTGTTGCTGCCGTTTCAGCAGCCGCAGCTCCGCCAATTTTAATATCGGTTACTTTTCCAATGGCTTCATAAACATCACTGACATGATTTCCGATGACAACCTGAATCTGTCCTGCGCCCTCCATAACGGTAATCACACCCTCTGTACGGGACAGCGCAGTTTTGTTTACCCTGCTCTTATCCCTAACTGCAAAACGAAGTCTGGTAGCACAGTGAACCAAAGACTCTACATTGCCTGCTCCACCGATGTGTTTTTCGATGTTTTTTGCTAACGCGGTATAATCTTTCATATTCCTTTTCTCCTATAATAAGTTTGCTGACCTCCTCCAGAGGCTGTTTTTTTATCAGGCGCCTGTTGATAGTTGCACTTTAACATGCCGTCACTCCTCCTACAATCCCCCTTTCACTTTTCTATAATTCTCACAAAATTATTTTTATTTTTCGAAATACCAAACCATTCTTTTGTCAAAAAATAACGTCCCTTTAAATAAAATTTAAATGCCGCCTGTAAACGTTTAGTACATAGAGTCTCTTCGTAAAATGGTACAAAGATTTTCCTTTTTTTCCCACAATCTGTTCAGTGAGATTTTGAGAATTTATGGTATAATAGGAAAGCAAAACAAAAAATAAACAGCAGAGGGACAATTATGGGAATTATTTTTAATGAACAAAGCAAAACCATTACTTTGCATACCAAAAACACCTCCTACCAGATGAAAATCGGAAATCTGGATTATCTCTTTCATCTTTATTATGGTCCAAGCATCTGCGATGCAGACATGAGCTACCAAATTATGCAGTATGACCGGGGATTCTCCGGAAATCCTTATGAATCCAGAAATGCCAGAACCTTTTCCCTGGATGCACAGCCCCAGGAATTCAGCACACAGCAGCAGGGAGATTTCCGTACTGCCAGTATTGAGGTTGTAAACAGCGACGGAAGCTATTCCTTTCACGGAAAGGCCGTTGATTTTAATATTTCCGGCGGAAAATACCAATTAGATACGCTTCCCTGTGTATTTGCAAATGAAAATGATACCATAGATACACTGGAAGTCACTCTGTCCGATGCAGTAAGCCATGTACAGGTCATCCTTCTTTACAGTGTATTTGAGGAAGCAGACATCATCACCCGTGCAGTAAAAGTCGTAAATGCAGGGGATTCTTCCATCCATCTGAAAAAGCTCATGTCTGTCTGCCTGGATTTCCTGAATGGCCTGAATTTTGATCTTGTGAGTCTTCCGGGACGCTACGGACAGGAACGGCAGGTGGAACGTCAGCCTATGACCCACCACATTCACACCATCGGCAGCGTACGCGGTTCCTCCAGTCATCAGCAGAACCCGTTTGTGATTCTGTGCGACAGAGAAGCCACCGAAGATTACGGCAAATGCTATGGCTTCTCCCTGATGTACAGCGGCAACTTTCTGGCTGAAGCAGAGCTTGACCAGTATGACCAGCTCCGCCTTGTTATGGGTATCAACCCCAAGCAGTTTGTCTACGAAATCAAACCCCGGGAGGTATTCGAAGGTCCGGAAGTGGTCATGGCTTTCTCTGAACATGGCTTTACCGGTCTTTCTCATCTGTATCATGATTTCTACCGTACCAATTTATGCAGAAGCAAATTTGTCACAGAGGTACAGCGTCCGGTTCTGATCAACAGTTGGGAAGCCGCTTTTATGGATTTTGATGATGTCAAACTGGTGAAAATTGCCAGGGCAGCCAAAAACATGGGTGTGGGTCTGCTTGTTATGGACGATGGCTGGTTCGGAAAACGAGACGATGACAACAGCGGTCTCGGAGACTGGTATGTCAATGAAAATAAAATTAAATGCGGTCTGCATAAATTAGTAGAACAGATCAATGATCTGGGAATGAAGTTCGGTATCTGGTTCGAACCGGAAATGGTTTCCGAAGACAGTGATCTTTACCGTGCACATCCGGATTGGGCAATGCAGATTCCAGGCCGCCACGCTGTGCGCAGCCGGAATCAGATGGCATTGGATGTGAGCCGCAAAGACGTACAGGATTATATCATTGAAAAAGTAAACGCTATCTTGGACGATGCCAATATCTTCTATATGAAATGGGATATCAACCGTTCTCTTGCAGATATCTGGTCCAATCAGCTTCCCGCCGAAAAACAGGGAGAAGTGTATCACCGCTACATTCTCGGCCTGTACCGTGTCATGGATGCAATCATCAAAACACATCCTGATATTCTGTTTGAGGGCTGCAGCGGGGGCGGCGGCCGTTATGATGCCGCTATGCTGCACTATTACCCGCAGTACTGGGTAAGTGACAACAATCATCCGATTGACCGCCTGAAGCTACACTACGGAACCTCTTTCGTATATCCGGTATCCTCTATGGGCGCACATATTTCTGACAGCGGCAGACTGGTTCCCCTCCGCACAAAAGCTGTGGTTGCCATGTGCGGAACCTTCGGATATGAACTGGATGCCACACATCTGTCTGAGGAAGAACAACAGCTCTGCAAAGAACAGAGCGATCTGTTCCGTAAATACTACCACATTATCTTTAAAGGCGATTACTATCGCCTGACTGACCCATTTAAGATGGGAAATATGACTGCATGGCAGCATGTGACCAAAGATAAACGCGAATCTCTTTTAAGCGTCGTTGTCACCAACCTGACCTGCAATGGCCCGCAGGAATACATCCGTGCCAGGGGCCTGGAGCCTAATGCAATGTATACCATTAACGGCGGCAAAGAGCTTTACTCCGGTTCCGCATTGATGAACGCAGGACTTCCGGTCAACAGGGAAATTCCGGAATACACGGCCTTCCAGTTCCATTTGCAGAAGCAGTCATAAAACCAGAACGTGCGCCGCAAGGCGCACCACAAAAAAAGCGGGTGGAACGTAAAAATTCCACCCATTTTCTATCTGTAAATATACTGTGTTTTGTCAAACACACTATTTCCGTCGATCATCCTTGTTTTGTAATAAACCCGGATAATTTCTACATCCTCCTCTTCAATATGCGCGACCAGATGACGAATTGCCGCCATATGCCGCTTGGTATGAATCCCTTTAATCTGTGTCAGAGAAAAGCTCTTCAAGCCCACCGGAGGCAGCGCATCAAAGCCTACCAGAGAAATATCCTTCGGAATCCGTACCTTCCGTTCCAGAAGCGCTTTAATCACTCCTACAGACACCACGGAGCTTTCCAGAAGAAACGCTGTCGGCATCCGTCTCCCGCTGTCCAGATATTCCAGGGTACTCTGATAAACCTCTTCTTCCGTATTTCCCATATGGACAATCCGATTCCGCACATCTCCGCATTCCCGTCTTGCCATTTCCAGTACAAAGGCTTCCCTTCGTTCTATGAAATTGTAAATATCGATATTTTCTGCCAGGTACACAATATGGCTGTGTCCCCGGTCCATAAGATATTTGATGCCGCTTCGGATTCCCTCCCGGTTATCCAGCAGATAACTGTCTATTCCAAACTCATAAAAGCTGTTATCTCCAACCACAACGGGAATTCCCAGGTTTAGGAAGGGATAAATATCATCCTGATTCATTTCAGCCGCAATAATATAAATACCTTTTACGTTGCGAACCTGAAATTCTTCCAGCAGATTTCCCAGATTTTCATTTCCCTCGTAATAAATACGGGTTTCCAAATGATATCCGTATCTCCTGGCCTGCTCGAAAAAGATATCCGGTCCTGTCGGCACTTTTCCCATTGCCCGGTTCATAACAATACCGCTCTTGATATATTGAAGAGAAATCAGAAGCCCCTTATCCTCCTGCTGCTCTGCGCTCTTTGCTCCGTAAAGCCGGGTCTCTTCCTTAGCCAGATACTCTTCCACCCGGCGCCGGGTTTCTTCATTGACGCCGGGTTTATGATTCAACGCAAGAGAGACTGTAGCAGCAGAAAGCTGCAGGGCTTTTGCAATATCCTTGGATTTAATCTTTTTCATAAAAATTAATATGCTCTGCCCCAGTAAACCATTTTCTTTGCCGGCTTGCCGCAGCATACGCAGACATCGCTCAACTGCTCCTGCTCAAACGGAATACATCTGGAGGTTGCCTGCACATCCTCTTTGATCTTGTCTTCACATTCCTGACAGCCACACCACATGGCCTTTACAAATCCGGACTTATTGTTGACAATATCCTTAAATTCCTCATAACCAACAGCGCTATAGGTATGTGCGTCACGATGTACGCGTGCACGCTCCAGCATATCTGTCTGCATGGTATCCAGGATTTCCTGCACCTTTACTGCCAGCTCTTCGAATTTTACCGTATACTTTTCTCTTGTATCACGGCGGCAGATAACCGCCTGTCCGTTCTCGATATCCTTTGGTCCGCACTCAATACGTACGGGTATACCACGCATTTCCTGCTCTGCAAATTTAAATCCCGGACTCTTGTCCGTATCATCTGTCTTCACACGGATACCTGCCGCCTTTAGTTCTGCAAACAGCTCGTCCGCTTTTGCAAGAACGCCCTCTTTTCTCTGCTGAATCGGAATGATCACAGCCTGTACCGGAGCAATTCTCGGAGGCAGGACAAGACCGCTGTTGTCACCATGAACCATAATGATGGCACCGATCATACGGGTTGTCATACCCCAGGAAGTCTGGTGCACATACTGCAGCCTGTTTTCTTTGTCCGTATACTGAATACCAAAAGCTCTTGCAAATCCATCACCGAAGTTATGGCTGGTACCGGACTGCAGTGCTTTTCCATCGTGCATCAGGGCTTCAATGGTGTAGGTTGCTTCTGCGCCTGCAAATTTCTCTTTATCTGTTTTTCTTCCTTTTACAACCGGAATTGCCAATACCTGCTCGCAGAAGTCCGCATATACATTCAGCATCTGAATGGTCCTCTCTTCTGCCTCCGTGGCAGTTGCATGTGCCGTATGCCCCTCCTGCCATAAGAATTCACGGGAACGCAGGAACGGACGGGTCGTCTTTTCCCAGCGTACAACCGAGCACCACTGATTATATACCTTCGGCAGATCCCTGTGGGACTGGATTTCCTTCTGATAAAAATCACAGAACAGTGTTTCAGAAGTCGGACGTACACAGAGACGCTCCTGAAGCGGGTCCGGGCCGCCATGGGTGACCCATGCAACCTCCGGCGCAAATCCTTCTACATGGTCCTTTTCTCTCTGAAGAAGGGACTCCGGAATAAACAGAGGCATGTAAACATTTTCCACACCTGTTTCTTTGAATCTTCTGTCCAGCTCATTCTGGATATTTTCCCAGATTGCATAGCCTGCAGGCTTAATGACCATACAGCCCTTTACACTTGTATAACCGCAAAGCTCTGCTTTTTTCACCACGTCGGTATACCACTGGGCGAAATCTTCCTCCATGGATGTAATGGCCTCTACTAATTTCTTTTCTTTTGCCATGATTCTGTTCTCTCCTTTTTTGTGATTAAGATTTCGGGATAAAGGCGCTTCCTTCACATAAAAAAGAAGCCCTCCATCCCTCACAAGGGACCGAAAGGCTTCGGCGGTACCACCCTAATTAGCACTGCTCAGGCTTTCCAAGCACTGCTCTCTCGATTTCCGTTAACGCAGGAATGACGCCGTACTTCATTCGCACGGGGCTCCGAGGCCGGTTCCATGATTTGCGCACAGAATCCTCACACCATATGGATTCCTCTCTGAGATTGCTCCTCATGTACTATTCTCTTCATCGCCGTAATGATTCATTCATTGCAATTATTCTATGCGAATTCTTAAGAAGTGTCAAGAGGTTTTCGGCGGATTTCAGTTGCATTCCTATTTTATTTCTATTCTCTACAGAGTAAAGCTAACTTCCCTTCCCGTCCGGCTGTATTTATAATACCGCACTCCTGCCGCATCCAGCATCCGCTTGGATGCAATGACCGACGGCGTATCTGCATATTTATCAGAGTCATATACAATCGTCTTGATACCAGACTGGATGATGGCCTTGGCACATTCGTTGCAGGGGAACAGGGACACATAAAGCTTCGCTCCTTCCAGGCTGCCGCCGCGGTAATTCAGGATGGCATTCAGCTCGCTATGTGTTACATAGAGATATTTTGTATCCAGAGAATCGCCTTCTCTTGCCCACGGAAATTCATCATCCGAGCATCCCATAGGAAATCCATTATAACCCATAGACAAAATCTTGTTATCCTCACTGACGATACATGCACCCACCTGGGAACTCGGGTCCTTGGAGCGCAGCCCTGAAAGAACTGCAACTCCCATAAAATACTCATCCCATGAAATATAATCCGCACGTTTCTGATTCTTATTTCCCATAAAAAGCCTCCAATTCTCCGACGCCCGCCTGAAGCTTACTCGGATTCTATCTGCTCAATTCTCCTCATATGACGTTCATCGCCGGAAAACGGAGTATTTAAAAATGTATCCACAATCTTCAGCGCAAGTCCGGGACCTACAACTCTTCCGCCCAGTGCAAGCACATTGGCGTCATTGTGCAGCCTTGTTGCTTCCGCACAGAAGCAGTCTGTACAAAGAGCTGCACGGATTCCCTTGAATTTATTGGCAGTAATGGAAATTCCAATTCCGGTGCCGCAGATCAGGATTCCTTTGTCACACGCTCCGCTCTGAATTGCTCTTGCAACCTTTTTGGCATAAATCGGGTAATCGGTAGAAGCCGGGCTGTCACATCCCATATCCACATAACCGATTTTCCGCTCATCCAGATAATTTTTAATTTCCTGTTTTAATTCGTAACCACCATGGTCACTTCCCAACGCTATCATGTTATTTTCCTCCCTACATTTATCATTTTATGTCCTGCTGCTTTCAACAGACGGTTCATAATTGCCTGCCCCATACGCGGTGTATAAAAAGCCTCTGAATAAATGGCGCTCACCTGACATCTGTCAAATTCCCGCAGTACCTCGTACAGATGATACGCTATCGTCTCCTCCTCTTCCCGGCTTCCTATACTTTTTACAATTCCAACCGGATACTGTGCCATCGTCTCATCCGTAGCAATGATCCCAACCTGCTTTCCCTGCTGCTCTGCATCCTCCGAAAAACGATTGATCGCTGCAACCACCCTGGAAGTCTCTCCCTCTACAATGGTAAGCTCTGCCTGCGGTGCATAATGGCGGTATTTCATACCGGGAGCCTTGGGCCTTACATCGCTGCCTGTCTTCAAAAGCCCCCTGTCCATACGGACATCTCCCAGGGTTTCCCTCAGCATTTCCAAAGAAATATACCCGGGTCTTAACACAACCGGAACCTCTTCCGTAAAATCCACGATCGTAGATTCCAAACCGATTCCTACCTGTCCGCCATCGATGATCATATCAATCGCATCACCCAGATCTTCAATTACATGCGCAGCAGTTGTGGGACTCGGACGCCCCGAGGTATTTGCACTTGGAGCCGCCACATATCCGCCTGCGGCCCTGATCAGTGCCTGAGCGATTGGATCGCTTGGAAAACGCACAGCCACGCTTTCCAGGCCCCCTGTCGTTTCCTTCGGCACAATTTCAGCCTTCGGCAAGATCATGGTCAAAGGCCCCGGCCAATATTTCTCTGCCAATATCTGTGCCTGCCCGGGAACCTTTGCTACAATTTCTGAAAGCTTCTCAATCTCTGCAATGTGTACGATCAGCGGATTATCCGATGGTCTTCCCTTCGCTGCATAAATCTTCATGGATGCTCCGGAATCCAGAGCATTTCCTCCAAGCCCGTAAACCGTCTCTGTCGGAAAAGCAACCAGTCCTCCCCTTTTCAGAATCTCTCCGGCACGTTGAAGCACATTGTCATCCAGCTTATCTGCTGTCATACTTACAATTTCTGCTTTCATCTTTTGTCCGCAAGTCCTTTCTGATTGATATATATTATTTTAACATGATGCTTCCCAGTTGTAAATCCCCCGTCCTGTCTCAGCGTTCGCCCCTGATTCCACTTTACGGCATGATATGGCCAGCCTGACGGGAAAAACGGCATAGCCGCGAACAGCTATGCCGTAATTTGTAAAGGAGCCGCCCCGCTCCCTTCTGACCTTACTTATTTTCACCTTACATTTATGCCTTTTGAAGCTTACTGAACATATCTCCAAATACCGCATCCCGGTAAATAAAACGCACAACACGCATTGGATGACGAGCCGCCTCCTCAGCCCACCTGATATCGTCTGTAAGACGCGGGGTGGGTACCAGACTTGACGGGCACCATGTGTGATTGATCAAATAGGCAACTGCAGAAACATCCCATATGATACGTGATGGCGCAAGCATTGTTGTGGTGGTCGGCATTCCCTCATCACCATAATCATCCAGTCCTGCACAATACGTTTTATGAAATAACTCCAGCCAGTTCTGTGCCATTTCCTGGCCCATCTGGTTTGTAACCGTTTCTGCCAGATATGTACCGACAGCACTCTTACCTTTAATATTGGCCTCCAGCTCCGGCCCTGACACGGAAAGATAAGATGCCACTGACATACAGGGAACCAGAACAACCGGAACTCCGGAATCCAAAATAATCCGGGATGCCAGAATATCCTGACCCAAATTAAATTCGACGGTATGCGGCCAGTATAAGGGCTGACCGCTCAACCATACAACTACCATTTTCTTAATAATTTCCGGTTCCATCAGAATAGCTGATGCCACATTTGTGATTTCCCCAATGGCGATCACGTAAAGAACGTCCTCAGCCTCATGTACACGCTTTACCAGATCTCTGGCTGCATCCGATTCCACAGGTGTTTCTTTATCACTCAGATATTCACCGGAGCCCCGGAAAACTCTTCCTTCGGGATTCTTTCCCAGAAGCTTCATCAGCTTCAGAATTTCCTGATAGCTTAATTCAAGCCCCTCCTTCATATCTCCGGTCATGGGAATTGCCACGCTGTCCGTATTCATCTGACGAGCAAAGAAATCCGAAGAAAACGGAGCAGCATATATTGCATCAATCTGCAATTTTTCCGGTGAAAGCAGCGCATACGCAATAGCAAACTGGTCATCCACCTCATTATAAGTATCTGAATCTATGACCGCATGAATCTTGCCTTTCGGCGGCGCCAGACGCTTCATGCGCTCTTCATCTGATAATTTCGGAAAATTCATTTTTATACCCCTTTCGTTCTTTTTTATTCTACACGCAAAGTTTTCTGACGCATTCCGGCTTTTTTTCGAAAGGCATCCAGACGTTCAGAATTCTGGAACAATATCATTACAACTAAAAGAAAAAATCCCAAAACCACATTCTGGAAGGTGTCCGGCAGTCCAACTGCAATCAGGCCGATGAAAATAATATTCAAACTAAACTGTGCAATAAAAATACCTAACATTAAGTTACAGATTCGCTGAAGAACCAATGCCAGCAAAATACTGATAAGAGGCTTAAACACTATCGTAACACTGCCCAGATTTGTCTGCGCTCCGACAGAGCCTGATTGGCTCAATGTAAGGATTGCTGAAATTCCCAGAAAAATCCCCCCGTAAACAAACGATTTGCACTTTACAAGATCCGCTTTGATTCCTGAGCTTCTTGCAATATGTTCGTCACTGCCTACGGCGCGCAAATGGAAACTGAATACCGTATGATAACAAAGGAAATAAAACAAAGCCGCAGCCAATCCAAAAATGATAACTATTTCCGGAGACGAACCGAAAATTGCATATTCTCTTTCAATTTGTACAAAGCCATAATGCCCTGCCAGCTTTGAGCCCACGATTTCAAAAATCATCGTCAATCCCATTGTCAGAACCAGAGACGGGATACGAAGGTACCAATTCAGCACACCCGTAATTATTGCTACGACAATTGCGCTTACCATAGCCCCTGCAATCATCCCCACAATTCCGAACCGCGCTGCCATCAAACCGCCGATTACACCGCTGATAATCAATCTTGAACCGATTGTAAAATCAAAAACCCCGCAAATATTTCCATAGGCAATCGCATACGCAGTAATAGTCGGAATAATAGACTGCAGAAAAATTGTAAATATGCAATTCCAATTGCTGAATCTCTCAAAACAAATTGCCAAAAAGAACAGGTAAACGATCATAGGCAGGCAAAATGCCTTCAGCGTATTGGTCACTAACTTCTTCATATCACATCCATCTCCTCATTCCACTATTATCTTGTAGATATATTTCTCGTGTGAAGCAGGCATCTGCCTGCTCCATGAGAAATCTGCTCAAAAGCCCTTATTTACCGTGACGTTCTGCCACATCAGCAATTGAGAATGTAGAGATTAAATTATTCATATAGTCCATATCGATGTCAGAATTGTAAAATTTAATCATACTTTCTTTAATCTCATCTGCTGTATAAACTGCCTCATCACCCAGGAAATATTCGTTAAAATCAACTGCCTCTTCCGCGGATGTCAGTTCCAGGTAAGGAGTAATGATGTTTGTTGGGCCGTCTTCTACAATTGGGGTTCCTATAACTTTATTCACAAGGATGACCGCTGACATTAACGGGTCAATCTGCTGCTGTCCGCCATAGGAGACATGGAATGTTCCCTCTGATAAATAATCGCCAAGTGAGGATTCAAAATCAATACGGCCTACTTTAATATCGCCTGCCTTACCATTGTCCTCCAGGGCTTTTTCGATGGTTGGAATTGCAGCTTCACAATATGTACCCAGAACCAGGATACCGTTCATTTCCGGATATGCTGCGATATAGCTTTCTATTGTTTTTGTCATGTCTGTAGTTACTGAAATGTCATATGTCGTATTTAAAATATTAACGCCTGCTTCCTCAGCTCCTTCGGCAGCACCTTTATCACGCAGATCAGAGGAAGTATCCCCTTTGGCAATATTGATAACTCCCAAATCAGTTACGCCCATATCCGCCATAGATTTTACAATATTGGCCGCACATGCCTCATCATCCTCATTACAGCCGCCTGCAAACCACTCAGAGGAATACATTGCATCACGAATGTCTTCGTCACTTATGGTACGGAACATGGTTCCCCAGTATACACCTGCGTCCGCACACATTGCGTCTACTGTCGGAAGCATGGAATCGGATGCCGGCATAAATAAAATACCATCTACATCACGGCTGATCAATTCACTTACATTATCAATTAAACCATCTGCCGAGTTATCTGTAACTACGTTTACCAGCTCGCCGCCTGCGGATTCTACAGCCGCTTTTACGTTATTATAAATAGATATCCAGGTAGGATCCGTATTTGCCGTATCCCACGGAAAACCTATGGAAAATGCGGCCGGCTCCTCTTCTTCTGCATGTACGCTTACTCCGGCAAAAAGGCTGGCTGTCATAGCCACTGATAATACACATGCTGTCATTTTCTTGTTTCTCATATTAATTTCCTCCTTATTTTATGAGCTCTGCTCATATTTTTTTATTTAATGACCACTGCATTCCTTCTGTCAAAGGACAGAACAACAACGACAATAAGTATCATGCCTTCTACAACCTGCTGTGTTAAACCATCAATTCCTATCAGAGACATTCCGCTTTTCAAAGATGCCATTGCGGCACTGCCGATAACTGCCGCCCGGAATTTTACTGTCCAGCCGCCAGAAAGGGGCATACCTCCGAATAAAACAGCTAACAATACATCAAATTCAAATGCATTTCCGGTCTTTGAAGAGGCTGTACAGGCTCTGACTAATGTAAAAAAACCCACCAGTCCACTTGCAAGTCCTACGAATGCAAAGGCCAACATGCGAACCTTTCTGACATCGACTCCTGACTGCCGCGCTGCCTCATGAGAAGCTCCGACTGCACGACAATGCTTTCCAAAAGCACAGTGTTCGTACAGAAAATAAGAAATCACCAAAACAACCACCAGCACAGTCACTTTCACGCAGTCCCCATCAAATACTCTCATAGAAACAGGAATTCCTACCGACCCGTTGAGAAAATATGTAGTCAGGCCACGAAAGATAAACGACACGGCAAGTGTTCCTATAAAGGATTCAACATTCAAATATGCGGTTGCATAGCCGTTCAATGCTCCGACCAGAAATCCTGTCAGAAGCGCAGCCGGCAAAATCAGATAGACGCTCAGGTTTGATGAAAAGGCTCCCATTGCTGCCGAAAATCCGACGGTCGCTCCCACAGACAAATCCAGCTCTCCCAGTCCCATAACAAAAGAGTAAAACATTGCACATAATGCTATGCTAAAAAAATTGTTGAAAATGTTCATCAGATTTCTTTTTCCAAGCAGCCTTCCGTTTGTCAAAATCTCAAAAAGAACGAATACAAGCAAAAGACCAAAGAAAGCAAAATTGCTCAGAAATTTTGCTTTTGTAAATCTGCTTTTTTTCAGTGATACTGCATTCTCCTGTCCCATATCCTCACCTCTTAAATCATCTTCTGTATCAGTTTCGCTTCACTCAGCCCCTCTTTGCGCAGGAATTCTCCTGATATCACGCCATCCTTCAACAGCAGGATACGGTCTGACATACCAATCAGCTCCTGAAGCTCTTCTGAAATCAGCACAATGGATTTTCCTTCTTCTTTAAGCTTTTCAATCAGCCGATATATTGCAGCCTTCGTTCCCACATCGATTCCGCGCGTTGGACAATCCAGAATCAGAATATCCGATCCTTTACCCAGCCACTTCGCCAATACCACCTTCTGCTTATTTCCTCCGCTCAGAGTGTTGCAAAATACATCAATGTTATCCGCCTTTACTTCCATTTTCCCTGACCAGATTCCTGCCAGCTCTTTCTGCTTCTTAACAGAAACCGGTCCCCGTGCCGTGATATCCTTAAGAGATGGAAGGCAGATATTATCTTTGATACTGCACACAAGCATCATGGATTCCTGATCCCTGTTTTTTGACACATAACCTATGCCATGCTCCGTTGCCCATGATGAGTTCTTTACTATATCTTTTCCATCCTTTCGCACTATTCCTGAATCCGGTTTCACTAACCCGAAAAGTACTTTTCCCAATGTGTGCATTCCGCAGTCACTTAAACCGCCCACACCAAGAATTTCACCCTTATGAAGCTGAAGCGTAACATCGGAAAGAATACCTGTTGTGACCTTCTTCATCTCCAGCACAACCTCTTTGGATATTTCCGTATACACATCCTCACGGTAATAATGTCCTGAAAGTTCCCGTCCAATCATTAACTGACGTATTTTATCCGGTTCAAATTCCTCTTTTTCCAGATTTGCGGTCAAAAGACCATCTCTCAGAATCGTAAGGGAATCACATTTTTCCATGATTTCATCGATATCATGGGAAATAAAAAGAATGGCTCCTCCTTCAGATTTCTTTTTTTCCATCAGTTTGTATAAAAGCCCGCGTCCGGATACCGTAAGTGCTGTTGTCGTCTCGTCAATGATCCAGATTTTCGGCGAAGTATATAAAGCCCTTGCCAGCTCTACAAGTTTCCTGTCTTCAAATGTCAACTGGTCTATCATGATTTCCGGACGAATATGATTCACGCCAATGTCTTTTAATATTTTATCCGCTGCTGCATTCATCTTTTTTACATTCAGGACCCCGCCCTTTGCAAACAGGGATTCTTTCCCGAAATAAATGTTCGCAGCCACAGAAATTTTTGATATGGTGCCCTGTTCCTGCACGACCATACTTACGCCTTTGTCAATGGCATCCACAGTTCCCGAGGGAGTATACGCTTTTCCTTCCAGGTACATTTTTCCGCTGTCACACTTTAAAATACCGGCGACGATTGACGAAAACGTTGATTTTCCGGAACCATTCTCTCCTACAAGTCCGCGCACTTCTCCCGGCCGGATTTCAATATCAAAATTCTCCAATGCTCTGACTGTTCCAAAATTCTTACATATTTTCTCGGCCCGGAATAAGCACTTATGATTTTCAGCCATTTCTTCACCCCGCAAATCCTTTTATGTATTTCCTCTTGTTGTATTTATTATAGTTCGCCCGTCTCTGCGAATTAAGATTAAAAATTTCATTTTTTGTTTAATTTTTTCATTTTTTTCCCATTAAAAGGCAGCTATATTTGGTTCGCTTCCAGCATTTTCCACCAAATACAACTGCCTGCAACAAAATATCGTATTTTAAATCGGCTTTATTTCTTTATCCAAAAAAGTAATTGTAATACAGGTTCCTTCGTTTATACCACTCTCAATCTCCATACAGTCCTGATTATTATACAGATAAAATAATCTTCCCCGAATGTTTGACAATCCTATCCTGGAGCCCCTGTCCTCGGGGCTGAAGCGTTCCTTCTTCACCTGTTCCAGCCTTCCCGCATCCATCCCAAATCCATTGTCCTTCACCTGAAGTACAATATTTCCACAGGCATTCATCTTCAGCCCAATCAGGAGAATACCGTTTAATTCGCCGCTTTCCTCACTGATCAGTCCGTGAAACAACGCATTTTCCACTAAGGGCTGTATCATATTTTTAGGAATCTGTTTCTCCAGCAATTCTGCATCTACATCCCACTGCACCTCCAAATTTCCTCCATACATGTATTTTTCGATTGTAATATACTGATTTACAACATCTATTTCTTTCGCTATCGTATCTGCTATCTGGATATCGTTCACCCGAAGCCTGTCCTTCAAAATACTGCACAGGGCAGAATTCACTTTAACAATATCCTGATACCTTTCCTTTCTTGCCAGGTAATTTACACTGTTTATCGTATTATAAATAAAATGCGGATCTATCTGGCTTACCAGCAGGCCGAACCGTATTTTTTGTTCTCTGGCTTCTTTTTCACTGATGACGTCAATACTGTGCTTTAAGTCATCTATCATTTTATTAAAGGATTTTTCCAACTGACCGATTTCATCCTCCCTGTCCGTTTCAATTTTGCATTCCAGATCACCTGATGCCGCCTGAAGCATATGGGAAGATAACTCGATCACAGGGTTGATCATGGAATTCACATTACGGGAAGTTATAAAAAGAATCAGAAGCAGACATATGAACATTGCCAGAAACAATCCGACAGAGTATGGCAAAAGCAGGGAGATCACAGAAAATCTCCGAACCATTGATTCGATGCCATATCCGCTGGTGGCCGATTTCTTTGTAAAAATAATATCACCCAATACATTCTCATGTTCATCAAAATCCAGATTCTCTGCAGCCTCCGATATTGTCTTTGTATCCTGTTCACTTCCCACAGTCAGAAACCTTTGGCCGCTTTCATCCGTAAGATAGTACGCATCCAGGACTCCATCGGCCATATTCCGGACATCGGACAAGGCATTGTTCAGGTTCACAAACATCACGATAGTTGTCCAGCGGTTATTCAGATAAAAATTACGGGCATATGCCACTGTACAAAAAGGATTATATCCAATCGTTGTTTGATATACCTCTGAATAAGACCTGCCAAAGGAATGTACCCGCATTTTTTCAAAATATTCCGTTTCTAACAGTTCATAGTCATCGTCAGAAAGATTTATCATAGAATCTATGACCGGAACTCCGTCTGTTGCCACTACAATCCCTCGAATCAACTGCATATAGCTTGAAAAATTATTCAATGTTACCGATGCCGATGTTTTATTTGTCACTGTCGGATTGCGAAAATACTCCTGGATGTCAATGTTCTGCTCTATCGCGACTGCTATATTTTCCATGTATTTTTCAGAATAATCCAGTACGCTTTCCATATGCTGCAGAATTTTTGTATTCATACTTTCTGCCGCAGTAATCGCATTGCGCTGCAAAAACGGAAAAAAGGCAGGAAATGTGATAACAACTGCCAGTGAAAACGATATGATTCCGCTCTTGATAATTCCTATCAACAACTGCTTCCGAAAAGATTTCTTTGTTTTTTTCACCTTTTATTCACTCTTTTCTGCGGTATTCTGCCGGAAACATTCCGACCTTTTTGTAAAAGACCTGACTGAAATATTGACTGGAACGATATCCTACTTCTAATCCAATCTCGTAAATCCTGTGATTTCCCTGCTCTATTAATTTTTTTGCCGCATCAATACGCACATCCGTAACATAATTTTTCAATGTGTCTCCAACTTCCTTTTTGAAGGCTCCACTCAAATATCCGGCGGAAAGATTTACATAATCCGCAACCTCATTCAATGATAAGTCCGGATTTCTGTAATTGCTGTGGATATATTCAATGGAATCTTTAATTGCTTTCGAATAATGACGGTCATCAACCCTTATATTGGCGTTCAATTTATCAAACTGCTCTATAAACCATTCGGAAATTTTTCCCGCATCCAGCCAGCTTCTCCAATTCATTTCCTGGCCTAACTCCTGATACGGAATCTTTCCAAACTTTCTTCTGTATCCAGTCAGTAAAAGAAAATAAAAATTTTTTGATAACGGCAACAGTTGTTCCCAGTCTTCCTCTTCCGCCAGCCTTCCATAAATCTTTCCAAAATACTGCTTAATGGAAGCCGGATCACATAAGTCTACTTCACTTGCGATTAGCTGCTTTCCTTTCATTACTTTTTCAGGTACTTCCTTGTACATGATCGGATATTCCAGTATATTTACCCGGCCGCTGCCTTCAATTAGCTTCTTATGAAAAACAGATTTATTCACATCACAATATCTTTTTAAATCATAGAGATTTATGCGGCTGCTAAAAACATACGCGCTAAAGCTGCATAAAGTACGTTGGCTTATCCAATCACGAATACTGTCCGCACAGGAAAAAAGACTGCTTCCTGTCAGGTGATTTTTTTCATCTATACTCAGGGCAAGTACGATCTGTCCCTCCGAAAGTATGGTAATTACTTCCAGATTCCAGCCCGTGTACTGGTAGCTGCTCAATAAATCAACGATTTTCACAGTTGATATGGCGATTCCCGTCAATGTCTGTTCACCACTTACACTGACGGGCAGGTCCTGTTCAATCAGTATGATGTGGTACAATCTTTTTAAATATTCTTCTATGTCAGAATTTTCCATCCCGTTTCCGGATAAAAAGAACTGTTCAAGCATTCGATCTGTTACAATTTTATCCTTCCTGCTTTCCAGCATAATGTTTCTTTCCAGTCTGCCTAAAAGGGCCTTTAATGACTCCTCCGTCACCTCGCTCTTAATAACATACTCCGTAATTCCAAGGCTTATGGCCGCTTTTGCATACCCGAAATCCTCATACGCCGTTAATAATACAATACTTACTTTCTGATTTTCCTTCCTGATTTGTGAAATCATATCTATGCCATCCATAAAAGGCATTCGAATGTCTGTAAATATCAACTGAGGGTGAAGCTCCCGATACTTCTTCAATCCCTGTTTTCCATTAAATGCTGTTGCAGCTATCTTATAGCCGCACGCTTCCCAGTCAATAATTGTTTTCAGATCCTCCATTGTAAGCTTCTCATCTTCCACAATCATTACCGATATCAACTCTCCCATGTAAATCCCCCGTCTTGTTCTACGCTGTCCTGTCCTACACTGTCCTGTCTTACGCTGTCCTGTTCTACACTATCCTGTCTTACTGTCTGATATAAATCCCCTGTGACTCAATAAAATCCTCCAAATCCTGCAGCCCATCCTGCGCCCAGGTATCGGACATCCGGAATTCCTCAGGGAAAAACATTTCTTTCGCAATGTGCTTTCCTGTTTCCGTACGGAATATCTTTTCTACGCTCTTTTGTATGGTTTCCTTTTCACTTCCGTTCTCATAATAATTCACCAGAAAGTCAGCCTCTACCAAAATCTGATAATCTATCCCATCAATCTTTGTATAAGAATGATGATGCCCTACCAGATAGGAAACCCGTGCAATCACATCCCTGGCAAATCCAAGCTGACTCATCATCTCCTCTGCCAATGCCGGACCTTCCTTCTCCTGAAGCGGACCATCGTCTTTACCATATTTCTCTATGGCCGGCTTAATTCCAATGTCATGAACCAAAGCAGCAGCCTCCACAATATACCTGGTCCTTTCATCCAGATTCTCCTCCTCAGCGATTAGCCTAGCAAAGCTGTGTACCTTCACAAAATGCTGGATATGGCCAGGGTCCTCCTTATAAAAAGCAATCATTTTTTTATACAACTCGTTCATGCGGCTCATAATCCTGTTTCCTCCTTACCTTTCCATCCTTTTCAAGCCATAGAGGACGAATCCTCTTCCGCCACCTGTCTCCCCCACTTCCCGGGGAATTGAAAAAGAAAAGCAGACAAAGACCGCCGTTTCAGACGCCGCTGTCCGCTTTTCAATCCTGTTTATAATATAGCATTCCATGCATATTCTTGTCAATTTTTTTCCTGATTTCCGACACTTTTCCTCAGGAAACCTTTACGATATATGTACCGGAAGTTTCGTCTCCGAACACAACCTCTCCAAGGCTTTGCAGCAGCGCATCATTCAGCCTGTCCTCATACTTTTCGGACTCCCTGGCTCCTACAAATATATAAGAAATATCATACTTTTCAATGAGCTGAACCGCCCGCTCCCGATCATCAGTTGTATAGATACTTTCCACATCTGCACTCTTCTGATTTAAATCTCCCACATCATTGCGCCAGAGCCATTCATGCACATACCAGCCAAGCACTGTGGGAAGTCCCGTCATTGCAGATACGCGTTCAAATCCCGTATAGCTGTCTCCGTTTGCCTCCAGCA
>URVB01000054.1 GCA_900551075.1 uncultured Blautia sp. | reverse complement strand
ATATTTCCACGTTGCTCCTGACTCTGTTTTACCGGTTTATGCCGGAGCTGATCTATGAGGGGCATGTGTATATCGCTATGCCTCCGCTGTATAAGGTGATGCCGAAAAAAGGTGCGGAGGAATATCTCTATGATGATAAGGCTCTGGAGAAATACCGCCGTACGCATAAGCCTGGCAGCTTTACGCTGCAGCGCTACAAAGGTCTGGGAGAAATGGATGCGGAGCAGCTTTGGGAAACGACCCTGAATCCGGAAACCAGGATGATGAAGCGTGTGGAAATTGAAGATGCGCGTTTGGCTTCCGGTGTGACAGAAGTGCTGATGGGCAGCGAGGTGCCGCCCCGCAAGGCGTTTATCTATGAGCATGCGACGGACGCAGAGCTGGACGTATAGTGGCGCAGGGCCATACCATAATTGCCGCAGTGAATGCGGCAGAAAGAGGAAATGGCGCAGGGCCATACCATAATTGCCGCAGCAAATGCGGCAGAAAGAGGAAATTATGAATACGAAACAGGAAAATATCATCCGTACCGATTATGCGGAGATCATGCAGAAATCCTATATCGACTATGCGATGAGTGTGATCGTTTCCCGTGCTCTGCCGGATGTACGGGATGGACTGAAGCCGGTACAGAGAAGAACCTTATATGATATGTATGAATTGGGTATCCGCTATGACCGGCCGTATCGGAAATGCGCCCGTATTGTGGGCGATACCATGGGTAAATATCATCCCCACGGAGACAGCTCTATTTATGAAGCGCTGGTAGTTATGGCACAGGAGTTCAAAAAGGGCAAAACCCTTGTGGATGGCCATGGGAATTTCGGCTCTATAGAAGGGGATGGAGCGGCTGCCATGCGTTATACGGAGGCACGTCTGGAGAAACTGACGCAGGAGGTTTTTCTGGGAGATATGGATAAGGATGTCGTTGATTTTGTGCCGAATTTCGATGAAACAGAAAAGGAACCGGCAGTGCTTCCCGTAAAAATTCCGAATCTTTTGGTCAACGGCGCAGATGGAATTGCTGTAGGTATGGCGACCAGTATTCCGCCGCACAATCTGGGTGAGGTCGTGGATGCGGTTAAGGCGTATATGAGGGACAGTAAGATCAGTATCAAGGGTCTGATGCGCTATATCAAGGGTCCGGATTTTCCAACCGGCGGTATTGTGGTAAATAAAGATGAGCTGTACAAAATTTATGAAACGGGAACCGGCAGGCTCAGGCTGCGGGGAAAAGTAGAGACTGAGAAGCTAAAGGGCGGAAAAATGCAGCTTGTGATCACGGAGATTCCGTATACCATGCTGGGCGCAAATATCGGTAAGTTTTTAAATGATGTGGCCTCTCTGGTGGAAACCAGGAAAACAACGGATATTGTGGATATTTCCAATCAGTCATCCAAGGAGGGAATCCGCATTGTTTTGGAGCTGAAGCGGGATACAGATGTGGAAAATCTGACGAATATGCTCTATAAAAAGACACGTCTGGAGGATACTTTTGGTGTCAATATACTTGCAGTTGCAGATGGAAGACCGGAGACCCTGAGCCTGAAACAGGTCATTGAGCACCATGTAGACTTTGTGTTTGAGATCACCACCAGAAAATATAATACACTTCTGGCAAAGGAGCTGGAAAAGAAGGAGATTCAGGAAGGTCTGATCAGGGCGTGTGATGTGATTGATCTGATCATTGAAATCCTTCGGGGCAGCAAAAACCGTGAGCAGGTCAAAAAATGTCTGGTAAATGGAATGACGGAGGGAATCAAATTCAAGTCCAGGGCCAGCGAAAGGGCTGCCAAGAAACTGAATTTTACGGAACGGCAGGCGACGGCCATTCTGGAAATGCGTCTTTATAAGCTGATTGGATTAGAAATAGAAGCTCTGCAGGCTGATTATGCGGAAACCATGAAGAATATTGCCTGTTATCAGGATATTTTGGATAATTATGATTCTATGGCGGCGGTGATCATGAAGGAACTGGATGCCATAAAAAAAGAGTACGGAACGAAACGCCGTACAGCCATTGAAAATGCGGAAGAGGCTGTTTATGAAGAAAAGAAAATGGAAGAGCTGGAGGTCTGTGTGCTAATGGATCGTTTCGGTTATATGAAGCTGATCGATAAAAGTGCATATGAGCGGAACAAAGAGGCGGCGCATGCAGAGAGCAAATATATTTTTACCTGTATGAATACAGACAAGATATGTATATTTACAGATAACGGAAAAATGCATACGGTAAAAGCGGCAGACATTCCGCAGGTTCGCTTTAGAGACAAAGGAACTCCTGCGGATAATCTGAGCAATTACAACAGTGCGGAGGAGCAGATGCTGTTTGTGGCACCTATGACTCAGGTAAGCCGCTCTTCACTTTTGTTTGTGACAAGGACTTCCATGTGCAAATTGGTAGATGGTACAGAGTTTGATGTGGCCAAGCGGACCATTGCATCCACGAAGCTGAATGAGGAGGACCGTCTGATTTTTGTAGGTGCCGCTGATGAGATGGAGCAGGTAGTGCTGCAGAGTACAGGTGGTTTTTTCCTTCGTTTCCTAAAAGCAGAGGTGCCGGTGAAGAAAAAGGGAGCCGTAGGGGTACGCGGAATGAAGCTTGGGGAAAGAGATGCCCTGGAGCATGCCTATCTTCTGGAAAGCCATAAGGAATATATGATTTCGTATCATGAGAAGGACTATGCACTGAATAAGGTAAAGCTTGCAAAGCGTGATACTAAAGGAACAAAGCCGAGAATCTGAGAAAATGTCAGGAAAGCGTTTGAAAAATATAGGAGACTTTTCATATTATTCTTGATAAAAGCCTTGATTTTCGTGAGCGATAGTGCTAGAATAAAGAAAACTTGACAGTAGACAGCATAAGAGTGGACTTCGGTCCACTCTTTTATGTTGCTGGCTGCGAATCTGCGGCCGGATGTTGAGAGGAAGGTGGGAAGCATGAGCAGACGGGAAGAATATGAGCAGAGGTCAGAAGAACTGCTGACTCCGATTGTGGAAGCGAAGGGCTTTGAGCTGGTAGATGTGGAGTATGTGAAGGAAGCCGGAAATTGGTATCTGCGGGGCTACATTGATAAACCGGGCGGCATTACGGTAAATGACTGTGAAGCGGTCAGCCGGGCATTCAGCGATAAGCTTGACGAGGCAGATTTTATTGCGGACAGTTATATTATGGAAATCAGTTCTCCGGGACTTGACAGACCGCTGAAAAAAGAGAAGGATTTTGTGCGGAGCATGGGAAAAGCGGTGGAAATCCGTACCTACCGTCCAATCGGGAAACAAAAGGAGTTCTGCGGTGTTTTAACTGCATATGATAGTAACAGTGTGACAATTGAGGAGGACGGAAGCGAGCGTACTTTCGATAAAAAAGAAATTGCCCTGATCCGTTTGGCAATTGAATTCTGACAATAGGAGGAAAAAAGAAAAATGAACAGAGAGTTAATGGAAGCGCTGGATATCCTGGAAAAAGAAAAGAGCATCAGTAAGGATACGCTGCTTGGAGCTATCGAGCAGTCGCTGATCCAGGCTTGCAAGAACCATTTCGGCAAGGCTGATAATGTACATGTGACCATAAATCCGGATACCTGCGATTTCAATGTGTATGCAGAACGTACAGTCGTGGAATATGTGGATGACCCGGCTTTGGAGATTTCTCTGGTGGATGCACAGAAAGTAAATACGAATGCAGAAGTGGGGGATGTGATCAAGGTAGAAATCCATTCTAAGGAATTTGGAAGAATTGCCACACAGAACGCAAAGAACGTGATCCTGCAGAAGATTCGTGAGGAAGAACGGAAGGTTTTGTATGATCAGTATTACGGCAAAGAAAAGGAAGTCGTTACCGGTATCGTACAACGTGTTATGGGCAAAAATGTCAGTGTAAATCTTGGAAAGGCAGATGCCATTTTAAGTGAAAATGAACAGGTAAAGGGAGAAGAATTTAAACCTACGGAGCGTATCAAGGTTTATATTCTGGAAGTAAAGGATACTCCGAAGGGACCGCGTATCCTGGTTTCCAGAACACATCCGGGGCTTGTAAAGCGGCTCTTTGAGTCTGAGGTTGCTGAGGTAAAGGACGGAACGGTAGAGATCAGGAGTATTGCGCGGGAAGCAGGCTCCCGTACCAAGATTGCCGTATGGAGCAATGAGCCGGATGTGGATCCGGTAGGTGCCTGTGTCGGTATGAACGGTGCGCGTGTCGGTGTGATTGTCAATGAGCTGCGCGGTGAAAAAATTGATATCATTAACTGGGATGAAAACCCGGCCATTTTAATTGAAAATGCATTAAGCCCGGCGAAGGTGATCGCTGTTATGGCAGATCCGGATGAAAAAACAGCTCTGGTAGTTGTTCCCGATTATCAGCTTTCTCTTGCGATCGGCAAGGAAGGACAGAATGCACGCCTTGCAGCGCGTTTGACAGGCTTTAAGATTGATATTAAGAGTGAAACACAGGCAAGAGAATCCGGTGACCTCTATGATTATGAAGAGGATGACGAATATTACGAGGATGACGAATATGATGACGGATTCGGAGAGAACGAACTGGAACAAGACCGGGAAGTAGTGGAAGAATATGAAAACGAAGAGTAAGATTCCTATGCGTCAATGTACGGGCTGCAGAGAAATGAAAAGCAAGAAAGAAATGATTAGGGTTTTGAAAACTGCGGAGGGCGGGATTATGCTGGACACAACCGGTAAGAAAACCGGACGCGGCGCGTACCTGTGTTTCTCGAGGGAATGTCTGGAAAAGGCAATCAAAAGCCGTGGATTGGAGCGTTCCTTGAATGCTGCGATTCCTGAAGAAGTTTATCAGAACCTTAAGAAGGAGTTTGAAGCGATTGATAAACAATAAAATTCTATCATTGATAGGACTCGCAACAAAAGCCGGAAAGACCGTCAGCGGAGAATTTTCCACGGAAAAATCGGTGAAGACGGGAAAAGGATATTTGGTGTTGGTTGCAGAGGATGCCTCCGAAAATACGAAAAAGAAGTTTCGGAATATGTGTGAATTCTATGATGTTCCGGTTTATTTCTTTTCCGACAAAGAGGGGGTTGGCCGTGCTTGTGGAAAAGAGTTCCGTGCCAGCCTTGCCGTACAGGACGAAAATTTTGCGAAAGCAATCGTGAAAGAACTTGAGAAATAAATGGGCAGAAGGAGGCAGACAGAATGTCAAAGGTTAGAGTGCATGAGCTTGCCAAAGAGCTTGGCAGGCAGAACAGAGAAGTTATAGAGTTTTTAAAAGCAAAAGGGGTAGACGTCAAAAGTCATATGAGCAACCTTGAGGAACCCCAGATTGCTATGGTAAAAGATAAATTTGCTAAAATGGGAAAGGGGCAGATTACTAAGGTGGATACTCCAAAAACAGAAGAAAAAACAATAACAACAAAGCCGGAAGCTGAAAAAGCAGAGGCTCCTAAGAAAAAGAAAAATATCATCCGCGTTTATCACGCGCAGAATGCCAGTGATGGAGGCAAGAACAGGAACAGACGTCCGGGCGGAGAGAGAAAGGGCGGCAGTCGCCCGCAGGGCTCCGCAGGGTCTGCACCGCGTCCCCAGGCCGCAAGATCTGCAGAGGGTGCACAGCCGAAGCCGGCAGCGCCAGCACAGCGCCCGCAGACAGTAAGGCAGGCAGAAAACACACAGCCAAAAACATCTGCACAGGCGAAGCCGGCGATCCAGCCGCAGCGCCCGCAGGCCGCAAGACCTGCAGAGAGCGCCCAGGCGAAGCCGGCAGCACCGGTACAGCAAAAGCCTGCTGAGAAGCCGAAGGCTACAGAGGTAAAGGCAGCAGAGGCAGCGCCTGCACAGCGCTCTCAGGAGCATAGCGGCAATCGTCCGCAGGGCCGTTTCAACCGGGACAACAGCCGGGACAACAACCGGGATAACAGAAGCAGCCGCGACGGAAACAGGGATTTCCGGGGAGGCGACAGAAGACCATCTGACCGCAGCGGACAGAACCGCGGGGGAGCAAACCGTCTTGCCAGACAGGGAGAGGGTGCACGTCCGGCCAGAAACGGAGAAAATAATAACCGTCCGGCGAGAGGCCAGGGACGTCCTCAGCAGGGTCAGGGAAGACC
The DNA here is from genome assembly GCA_900551075.1 of uncultured Blautia sp. Classification (GTDB taxonomy): domain Bacteria; phylum Bacillota; class Clostridia; order Lachnospirales; family Lachnospiraceae; genus Blautia_A. The sequence goes on along the minus strand of URVB01000054.1, from coordinate 19,059 downwards.
CCAAGGCGGCAGCCAGGGAAGACCTGACAACAGAGGCGACAACCGCTTTGGAGGAAACCAGAATCGCGGAGGGCAGCGCACGGGAACCAGAAGAAACGATGGGGATGTGGTATTTACCCCGGAGCTTACCAAGACCTCCAAGGACAGCAAGAGAGAACGCGACAGAGAAAATAAAAATAAGAAAAAAGAATTTGATAAATCCACAAATACCGGACACAGACCGAATCAGGGCGGCCGCAAGGTGAATTCCAGATTGCCGAAAGCATTGCAGAAGCCGGCACCGCAGCCAAAGCAGGAGGAAAAGAAGCCCGAAGTTAAGGAGATTACACTTCCGGAGAAAATGACCATTCGTGAACTGGCAGAGGCAATGAAGATGCAGCCGGCTGTAATCGTTAAGAAGCTGTTTATGCAGGGCATTATGGTTACGGTAAACCATGAAATCGACTTCGAAAAGGCGCAGGAAATTGCTCTGGAATACGACATTATTGCAGAACAGGAAGAAAAGGTCGATATTATTGAAGAGCTTTTGAAAGAGGATGAGGAAGATGAGGCAACTATGGTTGCAAGACCTCCGGTTGTCTGTGTTATGGGTCACGTTGACCATGGTAAGACCTCTCTTCTGGATGCAATTCGTAATACAAATGTCACCAGAGGAGAAGCTGGCGGCATTACCCAGCACATTGGTGCTTATGTAGTAAATATCAATGACCAGAAGATTACCTTCCTGGATACTCCGGGTCATGAAGCCTTTACCGCTATGCGTATGCGCGGCGCAAACGCAACCGATATTGCGGTACTGGTCGTTGCGGCAGATGATGGCGTTATGCCTCAGACTGTGGAAGCAATCAGTCATGCAAAAGCCGCAGGTGTGGAAATCATTGTTGCCATTAATAAGATCGACAAACCAAGTGCCAATGTAGAGCGTGTAAAACAGGAGCTTTCCGAGTATGAGCTGATTCCTGAGGACTGGGGCGGAAGTACCATCTTTGTACCGGTTTCCGCGCATACGGGAGAGGGAATCGACACCCTGCTGGAAATGATCCTTCTGACTGCGGAGGTAAGTGAACTGAAGGCAAATCCGAAACGTTCGGCAAGAGGTCTTGTGATTGAAGCACAGCTTGACAAGGGAAAAGGCCCGGTAGCGACCATACTTGTTCAAAAAGGTACGCTGCATGTAGGTGACTTTATTGCGGCAGGTGCGTGCAGCGGCAAGGTCCGTGCCATGATGGATGATAAGGGACGCCGTGTGAAAGAAGCAGGCCCTTCTACTCCGGTGGAAATCCTGGGACTTGGCGATGTGCCGAATGCAGGCGAGATACTGATGTCCTTTGAAAGTGATAAAGAGGCCAAGAATTTCGCAGGGGCCTTTGTATCGGAGAATAAGAACAGGCTTCTGGAAGAAACCAAGGGCAAATTGTCCCTGGATAACCTCTTTGACCAGATACAGGCAAGCGACCTGAAAGAGCTGCCAATCATTGTCAAAGCAGATGTACAGGGGTCCGTAGAGGCTGTAAAACAGAGTCTGACCAAGCTTTCCAATGAGGAAGTTGTGGTTAGGGTGATTCATGGCGGCGTTGGAGCTGTAAATGAGTCTGATGTATCTCTGGCAGCAACCTCGAATGCAATCATCATCGGATTTAATGTGCGGCCGGATGCTATGGCAAAACAGCTTGCCGAGCAGGAGGGCGTAGACCTGAGGCTGTACAAAGTCATTTATCAGGCGATTGAGGACGTAGAATCTGCTATGAAGGGGATGCTGGATCCGATCTTTGAAGAAAAAGTCATTGGACACGCAGAGGTTCGCCAGCTCTTCAAGGCATCCGGCGTCGGTACGATCGCAGGAAGCTATATTCTGGATGGTGTTTTCCAGAGGAACTGCAAGGTGCGCATCAGCAGAGAGGGTGAGCAGGTCTTTGAAGGCGGGCTCGCATCCCTGAAGCGCTTTAAGGATGATGTAAAAGAGGTAAAAGCAGGTTATGAGTGCGGTCTTGTATTTGAAGGATTTAATGATGTAAAAGAAGAAGACCACGTTGAGGCATATATCATGGTAGAGGTACCAAGATAGGAGTGAGGCAGAAATGAGAAAAAACAGCATTAAGAACACGAGGATCAATGGTGAAGTCCAGAAGGAACTGAGCGTGATCATCCGGAATGAAATCAAGGATCCGCGCATTCATCCCATGACCTCGGTCATGGCTGTGGAAGTGGCTCCGGATTTAAAAACATGCAAAGCTTATATCAGTGTTCTTGGCAGCCGGGAGGCGAAGGAGGCCACCATTAAGGGGCTTTCCAGCGCCGAGGGATACATCCGGCGTCAGCTTGCCAGGAATTTGAATCTGCGTAATACGCCGGAAATCAGGTTTATCCTGGATGAGTCTATTGAATATGGTGTGAATATGTCAAAGCTGATTGATGATGTGACAGGAAAAGATGCTTCCGACAGGGAGACGGACGAAGAATAAGAGGGATGAGTATGAAAAATATTGCAGAGGTACTGAGTGACGTGAAGACTATGGGAATCGCCGGACATATCCGTCCGGATGGCGACTGTGTCGGTTCCTGCATGGCGTTGTATCTGTATGTAAAAGAGTATTTTCCGGATATTCAGGTGGATGTCTATTTGGATCATCCTAAGCCTATATTTACCCATATAGACCGAATTGATGAGATAAAAATGGAGATGGATGGAGAAAAGGTATACGATCTGTTTGTGACCTGTGATGTAAGTGCAAGGGGGCGTCTGGCTGTTGCCGGAGAATACTTTGACAGTGCGAAAAAGACCGTTTGTATTGACCATCATGTCAGTAATAAAGGATTTGCACAGGAAAATCATGTGCGCGGAGATATCAGTTCCTGCTGTGAGGTGCTCTATGGACTTATGGATAAGGAGAAGGTAACGCTTCCGATAGCGACTGCCGTTTATACAGGCATGGTACATGATACAGGTGTATTCCAGTATTCCTCCACATCCCCGGAGACCATGCGGATCGCGGGGGAATTGATGAAAACCGGCCTTCCTTTCAGTAAAATTATTGATAAATCCTTTTATGAAAAAACTTATATCCAGAATCAGGTTATGGGACGTGTACTGGCAGAAAGCATCATGCTTTTGGATGGGAAGTGCATTGTCGGTTATATGCGCAAAAAGGATATGGAGTTCTATGGTGTGGATGGAAAAGACATGGATGGAATTGTCAGCCAGCTCCGTCTGACGAGAGGGGTTGAGGTTGCCCTGTTCCTCTATGAAACAGAAACACAATTTTTTAAGGTATCTTTGCGCTCCAACGGAAAAGTGGATGTCAGCAGGATAGCGGTTTATTTCGGCGGAGGCGGCCATACGCGTGCTGCCGGCTGCGATCTGTATGCGTCTATGTATGATGTGATCAATAATATTACGGCGGAGATTGAGCGCCAGCTTTCTGCCGTGCAGGAGGCACCATGGACGGAATATTGAACATCCGTAAAGAAAAGGGGTATACCTCCCATGATGTGGTGGCAAAGCTTCGCGGAATTCTCCATATGAAAAAAATCGGTCATACCGGTACTTTGGACCCGGAGGCGGAGGGCGTTCTTCCGATTGCTCTTGGAAAGGCGACAAGACTGGCAGAGCTGCTGACGGACAAGGAGAAAACCTACGAAGCGCTTCTGCATCTGGGAGTGGAAACGGATACACAGGATATGACGGGAACTGTTCTGAGAGAGCAGGAGGTTTCTGTGACAGAGGAGGAAGTACGGTCTGTGATCTGCGGCTTTTTAGGAGATCAGATGCAGATTCCTCCCATGTATTCTGCATTGAAGGTAGGCGGCCGCAAGCTGTATGAACTGGCGAGGCAGGGCAAAACAGTGGAACGGGAGCCGAGACCTGTGCATTTTTATGAAATAGAAATTCCGGAAATAAATCTGCCGCTGGTGCGTATTTCTGTGACCTGCAGCAAAGGAACGTATATCCGTACTCTCTGCCATGATATCGGCAGTGCATTGGGGTGCGGAGGAAGTATGGAATCCCTGGTCAGAACAAAATCAGGGAGATTTACTCTAAAGGACAGCGTTTCACTGTCACGGGTGCAGGAGGCCGCAGAGCAGGGGACGGTTTCTGAACTGGTGATTGGGATTGAAGAAATTCTGGAGGAATATCCGCGTCTGTGCTGTATACAGAACGGAGACAGGCTTCTTATGAACGGAAATCCTCTGACTGAGGAAATGGTTCAGCATCAGCACAGAGAGGGCTGGGTGCGCATGTGTACCAGTCAGGCATTGTTTGCCGGAATCTATGCGTGGGATGACAAAAAGAAAAAATATTATCCGATAAAGATGTTCTGCTGAAGTCCGGATGGAGCGGCAGACAGGAGGCAGTGGGAGTAAGGAATGGAATACTTGAGGATTGACGGAGAATTTCCAAGACTTCAAAACAGTGCGGTAACATTGGGGAAATTCGACGGTGTGCACCGCGGACACAGGAAACTGCTGGGGAAAATTCTGAAACAGAAGGAAGAGGGAGCAAGTGCGGTTGTGTTTGCTTTTGTATCTTCAAGTCAGATGATCTATACCAGAGAGGAACGAAGAAGGCTTTTGGAAAAAATGGGAGTCGACGTACTTCTGGAATGTCCTTTGAATGACAAAATCAAACACATCAAGGCAGAAAATTTTATCCGGGAGATTCTGGTGGGAGATCTGCAGACATCCTATGTTGCGGTTGGAGAAGATTTCCGTTTCGGCTGCGAAAGAAAAGGGACTCCGCAGCTTTTGAGGGAATTCGGAAAAAAATGCGGTTTTTGTGTGGATATTCTGCCGAAGGAAATGGATGGCAGCCGAAAGATCAGCAGTACTTATATCCGGGAAGAACTGAGACATGGAAATATAGAAAAGGCTTCGGCGCTTTTGGGAAGCAGCTTTTATGTGGAGGGCGTTGTGGAGCATGGCAGGGGAATCGGGCATAAAGTACTGTTTCCTACTACGAATCTGGTTCCGCAGAAAGAAAAGCTGATGCCCCCCAGCGGAGTTTATGTGACGCTCTCCAGATTTGGAGAGAGGATTTATCGGGGAATTACGAACGTGGGCTATAAGCCCACAGTGGGAGAGAAGTTCCTGGGAGTGGAAACATATTTGTTTGACTGCAGGGAGGATCTGTACGGACAGAAATGCGTGGTTGAATTTCAAAAATTCCTCCGTCCGGAGCAGAAATTTCCTTCCTTTGATCTGCTGAAGGAGCAGATGCAGAGGGACATTCTTCGCGGAAAAGAATTCTTTGAAGAAAATCCGGTGGACAAATGAGAGATTTTCATTTATAGTTAGTTATAAAGCGTTTTGCTATACAAGAGAATACAGCAACAAGATACAAGGGAGATCATGGAAATGGGCGAGATTATTCTTGGTTTAATGGGAGGTTTGGGCCTCTTTTTGTATGGAATGAAGCTGATGAGCGACGCTCTGGAAAAGGCGGCCGGAGCCAAGATGAGAAGTATCCTGGAGTTTTTTACCAAGACACCACTCAGGGGGATTCTCGTAGGTACCGTTTTTACGGCGGTTATTCAATCCTCCAGTGCAGCTACGGTTATGGTTGTCAGTTTTGTGAATTCAGGACTGATGAATTTGTATCAGGCTGCAGGTGTGATTATGGGAGCAAATATCGGTACTACCGTAACCTCCCAGTTGATTTCATTTAATCTTTCCGCTTTGGCGCCTGCAATTGTCATGGCGGGTGTGATTATGGTAATGTTCTGCAAAAAGACAAAGATACAGCGTATAGGTGAAGTACTGCTGGGCTTTGGTGTTTTGTTCCTGGGTCTTACTTCTATGTCTGATTCAATGTCAGTGCTCAGGGAGTCACCGCAGGTTGTAGAGATCATGAGTTCTTTGACGAACCGTTTTGTGGCGCTTCTGGTGGGCATTGTGGTGACGGCAGTTTTGCAGAGCTCCTCTGCCACAGTTGGTATTATCCTTCTTTTGGCAAAACAGGGTCTTCTGGATATCAGAATCTGTTTCTTTATTATTTTGGGCTGTAACATCGGAGCATGTGTTTCCGCTCTGCTGGCAGGTCTGAACGGAAAAAGAGATGCAAAGCGTGCTTCCTTGATCCACCTGCTCTTTAATATTATCGGAACCGTGCTGATGTTCATTGTTTTGACTGTTGCGTTAGAACCGGTCACTCACTTTATCGGTTCCATATCCGGTATGGATCCGGGACGTGAGGTGGCGAATGCCCATACCTTGATTAAAATCGTGGAAGTGATTGCATTGGCACCGTTTATCAGGCAGATTGTCAGGATGACCGGCTTCTTTGTCCGTGGTGAGGACAGGGATAGCGAAGAGGCATTCGAGCTTGAGTATATTGGAGCGAAATCCGTGTTTTCTCCGACTACGGCAGTATTTGATGCAACCAGAGAAATGGAGCGCATGGGTCATTTGGCGATTACCAATTTGGAGCGTGCCATGAATGCACTGATTACTTTAGAGGAAGAAGATATCAACGAGGTTTATGCCGTAGAGAAGCAGATTGACTTTCTGAATCATTCGATTACAGATTATCTGGTAAAAATTAATCAGACAACGCTTCCTACGGATGATAAGAAGAGCATCGGCGGTCTCTTCCATGTAGTAAATGACATCGAGCGTATTGGCGACCATGCGGAAAACATCGCGGATGCAGCGAAGAGCAGAATGGAAGAGAAGATTGATTTCAGCGCAGAGGCAAAGAGAGAGCTCTCCGGAATGCTGGATATGGTCATTAAGATTACTACATATGCCCTGGACATGTTCTCACATAATAATCAGGAGCATATGCAGGAGATTCTGGATTTGGAGGATCAGGTGGACGAGGCTGAGAGAGCGCTTCAGGAGTCCCATGTACAGCGTTTGACCAGAAATGAATGTACGGCCAGTGCAGGAATGATGTTCTCGGATATCATCTCCGGACTGGAGCGTGTATCTGACCACGCTACCAATATTGCATTTTCCCTGCTGGATGATGATCCGATCGAGCAGCAGAAGGAGCAGAGGGCCCAGGCAGCCGTGACGAGAATGTAAAAAAGCGTAAAAAAGTTCATGAGAAAATAGTTTACAGAAGGATTCTTCTGTGCTATACTATGCAAGGTGAATTCAGCCCATATTCGGAGATTGGACACTCCGACCGTTTCTTGATATGAGGCGATCAATAAAATCAAGGAGGAAATCAACCATGATTTCAAAAGAAAAAAAGCAGGCAATTATGAAAGAATATGCAAGATGTGAAGGTGACACAGGCTCACCGGAAGTACAGGTTGCAGTTCTGACAGCAAGAATTCAGGAACTTACAGAGCATTTACAGACACATCACAAAGATCATCATTCCAGACGCGGTCTTCTGAAAATGGTTGGTCAGAGACGTGGACTGCTGGCTTACCTGAAGAAAACAGACATCGAAAGATACCGTGCACTGATTGAAAAATTAGGTTTAAGAAAATAATTAGTATGCGGAAGGGGCGGATTTCCATCCGCCCCATTTTTAGATGCAGTAAACAGGAGTAATTTCCGAGACTACTGAAAAGTCTATTTATGAACGAATAAGCAGCTTTTTCTGTTGTTTATAAACAGCTTTTTCAGTTGTTTCGGACTCCTGTTCAAATATTTTAAAATGTTAAAAAGAAAAGGAGAAAGAACATGTATAAAAGTTATTCCATGGAATTAGCCGGAAGAACACTGACCGTAGACATCGGTCGTGTGGCAAAGCAGGCAAACGGAGCTGCATTGATGCATTATGGTGATACGACTGTATTGTCAACAGCTACCGCGTCAAAAGAGCCGAGAGAAGGAATTGATTTCTTTCCTCTGAGTGTTGAATATGAAGAGAAAATGTATGCCGTAGGAAAGATTCCGGGCGGTTTCAATAAGAGGGAGGGAAAAGCAAGCGAGCATGCGATTCTGACCTCCCGTGTAATCGACAGGCCAATGCGCCCTCTGTTTCCGAAGGATTATAGAAATGATGTAACTCTGGTAAATATGGTTATGTCCGTAGATCCGGAGAGTAATCCGGAAATTCCGGCAATGCTGGGTTCTGCGATTTCTACCTGTATTTCCGATATTCCTTTTGATGGACCGTGTGCAACCACACAGGTAGGCCTGATCGATGGAGAATTTGTCATCAACCCAACTCTGGCCCAGAAGGATGTTTCTGATCTGCAGCTCACCGTAGCTTCCACCAGAGAAAAGGTCATTATGATCGAGGCTGGTGCAAATGAAGTGCCGGAGGACAAAATGATCGAGGCTATTTACAAGGCACACGAAGTAAACCAGGAGATTATCCGTTTTATTGATAAAATTGTAGCAGAATGCGGCAAAGAGAAGCATACCTATGCATCCTGTGCAGTTCCGGAAGAGCTGTTTGAGGCTATCAGGAAGATCGTACCCCCGGCAGAAATGGAAGAGGCTGTATTTACCGATGAGAAACAGGTAAGAGAAGCAAATATCCGTGAAATCACTGCAAAGCTTCAGGAGGCGTTTGCTGAGAATGAGGAATGGCTGGCTGTTCTTGGTGAGGCTGTTTATCAGTATCAGAAAAAGACTGTCAGAAAGATGATCTTAAGGGATCACAAACGTCCGGATGGCCGTCAGATCACACAGATTCGTCCTCTGGCCGCAGAGGTAGACATTATTCCGAGAGTGCACGGTTCTGCAATGTTTACCCGCGGACAGACACAGATCTGTACGATAACCACTCTTGCACCGCTTGCGGAAGCACAGAGATTGGATGGCCTGGATGAATTTGAGACCTCCAAGAGATATATGCATCATTATAACTTCCCGTCCTATTCTGTGGGTGAGACGAAGCCTTCCAGAGGACCGGGACGCCGTGAGATCGGTCATGGTGCTTTGGCTGAGAGGGCTCTGGTACCGGTGCTGCCGACAGAGGAGGAATTCCCATATGCAATCCGTACCGTATCCGAAACCTTTGAATCCAATGGTTCTACTTCTCAGGCGAGTATCTGTGCATCTACGATGTCTCTGATGGCAGCAGGTGTGCCGATTCGGAAACCTGTTGCAGGTATTTCCTGCGGGCTGGTTACCGGAGAGAATGACGATGATTATATTGTATTGACAGATATCCAGGGTCTGGAAGACTTTTTCGGAGATATGGACTTCAAGGTAGCAGGTACTCACGAGGGTATTACCGCGATTCAGATGGATATCAAGATTCACGGCCTGACAAGACCGATCGTAGAAGAAGCAATCCGCAGGACAAAGGAAGCAAGGGAATATATCCTGACCGAGGTTATGGAAAAGTGTATTTCTGCTCCGCGTGAAAGTGTCGGCCAATATGCACCGAAGATCATTCAGATTCAGATCGACCCGCAGAAGATCGGTGATGTGGTTGGCCAGCGGGGAAAGACCATTAACACCATTATTGAGCGTACAGGCGTGAAGATTGATATCACGGACGAAGGCGCTGTATCTATCTGCGGTGTAGAGCAGAAGAGTATGGATGAGGCTGCCCGAATGGTGGAGATCATTGCTACAGATTTTGAAGCAGGACAGATTTTCACTGGAAAGGTTGTCAGCATCAAGGAATTTGGTGCGTTTATTGAGTTTGCACCTGGCAAAGAGGGAATGGTACACATTTCCAAAATTTGTAAAGAGAGAATCAATCGTGTGGAAGATGTTCTTACCCTTGGTGACAAAGTGAAGGTTGTCTGCCTCGGAAAAGATAAAATGGGAAGAATCAGCTTCAGCATGAAGGATGTATCGGAAGAAGTGTAAGGCTATGAGATATCATAATATTACCAAGGACGATATGTTAAACGGGGATGGGCTTCGCGTAGTTCTTTGGGTAGCAGGCTGCAGCCATTGCTGCAGGGAATGTCAGAATCCCATTACCTGGGATCCCAACGGAGGACTCCTTTTTACCGAAGCAGAGGAAGCGGAGATTTTTGCGGAGCTTGATAAAGATTATATCAGCGGAATCACTTTTTCCGGAGGTGATCCGCTGCATTCGTCCAATATTACTGAGGTGACGGCTCTTGCAAAAAAGATTCGTCAAAATTATCCGGGAAAGACTATCTGGCTGTACACCGGTTCCCTGTGGGAAGAAATTCAGAATGAGGAAATTGTCCGTTACCTGGATGTATGTGTGGACGGTGAGTTTGAGCTGGAAAAAAAGGAGCTTCTGCTGAAGTGGAAGGGCTCCGGTAATCAGCGTGTCATAGATGTTCCCGCAACTCTCAGGGAAGGGAAGATCGTCCTGCATGCGGAGTAGGAGGAAGTCATGAAAAGAATTGCAAAATTCCACAAAGTAAGTGAAGAACGTTTTTTGAAGGATTGGAAGGATGCCTTTCCTGAAACTCCTGTAGAAAAAGTCCATGCAATCTATGAGCAGCTTCGTCTTCCGCAAAGAGCAACGGCCGGGAGTGCAGGATACGATTTTTATGCTCCCTGGGATGTGACTTTGGAGCCCGGAAGGGAAATCAAAATTCCTACCGGAATTCGTGTGGAGATGGATCAGGGCTGGGTGCTGAAATGCTATCCCAGAAGCGGTCTGGGCTTTAAATACCGTCTTCAGTTAAATAATACGGTAGGCATTATTGACAGTGACTATTTTTATTCAGATAATGAGGGGCATATGTTCGCAAAGCTTACCAATGACACAAAAGAAGGAAAAACAGTACAGATTCCGGCGGGAACCGGTTTTATGCAGGGGATTTTTGTTGAGTATGGAATTACTGCAGATGATGATGTAACTGGTGTCCGTAACGGAGGTTTTGGCAGTACCACAAAGCAGTGATTGGATATTTGCGGGGATTTCAGGAAAGGTCTTGAAACTCCGCATGATTTTTGCTAAAATACTTTGAGAATCAAAATAAAAGCGAAAAGTGATCAAAGAAGATCGGGAGGAATGAAAATGCTCATAGAACCAAAGGTACGGGAATATATCTGTACAACCGCGCATCCGGAAGGATGTGGAGAAAGTGTGCGCAGACAGGCTTCATATGCCGCTTCCAGGGGGCAGGTGAGCGGAACGAAGAAGGCATTGGTCATCGGCTGTTCCACAGGCTATGGATTGGCTTCCAGAATCAGTGCGCTGGTGAATTGTGGAGCAGCAACCCTTGGAATTATGTTTGAGCGTCCGTCAAACGGAAAAAGAACAGCGACTGCAGGCTGGTATAATACGGCAGAGTTTGAGAAGTTGGCTGCTTCGCGGGGAATTTATGCAAGAACTTTAAATGGAGACGCATTTTCAAGGGAAATGAAAGAAAAAGCCGTCCAGGCCATCCGGGAGGACCTGGACAGTGTGGATTTGGTGGTTTACAGTGTAGCGGCACCGCGGAGAACGGACGAACAGGGGACTACCTGGAATTCCTGTCTGAAAGCAACAGAGAAAGCCTTTACCGAAAAAAGCCTCGATCTTCGTACCTTACAGATTGTGGAGAAGACCATTGAGCCGGCGACAGAAGCGGAGACTGCTGCTACGGTCAAGGTTATGGGAGGCGAAGATTGGGAAGAGTGGATTGATGTACTCGCAGAAGCCGCAGTACTGGCAGATGATGCCATAACAGTTGCCTATTCTTATATTGGACCGGAGCTTACGTATCCGATCTATTATCAGGGAACGATTGGGGCTGCGAAACAGCATCTCCATAAAACAGCAGCCCGGATCAATGAAATATATCCGGGTGTCCGTGCGTACATCTCTGTAAATAAGGGTCTGGTAACACAGGCAAGCTCTGCGATTCCGGTTGTTCCGCTGTATTTCAGCATCCTTTATAGGGTGATGAAGGAGCAGGGGACTCATGAGGATTGTATCGGACAGATCAGCCGCTTATTCACAGAGAAGCTATACGGAAGGAAGCGTGCTGTCACGGATGTACAGGGATTTATCCGTATGGATGATTATGAAATGGAAGAAGAAATACAGGAAAGGGTAAGGGAGGCCTGGAAACAGGTGAGTACGGAGACGATTTCCAGGTATTGCGATTTAGAGGGATATTGGGAGGATTTTTATCATATGTTTGGGTTCCGTTATGAAAATATAGATTATAGTATGGACACGGATCCCAATGTGGAGATTCCAAGTTTAAAATAGCAGGAAGCCGTAAGCAGTAAATCCTGATTCTGCTTATGGCTTTTTTTGTCCCCTGATGCTATAATGGACGCATAGGCAGCAACGCAGGAAAAGAACCGGGAGGAATTACACGATGGAAAGACATGCATTTGCAATGGAAGTAAAAAAAGGCCGGATGGACGAATACCGTAAAAAGCTTGGAGAAATCTGGCCGGAGCTGACAGAATTTCTGGATCGGAACGAAATAAAAAATTTCAGCATCTGGAATGCGGACAGCTTGGTTTTCGGTTACTATGAAAAGGAAGGCAAGACGGCGCCCTCCAAGGAAGAACAGCAAAGAAAGGATTCTTTGATAAGGAAGATAGAGGATACCTTCACCTGGATTTCTGTTCCGGGAGAAGATATGCGCCTCATGTATCATAATTTTGGCATTGTAAGAGAGAGCAAAGAGCTGATTCGCCACAGAATGTTTATGACAAAATTGAAACCGGGTTGTGAAGAAGAATACAAGCGCAGGCATGACAGGCTGGCTGAGCAGCGGGGAGATACTGTTGATCCCGGCCCGGACAGCAATTTCAGCATTTGGAGCGCAGGAGGATATATTTTCGGATATAATGAAATTGATACTACAATGGAGACGGAGGAGACGGAGGAGGAAAGACAGGCAACAATTGCATGGGAAACACGGCAACTGGAGATCATGGATTGGATTACCAATGACGTGGACTGGATGACAGGAGAACATCATTCCGGCAGTGTAAGACTGGCCTGGCATAGATAATCTTGATCTGAGTTATCATTGAAAAAGGCTCACACCGCATTTACTGCGATATGAGTCTTTTTTGTTTCGTAAGAAAGTAATCGGTTTTGCTTTAAATGCAATCCGGTCCCTTCGGTTGGTTTATTCCAGCGGTTCTCCGGACTCTTCTGCCCTGCGTGCATTTTCCAGGATGGTATCAAAGGCTTCGGCAGCTTTCGCGTATTCCTCGTCATCCTCAATATTCTCCAGCATTGGCTCTCCTTCTTCCGTACGGGAAAAAGCGTACAGGAAGACTTCTCCGGTTTCGTTCTGACCATTCTCATCCAGAGGAAGAAGTGCAATGTATTCTTTGGGTTCTACCGGATAAACTGTCAGAATTGCGCATTCAACTTCTGTATCGTCCTCCATAGTCAATGTAATTGTACGATGCCCGTCAACGCTGCCGCAGCCGCCCTGACAGGAAGCGCAGTCGCTGGGGCTGCATTTTGCATTATTTAATTCATCACTCATAATTATGTCCTCACTTATTATATAATGTTTCATTTTAACAGAAACCTAGCAGGATTGCAATGCTTCTTTCTTATGCCCGTAAAGCAGCTTCAGCAGGATGGGTGTGATAATGGAAGAAGCCAGGATCAGCAGTATGACGGCAGAGAAATATTTGGCCTGGATCATACCCACCTGAAGTCCTTTCTGTGCTACGATCAGAGCAACCTCGCCGCGTGTCATCATGCCGACGCCGATTTTCAGAGAATCTGTGACAGAGAAGCCCAGTATCTTTGACATTGTTCCGCAGCCGATGACCTTGGTGATCAGTGCAACAATGACAAAAAGGACACAAAAAACCAAAAGAGCAGGTGTCATTTCGTCGATGGAAGTCTTCAGCCCGATACTGGCAAAAAATACAGGGGCAAACAGCATGTAGGAGCTGATATCCACTTTTCTGGCAATATACTCGGAGTCATCAATACTGCAGAGTACGATACCTGCTACATAAGCGCCGGTGATATCTGCAATACCAAAATATTTTTCTGCAATATAGGCCATGGCGAAGGCAAGAACAAAGCCAAGGATCGGGATACGGCGGGTGTGTGGATAACGTTTGTCCAGTTTTTTAAACAATTGATAAATAAGAACACCGAAAATAACGGCTGCCGCAAAGAACAGAACAGTGCTGATGATCACCGTCATTGGTTTGGAATCCGGATCTTTCATGCCTACAACAAAGGTCAGTACAATGATACCGATTACATCATCAATAATAGCAGCACTCATGATGGTGGTGCCTGTTTCGGATTTCAGGTATCCCAGCTCCTGTAAAGAGGCAACTGTGATACTGACAGAGGTTGCGGTCATGATAACGCCTGTAAAAAGTGCAGAATAAAACTGGCTGGTACCGCTTGGGGCGAAGCCGTAGTAACAGCAGTAAAGGATATATCCTCCGGCAAGCGGAACGAATACACCTGCGCAGGCAATGAGCAGTGCCTTCAAGCCGGTGCGTTTCAGATCATGAAGGCTGGTCTGCAGCCCGGCGAAAAACATCAAAAGAACGACGCCGATTTCAGCCATCCCGCTGATCAGCCCGTTCTGCTGAACCAATCCCAGGATGCCCGGACCGATCAGGAGTCCGGCGATAATTTCACCGACAACCTGCGGGGCTTTGAGTTTGGCTGCAAGCAGTCCGCAGAGCTTGGCTGAGATCAGAATAATGGCAAGATCTTTGAATATTACGTATGTTTCCATTTTATTTTCCCCCTCATTGGTGAGTTTTATGTAAATATCAAAAAAATTATAGCACCGGGAAAATGCAAGTGCAAGCAAATATCGGGAATACCGGAAAAATCAAAAAATGTGTTTTTTGCATACAGGAAATATGTTATAATGGACGCAACAAATTTTTGAGGAGAGTAAAATGAAATTTATTTCATGGAATGTAAATGGTATCAGAGCTTGTATGACGAAGGGCTTTGAAGAGCAATTCAGGGAATTGGATGCAGATATCTTTTGCCTGCAGGAGACGAAATGCCAGGAGGGGCAGGTCAGGCTTGAGCTTCCGGGTTATCATCAATACTGGAATTATGCCAACCGCCGCGGATATTCCGGCACAGCGATTTTTACAAAAAGGGAGCCTATATCCGTATTTTACGGTATTGGAATCGAAGAGCATGACAAAGAGGGACGAGTGATTACCCTGGAGTTTGAAGACTTTTATTTTATTACTGTATATACGCCGAATTCCCAAAGTGAACTGAAAAGACTTTCCTACCGCATGGACTGGGAGAGGGATTTTCTGGAATATCTTCTGAAGCTTCAGGAAATAAAGCCGGTCATCTGCTGCGGGGACCTGAATGTGGCGCATCAGGAGATTGATTTGAAGAATCCGAAGACAAACCGTAAGAATGCGGGCTTTACAGATGAAGAAAGAGCCTGTTTTACAAAAGTGCTGGAAAGCGGTTTTATCGATACCTTCCGGTATTTTTATCCGGATGCGGAGGGAATCTACTCCTGGTGGTCCTATCGTTTCCGGGCACGGGAGAAAAACGCCGGATGGAGAATTGATTATTTTATTGTATCACCTGCGCTGGAAGAACGATTGGCAGGTGCGGGTATCCATACGGAGATCATGGGCTCTGATCACTGCCCTGTTGAATTGGATTTCAAAGATTAGACGTACGACGGATAAAAAGGAGGATTCTTTATGGCTTCACAGAATAAAAGCCGTATCGGACAGGGATATCCATTGCTGCCTGGCGCTAATAAAATGGCAGAGGGCTATAATTTTGCAGTGGAAGTGCCGGACGGAGCGGAGGCATCACTTGTATTATACTATAAAGGAGCCAAAGTCCCTACCCGGGAAATCAGCTTTACTTCAGAAGACAGGCTGGGTAAGGTGCGTTCCCTGATGGTGGCAGGAATAAAAGCAAAGGAATACGAATACAACTTTCGTATTGACGGCAGGATTGTGCAGGATCCGTGTGCATACAGTATTCGGGGGAGAGAGCATTTTGGAGCTGCTATGGATGCGGAAGATGAGCATAGGATTCGGTGCGGCTTTTTGCCGGAGAACAGCTATGATTGGGAAGGGGATTGTGCACCTTCCATTCCGTATGAGGAAATGATCCTCTATAAGATTCACGTAAGGGGATATACGAAACAGTATAAGCTTCCGGCAAAAGAAAAAGGAACTTTTCGCGGGCTGATAGGAATGCTTCCTTATTGGCAGAGCCTTGGCATTAATGCAGTTGAGCTGATGCCGGCTTATGAATTCATGGAAATTCCTCCGATAGAACAGAAAACAGGATTGATTTCAGAAAAACGTTCAGAAGGCAGAGTGAATTATTGGGGCTATCTTCCGGGATATTATTTTGCACCGAAGCGTTCCTACTGTGCAACGAAGGAGCCGGAAAGAGAGTTTAAGGATATGGTGAAGGCGCTGCATCAGGCCGGGATAGAATGTATTATGGAGCTGTATTTCCCGAAGGAAACCAGACCGTTGGTTGCTTTGCGGACCGTACTGTTCTGGAAGCTTTATTATCATGTGGATGGCTTCCATTTGCTGGGAGACGGAGCACCCGTTGAGCTGCTCCGAAGGGAGGTGCTGCTTTCCGATACGAAGATCATGGCAGCGGGATTTCCGGCGGAAGATACCGGAAACAGAAATCTTGCGGAATATCATATGGGATTTTTACAGGATATGCGCCGTTTTCTGAAAAGTGACGAGGGGATGCTTAAGGCTGCCGAATATCATATCAGGAGGAATCCGAAGACTCATGCGGTGGTCAATTATATGGCATGTCAGGATGGCTTTACCCTGTATGATGCAGTGACCTACAATTATAAGCATAATGAAACAAATGGAGAGAACAATCACGATGGCAGTGATTATAATTATTCCTGGAACTGTGGTATAGAGGGCCCCAGCAGAAAGCTGGCAATCCGCCAGATTCGTGAACGCCAGATGAAAAACGCGTTTCTTCTTCTGCTTCTAAGTCAGGGAGTTCCGATGATTTACGGCGGAGATGAGATCGCAAATTCCCAGGATGGAAATAACAATGCTTATTGTCAGGATAATCCGGTAGGCTGGATTGACTGGAAGGGTTACAGGAAGAATCAGAAGCTGCTGCGTTTTGTGCAGGAAGCGATTGGTTTCAGAAAGGCACACCCCATTTTGCATACTGCCGGTGAATTAAAGGGAATTGATTATCTGACCAGGGGTCTGCCGGATATTTCCTTTCACGGAGAGCGGGCATGGTATTTAAGCTATGAAAATACATGCCGCCTTTTGGGGGTAATGTACTGCGGAGCCTATGCACAAAAGGAGGATGGGACACCCGACGATACGATCTTTGTGGCATATAATTTTCATTGGGAGTCCAGAGACATTGCGCTTCCCAACCTTTTGGAAGGGATGAAATGGAAAAAGATAGCAGATACGTCCAGAACCGGGGACGGCCCGTATTTTTCCGAGGGGGAAGAGGAGTACGAGAAAAAGATTCAAATTTCGCCGCGCACCATCGTTGTGCTGCTTGGCAGGTAGGGGGATGAGGCTGCATGCATCCATGGCTGCATTTTAAAACAATTACGAAACATAAACTTATGGTCATGCGGTATTGCTTCCGTATCGGGCTGTATAAGCAGGGCCTGCTCCACGATCTGACGAAATATCATCCGGCGGAATTTTTGGTCGGATGCAAATATTATCAGGGAACAAGGAGTCCCAACAATGCTGAACGGGAGGATATCGGGGTATCCACCTCCTGGCTGCATCATAAGGGCAGAAACAAGCATCATTTTGAACACTGGGTGGATTATTCCCTGGATGGAGAGCATGTGATCATGGGAGCGCAGATGCCGAGAAGGTATGTGGCGGAGATGGTGATGGACAGAATCAGTGCGTCCCGTACGTATCTTGGAGATGCCTATACCAACAGCCAGCCCCTGGAATACTTTTTGAAAAGCAAGGAAAAGCTGTGGTTCATCCATCCGCAGACAAAGAAAGAGCTGGAGGCTCTGCTTCGGATACTGAACGATCATGGGGAAGAGAAAACCCTCCATTATATAAAGCATGTTTATTTGAAACGGGCGCCAAAAGAGCCAAAGTATTAAAAACAGGGGAGGCTTACAGAGTCTTCCCTATTTTATAGTTGCATTTGAGGGCGATAATGTGGTAAAGTGTAAAAGAATATTTTTTTATAAAGAGGAGGAGAAACATTGAGTGGCACAACAGTGATTATTTTGTCCGCATTTGTAGTCTACCTGTTATTGATGGTAGTCGTGGGTGCGGTCTATATGAAAAAAACAGTCAGCTCTGAAGACTATTTCCTGGGAGGGCGCGGGCTGAATGCGTGGGTAGCGGCATTATCCGCACAGGCATCCGATATGAGCGGATGGCTCTTGATGGGGCTCCCGGGAGCGATTTATGCAATGGGAACCGGACAGATATGGATTGCAGTCGGACTTTTCATAGGAACTGTCTGCAACTGGGTATTCATTTCCGGAAGACTCAGGAAATATACGATTGAAGCAAATAATTCCCTTACAATCCCGGCATATTTCGAAAACCGTTTTCGTGATAAGAAGCGGCTTCTTCTTCTGGTATCCTCGATTGTGATTGTTGTTTTCTTTCTGGTGTATACGGCATCTGCGCTTGCAGCAGGCGGAAAGCTCTTTAATACGGTATTTGGAATTGATTATCACATTGCCCTTGCCATTGGCGCAGGTGTTATTCTCTGCTACACCTTTATGGGCGGCTTTATGGCAGTCTGTGTGACAGATTTTATCCAGGGAACACTGATGCTCATCGGCCTTTTGGTCGTTCCGATCGTGGCATATTTTATGCTGCCGGGCAGCTTAAACGAACTGCTGACGCAGAGCGGCACGGTAGGCGGAGCGGCGTCTTTTCTGGCTCCTCTGACGAACGGAGACCGTCCGTATACATTTATCGAGATTTTTTCCCAGCTTGCATGGGGACTTGGGTATTGCGGAATGCCGCATATTCTGACACGTTTCATGGCTGTCAGGAGTGAGAAGGAGCTCAAAAAATCCAGCGTGATCGCAATTGTATGGGATATCCTTTCTCTGGGTGCGGCCTGCCTTATCGGTGTGATCGGGCGTGCTTATCTGCTTCCGGTCATCCTTGGAGAGAACGGGGCGGCTTCTTCGGAGAGTGTGTTTATTGAAATGATCAATAAGCTGTTTAGCGTTGATCTGGCGCTGCCGTTTATCGGAGGTATTTTCCTCTGCGGTATTCTTGCCGCAATCATGTCTACGG
>URVB01000053.1 GCA_900551075.1 uncultured Blautia sp. | reverse complement strand
ACAAATGCGGCAGGCGGGGTGAATGAGCTGTTTCATGCCGGGGATTTTATGATGATCACGGATCAGATTTCTTCTTTTGTTCCCTCTCCGTTGATTGGACCGAATATGGATGAGCTGGGCCCGAGATTCTGTGATATGAGTCAGATATATGATAAGGAGCTGCAGGAAATCATCCGAAGCGCTGCCCGCAGACTGGATATTCCTCTTAAGGAGGGAACCTATATTCAACTGACGGGGCCGGCCTATGAAACGCCTGCGGAGGTGCGGATGGTGCGGGCTCTGGGCGCTGATGCGGTAGGGATGAGCACTGCCTGTGAGGCAGTGGCTGCCAATCATATGGGAATGAAAATCTGCGGAATTTCCTGTATTTCCAATCTTGGATGCGGCATGAGCGGGCAGCCGCTTTCTCATGAAGAGGTACAGGAAACGGCAGACAGGGTGGCGCCGTTGTTCAAGTATTTAATTACAGAGAGTATCAAAAAAATGGGGGACGGGAGCTGTGAGGAGCCCCGGGGAAAACAATGAAAGTAATCGCCCGCATTCACAGTGACTTTCCGACAAAGTTCGGGATTTCCCATCAGAGCAGCCGTTTGGATGCACTCAAAGCCTCCATCGTATTTGAACCGGAATTCCGAAATCCGGAGGCCCTTCGCGGATTGGAGGAATTTACCCATATCTGGCTGATCTGGGAATTTTCGCAGGCAGTCAGGGAAGACTGGTCTCCGACTGTGCGTCCGCCCAGGCTGGGAGGAAATGTGCGGAAAGGTGTTTTTGCTACGCGTTCTCCGTTCCGGCCAAATCCCATTGGTCTTTCGTCCGTAAAACTGGACAGTATTGAACTCCACAGGGCGCTTGGTTCGGTACTGCACGTTTCCGGCGCTGATCTTATGGATGGAACACCGATTTATGATATTAAGCCTTATCTTCCGGCATCGGACAGTCATCCGGAAGCTGCGGGCGGGTTTACGGAACAGATTCAGGACCATAAGCTTAAGGTGGAATTTCCGAAGGAATGGCTGCTTATGATTCCCAGGGAGAGCAGGGAAGCGCTGATAGACGTGCTTGCCAATGATCCCCGGCCGGGTTATCAGAAGAATCCGGATCGTGTATATGGCCTTGCCTTTGGCAAAAAGGATATACATTTCCGGGTGAAGGGGGATGTATTGACTGTCTGCAACGTGACGGATTTCCATAAAAAGCAGGAAGAAGCAGAGCTGCTGTAAGGAAACGGCAATTTCTGCTTTTTTTCTTTGACAAAATGGAAATAATATGCTATTCTGATTCTGAGTTAGCAAAAACTAACTCATTATTTGAAACAAAAGTTAGCTATGAATAACAATGAGGAGAGGTGATGCAATGAGCGTTGTAATTGTTGGCGGAAACGAGCGCATGGTATGTCAATACGAGGATATTTGCAAAGGATATGGTTGTAAGGCAAAGGTTTTTGCCAAGGAGAAGGGTGCAATGAAGAAAAAGATCGGAGCACCGGATCTGTTGATTTTATTCACCAGTACCGTATCCCATAAAATGGTAAATTGTGCAGTAGAAGAAGCGAAGAAGAAATCTATTCCGGTATGCAGGTGTCACACCAGCAGCGCGGCTGCTCTGGAAAGCATTCTTCGCCGGTATTGCGCGTGACGGGATAGAGAGACAGAGGCTTGTCCACATTGATGCGCGTACACCTGGGAATTGTATGGGGTGTTGTGTAATTTCACAATTTTTGTTTTCCTGTGAAAGAAATGCTTGCAAAACCGTATTTTATTCAATAAAATATATTACAGACTTTTTAACGGTAAAGAGAAAAAGCAGTGAGGAGCAAAATTATGAAGAAAGTTGTGAAATTCGGCGGAAGTTCCCTGGCAAATGCGGAACAGTTCCAAAAGGTGGGAGACATTATCAGAAGCGAGGAGAGCAGACGTTATGTGATACCGTCCGCACCGGGAAAAAGATTTGATGGAGATACCAAGGTAACAGATTTGTTGTACGGCTGTTACGCTGCGGCAGAAAAGGGTGAGGATTTTTCGGATAACCTTGCTGAGATCAGGGAGCGTTATTATGAGATTATCCGCGGACTGAATCTGGAGCTTTCTTTGGAAGAGGAGTTTGCGCAGATTGAAGCGGATTTTAAGGAAATGGCAGGTACAGATTATGCAGCTTCCAGGGGAGAATTCCTGAACGGAAAAATTATGGCTGCGTATTTAGGCTATGAATTTGTAGATGCAGCAGCCGTGATCCGTTTTGACAAAAACGGCAATTTTGATGCGGAAAAGACGGATAAGCTTCTTGGAAAGCGCCTTTCCAAATGCGAATGTGCGGTTGTTCCCGGATTTTACGGAGCTATGGAGGATGGCACGGTGAAGACCTTTTCCAGAGGAGGCTCTGATGTAACAGGCTCGCTGGTTGCCAAGGCGATCAGGGCCGATGTATATGAGAACTGGACCGATGTTTCCGGATTCCTTGTGACAGACCCGCATATCGTGGAGAATCCGGCAGTGATCGAAACGATTACCTATCGTGAGCTTCGCGAGCTTTCTTATATGGGTGCTACCGTGCTTCACGAGGAGGCGATTTTTCCGGTTCGTAAGGAAGGGATTCCGATCAACATCCGTAATACGAACCGTCCGCAGGATAAGGGAACCTTTATTGTAGAAAGCACCTGTAAGAAGCCGAAGTATGTCATTACCGGTATTGCGGGCAAAAAGGGCTTCTGCTCCATTAATATAGAAAAATCCATGATGAACAGCGAGATTGGGTTCGGACGCAGGATTCTGCAGGTATTTGAGGATCAGGGCATCAGCTTTGAGCATGTGCCGTCCGGCATTGACACTATGACCGTATATGTGCATCAGGATGAATTTGAAGAAAAGGAGCAGCAGGTAATCGCAGGCATTCATCGTGCGGTTCAGCCTGACTATGTGGAAATGGAATCCGATCTGGCACTGATTGCCGTAGTGGGAAGAGGAATGAAATCCCAGAGAGGCACAGCAGGAAGAGTATTCTCTGCATTGGCTCATGCACATGTCAATGTTAAGATGATCGATCAGGGCTCCAGTGAACTGAACATTATCATCGGCGTGGAAAACAGAGAGTTTGAGGAAGCGGTCAAAGCAATTTATGATATTTTTGTTATGACACAGATTTAAACTGCTGTTTGGGAAATAAGGGTGCTTCGTTCCAGTTATCCGGCGTATCCGGATATTTCCGGCGGATTTGTGAAACTGCAGTCGGCTTATAACGGAGGGGATTTGCTGTTTCTCCTGAAAATGCAGGGCAGGTCACAGCAATTTCTGATAGGTCGGTGTTTTACTTTTGGGATATTCCGCACATCACAATACCTCCGCATTGTCCTTTCTGAAAGATACAGTCAGCCGGCATGATAGCTGGAAGGTACAGAAAATCTTAGCTATGGCTTTTGATAACCATTGTAAAATTGTCGGGTATGAAGAAGCTTTACCTCTAATTGAAGAATGGTTAAACAGCGATTGTGCTAATGTTCGCAGAGCTGTTTCAGAGGGATTGAGGGTATGGACAAGCCGGCCTTATTTTAAGGACAATCCCCAAATAGCAATACAGTTGTTATCTGCGCATAAAGATGATAAAAGCGGGTATGTGCGGAAATCAGCAGGAAATGCTTTGAGAGATATTAGTAAAAAATATCCTGAGTTGATCCGGGAAGAGCTAAACTCATGGGATTTATCATCTAAAGGAATAAAACAGGTTTATAAACTGGCAGGCAAATTTTTGGATTTGGATTAAAAACAAATTCTCGTTTGACTTGCAGTCAATTACGATCTCTTGGTAGAGGCGGCAGGGATAAATCTCTGCCGCTTTTTGCAGGATATTTTATAAGTGCACGCGTTGATTGTCAAACCGCCGCAGGTTTCCCGGCGGTTGATTTTATTTCCCAAAGTATCGTGCCGTTCCATAGATTTTGTCCTTTATTGCGGTTACAATATAAGAGGAGGAGATGAAATTGAACAGATTAAATATTGCGGATAATATTGTCCGATTAAGACACAATAAAAAAATCACACAGGAACAGTTGGCGGAATTTACAGGTGTTACAAAAGCGTCCGTATCAAAATGGGAAAACAACCAGAGCGCCCCTGACATAGCCATTTTGCCGCAGCTTGCCACATTTTTTGATGTGACAGTGGATGAGTTGATTGGATATGCCCCACAGTTATCGAAGGAGCAGATTCAAAGACTGTATCAGAAATTCGGAAAGGAATTTGCCGAGAGTCCTTTTGAAGAAGTGATGTCCGAAACAAAGGATTATGTGAAGCGTTATTATTCCTGCTACCCTTTTTTGTTGCAGATCTGCATTTTGTGGCTGAATCATTATAAGATGGCGGAGGGTGATGAAAGACAGAAAGAAAACTGTCTGAGTATCGAAAAGCTGTGCCGGCATATTAAAGCAAATTGTAATGATATGAGAATTCATGGAAATGCAGTCCTTCTCCAGGCGCTTGTCTGTTTTCAGATTGGGCGCATACAGGAAGTGATTGATGAGCTGGAGGAGTTTTCTGTTTCAAACGGATTCGGTGATCAGAGCAGCGTTCTTCTTGCGCAGGCTTATGCAATGCTTGGCAACATGGAAAAACCAACATTTTTTTATCCTTTGAATATCAGGCGGCAGTCTGTTATCTGGCGCACGGAAAAAAGCAAAAAGCGATGGAGCATATTGGGATGTATGTTATGAGCCTTTCCAACCTGTTTTCTTCAGCGGATTTACACCTGCACGGGGATGCATATTTTAACAGGATTGAAGAATGGTTTGACAATGGCCTTGATAACGGAACGAATGCCCCACGCAACAGAAAGGTTGTTTTAGAAGATGCGAAGAAAACTTTAGATGTGCCGCCGTTTACCGTCCTAAACGGAGAGCCTTCCTTTGAAAAAATAAAAAGCAGATTAATGGAGTTAAGCTAATGAATACGATTAAATAGGGGTTACGGTTTTTCAGCGAAAGAACCATATGAAAAAATAAAAAATAATCCGTTAATTGAAGGTTCATCCCGTTTTATTACCTTGACGCAGGCAAACATTCGTTCTATAATACAGGAAAGAACGTTTGTTTGGAGGGACATGATGGTTATAAAGGAATCCATGACACTTATGGAGAAGCTGCATATTTTATCGGATGCAGCGAAATATGATGTGGCATGTACATCCAGCGGTGTGGACCGCAGAGGCGATGGAAAAGGTATCGGCAACAGCATTGCTGCCGGAATCTGTCATAGCTTTGCGGGAGATGGGCGGTGTATCAGCCTTTTGAAAATTCTGTACACGAATGAGTGTGTGTTTGATTGCAAATATTGTATCAACCGGGCATCCAATGACGTAATACGGGCAAGTTTTACTCCGGAAGAGGTCAGCAGGCTTACCATTGAATTTTACAGACGTAATTATATAGAAGGTTTATTTTTAAGCTCAGGCGTAAAAAACAGCCCTGATGATACCATGGAGGAGCTGATCCGGACGGTGGAGCTTCTTCGGCATCAATACCATTTTCAGGGATATATTCATTTGAAAGCGATTCCGGGAGCTTCCCCTCAGTTGATCGAGCGTGCCGGATATCTGGCAGACAGGATGAGTGTGAATCTGGAGCTGCCTACGGCAGAAGGTCTGAAGCGTCTGGCACCGCACAAGAGCAGGAAGACGATTCTCCGCCCGATGAAGCAGATTCAGATGCGCCATGGGGAGAATAAGCAGGAATTGACACTGTACCGGCATGCACAGAAGTTTGTACCTGCGGGACAGAGTACGCAGATGATCATCGGAGCTACAGGAGAAAGTGACTTCCAGATCGTGTCTGTGGCAGAGTCATTGTATCAGCAGTTCTCACTGAAGAGGGTATTTTATTCTGCTTTTGTGTCTGTGAATGAGGACAAAGATCTTCCAATGCTGCCCCAGGGACCGCCGCTTCTTCGGGAACACAGACTTTATCAGGCAGATTGGCTCCTGCGGTTCTATGGTTTTAAGGCGGATGAGCTGCTTTCAGAAAAACGTCCCAACTTTAATTTGATGTTGGACCCGAAATGTGACTGGGCAATCGGCCATTTGGAGTATTTCCCCGTGGAAATCAACCAGGCGGATTACAGGACGCTGCTTCGGGTGCCGGGTATCGGAGAAAGATCGGCGCGGCGGATTGTCTGTGCAAGGAGGCACCATTCTCTGGACTTTCCTGATCTGAAGAAGATCGGCGTAGTACTGAAGCGTGCACTTTATTTTATCACCTGTAACGGACACATGATGTATCCGACGAAGCTGGAGGAGGATTATATTGTGCGGAATATGCTGGACCCGCGTGAAAAGCTTCCTGTGCATTCTTCAGAGGTCACCTACCGCCAGCTTTCGCTATTTGATGATTGTATGATGCAGGGAGGGATGGCAGGTGGAATATGAGAAGAAGATTTTCATTTGTGATGACAGTCTGGAAGGCATATTTACGGGCATTTATGATGGATGGCACTGGGGTGCGAAGGGCCTTCCCATAGAGATCGTCACTAAGGAGCCGGAGTATCCGGAGTTTTTCTGTACCTGTGTGCATATTCCTCCGGACCCGGAGAAAGCCCACAAGGTTGCCCGGTCCGTGAGGAGGAAGCTGGGATATGAAGTATATGAGGCGGTCTGCTATGCGGCGGTATCTGTGCATCAGGGGAAGGGTACAGCAATTTTCCGTGTGCTTTTGAGAGCTCTGGGAGGCGGGAGATGCGATAGAGATGTCATGGAGGCACTGACAGATCCGGATGTAAATCTGGTTTTCAGACTTCGAACGAAGGTATGGCATGAACATCATAGGTATTTGGGCTTTGTGAGGTTCCGGGATGTCGGAGGAGGCGTATTATTTTCCAGGATTACGCCGGAAAATGATATTCTGGAGATGCTGGCTCCCCACTTTGCGGACCGTTTTCCCAATGAAAGCTGGATGATCTATGATGACAAAAGAAATAAGGTTTTGACTCATCCGAAGGGCGGACAATGTTCCGTACATACGGAGGTAGTGCTGGATGCAGCGCAGAAAGAGGCTCTGAGTGAAACGGAAGAATTTGAACAGCTCTGGAAGGTGTTCTGTGAGAGCATTGCGGTCCGGGAGAGGAAGAATCCGAAGCTCCAGCAGCAGTTTGTGCCGTTAAAATTTCGTTCAAATATGATGGAATTCAGCAGGGAATCGTAGGGATATGTAACCAACTCTTATGCGAACAAAAGGTGAAAATTGTGCAGAATATTGAAAAATGTAAAGAAAATTTTAACAGTATTGACAAAATATACTTTGAGTGCAAAAATACGACTAAGACAAAGAAGTGCGGGAAACAGAACTGCATGGGCTTTGTCCAATACAGGAAAACCAATTAAAAAGTTATCTTTTTGCAGACAGGAGGATGTAATAGAATGCTGGAACATCAGATTAAATTAAATGCTGCGGAGGATGTAAGGGAATTTGTCAATGCTGCAAGCAAATGTGATTTTGATATCGATGTTTTCTATAACAGAATTATTATTGATGCAAAATCTATTTTAGGAATCCTGAGCATGGATTTGACAAAGGTATTGACTGTAAAGTGTTATGGTGAAGATCAGAACTTTAATAAAACCATTGCGAAGTTTGCTGTGGCATAAAAAGAATATGAGATAAATTTCCTTATGCAGGGGCGCATATCCGGCGGATGTGTGCCCTTTGTCATTGTCAGCCCTTTGTCATGCATGCTATAATAGTCGTATTGATGACGAAAGGCAGGGTATGTTATGGAAAAACCAGTCATCCGCATTTCTGTCAGAAATTTGGTGGAATTTATTCTGCGGAGCGGGAATTTGGAAAGCGGCCGCGGTACTACGGACAAAGAGGCTATGCTGAAGGGGAGCCGCCTGCACAGAAAAATCCAAAAGCAGATGGGCAGCAGCTACAGGGCAGAGGTTTCTCTGAAAAAAGAAACGGAATATGAGGATTTGATCCTTCTGGTAGAGGGGCGCGCAGATGGGATACTGTCGGAAGAGAAAGAGATCGTAATCGATGAGATCAAAGGCATATATGGTGATCCAAAGCTGCTTACGCAGCCTGTTCCTGTACATCGTGCGCAGGCGATGTGTTATGCCAGAATTTATGCGGAAATGGAGCAGATAGAGGAAATCGGCATTCAGATGACATATGCGAATCTGGATACAGAAGAGATACGACGTTTCCGGGAAGGGATTTCTTATCAGGAGCTGGAGGAATGGTATCAGAAACTGTTGGAAGCCTATCATAAGTGGGTGTCTTATCAGCTTGCCTGGAAGAAGCGGAGAAATGCCTCTATGGAGGGCCTGGAGTTTCCGTTTCCCTACCGGGAGGGGCAGCGGAAAATGGTAACCAGTGTGTATCATACTATATTGGCAGGAAAACAGATATTTATCCAGGCGCCTACGGGGGTGGGCAAAACCATGTCCACAGTCTTTCCTGCGGTACGAGCCGTTGGAGGGGGAAGAGGAGAGACGGTTTTTTATCTTACTGCGAAGACGATTACAAGGACTGTTGCGGAGGAAGCATTCGCTATTTTGCAGCAGGCAGGTCTTTTGTTTAAGGTAATCACGATTACGGCTAAGGAGAAGCTGTGTTTTTGTGAAAAGACACAGTGCAACCCTGTGGACTGTCCTTATGCAAAGGGACATTTTGACAGAGTGAATGACGCAGTCTATGAGCTTTGGACTTCTGCACAGACCTTTGACCGGGATACACTTCTCCACCAGGCGGAAAAACACCGGGTCTGTCCTTTTGAAATGTGTCTGGATCTGGCTGTATGGGCAGATGCCGTGATCTGTGATTATAATTATGTTTTTGACCCGAATGTGCACCTGAAGCGGTTCTTCAGTGAGGGCGCAGCCGGAAAATATATCTTTCTCATTGATGAAGCACATAATCTGGTAGAGCGTGGGAGGGAGATGTACAGTGCATCCATATGTAAGGAGGATGTGCTGGAAATGAAGAAATTTGCCAGGCCTTACAGTCCAAAGCTGTCCCGTGCATTGGAACGTGTGAACAAGCAGCTTCTGGAATTAAAAAAAGAATGTGACACATATGAGGTTCTGGAAAATCCCGGAACCTTGACCTTGAGTCTTCTTAACGTAATGGGAGAAATGGACAAACTTTTGGAGGAGCCGCCCAGCCAGGAGGCCGTGG
This sequence comes from uncultured Blautia sp., assembly GCA_900551075.1. Classification (GTDB taxonomy): domain Bacteria; phylum Bacillota; class Clostridia; order Lachnospirales; family Lachnospiraceae; genus Blautia_A. The sequence goes on along the minus strand of URVB01000053.1, from coordinate 16,694 downwards.
AGGGTATCCTGGATTTTTATTTCTGCGTCAGGGATTTTTTGAACATTGCAGAGCTTGTGGATGAGAACTATGTGGTTTATACAGCAAACGGAGAGGATGGAAAATTCCGTATGAAGCTGTTTTGTGTAAATCCGGCGGCAAACCTGAAGAACTATCTGGATAAGGGGATCAGTGCGGTGTTTTTTTCTGCCACACTATTGCCTCTTGCATATTATCGCAGGCTGCTGAGCGCCAGGTCGGACGATTATGGGATTTATGTACCGTCTCCCTTTGAACAGAAGAAACGCTGCCTCTTGTCAGGGGAGGATGTGAGCAGCCGATATACAAGAAGGAATTACGAGGAATACAGAAGAATTGCCGCATACATTGCCCGTATGGCATGGCAGCAAAAAGGAAATTATATGGTATTTTTTCCGTCTTATAAATTAATGGAGGATGTGTTTCGGGTCTATGAGGAGGAATTTTCTGTAGATTGGGTACGATGTATCTGCCAGAACCCGTCTATGAGCGAGCAGGAGCGGGAGGCATTTCTGGCGGAGTTTATGGAGCAGGAGAAAACACTTCTGGGATTCTGTGTTATGGGGGGCGTTTTTTCAGAGGGGATCGATCTCATGGGTAAACGGCTTATTGGAGCCGCGGTTGTAGGAACGGGTCTTCCGCAGATCAGCTATGAGAGGGAAATCCTGAAACATTATTATGATGGCCGCGGGGAGAACGGCTTTGATTATGCATATCGTTATCCGGGAATGAATAAAGTGTTACAGGCAGCCGGCCGCGTCATTCGCACCAAGGATGATATAGGAACCATTCTGCTTCTGGATGAACGCTTCCGAAGCCGGGAGTACCGCAGGCTCTTTCCGGTGGAATGGTCCGATTGCAGAAGCTGTCGCCTGGAAAATGTGGAAAGCATACTGCGGGAATTCTGGAGTGAGGCTTTATCCGGTGCGGGAGCGGATGTGGGGGACAGGTATGAGGATACGATGCGGCAGTAACGCTTATCCGGCAATATGCAAGAAAAAAGCCGGGAGATTTCGAAGAAAAAATCGAGATATCGAAGAAAAAGCCGGGAGATATCAAAGAAAAAATGTCGGGAAACTTGACATATGGAAATTTTACGCTATACTGTAGTATATTTTTGCTTTTAATATAAAATAAAGAGATAATTGTGCAAACGATAGCAGGAGGTAGCAACATGTGTGGAATTGTTGGATATATTGGAGATAATCAGGCCGCGCCAATTTTGCTGGATGGTCTTTCGAAGCTTGAGTACCGCGGATATGATTCGGCAGGAATTGCCGTTTATGACGGTGAGAAGATTACAATGCAGAAGGTCATGGGACGCCTGAAAGTGCTGGAGGAGCTTACCCACGGCGGTGAGACGATGCCGGGAATTGCCGGCATCGGTCATACGCGCTGGGCCACTCATGGCTGCCCCTCGGATACAAATGCACATCCTCATTTCAATAAAGAGCATTCCATTATGGTCGTCCATAACGGAATTATCGAAAACTATGCAAAGCTTAAGAAAATACTGCAGGCAAAGGGATACGAATTTCTGTCGGAGACAGATACGGAGGTTCTTGTCCATCTTTTGACAGAATACTATACCGGAGATCCCATTTCCGCAATTGAACGCGTGATGCGCCGTGTAGAGGGGTCTTATGCTCTGGGTATTATGTTTGCCGATCATCCGCATCATATATATGCCGCCCGCAAGGACAGTCCGTTGATCGTAGGAGCAAGCGGTAAAGGCAATCTGATTGCATCGGATGTTCCTGCCATACTGCGTTATACAAGAAGTGTGTATTATATGGAAAATGAAGAGATTGTCTGCATTTCCGGGGAGAATATCCGCTTTTTCAATATTGATGGAGATAAACTGGAAAAAACGCCGACAACCATTGACTGGGATATTGATGCGGCTGAGAAGGGCGGTTACGAGCATTTTATGCTGAAGGAGATTTACGAGCAGCCGAAGGCTGTCCGTGATACCTTAAGCCCCCGGCTGAAGGGCGGGGATGTTGTGATCGAAGAGCTTGGAATGTCTGATGAAGAAATCCGGGCGATCCGTAAAATTTGTATCGTAGCCTGCGGTTCCGCTTATCATGCAGGAATCAGCGGCAAGTATGTTTTGGAAGGCATGGCCAGGGTTCCGGTAGAGGTTGATCTGGCCAGTGAATTCCGTTATAGAAATCCAATCTACGAGGAGGGGACGCTTGCTGTTGTCATCAGCCAGTCCGGAGAAACAGCAGATTCTCTTGCGGCCCTTCGGGAGGCCAGGGATCATGGAGTCCGTGTTCTGGGCATTGTGAACGTTGTGGGAAGCTCTATTGCGCGTGAGGCGGATAATGTCATGTATACCTGGGCAGGTCCTGAGATTTCTGTTGCAACAACCAAGGCGTACAGTGCACAGTTGATCGCATTGTATCTGCTTGCGATGAAATTTGCCAAAGCGCGAAATACCATTACGCAGGAAGAATTTTTAAGCCTGCAGTCGGATTTGGAGCAGCTTCCTGAGCAGATTGAGACTTTGCTTGGCATGAAAGCAAAAATCCAGCGGTTTGCAAACCGTTATCTTGCGGCAGATCATATGTTCTTCATTGGAAGAGGCATTGATTATGCGATTTCTCTGGAGGGCTCTCTGAAATTAAAAGAGATATCCTATATCCATTCGGAGGCATATGCGGCAGGAGAGCTGAAGCATGGTACGATTTCTCTGATTGAAGATGGAACTCTTGTTGTAGCGGTTGCCACCCAGGAAAATCTGTATCCAAAAACCATAAGCAATATTGTTGAGGTGAAGACCAGAGGTGCCTTTGTTATGGCAGTCACCAATTTCGGACATAAAGAAATTGAGAAAAATGCGGATTACGTGATTTATATTCCAAAGACATCCAACTATTTTACCAATTCCCTGGCGATCATTCCGCTGCAGCTTTTTGGATATTATGTTTCCCTGGGCCGGGGCCTGGATGTAGATAAGCCGAGAAACCTGGCAAAATCCGTAACTGTAGAATAAGCTTATAAATGGGCATCTGTGGAAGTAATTGCATTGCCGGAAAAAATGGAGTATACTTTTTCTACAATTACAAAGGAGATGTATATGAAACTTCAAACATGTTATCGACGGATAGGGATGCTTATAGGAGCGGCGCTTCTTACAGTGACGCCTCGGGCTTCGGTATCTGCTGCTTCTTCGGAGAGCCTGCTGTCCGTAACAGAGGAATCACAGATTCAGCCCATTACGGATGGAAGCGGGAAATACCTGCTGAAGAGTGATGGATTTTATTGCCTGAATGCAGACGGGGCAAAGGAGACGGCACCGGCAGTACATTATTTCGACCATATGGAAATTGATGGGACCATATTAAACGGCTATTATTATCATGATGAGAGCGGACAGTTCAAAGCCGGAAGCTCTCATGTAGTGCACATCCGGCAGGCTGTGTGCAATGAGGAAAGCTTTGACGGCTACTATATGGTCAATAATCTTGGAAAGCTTTCGGCGGCTCCTCAGATTCGCTATATGAATCAACTGGCGTTGGAGGGAGTGACATTTGATGGTTACTATTATTTTGACGAGTACGGGAAAATGGTCACAGAACCAGGAATTCACTATGTAGAAATGGTGTCTAACGGACAGACCTTTGCCGGAGATTATTATTTCGGCGGAACGAATGGTGTACTGGTCCAGGAGACCGGAACAACTCCGGAAGGGTTCCCGGTGGATGCCACAGGAAAGGTCGGTGACCTGGAGAATCTCGGTATGGAGACCTTAGAGCCGCAGATTGAGGTAATGCTCTCCGGCTATGAAGGAGAGTGGAGCGTTTACGTTAAAAACCTCAATACACAGGAGGAATTTGCCGTTAACAATACACCATTGTATTCAGCCAGCCTGATCAAGGCTTTTGTGATGGCAAAAACATATGAAAATATGGATACGGTTTTAGAGCATGAAGCAAAAAAAATGAACGCAAAGCCGGAGGATGCTGCAGTTCAGAAGAAGGTGGATGATCTGCTCTGGAACATGATTACGGTCAGTGACAATGAATCCTGCAATGAACTGGCCCGCCTGCAGTCGGAGTCCGGTGATTTTCTGGAAGGAGCCAAAGCTGTTAACCGTTATATCAGGAAAGAGGGATATGCGGATACGACCCTGCAGAGTACGCTGCATCCCTCCTCCTCGCCCGCATTGTCCCTGGGAGAGCATAATATGACGACTGTAAAGGACTGCGGCCTTCTTTTGGAACGGATTTTTAAGGGGGAATGTGTGAGTCCGGAGGCATCTGAGAAAATGCTGAATCTGTTGCTGAATCAGCAGAACCTTACGAAGATACCGGTTGCGGTCGATGAGAATATCGCCATCGCAAATAAGACAGGGGAGACGGATTCGGATCAGCATGACATGGCAATTGTTTACGGACCAAAAACCACGTATATTCTCTGTGTGATGTCACAGGACTGGACGGATGGAAATGCTGCGATCGGAAACATCCGGGAAATTTCCAAGGTTGTTTATAATTACCTGAATCTCTATGAGTCAGGGGAAAAACAGTATAAGATTTCCATGACGTACAAAAAAATTTCTTGACCCTAATAATTTTTTGATATAGAATAGAATCAGTCAAAGGAAAGAACGAAGGGAGAATAAGTATGAAAGTAGTTTATACAGATAAGGCTCCGGCAGCCATCGGGCCATATTCACAGGCAATGATTTTGAATGATGTTTTATTCACTTCCGGGCAGATTCCCGTGGATCCTGCAACCGGCGAGCTGGCTGGTGATACGATTGAAGCACAGGCGGAACAGGTAATGAAGAATCTGGGCGCTGTCCTTGCTGAGGCAGGAACGGGTTTTGAGAATGCGGTAAAGACCACCTGTTTTTTAGCGGATATGGGGGATTTTGCAGCATTCAATGAGATTTATGCAAAATATTTCGTAAATAAACCGGCACGTTCCTGCGTTGCGGTGAAAACCCTGCCGAAGAATGTCCTCTGTGAAGTAGAAGTGATCGCAGCAATCGAAAAATAACAGCTATAAGATCGGTTATTTTGGCCGGGCATGGGAAAGAACCTGAAAAGAGTGATTCTTTCCTGTGCCCGGCGTTGCTTTTTGCGGAAAAATCATGTATAATACCAAACTGTAGTATTATATCTATAGAAGATACGTCAAGTCAGGAGGAGATAATCACATGCGAGTCGATACGGATGATTTTGCCCGACCTTGCAGGTGCGGGAAGGCGCATCACATAGAAGTAAAGGAAATCATGATCGAGGCGGGAACCATAGAAGCCCTGGAAGAGGCTATGTCGGATGGCTTTTTAAAGAAATATATTTCTCCGCTTCTCATCTGTGACACCAACACATACAAAGTTACGGAAGAAATTATGGAAGAAATCTACGATAGATGTCAGGTTCTGGTTTTGGAGGCGGAAAACCTTCATGCAGATAATTATGCTGTAGAAATCGTAGAAAATAATATGGATGAGGACATTGACCTGATTCTTGCAGTAGGAAGCGGTACCATCCATGATATCAGCCGGTACGTAGCTTTTCAGTATAGGATTCCTTTTATCTCTGTGCCTACCGCAGCAAGTGTTGACGGATTCGTATCTACGGTAGCCGCCATGACCTGGAATGGCCTGAAAAGGACGATGCCGGCAGCGCCGCCACTGGCAGTGTTTGCGGATACCGATATCTTTGCAAAGGCGCCAAAACGGCTGAATGCGTCCGGTGTATCTGATTTGCTTGGTAAATATATCTGTCTGGCCGATTGGAAAATTGCCAATATGCTGACGGGAGAGTATTATTGCAGTTATGTAGCGGAGATGGAAGAAAAGGCATTGAAAACAGTGCGGTCCTGTCTTCGTGCGATTGCGGCAGGAGAAGAGGAAAGCTGCGAAAAGCTGATGTATGCCCTGATTCTGTCAGGATTGGCAATGCAAATGGTAGGAAATTCAAGGCCGGCTTCCTGTGCGGAGCATCATCTCTCCCATTTGTGGGAGATGGAGGTTATCAACGAACATTTGGATGCACTTCATGGAGAAAAGGTATCCGTGGGGACTGTGCTGGTGCTTCGGGAATATAAGAGGATTGCAAAGGCTATCCGCCGTGGAAGATGCCGTGTGAAGCCGTATCAGGCAAATGACGGGGCGCTTCTTGAGGAGACTTTTGGCAGAAAAGGGCTTTTGGAGGGAATTCGTGAGGAAAATGAGCCGGAGCTGCTTTTGAAAATAGATCCGAAACGTCTGGAAGAGAAGCTCACAGAGATTGCAGAGGTGATCGAGGGGCTTCCTGAGGAAGAGGAAATGCTTTATATGCTGGAAAAAGCCGGCTGTAAGAGAAGCGTTTATGATATTGGGCTGACGGAGGCAATCGTGCCGCAAAGCTTAAGACTGGCGCCCTATGTCAGGCGGAGGCTGAGCTTTCTCAGGTTAAGCAAGATGCTGGAAATAGAAGGAGTATAAAGATGCGGATAGGAATGGGATATGATGTACATAGGCTGACAGAGGGCAGAAGGCTGATCCTGGGAGGTGTGGATATTCCCTGGGAAAAGGGTCTTCTGGGACATTCGGATGCAGATGTGCTGATTCATGCAGTTATGGACGCTCTTTTAGGGGCTGCTGCTCTTGGAGATATCGGGAAGCATTTTCCGGATACGGATCCGGCCTATAAGGGAATCTCAAGCCTGAAGCTGCTTGGCCATACAGCAGGGCTTCTTTCAGAAAATGGATTTTCCATTGGAAATATCGATGCCACGATCATTGCGCAGAAACCGAAAATGGCGCCGCATATTCCGGCGATGCGCAGGAATATGGCAGCAGTGCTCGAAATTCCGGAATCCCGGCTGAATATAAAGGCAACGACAGAAGAAGAGCTGGGCTTTACCGGGAGGGGCGAAGGGATTGCTTCTCAGGCTGTCTGCCTTCTGGAAGACAAGGCTTAAGATTAGGAAGATTATTTTAGATAGATTCGTAAATATACGGAATTGGAGGAAAAGAAAAGATGAGGCTTTTTAATACGCTGACACGCAGCAAGGAAGAGTTTGTACCGCTGGAAGAGGGAAAGGTACGGATGTATGTCTGCGGTCCAACGGTTTATAATCTGATCCATATCGGAAATGCTCGTCCGATGATTATTTTTGATACGGTACGCCGGTATATGGAATACAAGGGATATGAAGTGAATTTTGTATCTAATTTTACGGATGTGGATGATAAAATCATCAAGAAGGCCATTGAAGAGGGCGTCAGTGCGGAGGAGGTTTCCAACCGTTATATTGAAGAATGCAGGAAGGATATGGCCGGAATGAATGTGAGGCCTGCAACTGCTCATCCGCAGGCAACGAAGGAAATTGCCGGAATGATCGAAATGATTCGGACTCTGATCGACAAGGGATATGCATATGCAGTTGCGGATGGCACGGTTTATTTCCGCGTGAAAAAATTCAAAGAATATGGAAAGCTTTCTCATAAGAATCTGGATGATCTGCAGTCCGGTTTCCGTGCATTGCAGGTATCCGGTGAAGATCAGAAGGAGGATCCGCTGGATTTTGTACTTTGGAAGCCCAAAAAAGAGGGGGAGCCATATTGGGAGTCCCCATGGTGTGATGGACGTCCGGGATGGCATATTGAGTGCTCTGTGATGTCTAAGAAATATCTTGGGGATGAGATTGATATTCATGCAGGAGGTGAGGACCTGATTTTCCCGCACCATGAAAATGAGATTGCCCAGAGTGAGTGCTGCAATGGCAAAAATTTTGCGAAATATTGGATGCATAACGGATTTTTGAACATTGATAATAAAAAAATGTCCAAATCCCTGGGTAATTTCCGCACTGTCCGTGAAATCAGCAAACAGTATGATCTTCAGGTGCTGCGTTTCTTCATGCTGAATGCACATTACAGAAGCCCGCTTAATTTCAGTGCTGATCTTATGGAAGCTGCGAAAAATTCTCTGGAGAGGATTGTAGAGGCAGCGGGTCGCCTGAAGGACCGCAAAGCAGCAGCGCAGGAAGTTACGTCAACAGAGGCAGAGAAAGCATCCATGAAGGAAGTGAAAGCTTTTGCAGAGAAATTTGAGGAAGCTATGGATGATGACTTCAATACGGCAGATGCATTGGCGGCTGTATTTGAGCTTGTAAAATATGCGAATACCAATGTAGCGGAGGGAAGCTCAGAGGAGTTTGCAGCTTATGTACTGCAGGTTCTGGTACAGCTCTGCGATGTTCTGGGCTTGATTGTGGAGAAAAAAGAAGAAATCCTGGATAGGGAAATTGAGGATATGATCGCAGAACGTCAGGCAGCAAGAAAGGCAAAGAACTTCGCAAGGGCAGATGAGATTCGCGAAGAGCTTCTTGCAAAAGGCATTGAGCTGAAGGATACCCGTGAAGGAGTAAAATGGAAACGAGTTTAAACCAATTAAAAGAATTGTTTCATTTGGAGGATAGGGACTTAAGAACCTATTCTCCTTTGACGCTTGCATATATCGGAGATGGGGTATATGAGCTTGTGATCCGTACGGTTTTGGTGAAAAAAGGAAACTGTCCTGTCAACTATTTGCATAAGCAGGCAAGCAGTCTTGTGAAGGCGGCCGCCCAGTCTGCCATGATGGAAGTAATCGGGCCGAAGCTTACGGAAGAAGAGCACAGCGTCTATAAAAGGGGCAGAAATGCTCATTCTCCTACAATGGCGAAGCATGCCACAATGTCTGATTACCGCAGGGCAACAGGCTTTGAGGCGCTGCTGGGATATTTATATTTGAAGGAAGATTATGAACGGATGCTGGAACTGATCCGTATGGGAATCGGAGAGGATAAATTATGAGTGAGCAGATAGAAGGCCGCAATGCGGTACTGGAGGCATTTCGGTCCGGAAGATGTGTGGATAAGCTGTTTATTCTGGATGGATGCCAGGATGGGCCTGTGCGCACCATAGCAAAAGAGGCGCGGAAAAAAGACACAATCATCAATTATGTAGCAAAGGAGCGCCTGGATCAGCTCAGCGAGACAGGTGCCCATCAGGGTGTGATCGCTCAGGTGGCGGCGTATGAATATGCTTCTGTAGAAGATATTTTGGCAAAGGCAAAGGAAAAGGGAGAACCACCGTTTATTTTCCTTTTGGATAATATTGAGGATCCCCATAATTTGGGAGCCATCATCCGTACGGCCAACCTTGCAGGTGCTCATGGAGTTGTCATTCCGAAACGCAGGGCCGTGGGGTTGACGGCTGCCGTAGCGAAGACTTCGGCAGGTGCTTTGCATTATACGCCTGTTGCCAAGGTTACGAATCTTGCAAAGACCATTGAGGAGCTGAAGGAAAAGGGAATCTGGTTTGTCTGTGCAGATATGGGCGGAGAGACGATGTATGATTTAAATCTGACAGGTCCTATTGGGCTTGTGATCGGAAATGAAGGAGAGGGAGTCAGTCGTTTGATTCGGGAAAAATGCGATTTTGCAGCCTCCATTCCTATGCAGGGGGATATTGATTCCCTGAATGCTTCGGTGGCGGCAGGGGTTCTTGCATACGAAATTGTCAGACAGCGTCTGAAAGCAAATTAATTGCAGACGGAGGGAATATGGGGCAATACGACAATCTTGGTGATGAGGAATTGATAACCAGGCTCCGGGAGGGTGAGCGCGGGATTTCTGATTACCTGATGGAAAAATACAAAGATCTGGTTCGGAAAAGGGCGCGTGCCATGTATCTGATCGGAGGGGAGACTGACGATCTGATACAGGAGGGGATGATTGGTCTCTTTAAGGCAGTGCGGGATTATCTGCCGGGTAAAGAGGCCTCCTTTCAGACATTTGCCTGTCTTTGTATAGACAGGCAGCTTTATAATGCGGTCCAGAGCTCCAATCGGCAGAAGCATATACCGTTGAATTCTTATGTTTCCCTAAGCCCTGAGAATGAGGAAAGTACGCTTGGAGAGCTGTGGGCGGAGAATCCCGAGGCAATCATTATTGACAGGGAGAGCACGCATGATCTGGAAAGAGAGATCAGTCGTGTTCTGAGTCCTATGGAGAATAAGGTTCTGGGCTACTATCTGAAGGGTTATGGCTATGTTCAGATTGCGCAGCTTCTGGAAAAGACTCCGAAATCTATTGATAATGCGCTGCAGAGAATCAGGGGGAAGATTCGCAACTGTGTGGATAAATATAAAAAATGAGGCAGGTACGGACAGGCAGAGGGTCCGGCCGGGGAGATTGCGGTTAAAAATCTAAGAGAGTGTGGTTAAAAAAATTCTAAGAAAGTGTTGACAACGGTCTTTATATCTGATAATATTATCAACTGTGAGCGGCAAAAATAACTGCTCTGAAGGAAATGCTGCTGTGGCTCAGTCGGTAGAGCGTCGCCTTGGTAAGGCGGAGGTCACGGGTTCAATTCCCGTCAGCAGCTTGGGAAAAAGTGCCTTGTTTAGGCACTTTTTTTAATTCGTGTTGCATTTCGTGTTGCATAGATACGAAAAATAATCATTTGCTTTTTCATTCATTTCTTTCTGCCGGTCATTCATTGCGTGCCGGTAGACACTTTTAAGAACTGTATCGCTACCCCAGCCCCCGCGCTGCATGATGTAAGCGTCCGGAATGCCGAGGGCATGTTGCACGCTTGCTGAATAATGCCGCAGATCATGAAACCTAAAATGGCTTATGCCGGCTTTCTTTAAAATTCTGGAAAAACTGTTCGTAATGGTAGTGGGAGACATATCAACAATCTTTCCGGTGCGTCCCTTGAATTTTTCAACAACAAAATCAGGGTATTCTATGTATCTGTCACCGGCATACGATTTAGGACTCTTAATTACCCATTCACCTTTATCCGTTTTTACCATATTCTCACAGACATGGACCGTATTACCCGTAATATTCCTGGAGTCCAGCGCACATATTTCGCCACGCCGCATAGGACCGAAAGCAGCAAGCAATATGGGAAGCTCCATATCCGTCCCACGGACATACTCCATTAGACGTTGTATTTCGCTGTCAGACGGGATATAGAGCTCTGGACGTACTTTCTTCGGCAAGACGGTATGAAGGGCAAAATCAGGGCGATATGCGCCTAATACGGACGATATAAGCCCGTTATAGTTCCGAATTGTCTTGGGGCTGTGTGTCTGACATTCGAAATTAATGACCTGTTGAATCTGGTCTTGCGTAATCCCGTCGAGCCTTGCCCCCATGAGAGACTGCATGTGCTTCTGCCGGATGCGTTTGTATTCCTTAATGGTAGAAGGGGACAGTACGGACTCTCTTGAAGCAATATACCTGTCCAGAGCTTCTCCGAATGTCATAGAAGGTACATGAGAGAACGCTTCCTTATTTGCCGCCCATTCAGATGCCAGATGTTCACACAGACGTTTCCCTTTAGGCCCCGGGATATCGCAGGTAAATGATTTATAAATACGTTTTTTCTTTGTGGTACCGTCCGGCTGCTTCGTTTCTTCGGTGTGTGAATATACCTGACACCGCCAGCTCCCTGACGGAAGTTTCTTTGCTGTTGGCATTTTTATCATCCTCCTTTTGTATGATAGGGTACAAAAATAACAGCCAGCGAACGAGTGTTCCGCTTGCATGGCTGCTCCGAAGATGATACAATATTTTTGGTAAATGAGTGTATATCTTCGGGTATGCAGGCCGCTCCGGTGCTGGTAACACTGGGGCGGTTTTTTATTTAACAATAATAATGAATTTCCCCAAAGTAATCTAACCAAAGATTGACTACATCTCCACTTCGGGCTTCGATCATACGCATAATATTACGTAGAGTATGCGTAGGTATACGGGAATTATTATTGCAGAGTAAGCAATTACCAGAACTGGTAATCCAAACCTTTGTAGAATTGGCAGTGGGCGAACCTTTGGCAATATGAACATGAATCGGCTCCAACGGCTTATTTTCATTTGTCCAAAAATAAATCCAATATGGGCCCATCCTAAATACTTGCGGCATTTTCAAATCCTCCTTCCTGCGAAAACTCTATGATTAGATGCGCAGTAGATTTGACAATATCCTCAAATTCTTTTATCTGCTCGTCGGAATACTGGTAGATATCCTCCCATTTGTAATCCGGAAGCCAACATGTGGCATGACGGAAGCAGTATTGCTCATCCGGTGTTTCGATATATACCTTGACTTGACCGTCTGGCTTCATTTCAGAATGTGTGATTTCTGTGTCGTCGTTCAGTGTCATAAATGGATACATCATAATAAATTCCTCCTTTATTTTTTCAATCTCAACTCAATCAACTTCTCATGATACCCTAGCATCCGGGCGAGTTGTCCGGTGGTTAATTCTTTATTCTCTTCCAAAATAGAATCCTCGATCAGAAGCTCCATGGCGAATTTGTTTGCTTCAATTTCATATTTAGTTGTTTTGAACTGTGTTCTAGTATCCATAAAGATTGCGTTAGATTTTTTGTGCAACATCATATGTCCAAGTTCGTGAGCAAGAACGAAAAGTTTATCACTATCAGAAAGCTTTTCATCTATGTAAATAATATTGTTTCTTTGAAAATATTGGTAAAATCCTCGAACGCCGTTTAACGGATAGAATACCAAAATTACATTCATTCCCTTTACTATTTCAAAAGGATTTCTGGTTTTGTATTTATAAACCAGTTTATTAACTTTTGCTTTAATATCCATAGACATCAGTCCTTCTTATATTTCTTCGGTGTGTATTTCTCCTTATTCTTTTCTTTTGCCATCTCCATTCCTATCTTCATTGCAGAAAGGATGGAATCAATTGCTTCTGGGGAAGCTGGGTCTCCATCAAACATTAATCCTTTCTGTTTTAGAAGATGTTCTGTGTTGGCCAGAATAGTAGTAATATCTTTTTCATCTCTACGAGTTAGGTTATTGATTTTATTTTTATCATTGTCTTTCCCCGTTGTTAGATATTCTACGGAAACTCCAAAATAATCAGCGATTTTCCTCAAACGTTCGGCAGTTGTGCTACCGTTGCGTAACTTTCCTATTGAACCACGTCCAAAGCCCAATTCTGCTTCGAGTGCAGTTTGCGCAATACCATTCTTTTTGCACAGTTCTTTAATTATTTCATACGTTGACATAGTACCTCCTAAAAAAAAGTAGAAATATTTCTACAAAACATCTTGACAACGTAGAAAATAAGCTATATAATACAACTACAAAGTAGAAAATCTTCTACGAAGATGAAATTAGTAGAAAATGTTTATAGTTAATTTGTGGTTATCTTAATTATAGAATATTTTCTATCGAAAGTCAATAGAAAAGTAGAATATTTTCGCTTTAGAGAATTGGTATCATTGCCATGAAAAGGCTGCACCGAGTGAACGATGCAGCCTTGGGCGAGAAACTATCGGATTAAAGCAATACTTCCTATAACGTCGTTGCAGGATTGGATATATCCGAGTTCCTCTAATTCGCTGATAGCTTTGCTGTAACCGTCAATTACAGCATATTCCATCCAACATAATTCATCCGTATTATGCTCGTGGAATAAAGCCAACAGCTTTTTAGCGGTATCTGTCATTTTTTCTCCTCCTTTCTGTGAAATTCCGATGGAAAATCACAGCGGGAGGAGAACGACAGATACAATAGCTGTCATTCGTTGGCGCCCTCCTTTCTGAAATTTATTTTTAAGAAGTTGGCCTAATGAGTGACGAAGTAAGTATATCACGGCAATGGAAAATATTCAATAAAATGGAGGTGTGAAGATGGTAGAGAAAATTTCCATGCTTTGTAGTGAAAGGAAAATCACGATTGGAAAGCTGGAAAATATTTTGGGGTTTGGTAATGGGACGATTTGGAAGTGGAAAAGATCGTCTCCCTCAGTGGATAAACTCAAAGCAGTTGCTGATTACTTCGGTGTAAGCATTGAGTATTTTTTGGTAGATGATAAGGAGGAAACATGAACGAATTAATCAAAATCGGAAATCAGAAGATTTCAACAAAGGAATTTAATGGTAAGCGTGTTGTGACATTCAAAGATATCGACATAGTGCATGAAAGACCAGATGGGACAGCAAGAAAACGTTTCAATGACAATAAAAAGAGGTTTGTCGAGGGTGAAGATTACTTCGTCCGAAATACGGACGAAGCCAAAATGGAGTTCGGTATTGTCGCCCCCAATGGACTGATTCTTATAACAGAGCAAGGATATTTGATGTTGGCGAAGTCACTCACTGACGACCTCGCTTGGAAAGTTCAAAGAGAACTGGTTAATACATATTTCCGGGTGAAGAAACCATTATCCCAGCTAGAAATTCTCCAGCGATCCGTAGAAATTCTGAGTCGTCACGATCAGGAAATTAAACAGATCGATAACAGAATAGACAAACTGGAATTTGACATTCCTCTGTATGGATCCGAAGCAGACGAGCTTTCTAATCATGTGAAGCGTAAGGGTGTGGCGGGGCGCGGGGGGGAACAGGCCGAAGGCGATAAAAATTTTTATATCCCTTCGAGGGGTTCTCGGGACATTTACGACCAGATCAAACGAGAGTTTGGGTTGTATGCGGATGACGGCAAGCCAAAATCCTATAAAGCGCTGAAGAGAAAATATATCGCAGACGCACATGATGTCGTGGATTGCTATGAGCCACCAATATACCTGGAAGAAATGATTAAAGTTGCTAATTCGCAGATGTATTTGGGTGAAGCAAGTTGACCACTTTGGTAAGAGAAAATACAAAAGAAAATGAATCAGATCAGAAAGCAGGATAAGGAGGATACAGATGGAAAAATCATTATCGGCAATTATCGAAAAACCCCGTATACCGGACAAAGAAACAAAGAAAGGAGCGTGATTTATGAAAACTCCACATATAGAAATAAAGACCAATGGAGTACATGCAGAAATCTTTATAGATGGAAAAAAAATTAATGGCGTTAGAGGGTACGAACCTACTCATGAAGCATCAAACATTCCAATATTGCAGTTGCATTTAAAAGCTACAGATGTAACAGTAGAAGGCTTGATGCTTCCGGAACTTCCAGAACCATACAAAGATTTTTATGTGTCAAAAAGAAAACTGGTGGAAGCAGGTATCATTTCAGACACACAAGCAGAATCAATGTAGTTCACATGGTGCGGAAGCGTAAATCGGACAGTGCGCAACGGAACATTTGTCACCAAAAGCATTGTAATTGCATTTGAAAGTTCCTTTTTCATAACAAATTTCATCCATATCTGAGGCATCAATATAGCTGACAGATATAGAATAATCTTTGTTTTGAGTGGGGCATTGTCCTCGAACAATTTTCTGCATAGTTTCACCACCTTTTCATATGTATTCCAGATGGCAGTCTGGTAATTACAGAATAAGAGGAATAACAAGAAAAGTTAATGATAAAACAAAGGCAGCAGGACAGGGAGGTATTGAAATCATAATGTATATTCCGGAGTTTGTACTAGGAATGGTTGTAGGTGCAACTATCAGTGTGGTCGGTCTTATAGTTATCGCAATCATATCTGATAAGCATGACAAAGAAAAATAGATCAGGAGGTGGAGAGGATGAAAATGGAAAATATAGAGACATCTGCCCTTGTGAAGGAGTTAGAAAAAAGAGAAGGCATAATCATAGAAAATGCCGAGCCGCATGAGCATAAAACGATTACCGTAGACGGCCCGGCAAGAATCTTAATCGTGATGGATTAGAAAGGAGCAGATATGGAAACAGGCAAAAGAAAAAGGCTACAAAACATATCTATATGGATAACGATTGTAGCCTTAGGAATCAATCAGTGTAGTCAGTCATATTTGAACTATTTAGATCACAAAAAGTTTCGCACGAATGAAACTGAAATACTTAGATCTCTGATTGAGGCGGAAGAGAGGGACACACAGTTTCTGAAGGATGTTCATCAGATTCTTCAGTCTCTTCAGAGGAAACTGCAATATTCTCAAGAGACTGTGCGATATCTTCCATAATGCTAATGATACGTTTTTCGTTTTCTAGCTTTTCATTTTCGATTTGCAAACTTTGTTCTTCGTAGAAAAGCAGAAAAGAGAACGCCTGGAAGGACGTACACGGATAGAACCGGGATTGTAAATGAAATATTGGGGAGGGGAACCAAATGCCACAGACATTTTTAACCCGTGACCAGCGCAGGGGCTACCTGCTAAAAAAAGCCATAAATGATTTTCTCCTCAAAACAGGAGGAACCAAAGAAAGCCTGATGAAGACGCTCCGGATGACGAATGGTACTTTTTATCGGCGGTTAAGAAATCCAGGGGAATTTACGCTTGACGAATTGTGCTTGCTGTTTGACGTAATGAACACGCCTCCGGAGCAGCGGGCGGAGATATTAAAATGAGAGGGAGGAAGCATGAAAAGCAGAAAGATATTATTAGGAATCGGATTCCTTGGATTTCTGATTGGGGGCGCAGGCCTTGACGGGCCAACATCTGCCATGAGCGCAGTCCTTGCGGCTGCTTCCTTTCTAGTAGCGGCTGTCGGGTATAGATCATTGGTGTTATCGGAACAGAAGGAAGCTTACGAAAAAGCCCGAAAAGAGAGGAGGAGGAAGGAAATTGAAGCAGCTGAAGAAGCTTTGCAAAAATCAAAAGATACTACTTTCCAAGTGTGGCTTGAATCCTGCGGACTGGATGTGTAGTTTTGAGGATACAAAATGAGCCTTAGGGCGGCACCCGAAAGGCTCAATCAACAGATAGGTAAATAATACCTGTCTCTATATTAACAGAAATGG